>NZ_JAKRDT010000002.1:0-226621 GCF_022347385.1 Corynebacterium tuberculostearicum
GCGACGGTAACGCTAGCGGGGCTGAAGCCCAGCACGGACAGAAGGCCTCGCGCGAAGAGCGCAAGGCTCGCGGGCGTGGCCGCCGTCGCTCAGTGCGCACCCAGCCGGCCAAGCGCCGGAGCACCTCGCGCGTCCCGCATGAGGTCAAGGAAAAGGCGCAGGAGCACGAGCACAAGCAGGCGGGCGGGTCCGCCGAGCAGCGCCATGAAAAGGCCGCTGGCGCCGCATGCGCGGGGCGCGCCGGTGGCAAGGGCCGTGGGCGTCGCCGTGCCGTGCGCCAGGCCGCTCCTAAAAAGGCGGTAGCAGAGAATCCGAAGGTAGCGAAGACCACCCGAGACCGTTCGACGCAGCAGGATGGCTCGCCGGATCGTTCCGGTGCTGGCCAGCGGGCGACCACGGGCGATACCAAGGTGCTGCGCCGCGGAAAGAAGAGGGCGGTGCGCAAGAAGGGGGCGTCGGCAAGCGCCAAGGCCCCAAAGGCGCAGGATAACGCCGGGCAGAAGCAGTCTTCCGCGAGCGGTGCGCACAAGGAAAAGTCGCGCGCTAAGTCTGGGCGTGGCCGACGCCGCGTAGCACGGCGACGCACGTCTTAGGGCTACGCCACGCGGGCACAAAAAGCGTGGTTTGTATTTTGTGCCCGCTACGGGGTAGTCTTTGACAGTCGCTGTTTAGTACTCACGGCGCTGGATCAGTCCGACACTCACTTAGTGAGCTGTGCGGGCATGTTCGCGCGGGAACTAAACGCAATGTGTAAGTGTCCATTCGGAACGCGGCCTCCCCGGCTGCTTCCGAGCGAGTTTAGATAAGGGGTAACCCTCTATGTACGCGATCGTCAAGACCGGCGGCAAGCAGTACAAGGTTGCTGAAGGTGACCTCGTCAAGGTCGAGAAGATCGAGGGTGAGCCAGGCTCTGCCGTAGCTCTCACCCCGGTTCTGCTCGTCGATGGCGCCGATGTTAAGTCCAAGGCTTCCGACTTGGAGAAGGTTTCTGTTTCCGCAGAAATCGTTGAGCAGGGTAAGGGCCCGAAGGTCGATATCCTGAAGTACAAGAACAAGACTGGTTACAAGAAGCGTCAGGGCCACCGTCAGCCTGTGACCACCTTGAAGATCACCGGTATCAAGTAAGCCTTAACCGGCTGTAATTATCCCTAAAGGAGGGAAAACCACATGGCACACAAGAAGGGTGCTTCCAGCTCCAGCAACGGTCGCGATTCCGAGTCCAAGCGTCTCGGTGTCAAGCGCTTCGGTGGTCAGCAGGTTAATGCCGGCGAGATCATCGTGCGTCAGCGCGGTACCAAGTTCCACCCAGGTGAGAACGTAGGCCGCGGCGGCGACGATACCCTGTTCGCGCTTGCAGCTGGCTCCGTTGAGTTCGGTATCAAGCGTGGCCGCCGTATGGTCAACATCGTTCCGGCTGAAGAGGTTGCTGCAGAGGCAACTGCCTAACTAAGGCCGCTGAGGTTAATCCTCGAGTCTGCCCCAGTGAGGGTGGCTCGAGGATTTTCTGGTTTTGTGGATACCGAAACGAGGCTCCACTCGGGTAATAGATACACCACGCTGGCGGACACAACCGATGGGATGGCCCACGAGGTAGGCCGTCTCTGTCAGCTGCGGTTGGAGTCCAGCCCAAGACACGCATTACACTGGCGGGGACAAAGATTTAACTAACGGAGGGTTTGACCATGGCACGTTTTATTGACCGCGTTGTCCTGCACCTGCAAGCAGGCGACGGTGGACACGGCTGTGTGTCTGTCCACCGCGAGAAGTTTAAGCCTTTGGGCGGCCCAGATGGCGGCAATGGTGGCCACGGTGGCGACATCATCCTCGAGGTTTCTGAACAAATCCATACGCTTATGGATTTCCACTACCGCCCGCATATTAAGGCGCAACGCGGCGGCAATGGTGCCGGCGATATGCGCAATGGTGGTCGCGGTGAAGACCTGATTTTGGAGGTCCCGGCTGGAACGGTGGTTCGCACCGAAAAGGGCGAAACCTTGGCGGACCTTACTGTTCCGGGAACGCGGTTTGTGGCTGCAGAAGGCGGGTTTGGCGGTCTGGGCAATGCCGCCTTGGCCTCAAAGAACCGCAAGGCACCGGGTTTCGCTCTACAGGGTGAGCCGGGTCAAGCACATGATCTGATCCTTGAGCTGAAATCTATGGCGGATGTAGGGCTGGTGGGCTTTCCATCGGCAGGTAAGTCATCCTTGATTTCGGTGCTGTCGGCCGCGAAACCCAAGATCGGTGATTATCCCTTTACTACGCTGCAGCCGAACCTTGGCGTGGTGGATATGGGAGATAGCTCCTTTACTATCGCAGACGTGCCGGGGCTTATCCCAGGCGCGGCCGATGGCAAGGGGCTCGGTCTAGACTTTTTGCGCCATATTGAACGCACAGCGGTGCTTGCCCATGTGGTGGATACCGCCACCATTGAGCCCGGCCGTGATCCGGTCTCTGATATTGAGGCGATGGAAAATGAGTTGGCAAAGTACCAGGAGGCTTTGCAGGAAGATACTGGTTTGGGGGATCTGCGTGAGCGCCCCCGCGTCATCATTTTGAATAAGGCAGATGTGCCTGAGGCCGAAGAGCTGGCGGAATTTGTCAAGGATGATCTGGAAGAGAAGTTTGGCTGGCCTGTCTTTATTATTTCGGCAGTCGCTCGCAAGGGTCTGGACCCGCTGAAGTTCCGGCTCATGGATATGGTGACCGAGCACCGCAAGGCCCAGCCGTTGCCAAAGAAGGATAAGAACCACACCGTTATCCATCCCAAGGCGCAGGGCCATAAGAAACATACCGGCGCGTTTGCTGATTTCACCGTGAAGCCTGATCCTGAGGTCGAGGGTGGCTTCATTGTTGAGGGCAAGAAGATTGATCGCTGGATTACCCAGACTGACTTTGAAAATGATGAGGCAGTGGGCTTCTTGGCGGACCGCCTGGCCAAGGCCGGCGTGGAGGATGAGCTGCGCGAGCAGGGTGCTGTGGAAGGCTGCCCGGTGACTATCGGCGGCATTACCTTCGAGTGGGAGCCGATGACTGGCGGTGATCCGACGATGGCCAGCCGCGGCGAAGATGCTCGCCTTAAAGGAACCGCCCGTGCTTCTGCAGCGGAGCGCAAGCGCGCCTCTCAGGCACGCCGTGGTCTTATCGATGAATACGATTACGGCACCGATGAAGAGGTCACTCGGGAGGGTGCTAATCGGGATAGGTGGCAGGGCTAGTTCCAGATCCCCCTATTCTTGGGGTGTGCTGGAGGGTGGGCTTTGTAAACTCGGTTGGCATGTCTTCTGATCAACAGAATGAGCACATCCTTCCGCTTCCGGTAGAGCCTTTTGACGGACCTACCGCTGATACCCCTTTCCCGGAGCCGCTCGATGAAAATCCGGTGGCGTCCGGTTTTGAATCGGATCTCCGCCGCGACATCGCGCAGGCAAAGCGCGTAGTGGTCAAGATTGGTTCCTCTTCCCTCACGGATGAAAATTTCCGCGTTTCCCAAGAAAAGATCGATCACATCGTTGATGCCGTCCATGCGCGCATGGGCCGCTCCGATGTCATCATTGTCTCTTCCGGTGCGGTTGCCGCCGGTATGGGCCCGCTCGGCCTGCATCAGCGCCCCACCGATTTGGCTACCAAGCAGGCCTCCGCGTCCGTCGGCCAGGTGCATTTGGCCGCTGTGTGGGGCCAGTCCTTTGCGCGTTATAAGCGCACTATCGGCCAGGTCCTCCTCACCGCGTCCGATACCGGCCACCGCGACCGTGCCCGCAATGCGCAGCGCACCATCGACCGCCTGCGCCAGCTGCGCACCATCCCTATCGTGAACGAGAACGATGCGGTGGCAACGTCCGAGATGCACTTTGGCGATAACGATCGCCTGTCCGCGCTGGTGGCCAACCTGGTGGGTGCGGACGCGCTCTTCCTCTTCTCTGACGTGGATGGCCTCTACGATAAGAACCCGGCCGAGCCGGATGCCAAGTTCATCGATGAGGTGCGCACCGGCAAGGACCTGAAGGGCGTCGTGGCCGGCGATGGCGGCAAGGTCGGCACCGGCGGCATGGCCACCAAGGTCTCCGCGGCCCGCCTGGCTACCCGCGGAGGCATTCCAGTGCTGCTGACCTCCACGGACAATATTGGGCCCGCGCTTGCCGACGCCTCCGTGGGCACCGTCTTCCACACCCGCGAGGAACGCCAGCTGTCCGCCTGGAAGTTCTGGGCGCTCTACTGCGCCGATACCGGCGGAGCCGTCCGCCTCGATGAAGGTGCTAAGGAAGCCGTGACCAAGGGCGGAACGTCGCTGCTGGCTGTCGGCATTACCGATGTACAGGGCGAGTTCACCAAGGGCGAAATCATCGACATCTTGGGCCCGAATGGTGAGGTCATCGGCCGCGGCGAAGTGCGCTTCGATTCCGAGGAGCTACACGCCATCAAGGGCAAGAAGATGGAAGAGCTTCCCGAGGATCAGCGCCGTTCCGTTGTCCACGCGGACTACCTCTCCAACTTCGCCTCCCGCATCTAAACCGAGGGCGGAGATTCCCCGTATGGTTGGGGCATGAAGTATTTCATGGGACCGGAAACCTGGCAGCCGATGGTAGAAGATATCGAGGCTGCCGGGCACCAACGCGTAAGCAACATCGAGGACGCCGAGGTCTATATCAATAATGCGCCCAACCCGCGCCGTATCCCTGAGATGCCGGCGAATATCGGCTGGGTGCAGCATTGTTATACCGGCGTCAACCAGTTCATCGATGCAGGCGTCATTACCCCAGACGGCGTGCCATGGTGCAACTCCGCCGGCGCTTTTGCCCAGCCAGTGGCCGAGTCCGCACTCGGGCTGGCCCTTTCCCAGGCGCACCACCATAAGGCTTTCGCCCAAGCCGCTACCTGGTCGGTGGCCAAGGAGCTGGACGAGTCCCAGGCCTGGCTCTATGACCAGCAAGGGCCGAAGAGGGTAGCGATCTTTGGCGCTGGGGGCATCGGCAAGCAGCTCATTAAGCTCCTGCAGCCCTTTGGCGTGCACATTACTGCGGTCAATCGCTCCGGCCGCGCGGTGGAAGGCGCCGATGAGGTCGTGCCCATGGACCAGGCCGAAAGCGTGTGGGGCGAGGCGGATTTCATTTTCTGCATCCTGCCGGCCACCAAGGACACCGAGGGGCTTATCGATGCCGCCACTTTCCGCGCCATGAAACCCTCCGCCATCTTTATCAACGTCGGCCGCGGCAGCACTGTCGTCACCGAGGATCTCGTAGCGGCCCTGCGCGATGGCGACATCGCCGGCGCCGGCTTGGAGGTTATGGATCCCGAGCCGCTGCCCGATGGCCACCCGCTTCATGACCTACCCAATTGCACCATGACCCCGCACATGGCCGCCTCCGCGCACGTGGCGCAGTACCACCTGGGCACTATCTTCAACGCCAATGCCGCAGCGTGGGAGAGGGGAGAGGCCATGCCCACCCGCGTCGATGCGGAGGCTGGCTACTAATGAAGTACGCGATGCTGCCCACCCCGTGGGAGGAAACCCTGCAGGCCCTCGATGCTGCCGGCCACGAGCGTGTCTCGCTGGAGGAAGCCGAGGTGCTCGTCTTCAACGGCGGTCCCGATGATTTCCCGCAGCCCCTCCCGCCAAGCGTCGGCTTGGTGCAGGTTCCCTTTGCCGGGGTGGACCACCTGCTCGACGTCATGCGAAATACCTCCGCCCGCTGGTCCAACGCGGCAGGACTGTATGATGCCACCGTGGCCGAGTCCACCATTGCGCTCCTGCTCGCCCAATTGCATGCGCATAAGCGCGTGGGGACGAGCTGGGATAACCGCGATGAGGTGGAGGCGCACACCAGCTTCCTCTTTGAGGATAAGACGGTGGCGGTGGTGGGTGCCGGGGGCATCGGCAAGCGGCTCATTCGCATGCTAGAAGGCTTTGGTCCGCGCATCATAGCGGTCAATCGTTCCGGTAACCCGGTTGAAGGCGCCGATGAAACCTATGCCACCTCCGATATCGAGCGCGTGTGGCCGACCGCCGATTATTTCGTGGCGCTGGCACCGCTCACGGACCAGACCCACCAGCTTTTCGACGCCGCCGCTTTCCGCGCCATGCCCAATCACGCCGTGGTCATTAACGTTGGGCGCGGCCCGCTAGTGGATACCGATGCGCTGGTCGAGGCCCTGCGCGCCGGCCAGATCGCCGGCGCCGGCCTGGACGTTACCGACCCCGAGCCGCTGCCCGACGGGCACCCGCTGTGGGAGATGCCCAACGTAGTCATCACCCCGCATCTGGCCAATCCGCCGTATTCGGTGCAGCGCCGCATCGGTGCGCATGCAGCAAAGGTCATGGAGCGCTTCGCCGCAGGCGAGGCAATTCCCACCGAAGTCGACATTGAGGCGGGCTATTGATGAATAACCCCGACAGCCGCGTAGGCGATGCCGAGCGCAATCAGGCCATTGATGAACTGAGCCGCTACCTTACTCAGGGCGCCCTAGATTCCTATGAATATGACCTGCGCACCTCTGAGGCTGCTGCTGCGCAGACCCGCGCCGAGATCGACCAAGTCTTTGCAGACCTTCCGTCTTTAGACCGCGGCTCGGATGATGAGAGTACATTCAACCCCACCGAAGCCGAGGTGGCGGACATGAAGGAGCGCCGGAAGAAGGTAAAGGTGGTCGATTATGCTGCCTGGGCGGCCACCATTCTTTCCATTGTGCTCGGGTATTTCGTCTTCCACTGGTCCTATTTCTGGGTTATTCCTATTATTTGCATGGTGTGCTCGGCCAGAGCCCGCTTCGTTTATGATCTGAGCTATCACGAAGAGGAATACCTCATGTTTGAGCGGCGGTTCGAGAGGCGCCGCCGCCGTGCGGCCGACAAGCGACGCCGCGAGCTCGGCCGATAAGGACACCACCGTGCGGGTGCTTGCCGCCCAACTAGCTGAAATGCGCCCGGCCTTTCGTTAGGCTGGTATGACATGAGCAACACTGAACGCGAAGAAGTTCTGTCCAAAGCCCGTGCTGCTAAGGACGTAGCGCCCGTCGTAGCGCAGCTGTCCACGCCGCGCAAGAACGAAATCTTGCAGCGCGCAGCCGAAAACCTCATTGCCCACACCGAGGATATCCTCGCCGCTAATAAGCAGGACATCGAAGCTGGCCGCGAGCGCGGCATGTCCGAGTCCCTCATTGACCGCCTGTCCCTCGACGCCGCGCGAGTCGAAGGCATCGCCGGTGGCCTGCGCCAGGTAGCCGGCCTGCAGGACCCAGTAGGGGAGATCCTGCAGGGCCGCACCATGGACAACGGCATTCAGATGAAGCAGGTGCGCGTTCCGCTCGGTGTCATGGGCATGGTCTATGAGGCCCGCCCGAATGTCACCGTGGACGCCTTCGGCCTGGCCATTAAGTCCGGTAACGTGCCGCTGTTGCGCGGTTCCAAGTCCGCACGCAACTCCAATGCCAAGCTGGTAGAAATCCTGCAGGATACCCTCACCGAGTTCGACCTTCCGCGCGAGGCCGTGCAGCTTCTGCCATGCGAGACCCACGATTCCGTCCAGGGCCTCATCACTGCTCGCGGCCTGGTGGACCTGGTCATTCCGCGCGGTGGCGCCAAGCTTATTGAGGCCGTCGTCACCGGTGCCACCGTCCCAGCCATTGAGACCGGCACCGGCAACTGCCACTTCTACGTGGACGCCTCTGCGGACCTGAACAAGGCCATCGACATGGTCATCAACGGCAAGACCCGCCGCACCTCCGTGTGCAACTCCACGGAGTGCGTGCTTATCGACGCCGCCTTGGACGACTCTGCCAAGCTGCGCATCGTCACCGCGCTGCAGGAGGCGGGCGTGACCATCCACGGCGACGTCGCCGAGCTCGAGGCTTTCGGCGTCAAGGATGCCGTGCAGGCCACCGATGAGGACTGGCGCGAAGAGTCGCTGTCCATGGATATCTGCGCCAAGGTGGTCGACGGCGTCGACGGTGCCATTGCGCACATCGCCGAATTCACCACCGGCCACACCGAGGCCATCGCCGCGCAAGACGCCGACGTCCTAGTGAAGTTCGGCAACGAAGTGGATGCCGCTGCGGTCATGCTCAATGCCTCTACCGCCTTCACCGATGGTGAGGTCTACGGCATGGGTGCGGAAATCGGCATTTCCACCCAGAAGCTGCATGCCCGCGGCCCGATGGCGCTGCCGGAGCTGACCTCTACCAAGTGGATTCTGCAGGGCACCGGTCAGACCCGCCCTTAGTAGTGCGACTATAATCACCACCCATGACTAGCCCACAGCGCATCGGCATCATGGGTGGCACCTTTGATCCCATCCACAATGGTCACTTGGTAGCGGCCAGTGAGGCCGCCCACCGCTTTGCCCTCGATACCGTCGTCTTCGTGCCCACCGGGCAGCCTTGGCAAAAGTCCCACCGCGACGTCACCGCGGCCGAGCACCGTTATTTGATGACGATGGTGGCTACCGCATCCAACCCGCGCTTTACCGTCTCCCGCGTGGATATTGACCGCGAGGGGCCTACCTATACCATCGATACGCTGCGGGATTTGCGGGAACTCTTCCCAGAAGCGGAGTTCTACTTCATCACCGGGGCCGACTCGCTGGCTTCCATCATGAGCTGGCATAACTGGGAAGAGATGCTGGAGATGGCGCACTTTGTGGGCGTGACCCGCCCCGGCTATGAATTGAGCGCCGATATGCTACCTGCCGATGCGCAAGAGGCCATCGATCTTATCGACATTCCCGCCATGGCCATTTCCTCCACGGCGTGCCGCGAACGCGCCGGGCAGGGGCAGCCCGTGTGGTACCTCGTTCCGGATGGGGTGGTGCAGTACATCACCAAGAACAATCTCTATGGGCCCAACCCAGATAAGCCCCTGTAGAAACTTCCGCGGCCTTCCCAAGATTTTGGGCACGGGCCTGCTAAACGTGCAAGAATAGACTCTCAATAGAGATAGTTCATACCGAAAATACTCAGACGCGAAAAGGGAATTTTTACACATTGTCTACTTCTGATCTCGCCCGCCGCATGGCAGAAACCGCGGCCCACGCCGCGCAAGAAAAGCTGGCCACCAATATCGCGGCCATTGATGTCTCCGATGTCCTCGCTATCACCGAGGTATTCGTGCTCGCTTCTGCAGACAACGAGCGTCAGGTCGGCTCCATCGTGGATGAAGTCGAAGACGAAATGACCAAGCAAGGCTTCGAGCCGCAGCGCCGCGAAGGCAACCGCGAGAACCGTTGGGTGCTACTGGATTATGGCAATATCGTCGTCCACGTTCAGCGCAATGACCAGCGCGAGTTCTACGGCCTAGACCGCTTGTACCACGATTGCCCAGCACTGGAGATCGAGGGCATCGAGGCCCCAGAGCGCCCGGGCGAATGGACCCATGGCGTCAACCCGCGCGAAGTTGATTCCATCGACGAGCTCCCCCTGGCCGATAAGGTCCCTGGTGAGGACGAGGAGCTTTAAACCCGCATGAGCCGCCGCCTGATCCTGATCCGCCACGGACAAACTACCTATAACGCCACCGGTCGCATGCAGGGCCACTTGGACACCGAGCTGTCCGAGCTGGGCTATGAGCAGGCCCGCGCCGCCGGGCGCCTGCTGCAGGATCAGGGCGTGTCTAAAATCGTCGCCTCCGATCTCCTCCGCGCGCGCGAAACCGCCCGCGTCGTCGCCGAGGCCCTCGGCGTGGAATTCACCACGGATGCCCGCCTGCGCGAGACACACCTAGGCCAGTGGCAGGGCAGAACCTCCGCCGAAGTAGATACCGAGTTCCCAGGCGCGCGTGCCATCTGGCGCCACGACCCCACCTGGGCGCCGCCGCAGGGCGAATCCCGCGTAGATGTGGCCGAGCGTGCCCGGCCCGTCGTCGATGAGCTCATGGCAGACTTCGCCGGCTGGGACCACGGCCCCGTCCTCATCGTGGCCCATGGCGGCGCCATCTCAGCGCTGACCTGCCACCTGCTGGGCCTCGACCACGCGCAGTACGGCATCCTTTCCGGACTGAAAAATACCCACTGGTCGCAGCTGACCGCCCGCCCGGACTTTAACCCGGAAACGCCGCTGTCCTCCCTGGAGTTCACCCCAGACAATGTGGGCAGCGCCCAGTGGTATTTCGACGGCTGGAATATGGGCGGCGAGGTCACCGGGGACGGCGGGGCGGATATCTAGTGGCGGTTCGCGTCATTACGGATTCCTCCGCGGGCCTGCCGCCTGAGCTGGCGGAGCAGCTATCCATCACCATCATTGACCTGCACCTTATGGAAAGCCACGGCAAGGATGGCCTGGAGCGCTCCACCTCGGGGTTGAGCGCGCTGGAGTTGGCCGCCGCCTACGGCCGCGAAATGGAGCGTGCCCAGGATGATGGCGTGGTGGCCATTCACCTGTCCAAAGAGCTATCTTCCACCTATTCCGCCGCGGTGTCCGCCTCCGGCGTCTTTCCGCATACGGTGCGGGTAATTGACTCCGGTTCGGCCGGCATGGCCATGGGCGCGGCCGCCATGTCCGCCGCCAAGCTCGCCTCCCGCGGCGCCAGCTTGGACGAGTGCTACGCCGCGGCCATCGATACCCTCAAGCGCGCGTCTACCTGGGTCTACCTGCATTCCACGGAGGACCTGCGCCGCTCCGGACGCCTTTCCCCGGCCACGGCCGTGCTTTCTACGGCGCTTTTGGCCACCAAGCCGATTATGTCGATTACCCGCGGCAAGCTGGAGCTGGTGGGCAAGACCCGCACCCAGACCAAGGCTTTTACCAAGCTGGTGGACCTCATCGCCTCCCGCGCGGACGGCGAGCCGGCCTTCGTCGCCATCCAGCACAACCAGGCCGAAGACGCGGCTGCCAAGCTGGAGGCGCTCCTTGAAGCGGCGCTGCCGCAGGGCTCGTCCTTCATCTGCACTCCGCTTAACGACGTCCTCTCTGTCCACGCCGGCCCCTCCGCCATCGGCGTCTCCGCCGTGTTTAGCTCCGAACCACCCGCCGAACCGGTGCATTCTCACACACGTGGTCGACCCCGCGCCTTCCCGCCGCGCCGATCTGTGGATAACTAGCCCCACCGCGCCGGGTTCGTTGACGCCCACAACAAGTTATCCACAGCCCGCCTCCGCCCGACCTTTCACTGGTGTGCGCCTGCGCTTAGCCTCAGCGCCATGGCGGCACCCAAGATCAGCGAACGACTCCGCGAATTTACCCAACCCACCGGCGAGGAAGAACTCCTCGCTGTCGATTACCCGCGCCCGCGACTGCGCATCAGCCCCTGGCAGGCCTGCGCCGTGGCGGTCATTCTCGTAATCGGCGTGGTGGTCTGGCTCGGCATCAATGCACGCTCCGAAGAATCTTCCGGCATGCCCGAGCCTGCGGCAATGAGCCCAGGCGCGGCCCCCAGCGAAGAGCCTAGCGAGATTATCGTCTCGGTCATCGGTGAAGTTGCAGAGCCCGGTCTGAAAACACTCGAGCCCGGCGCGCGTGTGGCCGATGCCCTCGATGCCGCCCAGCCGCTACCAGGCGCCGAGACCATGGCCCTCAACCATGCCCAGCGGCTTTCCGACGGCCAACAACTCCACATTCTGCCCTCCGGCGCCGCCCCAGCTCCCGCACCCGGCGAACCCGCCCCCGCCGGCGACAACTCCAGCAGCCCCGGCGACAGCGCTAGCGGCAGCGGCGTGAGCCTTAATAGCGCCACCGCCGAGGAGCTCACCGAGCTCAAGGGCGTCGGCGAGGTGACCGCGCAGGCCATCGTGGCCTACCGCGAGGAGCACGGCGGTTTCAAGGATGTAGAAGAGCTCCTCGAGGTCTCCGGCATCGGTCCGGCGAAGCTGGCACAGCTCAAAGACCAAGTCCAGCTCTAGCCCGTACCCGAGTGCGCGATGCGAGAACTGCGGCTCGTCCCCGGCGCGGCCACCGCCTGGCTGGCCGTCATCGCCGTGCTGCTCGCCGGCCGCGGCTGGGCCACCGCACTGATCGCGGCCGTCGTCGCGCTGTGCCTCATTGCCCGTCAGTGGGGCCAAGCGCTCTTCTGCGGAGCGGTCGCTGGGGGTGCGGCGCTCGTCGCCGCGGTGCGCCAGGCTCGCGCCGCCGCCTTCGACCTCGGCACCGAAGTCACCGGGCGCCTTGTCACTGCACCGACGCAGACCAGCACGGGCGGCTGGCTGCTCAAGCTCAAGGTTCCGGGATACCCGACCCAGCTGCCGGTCTTTAGCCCGGAACCGGTCCCGGCGGACGCTGGCGCCGAACTTACGGCCAGGGTGAGGGTCGGGGAGTCGGATAGAGCGGGCGTCGGAAAGCTCAGCGCCAATGCCACCGACGTGCAGGTAACCGCCGAGCCCGAAGGCCTGGCCGGCTGGGCGGCCGAGGTGGCCGAGAATTTCCGCGCGCTGGTCCTCGATACCGTCGGGCCTTCCAGCCAGGGCCTTATCCCTGGCATGGTGCTCGGCGATACCGCGCTACAAGATACCGCCGAGCGCGACCTGTATATCGCCACCGGGCTCTCCCACTTGAGCGCTGTATCCGGCGCCAATGTGGCCATCGTCTGCTCCGCCGCGGCCGTGGTCTGCGCCGCCTTCGCGCTCGGGCCCCGCGCCCGCGTGGCCGCCTCCCTGTGCACGCTGGCCACCTATGTTCTGCTCGTGGGCTTCGAACCCTCCGTCCAGCGCGCGGCCGTCGCCGGGGTAGTGGGGCTGCTCGCCGTGCTCAATTCCACCCGCATGGAGCCCATCCATGCGCTCAGTCTCGGCATCATCGCGCTGCTCTTTGTGGATTCCGACCTCGCCGTGCACTTCGGCTTCGCCCTATCCTGTGCGGCGACGCTCGGCATCGTGGCGCTGAGCCCGCTCATCTATAAGCACTTGGCCGTGACCGGCTGGCCCGCCATCTTCCTGCGCGCGGTTGCCGTGGCCATCGCGGCCGATATCGTCACCCTGCCGCTGGTAGCACTCATGTCCGGTGAGGTATCCGTCGTTTCCGTGCTGGCCAATATCCTGGTCGAGCCTGCCACCGTGCCGATTACCATCGTGGGGCTTTTCGCCGCCATCTTTGCCCAGCTCGGCCCGCTCGATGTGCTGGGCGCCGGCCTGCTGCGCCTCATCGAGCCCTTCTCGTGGTGGATTAATACCGTTGCCCACGGCGTGGCCCACCTGCCCGTGGTCACCATCCCCGCCAACCCGCTTTTTACGCTGCTTGCCTACGCATGGATTATCGCCGGCCTCCTCTATCACCGCCCGTGGCTCACCTTGGCGCTGACGCTGGCGGGCATCGCCTGGCTCGGCCTGGCCGCAGGCTAGAATGGCGGGCATGCCTCCAGTACACCTCATCCTCGGCGACGATGAATTCCTCACCGAACGCGCCCGCCTGCAGATTCAGCGCGCCGCGGCCGAGGAGAGCGGCCCCACCGGTGCTCGGCCCGAGCTGACGAAGCTCAAGGCCTCCGAGGTCTCTGAAGGCGAAATCCTCGAGGCCACCAGCCCGTCGCTCTTTGGCGATAACCGCGTCATCGTCATCAGCGACTGCGAGCGCGCCGGCAAGGAAGTAGTCGATATCCTCCTGCGCGCCTGCGCCAACCCCGCGCCGGGCATGACCATGGTCATCATCTACTCCGTGACGGCCAAGACGCTGAAGAAAAAGAAGAAGCAGCCCGAGCTCGTGGCCAAGCTGCGCAAGATTGCTGAGGTCCACGAGGTCTTCTCGCTCTACCCCAATGAGCTGGGCCAGTGGGCCACCCGCGAGTTTTCCAGCCATGGCGTGCGACCCACCCCGGATGTTATCCACGCCGTGCTCGAGGGCGTGGGCTCTGACCTGCGCGAGCTGGCCTCAGCCATCTCCCAGTTGGTCTCCGATACCGGCGGCAATGTCACCCGCGAGGCGGTGCAAAACTACTACGTCGGCGTGGCCGAGGTAGCCAATTGGGACATTGCCGACGCCGCCGTCGCCGGCCGCGTCGAAGCCGCCGTATCCACCTGCCGCCGCGCCCTCCAGCTGGGCGCGAGCCCCGTGGCGATTGCCGCCGCGCTGGCCAATAAGGTCGGCGCCGTCGCCCGCCTCTACTCCGCGCGCGGGGACCAATACTCGCTGGCGAGCCAAACCGGTCTGGCACCCTACGTGGTCAAAATGACCCAGCCCGTGGCCCGCCGCTGGTCCGCCGATAATGTCACCAAGGCGGTCATCCTCGTCTCAGAGCTCGATGCCGCCGTCAAAGGCCAAGGCGGTGAGCCCGAATTCGTCATAGAGGCGGCCGTCAAACGCGTCGCGGAACTGGCGCGATAAGCTAGAAACCATGTCTGAGACGCAAGTGCAAGAATTCGCCGGTCGACTCTTTGACATGGCGCGCGAGGGCAACCTGGACCTCCTCGCCTATATCGACCACGGCGTGAATATTGACCTCGTTAACCACGAAGGCCAGTCCTTTATCATGCTCGCCGCCTATCACGGCCACGCCGAGCTGGTTACCGCACTTGCCCGCGCCGGCGCGGACGTCAACCTGCTCAATGATCGCGGCCAGTCCCCGCTGGCCGGTGCCATCTTCAAGAAGGAAGACGCGGTTATCGACGCCCTCCTTTCCGCCCACGCCGACCCCACCGCCGGCCAGCCCTCCGCGCTGGATTCGGCCCGCCTGTTCGGCCGCGAGGACCTTATCTCGCGCCTCGAAAGCGAGGCGGGGGAGTGACCTGGACATCCTTTTTCACCCTCTTGCTGATGAACCTGGTGGGCGTCGCCTCGCCGGGGCCGGACATCATTTTGGTAACCCGCTACGCCACCCGCTCGCGCCGCCACGCCATCGCCGCGGCCGCTGGCATCCAGATCGGCGTGCTCTTTTGGTGCGCCGCCACCGTCTTTGGCGCCGCCGCGCTGCTGACCGCCTTCCCGGAAATCCTCGGCGCGGTCCAAGCCATCGGCGGCTGCTTCCTAGTGTTTATGGGAACGCGCGCGCTGCGCAGCGGCATCGCCCAGCGCGCCAACCCGCCCGTGGACTTAGAAGACGCCGCTGCCCAGCTCGGCCGCCTGCGCACCGCCTTCAAGGTCGGCCTGGCCACGAATATGTCCAACCCGAAAATCGTGCTCTTCCTCGCCGCGATGATCGCCCCGCTGCTCCCGGCTAGCCCACCCGTCTGG
Source organism: Corynebacterium tuberculostearicum (assembly GCF_022347385.1). Classification (GTDB taxonomy): domain Bacteria; phylum Actinomycetota; class Actinomycetes; order Mycobacteriales; family Mycobacteriaceae; genus Corynebacterium; species Corynebacterium tuberculostearicum_M. The sequence continues at coordinate 15,079 of NZ_JAKRDT010000002.1, forward strand.
CTGGCGATTGCGCTGACACTCTCGCTCTCGCTGTCGGCCTTCCTCTTCTTCCTCGTCGTCGCCACGGTAATTTCCACCAACGCGGTGCGCCGCAAACTCATCGCCGCCGGCCCGTGGATCGACATCGGCTCTGGCCTCTTCTTCATCATCGCCGGCATCGTCCTCATCATCTCCGGCGGGCAGAACCTGCTGGCTTAAAACAGGCGCGGCGTGCCCTCTGCCACCGTGTCCAGCACCCACTGGGTCCAGCGAGCGACGGTGGAGGCGCGCCGCCGGGACGTCGCCAAGCTCAGCCCCAGCCCCTCCATGGCCGCACAAATCTCCGCGGTGCTAGCCACCGCGCCGCGGGCCAAGCTGAGCTCCAGCACCTCGCGGAAAACCCGCCGCGCCGCCAGCGCCCGTATGAGCGCCGCATTCCGGGCGTCGCGCTGCGGTTGCTCGATAACCCGCCGCCCGTGCTCCGTCGGCTCCCACGCTTCCTCCACCGGCTCCGCCAGGCCCAGGTAGCGCGCGGCGTTGGCATAATAATCCGCCTGGCGCGGGTCGAAATCATAGCGCTGGGTAATCTCCGCCTTGCTTAGCGGCTGCAGGGCGATGAGCTCCAGCAGGTTGACCACCCGCTCAAAGCTATTGGCCTGGGGGAAGGGCACGGCCGGCTCGGGATCGGGCTCCACCGCCCGCACAATGTCGAGCGCCGCCTGCGCGTCCAGGGTCGAGGCGGACAGCGCGTAGCGGGCACTATCAACCAGCGCAATGCTGCGAAAATCCGCCGGGTCCCGAAATTCATAGCGGTACAGGTGGAAAATACCATTGGAATACACCAGGTAAACCGGCACGACATCCTTGGCCAGGCGCTGCTGGAACCGGCGATACGGAAAATATAGCTGCCGGATATTGAAATCGTCCGAAAGGTGGTTCTTCGCCTCCACCAGCACCAGGTGCTCGAGCGATTCGAAGCCGCCGTCGATCTCCATCTGCGCGCGGTCCACCGCCACATCCACGCCCAAGTCCGGCAGCCGCACCTTAAGCCCGCGCGTGGACATGCGCCCGGCCACCGTCGCCTGCAATGGCCCGCATCCCAAAAAATTTTCCAGCATCCCGCTTGCCGACGCCCCATTCAACGCCACTGCCTCCGAGCTCACCCCCTCCAACGAGAGTGTGTCCAGACCTGCCGGCAGCTCCAGCGTGCGTACCTCGCCGCGCTGCGTTTCTGGAAACCGCTCGTAGAGGTTGAACCGGCCCACCAGATATTCGCTGCGGCTGACCGGTACGATTCCCAGCTGGAGACGCTGAAAAATCCACGGCCGCGACGTAGAAAAATCATGCTTGGCCATCAGCCGCGGCTGCCGGCCCGACAGCCGTTCTAGCTCCCGCGCGCCGATATAGAAATACCCGCGCCGCTCCAGCTCCGCGTCGTATCCCGCCGCCAGGATGCGCAGCCAGCCCCAGTCATTGACGCCGAGCTTCACCGTTTCTGGCACACCAAAGCGCGCCCGCAGCTCCTGCGCTTCCGGCCCGCTAGTCACCGCTGACCTCGTAGTTGCGCACTAGGACCTCGTCGACCTTGCCCCGCTTCGAACCAACGGAATTAATCGCCCGCGTCGCGCCCACGATGCCTACTTCATAGTCCGCATACAGTTCCCGGATGAACTCGGTGGCCGAATTAGACAACAGGAACTTCACCCCGCGCCTATCCAAGTCATCGCAGACCTCTTTGAGGCGCTCTTGTTCCGCACGGTCAAAGCCGCCCTTTTGGTAGCCGGTAAACGAGCTCGTCACGTTCACCGGGTCATAAGGCGGGTCGAAGTACACAAAGTCCCCCTCGCGCGCCTGTGCTACCGCCGCGGCGAAATCACCCTGCGAGAAGGCCACATCATTGTCCGCAAAATAGCGGTGCACCGCGCGTAGCGTGTCCTCATCGCAGATGGTGGGATTCTTATAGCGCCCAAACGGGGCATTAAACTGACCGGCCGCGTTCACGCGGTACAGGCCGTTATAGCAGGTGCGGTTGAGATACAACGTTCGTGCCGCGCGCTCGACGGGGGAGAGGGCGGCAAACTTGTGGGCATCCCGGTCCACTGCGCGCAGCGCATAGAAAAACTCTGCCTCATTGGGGTAGCCCGCGAGCTCCTCAATGAGCTCATCGACGCCGCCGCGCACCACCTCATAGAGGTTGATGAGCTCACTATTGAGATCGTTGACCCGTGCGCTGGCCGGTTCGAGAGAGAAAAGCACCGCGCCGCCACCGATGAAGGGTTCATAAAATCGCCGCGGGGTCTCCGCCGGCAGGGCGGCGTGGATATGCGGCAAGAGCTGGCGCTTCCCGCCCGCCCATTTCACCAGTGGCTTAACGTTTTTCATCGTTGACTCATCTTAGCCGCCCCACCGGACACGAGCACCATCGGGCTTTCGAACGCACGAGCGGATAAGATGTGGGACCGGCCGCGCGAGCGTGGCGGCCTGGTTGTCCAACGTCACAGTTTTCCTGATTAGTGCCATGACGGGCGCAAACTCGCCGCCGCGCAGGCGGGGAATTCCCGCGAAGCGCATGGTGGTTTCCCTGACCGAATATAAGGTAATAAAATCGCCCCAAAATCCCTTAGTTTGTAGGCAAAATAGAATTTCCTCACAATTCCTTAGGGAGAAAGAAAAGATACTGAAGCTTAAAGGGCGTCGGGACAGAAAGGGGCATTTATGCCGCGTATATCAAAAATCCGAGTCGCTGCGCTCAACCTCGTCATCGAGAGAGGTTATGACGGGTTCACCATGGAGGAACTCGCACGCGAGGTAGGCGTTTCCCGCCGTACCCTCTTTAATCACATAAAAGACAAAGAATCGGCAGTTTTAGGCCCCGAAATGTCAGAGGAAGTGGAGAACCAGTTCCAGAATTTCGCTGCCGGCCTGCCCACCGGAAGCCTGCGCGAAGATTCCGAAATCATGGCCATGGCCGAATTCAACCGTGCCGTAGGCAATGAGTTCTTCCCCGAAATTTCCCAGCTCACGGCCCAGGCACTGGCAAAGGACACGAAGCTGCGCGCCCTGTACTGCCAGCGCAATAGCCGCATCATTCAGCGCGTCCGCCAGGCGGTACAGGCCCGTGAGGGTTGGAAGTCCTCCGATCCGCGCCTCACGCCGACCGTCAACATTATCTACACCCAGTTGCTGACCGCCTATGAGACCTTTGTGGAAACCCGTGGCGGCACTTCGCTTGCCGACGCCTTCCACAACGCCGGCGCCATCTTCGAAGACTACTTCAACGACGAACTGGCCTAAGCGCCCCGCCTAAGTCTCACCGGCCCTGCCTGCCGGTTCCGCCGCCCAAAATAAGCTAAGAAAATCCCCCGGGCGCGCTCCGTAGAGCGCGACCGGGGGATAATCTGTGCAATGGCTCTTAGTCCATCTTGTTGAACGCGGAAGCCATGCCGGACTTCTTGTTGGCTGCGGTGTTGCGGTGGAAGACACCCTTGGACACGGACTTGTCCAGGGCGCGGGATGCCACGCGCAGCTGCTTCTCAGCAGCAGCCTTGTCGCCAGCGGCAACGGTCTCGCGGAACTTGCGGATCTCGGTACGGACGGCGGAGCGAACGGACTTGTTACGCTGACGTGCCTTCTCGTTGGTGATAACGCGCTTCTGCTTGGACTTGATATTTGCCATGAAAAATACCTCTTAGTAATCGAAAGTGATTGACGTAGAAACCGACCTACTCGGACTACTCCCGCGGCCAGCAATTACTGGCGCGCTCGGCGCTGGTATTCGAAGAGCGAACCCAAGGTCCTGCCCGCCCCGACCAACGCGCCCGGCAAGTAAGTAACCAACACACAATAGCAGTACCGAACCCGACCTGCCAAAACTCTCCCCGTGGCCGCCGGCCGCGCGGCGGCTAGGCCCAGTGGTAGCGCGCCCGCAGCCTATTCGCGATTCGTTCGAACCTGCGTTCCGGGAAAAGCGTGCCTTGCCGGCGCACCTGCTCCTCGGATACCTCGAGCAGGCGGTCGAGGCGCACCCAGCAATCGCACCCGGACTCGTCCCACTCGCCGGAACCGATTTCCAGCCAGGCGTCGTCAAGCGCATGCTTTGGGTTGGGGGAGATAAGCAAACCCATCACCGTGGTGCGGGTGCGGCCCACGACCAAAATGGCGCGCTCGCGCGGCGGAGACTGCTTTCCCTCGGCCGGCACCCACACCCAGACCACCTCGCCGGAATCGGCCTGGCCGTCCATATCGGGGGAGAAAAATATGGAGCGGGGGTGGGAGGCGGTGGCCTCTACCCGGATATCGGCGGCCTTGCGCGGCTCGTGGAACTCATCCGACCTATCCAGCCCCAACCGGGAATTAATGCGGCTCAGGCCGGTGTCTATGGGCTCGCGCTCGCTGATTCCCAGCGCTTGGCGCAGACGGGTGAGCATGGCGCTTTTCATGTCGACTATTGTAGACGTATGTCTGAAAACTTTGCGGCCACGACGTTTACGGATCCCGCCCGAATCCGAAACTTCTGCATTATTGCTCACATCGACCACGGCAAGTCGACGCTGGCGGACCGCATCCTGCAGCTATCCAAGGTGGTTGCGGAGCGCGATATGCGTGACCAGTTCCTCGATAATATGGACATCGAGCGCGAGCGCGGCATCACCATTAAGGCGCAGAACGTGCGCCTGCCGTGGGTGCCTCAGTCCGGCACCGCGCAGGGGGAGCAGATTGTCATGCAGATGATCGACACCCCCGGCCACGTGGACTTTACTTACGAGGTCTCCCGCGCGCTCGAGGCGTGTGAGGGCGCTATCCTGCTTGTCGACGCCGCCCAGGGCATCGAAGCCCAAACCCTCGCTAACCTCTACCTGGCGATGGAAAACGACCTGGAAATCATCCCGGTCCTCAATAAAATCGACCTGCCGGCCGCCGACCCGGAAAAATACGCACTGGAGATCGCCAATATCATTGGCTGCGAGCCGGAAGAGGTGCTGCGCGTGTCCGGCAAGACCGGCGAGGGCGTCGTCGAGCTGCTGGATAAGGTCTGCGAGCTGGTCCCGCCGCCGTCTTCTGAATTCGACGCCGATGCGCCGGCCCGCGCCATGATTTTTGACTCGGTCTATGACACCTACCGCGGCGTGGTGACCTATATCCGCATGGTGGACGGCAAGCTTACTCCGCGCCAGAAGGTCACCATGATGTCGACCAACGCCAACCATGAGCTGCTGGAAATCGGCATCGTCTCGCCCACGATGCAAAAGTGCGAAGGCTTGGGACCTGGCGAGGTGGGCTACCTCATTACCGGCGTAAAGGACGTCCGCGAGACCAAGGTGGGCGATACCGTCACCTGGTCTAACGGCGGCGCCGAGACCCCACTCAAGGGCTACAAGGACCCAGACCCGATGGTCTACTCCGGCCTTTTCCCCATTTCCCAGGCCGACTTCCCGGACCTGCGCGATGCTCTGGAAAAGCTGCAGCTTAACGACGCCTCCTTAACCTTCGAACCCGAAACCTCCGTCGCCCTCGGCTTTGGTTTCCGCTGCGGCTTCTTGGGTCTGTTACACATGGAAATTACCCGCGACCGCTTGGAGCGCGAGTTCGGCCTCGACCTGATTTCCACCGCGCCTTCGGTGACCTACCGCGTGGTGGCTGAAGACGGCGAGGAAAAGTGGGTCCACAACCCGTCTGACTGGCCGGAAGGAAAGCTCAACGAGGTCTATGAGCCCGTGGTGAAGATGACCGTCATCGTGCCCGAGCAATTCGTCGGCCCCACCATGGAGCTGTGTCAGTCCAAGCGCGGCCAGATGGGCGGCATGGACTACCTTTCCGAGGACCGCGTTGAGCTGCGCTACACCATGCCGCTCGGCGAAATCATCTTCGACTTCTTCGATATGCTCAAGTCCCGCACCAAGGGCTACGCTTCGCTGAACTATGAAGAGGCCGGCGAGCAACTCGCGGACCTGGTAAAGGTCGACATCCTGCTCAACGGCGACCCGGTCGACGCCTTTTCTGCCATCGTTCACCGCGATTCCGCCCAGTGGTACGGCAATAAGATGACCAAGAAGCTCAAGGAGCTCATCCCGCGCCAGCAGTTCGAGGTGCCCGTCCAGGCGGCCATCGGCTCGAAGATCATCGCCCGCGAAAACATCCGCGCCATGCGCAAGGACGTGCTGGCCAAGTGCTACGGCGGCGATATCTCCCGTAAGCGCAAGCTGCTGGAAAAGCAGAAGGCCGGTAAGAAGCGCATGAAGACCTTGGGCTCCGTCTCGGTGCCGCAGGAGGCCTTCGTGGCCGCGCTGTCTACCGACGCCGACGATTAATCCACCCAAGCACGCCGAACCCACCTCGCAGCCGCGCCTTGGTTGCGAGGTCGAGTCCAGCGGTAGTCTTCTGCGGCAGGCTTGAGCGCCCACGCCGCACCCACGCCGCGCCCGGCCCGTACGGTCGGTTTACTGTGGTCGGTTTCCGCGGCCGGGATACGCGGCTGGGATACGTGGTAGGACTGGGGCTTTAGGCGAGTAGCTAGGTTGAATCGGCCCAGGGCGGGACCCAGACTATTCGGCCCTGCCGGCGCTCCAGCCGGCCGCGCACCGGCGGCGCGTGCGGATCGTCGTCGTTGACGCCGTTGTGATACGGGCACGCCACGCTGAGGTTCGCCATATTGGTCTCGCCGCCGTGTTTCCACGCCTGCAGGTGGTGGATTTGGCACTTATCCGCCGGATAGTTGCACTCGGCCCACGGGCAGGTGGGGTTTTCCGCGCCCGCCATCAGCCGCTGCTTTTCCGAGGCATGCCGCGAGGTGCGATACAGGTTTACCGCTCCCTCATAAGGATGAACGAGGGTGACGAGCCCGCATTCGGCCAAGCGCTTTTCCACCAGCTTCGCGCCGCTGATTTCGGCACCATTGGTCAGCCGCAGCGTGATTTACTCGCCTCCACCGCTTAAGATTTCATCCAATTCATCGAGCTGGATGATGATATTCGTCGTGGCAGTAGGCCGCGCCGTAGCCCCACCGCGGAAGAAGATATTCTCTACGGAATCAAGCGGCTTTTCCTCATTGATGCTGGCGTGCAGGTCAGCAATGAAATCGGAATCGCCGGTAATCGAGAGCGTCGACGGGCCGCCCTTGCGCCGCGTCATTCGCACGCCTTTCTCCGGCTGCCGCGGCGGATACATCTCCTTCAATCGCGTGCGCGCGAGCCGCTCCACGTCTTGGTCGGTCGCGCATAGTTCAGCGCGCAGCGCCCACGCATCCCGCTTGGATTTCGTGCGCGAGACGTACTTTTCGATGATCTTCAACGTCGCCAAGCAATGCTTGGTCGCCCGGCACGAGCGCTGCCGGCGGGTGAAGGGGGTGGGGCCAAAGTAGACGTCGGCAAGCGCAAGCAGGCTCCGGGCCTCCTGCCGAGGAAGCCCCAGCCGCCGCAGGTCGGCCTCGCGCGCGCCAGAGACCTCGCCGAGAAGCTCCATCGGCGAGGCAAGTTGGCGGGCGTAGTCCTGCAAGCGGGTCATGCCGGTGAGCCTAAGGCACCCCGCAAGCCCGCGGTAGCCCACCCGCGCCCGCCTGTGGATAACTCGCCCCACCCGTCACACCAACCCCGAACCCGCCGGGCGCCCTGTGGATAACCTGCGGTACCCTCGAATAGGAAAGCGAGAAAAGGAGCTCCCCATGACTGACCCGACCAAGCGAATTCGCCCCACCAACCCCGGCCGCCTGGCCGCCCCGCGCCAGGCCCAGCAGCTGCCGCCCCTGCCGGTGACGCGGGCGCGCATTGGTGAGCGGGTAGCCACCGAGGTATTCCAGGAAATGGGCGAGGGCATGCTCGAGGAGCTGCAGAATTTCCGCCGCGACCTGCACCGCAACCCGGAAATCGGCCTGGACCTACCGCGCACGCAGAAGAAGGTCCTAGAAGCGCTGGAGGGCCTGCCGCTGGAGATACACGTGGGCCAGGATTTGAGCTCGGTGGTGGCTGTGCTGCGCGGCGGCCAGCGCGGCGAGCGGCCGGTGTCGGTGCTTTTGCGCGCGGACATGGACGCCTTGGAGGTGCGCGAGCAGACCGGCAGCCCGTTCGCGTCGACGAATGGGTACATGCACGCCTGCGGCCACGACTTGCACACCGCCGGCCTGGTGGGCGCGGCGCGGATTCTGTGCGAGCACCGCGAGGAGTTGCACGGCGATGTCACCTTCATGTTCCAGCCCGGCGAGGAAGGCCCGGGCGGCGCGCTGCCGATGATTGAGGAGGGCGTGCTCGACGCCGCTGGCCGACGCCCCATTGCCGCCTACGGCCTGCACGTCGGCCCGCAGGATCGCGGCACCTTCCACTATGTGCCAGGCCCGATGATGGCCAGCTCCTCCAACCTGACCATCACGGTGTTGGGCAAGGGCGGGCACGGTTCCCGCCCGCACGATGCCATCGACCCGGTGGCGGCGCTGGCGGAGATTCAGATGTCGCTGCAGACCGCGCTGACCCGCCGTTTTGATGCGCTGGAGCCCATCGTGATTACCGTGACCAACCTGTGGGCGGGCGACGGCGCGTATAACGCCATCCCGGAGCGCGCGGCTTTGGGCGCGACGGTGCGCGTGCTGCGCGATGAAAAGATCGACGCCGTGCGGCAGATGATTACGGAGGTCTCCAGCTCCGTCGCTGCCTCGCACCGCTGCACCGCGCAGGTGGATTTCGAGATTTTGTACCCGACCACCAAGACCAATGCGCGCGAGAACCAATTCGCCGCCACCTTGTGGGGCCAGATGTTTGGCGCCGAGAACGTCCAGCCTTTCGACGCCCCGATGATGGCCTCCGAGGACTTCGGCTACGTCCTCTCCCAGGTGCCGGGCACGTTTATGTGGATGGGCACGGCCAATCCGGAAAAGCCCGAAAATCAGCGCGAGTGGAATCACTCGCCAATGATGCGCTTTGATGATTCCGTACTCGGCATGCAGGCTGCCGCGCTGGCGGCCGTGGCGTTTGAGCGCCTGGCTACCGAGAACGAGCATCCGTCCGCGCAGACGAAGGCCATGCGCGATGCGGCCGGGGTGCAGAAATAAATCATCCCTAGGGACTATGGCCGCGGGCTTAAGCTTGGGGCCATGGTCAGAACGAAGTGGAGTACGGCGGGCATTGTTGCCGCCTGCGCGGTGGCGAATTGGCTCGTCGGCATGGTGCTGATGAACCTCGATATTGAGGAGTACTCGCCGACATTTGAGGAGTACGGGCCCTATATCTGCACCGGGTTTGCGGTGGGCGTGCTGGGTATTATCGCCCTGCCCTTTGCCCTGGAGCACCAGCCGCGCGAGCTTTCCGACGTCGACTATGCCGGCTCCACCCGCAGCTTCATCGCCGGTTGCATCGTACTGCTGGGGTCTAGTTCCTATTTCGGCGCGGTCAGCGGAGTTGTGGCTTTTATTTCCATGGTCTCGCGGCGCTCGACTACGCGCTCGGTGGCCGCGGTGGCATGCTTTGTACTGGCGTTTGCGATAGATACTAGCTTCAACCCGTACCTAAGCTGGGACGAGATCGGATGGGTTGGGGCCATCTTCGTCGTGGTCGTGATGGTCGCGGGCTTGCTGGTAGGCCAAAAGCGCGGCAACCAGCGCGAAAAGCGGTGGCGGGTGGAACAGCAAGCCCGGATGAACCGCGAAGAGATGCGCGCCAAGGTGGAGCATGCGCGGCGAGAGGAGCGCGAGAGCATCGCGCGGGATATGCACGATTCGCTCTCGCATCGGTTGAGCCTTGTGGCTATTCATGCGGGAGCGCTGAGCTATCCGCGCGAGGGTGTGCCGGAGGAGTTTACGGAGGCTGCGCGCACCATCCGCGCTGAAGCCCAAAACGCGGTGGAAGATTTGCGCACCGTCTTAAGCGCCTTGCGCGAAGACCTTTCCCAGGACCCGCGCACCGGTCTAGAGGAGCTGGTCGCGAGCGCGCGGGAGGCCGGCGCAGAGGTGACTGTAACCTATGCGCACGGCACCAGCCCGGACGTTTTTGATGGGCTGTCCACGATGGCGCAGCACGCCGTGCACCGCGCAGTACAGGAGGGCCTGACGAATGCGCGCAAGCACGCCGCTGGCCAGCCGGTGAGCATTACGGTGCGCGAGGTGGCCGGTGAGGTGGGCATCGAGATGCGCAACCCGCTCCCGGCGGCTAAGGCCGATGATCGCGCGGGCAGTAGCGCCGGCGGCTACGGGCTGGTGGGCCTGCGCGAGCGCGTTGAGCTATCCGGCGGGCGCATGAGCATCGTGGCTAACCAGGAAATCCCAGAAGGAAAGGGAGGCGAGGAATTCGGATGGAGTATCCAGCTACCGCTAGCGCACAAGGAGGCCACACGATGAGCGAGATGAGCTGGCAACTGCGCCATCCCGAATACGGGCTCATGCGCATCGACCTAGAAGAAACCACGGCCCGCGAGGGGTGGACGGGAAAGTACTTAGACTTTAAGCGCAGTCTTTTTATCTCCACCGTCAACGGAACCTCGCGCAAGCTCAGCTATACCGATACCGATGACTCGGCCTATAGCCTGGAATTCCTGCGCGGGCACAGCGACGATAACGCGCCCAAAGACGCAGACCGCATCGAGCTGGTGGAGCGCCGCGGTTATGTCGTGCCGGAGTTTCGCGGGCAAGGCGCGAGGGTGCTGTTTGCGGCGGTGGGGAAGCCGGACGTCGATAAGCGGCTGCATCGGGTAAGCCTATGGACGTTGCTCCTGCAGGCTGCGCTGACATTCATCGCGGCCACACTAGTCATCGAATTTTTCCCCAAATTCTTCGAAAAGCTAAACGATATTCTCGTGCCCTCGTTCCTCAATGGCGTAGTGGCGGGCCACGCGGGAATCGTGCCCGTAGCGCTGGCGGCAGTGGTAGCGGTTACTGTGGCTTATACGCCCGTCGCATCGCAGTTGTGGCGCGCGCGGTGGAATCAACCAGTAGGAAAGGGAGCATGATGGCCGATGCCCTGCGCGTAGTGCTCGTTGATGACGAGGAACTTGTCCGCAGCGGCCTGCGTCTGCTGCTATCCAACGCGCCCGATATCGAGGTCGTGGCCGAGGCGAGCAATGGCCGGGACGCGGTGGCTACCGTGCTCGACGCGCAGCCCGATGTGGTGCTGATGGATATTCGCATGCCGGTCATGGATGGCATCGCGGCCGTGGAGAAGATTCTGTCCGTTCACGCAGTGCCGATCATCATGCTCACGGCCTTCGATACCGATTCCTTCATCCTGCGGGCTCTGCGTGCCGGGGCGGCTGGGTTCCTGCTGAAGTCGACGCCGCCGGAATCGCTCATGGCGGCCGTGCGTGCGGCCGCGGCGGGGCAGCCGTTGTTGAGCCCGCAGGTCGTCGACAAGCTGGTAGGCATGCAAGGCCCCGCGCTTGACGACGCCCATTCGCACCACACCCGCACCGCTCGCAACCACCTAGGTAGGCTTAGCTCCCGCGAGCGCGAAATCGCCGAGCTGGTGGCCCAGGGCTTGAATAATCAAGACATCGCCGACCAACTGGTGGTGTCCATGGCCACGGTGAAATCGCATATGCAGCATATTCTGAAAAAGATCGGCGGTACCAGCCGCGTGCACATCGCCATTATGGTCTTAGAGGCGCGTGGCTGAGGACGGAGAATCCTCCCTGCGGGGGATACCGCAGGTGCGGCGGGTCGGCTTAGACTGGTGCGCGTTATGAAGTTATTCCGAAAATCCGACGAGATGCTCCAGCGCCCGCTGTGGCAGAAGCTCATCATTGCGGCGGTGGCAGTGATAGGCGATTTTGCCGTCTTTTCCGTCCGGTTTAGCGAGAGCGACGGATCGCCCGAAAGGCTGTTTATTTTTTTCGCGGCGACGATCGGAACGTGGATCTTATTGCCCTTTGCTCTCCGCCATGCTGCGCGGGAGCGTGACCCGCGTAGCACCCAGCCCGGCCCGCGCAGCGCGTTGGTAGCCGCAACCATTATTTCGGCGACGGTGACGATTGCTGAGCCCCGCCCCTCGGTATTTATAGCGGCGTTTTCTGTGGCCTCGCGCCGCAGCCGGTTGTGGATGGCGACGGTATGTGCGGCCATGGTGGCCTCGAAGCTGGTCACTCTCGATCTATCTCGAAGCGAAGGGCTTAATGCTCCCGGGAAGCTGGGATTTTTCATTGCCATCATCCTCCCAGCAGTAGTGGTTTTAGTCGTCGGGTTGGTTCGCTCGAACCAGAAGGAGCGCACGATTGCGCTGCAGGCGCAGGCGGAGCTCACGCACGAGGAAATGGCCACGCGGGAGAGTTTTGCGCGGCAGGAAGAGCGCGACCGGATCGCGCGGGATATGCACGATACACTCTCGCATCGGCTGAGCATGATTGCGGTCTACGCCGGCGGGTTGGCCTACCGCAAAGACCTAGATCCGGAAGAGACGCGGAAGTCCGCGCGCACGATTCGCGATGAAGCCGAAGCCGCCGTGGGGGATCTGCGCGAGGCTTTGCACTCGCTGCGCAGCGAGGGGCGCATCGATCCGCGCGAGGGCGTGGAATCGCTGGTGGAGCGTTCCCGCCGGGCAGGCATGTACGTGGAGGTGCGCTACCAGCGGGGCGCGGGGCCGCAGTCGCTGGCGGAGCTTAGCACCATGGCCGGCCACGCGCTCAACCGCGCGGTGCAGGAGGGCTTGACCAACGCCCGCAAGCACGCGCCGGGCGAGCCGGTGACCATCACCATCGCCGCGCTTGCCGACGCCCTGTCTATCACCATGGCCAACCCCACCGCCCAGGCTGGGGAAAAGGGGAGTGGGAACAGTGGCGGGTACGGGATCGTCGGCATGCGCGAGCGCGCTAGTGTGGTGGGCGGATCGCTGCAGGTAAATGATGAGGACGATAGGTTCTCGTGGACTCTGTGCCTGCCCAGGAAGGAAGTACAGTGAGTGAGATTCGTGTGGTGCTCGTCGATGATGAGCCGCTGCTGCGCCACGGCCTGCGCATGATCTTGGAAGGCGCGCCGGGCATCAGCGTCATCGGTGAGGCCGGAAACGGCAAGGAGGGAGTCGAGCTCATCCTGGCCGAGGAGCCGGACGTGGTGCTGATGGATATTCGCATGCCGGTCATGGACGGCATCGAGGCGACGGCGCAGCTGCACTCGTTGGCCGGCGCGCGCGATATCCCGGTGGTGATGCTCACCGCCTTTGATACCGACGAATTCATCCTGCACGCCCTGCGCGCAGGTGCCGTGGGCTTTTTGTTGAAGACGACGGCGCCGGAGGCGCTGGTGGCGTCGGTAAGAGCGGCGGCCCAAGGCCAGCAACAGCTTAGCCCGAAGGTGCTAGAAAACCTGGTGGGGCTGGCGGCCACACCGCCGCAGCCGGAGCAGGAGATGATTCAGCCCAGCGGGCTGGCCGGGCTGAGCGAGCGCGAAAATGAAATCGCCCAGCTGGTAGCCCAAGGGCTGAGCAACGCCGAGATTGCCGAGCAGCTGTTCATCTCCCTGACCACGGTCAAGACGCACATGAAGCACATCCTGGCCAAAATCGATGGCACCAACCGGGTGCATATCGCGATTGCGGTGCTCGGCGGTTAGGGCCGTCGGAAAATGGCGGAGGCTAGGCCTACCAGCGCGATGACGCCGACGATGATGGAGGCTGCCGGCCAGTACTGCGGGAAGTACTTGAGTGTGTAGCTGAATACTTGGCCGTCATCGAACTGCTGCCATAGTGCGAAGGGCATCCACCATAGCTTGCTCAGCGCCAGGATCGCGCCCACCAGGCCGGCTGTCACCCGCGCGCCACCGCGCAGGAAGAAGCTTGCCGCAACCAGCAGTACGCCCGCGATGGTCAGGGCGAAGAGGAGGGGAGTTTCGGTGCCGAGCGGAGAGCCGCGCAGCAGGAACTCGTGGTCGATTGCATGTTGCTCGATGAGCGTATAGCCATCGAGGACAACGTCGTCTGGGATGCCCATTACTTCTCCTTCTTTTCACCCTCAAAGTCGGGGTGGTTCTTATCGTGTTTAGGATTGTAGCCGTCGGACCAGACTCCGGTATCGAAGTCGTAGTCGACGTTTTCGCCTTCCTCATCGGTGCGCTGGTACCACTCGGTATAGCGCTCGGCGGAGGAATCGAAATCGTGGCCGGCGCCGCGGTCGCCCTCGGCGTGCTGAACGGTGAACTCGAAGTCATCGCCATGCTCTTCGATGCCGCGCATGACCGCGTTATCCATCGCCGTGCGGGCGTAGGTGCGGCGGATAAACATCGGGTCCGAGCGCAGGTCGCGAATGAAGGCCACCATCATGACCAAAAGGACTACGCAGAAGGGGAGGGCGGCGAGGATGGTGAGGTTCTGCAGGCCAGTTAGCACGTCTTCGCCGCCGGTCAGCAGCATGACGATGGCGATGCCCATCATGCACACGCCCCAGAAGATGACCACGAGCTTATTTGGGGTGGGATCACCCTTGGAGGACATCGTTCCCATCACCACGGAGGCCGAATCCGCCGAGGTGACGAAGAAGACGGCCAAGACCACCAGCAGGATATAGGGCGTAATGGAGCCCAAAGGCAGATCCTGGAACATGGCGAAGAGCACCTGCTCATTAGAGGATTCGCCGTCGAAGCCGGCGATGCCTTCGCGGTTAAAGGAAATCGCGGTGCCGCCAAAGATGGTAAAGGCGAGGATGAGGATGGTGGTAGGGGCGAAAACCGTGACGGCGGTAAATTCCCGGATGGTGCGACCGCGGGAGATGCGGGCGACAAAGAGGCCGACGAACGGCGTCCAGGCAATCCACCAGGCCCAGTAGAAGGCGGTCCAGTAGGACTGGAACTCGATGGTCTCATCGCCCCAGGACAATCCCTTGGCCATCATCGGCAGAAGCTGATCGATGTAGGTGACGATGCCGGCCGGGATGAGGTTGAGTAGGAGCAGGGTGGGGCCGACGAGGAAGACGAAGACCACCAGACCCAACGTCAGCGAGAGATTGATATTGGAAAGGTAGCGCACGCCGCGCGCCACGCCGGAGACCGCGGAGAGGATAAACGCGCAGCCGAGCACGGCGATAATGATGATGAGCGCGGTATTGGTCATGGTGCCCGCACCGCGGATGATGGTGACACCTTCACCGATCTGGATGGCGGATAGGCCCAAGGTGGCGGCGGTGCCGAAGAGGGTGGCGATGAGCGCGAGGACGTCGATAAGCTTGCCCACTGGCCCATCCGTATCGCGGGAGCCGAAAAGCGGCTTGAAGATGGAAGAGACCAAAGGCACGCGCCCGCGGCGGTAAGAGGAATAGGCAATCGCCGCGCCGACCAGCGCGTAGGCCGCCCACGGGGAAATGCCCCAGTGGTAGTGGGCCTGGGCCATGGCTTGGTGCAGGGCCTCGACGGTATTGCCGTCCACCGTGTGCGGCGGCGGGGTGAGGTAGTGCGAGAGCGGCTCGGACGGGCCATAGAAGAAGATGCCCACGCCGATGCCGGCGCCGAACATCATGGCTACCCAGCTGAAGTAGCTGAACTCGGGCTCCTCGTCATCGGTGCCGAGCTTGATGCGCCCCAACCGGGAGCAGCCGATATAGGCCATGGTGACAATGGCCAGCATCATGGTGATACTGAGCAGCCAGCCAGCGTTGGTAATGGCCCAGCCAAAGGCGGAGGAGGAGGCGCTGGCCACGCTATCGGGCATGAGGACGCCCCAGATAATGAAGGCGACGATGAGGATAGCGGTGATGAAAAACAGCGGCTTATCCAGGCCAAACTTATTGCGCTGGTCTTCGACGCTGATGCCGGGCACAAGCCCTGGGTGCATGTTATGGGGGTACAGGCCCACGGCGCTGCCCTTGTCACTTGGTTCAAGGGAACGGTGATACGCGCGGGCGGATCGAGAGGAGTTCACGAGTTCCTTACACGGCAGAGGTTTGTCCCTGCCTTACTAGACGGTTCTCTTATTGTCCTGCACTGCCGCAAAAACCGCAAATGTAGTGCATAAATGACACACTATAAAACAGGGTTGTGCAGTGGATATAGACAATTCTGTCTTTGGTGTCGTAGGCTGAAGCCCTTAACTCGAAACAAGGAGAAATTGTGATTATTACCGGACTTCTCACTGGCATCGTCTTCGGTGCCGTGCTGCAGCGCGGGCGCTTCTGCGTGACCGGCATGCTGCGCGATATTTTCCTCAATAAGACCTGGCGCGGCTTTACCGCCCTGCTCATTTTGATTTCGGTGCATGCTTTTGGCCTGACGCTGTTGACTGGCGCGGGCGTGCTTTCGCCGGAGATTAGCGATTTCAAGC
Organism: Corynebacterium tuberculostearicum; assembly: GCF_022347385.1. Taxonomy (GTDB): domain Bacteria; phylum Actinomycetota; class Actinomycetes; order Mycobacteriales; family Mycobacteriaceae; genus Corynebacterium; species Corynebacterium tuberculostearicum_M. The sequence continues at coordinate 31,266 of NZ_JAKRDT010000002.1, forward strand.
CGGTAGCCGTCATCGTGGGCGGCTTCATCTTTGGCCTCGGCATTATCTTGTCCGGCGGTTGCGCGTCCGGCACGTGGTACCGCTCGGCAGAGGGCCTGGTCGGCTCATGGATTGCGCTGCTGTTTTACGGGCTTTCGGCCGCGGCCATGAAGTCCGGCCCGCTGTCCGGCGCCAATGACTGGTTCAAGCAGTGGAGCCTCCCGGTCACCACCATCCACGGCGCGCTGCACATTTCACCGTGGATCCTGGTGGCGGTCCTGTGGGGCGTGACCTTCCTGCTGTGGCGCCACTACCGGGCAAAGGACGCCGGCCGCCCGAAGGTGGATTTGGGCCAGCCGTGGTACGCCAAGCCGCTGAACATGAACATCGCGGCCGTGCTCGTCGGCATCATCGGCACAGTGGGCTTTGTGCTCTCGGCCAACGCTGGCCGCAACGGCGGCCTCGGCATCACCACGCCGACCGCGGACATCGTCCGCTGGACCGCCACCGGCGATTCCGCGCGCATGAACTGGGGCACCCTGTTGGTTATCGGCCTGCTGGTGGGCGCTTTTATCGCCGCCAAGTCCGCTGGTGAGTTCCGTGTGCGCGTGCCAGATGCACAGACCGCGACCCGCGCCATTTGGGGCGGCATCATGATGGGCGTAGGCGCGTCGCTGGCGGGCGGCTGCACCGTGGGCAATGGCATGGTGGAGACCTCCCTGTTTAGCTTCCAGGGCTGGGTATCGCTATTCTTTATGGCCCTGGGCGTCGGTGCGGGCGCGCGCCTGTGGCTGAAACCCAAGAGTGAGCCGCAGCAGCCGCAGACCTACTCCACCGAGGAATCCGTGGATAACTCGGTGGTCTCCGCCGAGGATAAGGTGCTGCCGAGCTTTGCCACTGCCACCGGGGCGGTAGCGCTCAAGACTAAGCCGCAGGCGAAGAACAAGGCCCGCGCGCTGGGCGGTGGGCGCTATGCGCTCGATACCCTCGGCGCGGTGTGCCCGTTCCCGTTGATCGAGGCCAAGCAGGTCATGGCGGAACTGGAGCCAGGCGAGGCACTGGTTATTGACTTCGACTGCACCCAGGCCACCGAATCCATTCCGCAGTGGGCGGCCGATGAGGGCCATGAGATTCGTGATTTCCATCGCTCGGGGGATGCTGGCTGGCAGGTCACGGTGGTCAAGGGCGGATAATTACATCATTGTCAGCTACTATGTGGAGGCAGAAGAATCGAGCGTGATTCTTGTGCCTCCTTTGTGGTTTGAAAGAAGTTATCGCATGCCCGAGTTTGATGATAATTCCACCGCTGTTGCGGATATTTTGCATGCCTTCGCCGTCTTTGAGCGCGAGGAAGAACACCTGCTGGACGCGGAACTGCGCCTCAACGTCTATGCCAGCTAGGCCATGATCCGCGTCTTTGCTGCACTATTGCCCTCGGCCGCCGCGCGCGAGCATTTGGTGCATACGCTGCGGCCCATCCACGCGGCAACTACTAATGAGCTGCGTTGGACGGATCCGGATAATTGGCATGTGACCATGGCCTTTTATGGCGATCAGCCCAATGATGCCGCGGCGGTGCGCGAGCACCTAGCTCACGCGGTGGCTGGGCGCGGGGCGTTGGATGTGCACCTGAGCGGAGCGGGGAGCTTTGAGCAGCGCACGTTGTGGGTGGGCGTCGGCGGGCAGGCGCGCGGTGTGCGGGAGTTGATGGCGCAGTGCCAGCTTGCCGACGTCCCCTTTAGCCACCACCGCCCCCACCTCACCGTCGCGCGCGCTGGTCGGCGGGCCCGTGAGCCGTGGGCGCTGGCGGATTATGTGCGCGCGTTATCGGTGTATCGGGGACCGGATTTTCGCGCGGACCGGGTATGTCTGATGCAATCGCACCTCGGCGAGGGCCGCGGCGGTGGCCCACGCTACGAAGTTATAGAGGAGTACTCGCTGTTTTAAGCGGCGCGTGCGGTGCGGATTTCGCGGACGAGGGAATCAAGCTCCGCGCGGGTGGCGGTGCGGTCCGGGTGGGTGGTGCAGAAATCTAGCAGGAAGTAGCCGGCATGCTGAACGGCAATGTGGCGGGCCCAGAATTGGCGCACGGCATCGGGGTTATCCACGGCGAGGGACTGGATGGCGCGGCGCTCCGAGAGCAGCTCGTATTGCAGGTCGCGGCGGGCGGACAGTACGGCATCTGGGGTATTGACAAAGAGCAGGCCGAGCAGGGTAGCCATGGACTCCATCGCGCGGACCTGCAGGCGAGCCTGATTGCGCACGGGGGCGCTGCGCTGCCACAGCCATAGCACCGCGGTGGCGATGAGGATGGACAAGATGATTTCGCCGCAGCGGGCCTGGATGGTCGGCCACAGGGGACGGGTGGCGGAATTGCCCATGAGGAGGGCGAGCGGGGTGGAGAAGATAACGCAGATGGCGTAGTTCTTAGCCACGAAGATTTCGGCGCAGAATTGGCACGCGGCCAGCGCGAGCAGGAGCGTCCACCCTTGAATGCCAAAGTAATGGAGGATAGAAAACAGCAGCACGCCGACGACAGAGCCGAGCATGCGGTGGATGCCGCGGACGGTGCCCGGCACATGGTCGGGTCCCCATTGCAGCATGAGGAAGGCAGAGACCACGCCCCAGTCCGGGCGGTCGAAGCCGAGGGTAAGGCCCACGAGCACGGTAATGGCCGCGGAAAGGACCACCTTTTGCGTGGTGACCATGGCGTGCGAATCCCGGACCGCGGCGCGATACAAGCGGTAGCGGCCGGTGGGGCGGGTGTGCGGGATGGCGGTCCGATCCGGATCGACGTCGGTGACATTATCGGTGAGCTGATCCGAATCGGCGCCCAAATCCAAGGCGCGGTTATGCGCCACGATGGTGTGCTGCGCTGCGAGGGTGCGCTCTACTAGGTGGGCTCCCTGGGAATCGATGATGCGGCCGCCGCGGATAATGCGGGCGTCGGAAAGCGCCTGCCAGGCAGCAAAGAGCGCGGTCTGCGCCTGGTGGTGGCGGGCCAAGGAATCGTCGCGGTCATCTTTGAATGCGGCCGCGGCCTTTTCCAGTGCGGCGACCGCGCGGCGCTCGGGGCCGTGGGAGTCAATAAGCGCCGGCGCCATGCCGAGCACGAGGCTGGCTATCATGCCGGTCAGCGCCCAAAAGAGCAGCTGGCCCACGGTGACGTCGGTGCGCGCGAGCATCACCGAACCGCCGCCGACCATGACCAAGAAGAAGGTGCCCGGCGGCGGCAGGCGCAGGGCGTTTTGGGCAAAGCCGCACACGGCGGCCAGCGCTGTGGTGTACAGGCCCGCCAGCAGCAGCCACCAATGGCCGTGGCCAGGCGCAAAGATGAGGTGGCCTACCAGCACGCCCACGGCCGCGACGGTAATGAGTGCGGTGCCGGCGGTGAGCATGACGCGGGGGCGGGTGCGATAAGGGTGGCCCTCGCCAAAGATGACGGTGAACGCGCCGGTGGAAATGAGCAGGATGGCGTAGTCGTGGCCGGTCAGCAGCGCGATGGCGCCGGGAATGAGAATCGCCAAGCCCGCGCGCAGGGCACTGGGCCAGCGCACCGAGGCGCTATTAAACGCGGTGAGTAACTGGGTGGTGCTGGGGCGCTGCGGGATGGGATAGTCAAGCTGGGTGGCCACGGAGCAGCAGGATCCTTTCTCGGCGGAGTTATCTGACCCGACTACCTTACGCCCGAAGCCACCCGCTTTACATGTCGGCGGCCGCGATGAGCCGGCGCGTGTAGTCCGTGCTGGGCGAGGACCATACGGAGTCGGTCGCTCCGTGCTCGATGAGCCGGCCGCGGTCCAGGACCGCGACGCTATCGCATAGGTGGCGCACCACCGCGAGATCGTGGGTGACAAAGAGCAGGGTCAGCTTGCGCTTGGCGATGACCCCCGCCAAAAGCTCCAGCACCTGGGCGCGCACCGACATATCGAGGGCAGAGACAGCTTCATCGGCCAGCAAGATATCCGGCTCGCCGCACAGTGCGCGGGCGATGGAAATGCGTTGGCGCTGGCCACCGGAGAACTCGTGCGGGAAGCGATCGAGGCTCTCGGCCGGCAGGCCGACCTCCTCAAGCGCGGCCGCGGCGCGAGCGCGCTTGTCGGCCTTGCTGGGACTGCCGGGGATGGCCTCTGCGATGGATTTCCAGACTTTCAGCCGCGGGTTAAGCGAGCCCTGCGGGTCTTGGAAGACCATCTGCACGCGGCCGCGGACGTCGATGTCACCGCTCGTGGGCTGGTCGAGCCCGGCGATGAGCTTGAGCAGGCTGGTCTTGCCCGAGCCGGAGCCGCCCACGATGCCGAGGCGCTCGCCGTGGTGCACGCGCAGGTCGATGCCATCGAGCGCCGCATGTGCGCCGTGGACCTTGCTGACCCCGCGTAGCGTCACTATCGCATCCTCCTCCGCCGTGGCCGGAGAAAGGCTCAGCTCCGGCGGCCGCGAGGAGGCGATGAGCGTGCGGGTATAGGGATGCTCGGGGTGGACAAGTACGCGCTCGGTGGGACCGGATTCCACCACCGCGCCCTGGTGCATGACCAAGACGTTGGGGCACATGCGGCGGATAACGCCCAGGTCATGGGTGATAAAGATCAGAGCGGTGCCGTGGGCCTTGGTCACCCGCTCGATGACGCGCAGCACGCCGTCCTGGGTGGTGGCATCCAGCGCGGTGGTTGGTTCATCGCAGATGAGGAGGTCGGGGCGCCCGGCCATGGCCATGGCGATGAGCACGCGCTGGCGCTGCCCGCCGGAGAGCTGATGCGGGAAGCGGGAGGCGACATCGGCGGCTAGGCCCACCTCGTCGAGCGCGGCCGCGCAATCGCGCACCCCGGCCTGGGAGAGCTGGGTGCCTATGCGCATGAGCGGATCTAGCGCGCTCATCGGTTCTTGGAAGACCATCGCCATGGTGGACCCGCGCAAGGGGCGGATGCGGGCATCGCGCGCGCCGATCACCTCGGTCCCGTCCACGGTCACGGAGCCGCTCGCTCGCACCCCATCGGGCAGAAGGCCCATGATGGATAGCGCCGTGAGGGACTTGCCGGAGCCGGATTCACCAATGATGCCGAGCTTCTCGCCGGCCGCGAGCTCGATATTGATGGGGCCTAGCAGGGCAGTGGTGGACCCGGTGGCGGTAACCGTCAGGTCATCTACGTGGAGCAGGCTCATCGCGCGGATCCTTTCAGGCGGGGATCGAGGAGGTCACGGAGGGCGTCGCCAAGCAGGTTAAAGCCCAGCACCGTGGCAGCAATGGCAAGGCCAGGCCAGAAGGCCTGCAGGGGAGCGGTGCCCAGCAGCGACTGGGAATCTTGCAGCATCCGGCCCCAAGAGGCCGCCGGTGGGGCGGTGCCTAGACCGAGGTAGGACAGGCCGGCTTCGGCCAGGATGGCAAGGGCGAAATAGACGGAGGCCTGCACGATGAGCAGCCCGGTGAGGTTGGGAAGGATATGGCGCAGCGCCACCTTCCAACCCGGCACCGCGGAAATGCGCGCGGAGGAAATAAAGTCCTGCGTGATAACCTGCAGCGTGCCTGAACGCGCCACGCGGGCGAAGGAGGGAATGCCGGCGATGCCGATGGCAACCATGGCAGTCAGCGTCGAAGGGCCCCACACCGCGCCGGCAATAATCGCCAACAACAGCGCGGGGAAGGCAAGCAACAGATCCGCGCCGCGCATCACCAGGGCATCTACCCATGTGCCGCGGCGCATGCCGGCCAGGATGCCCAAGGGCACGCCCACGAGGGCGGCGATGCCCACCGCCACCAGACCGACAAAGACCGTAATCTGGGCGCCCGCCATGATGCGGGAGGCGGTATCGCGCCCAAAGCGGTCCGTACCCAGGAGGTGCTCGGCGCTGGGACCGGCAAGGCGCACATCCGGGTGCGCCAGCGTCGGGTCATAGGGGGTCCACACCAGCGAAAGTAGCGCCACCAGCACCGTGGCGGCAACGAGGAAGGCGCCCAGCCAGCCAGAAAAACGCAGCTTCATTACTTCTCACCTGCCGTGATGCGCGGATCGATGAATCGGTAGGCCACATCCGTTAAGGCATTAACCACCAAGGCGAAGGCGACGAGCAGCATGACCAGGGTTTGCACCGTGGTCAGATCGCGCACCGATACCGCGTCCAAGAGCATGGAACCAATACCGGGGATGACAAAGACGGATTCGATCACCACGGCGCCCACGACCATTGTGGTTAGTTGCACGCCGGCTACGGTAAGCACCGGCAGCGCCGCATTGCGCAGGCCATGGCGCTTTAGTGCCTCCCACGGGGACTGGCCGAGCGCACGGGCGGTGCGGATATAGTCTTGATTCAGTACATCAAGCACCGCCGAGCGCACGTAGCGCGTCAGCATTGCGCCTTGCACCAGGGCCAGTGCAATGACCGGCAAGATGAGGTGGCGAATAAACTCGCCCGCGCCCTGGTTGGGCGGCACCCAACCATTGGCGGGCAGCCAGCCCAGATGGACGGCAAAGATAGCCACCAGAATGATGCCGAGGAGGAAGCTTGGCACCGCAATGCCCAGCTGCGTGCCGGCCGAAACCACATCCGCGCCGCGGGTACGGTTGCGCAGTGCCAGCCACATGCCCACCGGGATGGCCCCGGCCAGTGCGAGCAGCATCGCTAAACCAATCAGGATGAGCGTGACCTGGGCGCGGTCTAGCACCAGCGGCGTAATATCCTGCTGCGAGGACAAAGACTGCCCAAAACTGCCGGTAAATAGGCCTTTTACCCACTCCCAATATTGCGTAAGCAGCGGGCGATCCAGGCCCAACTCAGAGCTGAGCTTGCCGACGGCCTCTTCTGTCGCATTCACCCCCAGCGCCACCCGCGCCGGGTTGCCCGGCACCGCGCGCATGAGCGCAAAAATGATGATGGAGGCTACAAAGAGCGTCAACGCGAAGCGCAGCAGCGGGCGCACGATGGCGCGCCCCGTGGTGCGAAGGGAACTCATCGGGCCTCCTTTTCGGTGTTATCTGCGGCGGTGGTTTTAGCGTCTGCGTCCGCGTCGGCAGAGGTCAGGTCGCGCAGGATGAGCGCGTCAGTGACCTGATCCGGATGCAGTCCGCTCACGCCGGCGCGGGTGAGCACGATATTGGGCATATTCATGAGCGTCAGCGCGCCCGCATCCGCCATGATTTGGTCCACGGCCTGCGCCATGAGCTTGGGGTAGTCCTTCTCGGGGGCGGAATCGGCTTGGGCCAAAAGCTCGCGGGTGCGTGGGGAATCGTAATTGAGGTAATAATCCGGATCGCCGAACAAGGTGGGCACATCGCGCGGCTCCACGTGGGAGATGAGCGACATCTGATAGTCCTTGGCGCCCATGACCTGGCCCAACCACACGGCCGGGAACTCGGCGGAGTCCAGTGTCACCTTAAAACCAACTTCGGTAAGTTGCGAGTACAACAGCTCGGCGACGGTCTGGGCGTAGGGCAGCGTCGGCGTAGTTAGCGTAATTTCGGCGCCTTCCGCGCCGGCCTCCGTGAGCAGCTGGCGGGCCTTGTCTGGGTCGTAGTCGTAGTAGTGCTTGTCCTCGAACCACGGATCCGTAGGCGGGATGGGTGCGCCGCCGGTGTCTTTAGCCATCCCATTCCACAAAATGTCATTGGCCGCCGTGCGGTCTACAGCATAGGCCACGGCCTGGCGCACCCGTGGATCGTCGAAGGGTGCGCGGGCATTATTCATGGACAACAGCACCTCACCATTGGTGGTGCCGACCTCGGTAGCGATGCCCTCCTTGACGTCGTCAAGAAGCTCCGGGTTTTGCACGCCCCAGACCACGTCCACGCCGCCGGCCTGCAGTGCATTGACCGAGGAGATGGTATCCGGGAAATAGCGCACCGTGACATCCTGCGCGGCGGGTTTTCCCCAATATTCGTCGCGAACGTGCAGCTCAACGAATTCCGAGGGCGCAAAGCGGGACACCTCATAGGGGCCGGTTCCCACTGGTTGCGCGGCGAGGTTATCCATGCCGTGTGGCGTCATCATCGCGCCGGTGGCCGTTCCCATGGACCACAGCCAGCCATTGGAGGGCTGCTTGAGGTGCACTTTTAGCGTGTGTTCCTCGGCTGCGGTAGCTGTGTCTACCGGATCCATGGCGGCGGCGATTCCGTTGGTCCACTTCTCGCGCACATAGTTAATGGAAAAGGCTGCGGTCTCAGCGTTAAAGGCATCGCCATTGGAAAAGGTGACGCCGTCGCGCAGGTGGAAAGTATAGGTGCGGGCATCGTCGCTGATATCCCACGAAGTGGCAAGTCCTGGGGTAATGGAGCCGTCTTCATCGATGCGCACGAGGGTCTCGTAGACGTTATCCATAAGCACTGCGGGAATGGCGGCGCCACCGGTGGTCGTGAAATCCAGCGAGGTGGCGGCCGAGGTGGAGGCCACGGTGAGGAAAGAAGGTGCGGTGTCGCTGCCTGCCTGGGTGGTATCAACCACCGCGGTATGGCCCGCGGAACATGCCGATAGTGTTCCTACAGCGGCTGCCATGGCGAGGCTGCCCAGCGCCCTACTGGCGCGAAATCTTCTCATAGAAAGCAGGGTAGCCGGTGGGTATATCTGCCGTGAAACTTATGCAAAATTTCCAGGGGTGGGGATAACTTCTAGGGGTGATACACCCCCGCGCACGTTATTCATCGCTAGCTTCATGCGGTCCGAACGGTAGAGGTAGACCGCCAATTCCACCGGCTCGCCGGAGTGGTTGGAAATCTCCATCTGCAGACGCCACAGCGGGGTACCCGTAGCCACGCCAAGCGCTTCGGCGTCTTCGGCATTGGCTTCCTCCAGTGTGAGTTCGCGGCGCACATTATCAAAATCCACGCCGCAATCGCGCAGGTGCGCATGAATGGAGCCGGCATCCGCATCGAAATCTAGGATGTGCTTTCCCACCACCATGGGGAAATACATCCGCTCGATGGCAATGGGGTGGCCCTCGGTATAGCGCACGCGGTGGACGAAGACGACATTTTGTTCTGGGTCTACGCGCAGAAAGCGGGTGATATCCCGCGGCGCGCGGCGGCGAGCCAGCCACAGGGTGTGCTGCTGCGGATCCACGTCATATTCGCTCAGCCAGCTGGAAATGGAGTAAATCGATTCAAAAAGCTCAGCCTGGGTGGAGGCCAAAACGGTGGAGCGGCGCCCGCGGCCTGAGGACACTAGCCCTTCGGCCCGCAAAGCCGCAACGGCTTGGCGCACGGGTCCGCGGGAGGAAGAAAACTTCTCGCACAAGTCTGCTTCACTAGGCAGGAAATCGCCTGGTTGCAGCACGCCGGAGCTGATCTGTTCTCGCAGGTAATCAGCGATCTTCTTATGCTGCTGTTTATCGCGTGGGCTCATTCAACCTTTGTCCTTAGTTTCTCCGGGGCCTTTCCCAGCGGAGCGAAACACAGTAATGCTATTCCATTTTGCAAAGGCGCGCTAATGCAACAGCGTCACGGAGAAACAACGCGTTGCCCGGGTAAAGGCGTTCAAATAATAAGTCACGCGCCGTCCGACCAGCACCGAGATGCTAGGCGAGCACGCTAGGCTATGTGACCGTGGACGAGAGCACCGAAACGATTGAAGTACGCGCGGCCAGCGGCAGCGCGCGCCTGGGCAAGGCGGTAGCGGTGGCGGGCATCATCGCCGTCGCGCTGCTGGTTATCGGTGGGGTGCTTATTTACTCGGCGTTGCAGGAACCGGCCGATTCGCGCCTGCATTCCGTTTATCTCATTGCCGCGCTCATGCCCCTAGGCGGGGCGCTGTGCGCCATGCTGGCGGTGGTGGCCTCCGGGCGGCGCCGGGCACGTCCGGTGCTGCGGATCGGCGAGGAGATTTCCTTGCCCCACCAGCGGACCAGTTTCGCCGCCTCTGAGCTAGAGCGCGTGCAGTTCTATTCGCTCGGGCCGGATCAGAATTTCCTTGCCCTGATTCCAGGCGGGGTGCGCGTTTCTACCTTGGACGAGGCCCAACGGTATTCGGCTCGCCTGCCGGAGCAGGCGAACCTGGGCCCGCGGGAACTCGAGGGAAAGCTCCGGGAACGGTTTCCCGGCGTTCCCATCGACCACCTGGGCCAGGTGCGGGCCGAAGACTAGCTCGGGGTGCCGGCTACGCGTGCCGGATCGAGCTGCCAGCCCTGCGCGAGCAGCTGCATATTTTTGATTACTTCCTCGTGCGAGCTGGACTGCAGCGAGACCATGAGCTCATCGGCCTTGGCGTGTTCTTGGAAGGTATCGAGGTAGTTGGCCACCTCATCGGCGGTACCGACGGCGGAGTACTTCAGCATGTCTAGGATCTGCTGGCCCTGGTACGAGCTAATGATCTGCTCTACCTGCTCATCGGTGAGGTGCTTGCCGCGGCCGGCGAAGGCCTTGACGCGGTTGAAGCACACGCGCTCGTATTCTTCCTGTGCCTCTTGGGTGGTATCGGCGGCAGTGACGTTGACGCCGGCGATGACATAGGGCTTGCTAAAGCGCTCGGAGGGTTGGAAGTGCTCGCGGTAGTAGGTGGTGGCTTGCTCGAGGTGCTGCGGGGCAAAGTGGGAGGCAAAGGCATAAGGCAGGCCGAGCTTGGCGGCCAGCGAGGCGCCGAACATGGACGAGCCCAAAATATAGATCGGCACGTTGGTATTGGCACCTGGAACGGCGCTGACCCCCGGGATATAAGACTTGCCCTCGAGATAGGAGTTGAGCTCTTTGACGTCTTCGGGGAAGCGTTCGGCAGAGTGGGCGTCACGGCGCAGCGCGCGGCCCAGGGTATTCATGTCCGTACCGGGGGCGCGGCCCACGCCCAAGTCAATGCGCTCGGGGTACATCTCCTCCAAGGTGCCGAATTGCTCGGCGATGACATAAGGCGAGTGGTTGGGCAGCATCACGCCGCCGGAGCCCAAGCGGATGCGCTCGGTCTTCGCACCGATGTGGGCAATGAGCACGGCCGGGGAAGAGGACATGATGGACTTCATATTGTGGTGCTCGGTGTACCACATGCGGGAGTAACCCAGCTTTTCTGCTTCCTGTGCCAATTGCACGGAGCGGGCGATGGACTGTGCTGGAGTTTCGCCCTCATAGATGGTGCAGAAGTCCAAGACGGAAAGATGCGCGCGTTCGGTCACGGGGGAGCCTTCCTTTTGCTTTCGGAAAATTCTGTCTAAGTTCTCTTCTTCCAACGGTACGCGCCGCCTGACTATTCCGGGCGAGGTGATACCGCATCGCCGCCGGGACCTGTTGACATAAAAATCCCCTCCGCCTCGGCACCGTGGTGAGTTGCGGAGAGGTGTTCCTATAGGGGGTGTCAAGTTCGTGGGTGAGGTTGTTGAGGGGCGTGAGGGGCTTCTGCTTTGCTTTGTGGATGTTGTTTTCGGGCATCTTGAAGAGGCGATTGGGCTTGCTGTGCAATCGCCTTGGGATGAGGTTCTGTTGGTTCTAGGCTGCTGCGGCCTCCTGGATTGTGGAGATGTCTCGGTAGAGCTCGCCGTTTCGCATCATGGTAAAGAGAACGTTTAGGCGTCGGGGTGGGAGTTCGACGACTGTGGCGTTGTGTCTTTTGCCTTCTTTGTCTTAATCACTGGGACTGGGTAGACAAGGTTGGTACTGGCATCCACAAGACTGTGAGGCCTCATGCCGCCTGGGTTGGGTCAGGTTCTTATTGGCAGTTTGAGCATGCCGCCCCAGAGCATTTTAAGACAGGGACAGCATTAAGCCATACCGAATCCAGTGACTAGTTCTAGCGTCCTTTCAGAGGGGGAACGGAAATAAACATAGCCTGCCCAATCGGGTGGACAGGCTATGAATCTTCGGTGCCCTAAGGGGAACCGCTAACAACGTAATGGGCTGTCTCTACAAGCGTGGGTAAGCCTATTTCTACTTGGCCACGCCGAGGTTAACTAGCGTTTTCTTTGCCACCTCAGGGTCATTGCTTTGGATCGTGTACTCAACAATTCCTTGGCTATCTGGGAGGATTTCCGCGACGCTCGTGAAAGAATCCAATTTCTGGGCCTTGAACGTTGATCCGCGCGTTGATTCTGCCGGAATCTCAACGGTATCGAGGAGAGGCTTGCCGTCACGAACAGCGGCGGTGGCGGAAGGATCGTCGGTAAAGAGTACGAAGCCAACCTCAGGTGCCTTCGCAGTATCCACGCCACAGTTAGTGCCCTTCGCCTTTGGAGCAGGTGAACCGTCCGCACCGTAGTAGTTAAACTGCACGTCATAATCAGTGCAGTACTTCGCGAAGTCAGCAATCGGTTCGGGTGCGTGGTCGGCAGGAGTAAAGTCGCTCAGTGTGTCGCCCGTGGTATCTCCTCCGGTCTCGTTAGTAGCGTTATCGTCGGCGAAACCGGAATTAGCGGGTGCGTCAGCAGCGGGCTGTTCCGGAGGAGCGGACTCTTCGGACTTGGAACCAAAGAGCGCGTCTTTGGCTGCAAAATAGGCAATCACTACCACAACGATGACGGCTATCACTACCGGAACGAGCAATAGCTGCTTTTTGGTGCTGAGACCTGGCGACCCGCCATTGCCGCGAGCGTCTGCCGCATTCGCTGGAGACGCACCTTTACTTGGCAACGACCCGTGCTCGATGTATCCGCGATAGGTATTCTCCGCTTTCGATGAGGAGCGCTTGATGTGTGACGTATCTTCTGCCCCATTAAGCCGGTCGGGCGAACCGGGGTATGCAAGTCGGTTCATTATTCAGTCCACCACCGTGAATCAATGTCGGAATATAGGGAACGCATCGACTCAACATGCTCTTCCAAGCTATTGCGGTTGAGTCGATCCTTGTTATCTTTCCATCGCTTGAAGAGCTCCGTGGAAGACACCGAGCGCGAGGCTTCCGTCCGTGTTTCCCTGCCTGCTGTCAGAGCCCACTGGGCAGCAAACTGTATACGTTCTGCCGCTTTTTCAGTGAAACCACTCCACACTTTGTACGTGTCGTAGAGCTGTGCCACGACCGCCCAACCGTCTTCGTAAGGCAGGGCAATGACGTTTCCGAGGTTGTCAAGCTCAAGAAATTCAAAATGAGATGGGTCTTTTTTGTTGCTGGATACTAGAATCCTTCGGTTGGTGACAAAAGCAGCACCGTCCACCCCACTGGCTTTAGTAGTGGCGGCTTCCAGCACGATCTCGTCGACACCAAGGCCTTCCACAACGGCCACGGCGGCAGCGCGCAAGATCTCGGAATCGCCGGCACGTTCAAGTGCAGCACCGAGGTCTGGTCGGTCGGTCAATGCGGTTTGGGGGTCTGTCATGCAATCGAGGTTAACAATCCAACTAAATTTGCGGCTTGGGAGTGTCAAATTAGCACGTAAAACAACCCAAATATGGGGGTACTCTCGGAGGATCCACTGACTCTAGGCTAAATTCTCGGTACTTTGTTGGGTTATGAGCCCAACGTTCACGCCCGCAAAGTTTGATGATTCTACGCCCTACATGCTTGCCAAATTCCCATGGCCGGAACCGGAGCCAAGCGCAGATGAGGTACGCCGTCACTCGTGGGGGATGGTGTATAAGGAAAATAAATCGTTTGCCACTCCGTTAGGGGGCAAGGAGATCGGCAAGGTGACGGCTGAGCAGTACAAAGAATTCCTTGAGCAAAGCTATGGGGTAGCCGGTGTGCAGGAGGCTCATCAGGTTATTGATCATTTCCTCGAGGGGGGCCAACATGTGGAAAATGATTTTCTATTACCGCTTGCTTACGCCGTGAAGGATGTTCCAGAACACGAACTTGCGGCGGAAATCGAGGAAAAGGTCGAGTTTCTCAAAGACTTCTTCGCTGGAACGGGTGTAGATACGCGCGGCGGAGAACATAAGTTCCGTCATCTCGTTCGGTTATTGCGTTCGGAAAAATTTGTCTCGGCAACAGCTCCGGCACTCCCCACGACTACTCGTGCATGGGACATTATCCGAGTCCACAACGTCGGCGGACCAGCAACGGAGTTGGGATGGATCTCGCCAGAAGAGTTTCTGCAGATTTCAGATAAGGCCGTGGCGGCGCTGCAGCACCACTTCGTCTCGTGGGCCGACGTCGCCGCGAGCTTCTGGTGGGGAAGAATGATCTGGGCATGTGATGGCGAGCCCGACGTCGCCACGGCTATGAAGCAACAAACAGTACGTTTCACCGAGCTACTCGCCAAAAGTAAATCGCCTTGGGTGCGCGTGCCCTTGCATGGCAACTCGGCCGAGGAGCCATTTTCATCCTTAGACGGTCTGCGCTAGCTTGTTGTTTCCGCTTTTTGCGTGGCGATAGCAGCCATCGGTGACACGAGTTTGGCCCTGAGTCTAGAGCCGGTCAGCGCCTCGACATCGGCGCCGAACGCGCGATAATCGGCGCCCAGTTGCATGGCTTGGCCGCGCAGAATGTGGTCCTTCGGTTCTCGGCCCGATGTAGTCGAAAACTACCAAGCGGACGTCGCGATTGTTAAACCTACTGTGGACGGGGCGCTCGTAACCCAAACCCAGTGAGGGCATCAGCGGCGTACACTGTCCCCATACCCCGAGGCCGCGCGATGCACCCAAGAATCTGCTCGACCGCGGGTTCTGGGTGCATACGTCCCAGCGGGGGTAAGGCAGGACTAAAAGACTAAGCCTCAGCGAGGGCATCGGCCTCCGCCGGCTCTGCCGCCGGCGGGTTGGCAGCGGCGTGCTTTTCGCCGGCCTTGGTGGCGATATCGACAACGAGGCCGATGACTGCCGCGATAGCGGTAGGAACAATCCAGCCCAAGTCCACGGACTGGCCGGGCGCCAGGCTCAAGATGGGATCGAGTGCATCGGCGCCCCAGCCCTGTGCGGCGATGACGGACAGAGCCGACCACAGCACCGATACCCACAGCGCTAGGCGGTAGGTCCAGTAAAAGACGACGGACTTCTTTACCACCGGCTGGATCAGGGTGAGAGCGATAAGGGAGATGGCCGGCGGGTACAGGAAGGTAATGAATGGAACCGCAATGGAGAGCACTGTATCCAGGCCTTGGAAGGCAAAGAGGATGGACAGTGCAGTAAATAGGCAGGCCCAGACGTGGTACTTCACCTTGGGCATCAGCATTTCAAAGAAGGCCGAGGTGGAGGTGATAAGGCCCACCGCGGTGGTCATGCAGGCCAGAATGACGATGGCAGAGAAGACGGCCTGGCCGATGGTGCCCATGGTGAGATTGGCGGCGTCGGCAAGCAGGGGCGCTCCCGACTCATAGGACTGGCCATTAGGAATGGTTTGGCCTACCCAAGCCAGACCGAGGTAGATGGCGGCCAATAGGCCGCCGGCCACAAGTGCGGCGGTGATAGTGCCGTTAACCAGGGACTTCTTGGTCTTAAAGCCCTTGGAGCGCAAAGAGCCGACAATCACGATGGAAAAGGCCAAGCCGGCAATCGCGTCCATGGTGTTATAGCCCTCGAACAGGCCGGTGACCATGGGGGAAGAAGAATAATCCTCAGTAGGGGTCTGGGGATCGCGGCCGTTGCTAAAAGCGGCCAAAGTGATAAGGACGAACAGCAGCGCTACCAGGGCTGGGGTAAGGAACTTGCCCAAGGTATCGATGATGGTGTTTGGGCTCCAGGCCAGCACTAAAGCGATAAGGAAGAAGACGATATTGAAGATGCCATTGGCCATCGTTCCTTCCCAGCCCAGAAGCGGGGTGATGGCGGTTTCCATGGACACGGCGCCGGTACGCGGCAGGGCGTAGAAAGCACCGATGGCCAGGTAGGCCATCACGGAAAAGACCAGGCCGAAGAGGGCGCCGCCGTTGGAGCTCAAATCGCGCACGGAGCGGCCAGAAATGGCAACGGCAACAATAGCTAGGACCGGAAGGAGCACGCCGGCGGCCAAGAAGCCGAGGACGGCGGGCCAAAAGTTGGTGCCGGCCGAAACGCCCACCATGGGCGGGAAGATGAGGTTGCCGGCGCCGAAGAACATCGAAAACAGCATCAGCGACGCAATTACGATGGTGGCGCCGGGCTTAGAGGTGCTTGACGCAACTGGGGTAGCCATTGTGGCTCCTTAATTTTCCATGTACAGCTAGAATGCGGGGAAGCTTTCCCATTCCGCCGAGGGTGGTGGCGGAGGCGGGGTGCCTCTTCGCGGTCCGAGGTGGCGGGTCACGCCTGTTCGCGTAATGAGACATTACCGCCCATATGGTGAGAAATCAAAGCGTGGGGGTGACGCAGAATACATGGTGGCTCCAGCTGGGACGGCCTAATCGAGGGCCGCAAAGGCGCGCTCCATGCGGTCGAGCGCTTCTTCCAAGATTTCGCGCGAGGTAGAAAAGTTCAACCGCGCATGGCCCGGGCCGCCGGTGCCGAAGGTATCGCCCTCGTTGAGCGCCACCTTGGCATTCTCGCGCAGCCATTTGGCCGGCTGCGGATTGCCACCGATGGCGGTATCGGCAAAGTCCAACCACAGCAGGTAGGTGGCATCCGGTTTGCTGGTCTTTAGGCCGGGAATGCGCTTGGGCAGCTCCTCCACCAACCAATCGCGGGTCTCGCGCAGGTAGGCCACCTCCTCATCGAGGAAGTCGCCGCACTCGCGGTAGGCGGTCTCCGCGGCCAACACGCCCAAGGTGCCCGTGCCATCCTTGGCCACGCCAGAAAGGCAGTTCCAGGTCTGAACATCGGCCGCGTTGGAGAAAATCATCTGGGCGCACTTGAGCCCGGCGGTATTAAAGGCCTTGGACGTAGCGGTGACCGTGATGGTGCGCTCCGCGGCCGCCGCGCCGAGCGAGGCTACCGGGATATGCCGGCCCTCATAGACCAGCGGGGCATGGATTTCATCGGCCAAGATGCGCGCGTCATACTTTTCCGCCAGTTCGACCAGGCCGGTGAGGTAGTCCTCGTCCAACACACGGCCGAGCGGATTATAGGGGTTGGCCAGCAAAATAGAGCCCGCGCCCTGCTGGAAGGCGCGCTCAATATCGTCGAGCTCCAAGCTGGTCTCGATCTTCTCGCGGCCCGCGGTGCGTGGTAGTTCCAAAAGCGGTGGGTAGGAGGGAACCGGCACGATCACGGGGGAGTCCTCGCGGGTGAAGTACTGCACGCCGAGCAATAGGCCGCGCACCACATCGCCGATCCAGAAAATATGGTCGGAGTTGGGGCGCCAGCCATAGCGGTCGTTGTAGAAATTGGCCACTGCTTCGCGCAGCCCCGAAGCCTTGGGCGCTGGGGTATAGCCAAAGGTTTCCTTATCCACCATCTCTTCCAGCGCCTTCTTTACGGCGGGCGCGGTGGGGAAATCGGACTCGGCGATCCACAGTGGCAGGACGTCTTCCTCGAAGACGGTCCACTTGCGGGTTCCGCGGGCTTGCAACTCTTCTAGGCTAGGAAACTCCATGGCCATAACCATAACGCGAAGCCCGCGGCCACCCCAGCGCTTTTATGCGCTTTTATTCATCTGCCTTGTCGGCCCAGCGGGAGTCCTCCTCCGCGTCCTCGGATTCGGAGGCAGAGCCGGAGACAAAGCCATACTTCTTCAACCGGCGGCGGTCTGCGGCCGAGGTAGATTGGGTGAGCTTGAGTAGCTCGGCATAAATGCCACCGGATTGCGCCAGTTCGGCCGGCGAGCCCATTTCATCTATGCGGCCGCGATCCAGGGTGATGATGGTATCCACATCCGCGATGGTGGACAGGCGGTGGGCAATAATCAGCGTGGTGCGGTCCTTCATCAGCTCATCTAGGCCGGCCTGCACGGCGCGCTCGGACTTGGTATCCAGCGCCGAGGTGGCCTCATCCAGGACCAGGATGGGCGCGTCCTTGAGCATGGCGCGCGCCACGGAAACGCGCTGCTTCTGCCCGCCGGAAAGCTTCAGACCGCGCTCGCCAATGACCGTGTCATAGCCGTCCGGGAAGGCTTGGATGAACTCATGGGCATTGGCCCGCTTGGCGACGTCCACGATTTCCTCCTCCGTCGCCCCCGGCTTGCCATAAGCGATGTTCTCGCGAATGGTGCCGGAAAAGAGGTAGGACTCCTGGAAGACCACGCCCACTGAGGCGCGCAGGCGTGAGGCGGTGAGATCGTCTACTCGGTGCCCCAGTACATCCAGGTGTCCGGCCGAGGGATGGTAAAGGCCTAGCAAGAGGTTGACCAACGTGGACTTGCCGCCGCCGGACTCGCCTACGAGCGCCACCTTGTGGCCCTCAGAGGCGGCGAAGGAAATATCCTCCACCACGGGCTTGCCCTCCTCGTAGGCGAAGGAGACGTGATCAAAGGAGAAGACCGGCGCGCCGGGTGTGGGCTCCAGCGGGCTGACCGGGGTGAGGTCGAGCTGCGGGGTATGCGAACCGGTGGTGGCCGCAACCAGCTCGCGCGGGGCGGTGGGCTCGAGCTCTTCTTCCATGACCTTGAAGTAGTCCTTGGAACCGGCGATGGCGCGCTGGGCGGTATCGACAATCCAGCTCATCATAAAGACCGGCTGCTTCGCACTGGAGACCATCTGCAGCAGCATGACCATATCGCCCAAGGAGAAATGCCCCTCGAGCGTGCGCCAGAAAATTACGCCGTAAATGCCCAGGAAGATAACAGCCATGGCTAGGCCACGGAAGGTATCCATCATGTGCCACCAGCGGGACTGCGGCTTGGTGGTATCGACCACGGTGCGGTAGCGCTTGGCAAAGTGGGAGAGCTCGCGGGTTTCGCTCACGAAGGACTTAGCCACCTTGACCTGGCCGATGACCTCCGCGAAGCGGCCGTTGGCGACGTCGATATTCTCGTTCTTGACCGCCTCAAACTTCTGCCAGCGCTTCGAGGTGAGCGCGGTAAGCCACATATAGACCGGGAAGAGCAGCGCGAGCAAGATGGCCAGCGGCCAGTAATACCAGGCGGTAATGGCCAGCACCGCGAGGGTCTGGATGATCATCGTGAAGAAGTTATTGGCAAAGGACTGCACGAACTGCGTGATATTAGCAATCGAGCGGTCCAGCCGGGCGATGATCGTGCCGGTGACCTGGTTATCGTAATAGCCCTGCGGGAGGGCTAGCAGCTTGGCAAAGTAGCGCGTGGACAAAATCTCGCGCAGACGCGAGACCATGACATCGCCGATATAGCCGCCGATATTGCGGAAGAGGGCATTGGCGGCGTCGGCAAGAAAAAGCGCCACTGCCAGCAACAGCACCGTGCGCAGCGCATCGCCCAGTGGGGCGTCGTTCTGCAGGGCGTCCACGATGGTATCGGTGGCTTCGCGCGTCAAAAACGGCGAGACCAGTGCAACGACCGCCGTTATCGTGGCGGTCAGCAGCACGCCTAGATAGTAGGGCCACAGGGCAGAGGCACTGCGGGTAATGCGCAAAATGGAATTCATAATAAGACCACACTCACTTCGAAACGGCGGTTAGTGCGCGGAATTAGGGAAAAGGAGGGAGAGATTTAAGCGACTGCCCAGTATGCCACATGCGGCGTTAACGAGCGTAAATACTTAAGTTCAGGGTGGTTTAGGCTAAGGTACTTGTGCAGAAATACAACAATCTTCGCGTGCAAAGGATCCATCCACGGTGAAAATTTCCCACACACTCGGCGCGGGCGTAGTCAGCGTACTCGCCGTGACCCTGACCGGATGTAGCGTTCTCCAGCCGGAAGAAACCGGGCTGGGGGACCATATCACCGTCTCCAGCTCCGAAGAGGCCCCGTACGAGGCCAAGGACACCGACGATAAGGAAGTCACCTCTAATCTGGGCGAGCCGGTAGAGGATAAGGGCCTTGGTGTGAGCTGGGAGTTGCAGGGTGTGTATACCGATAGCAACACCGGTGGCACCGTAGTGACCATTCTGCTCAAGAATAAAAACGATGTGCCCCTGCCTGTCGACGCCTTTGAGGACCCCACCCTGGAGCGTGCCGACGGCAACGGCGGCTGGGCCAAGATCAACTCCTTGCCCTATGACAAGGAATCTGCCCCAGACGTGGAGCCCCCGGGACTCGATCTCCCGCTGGGTGCAGGCGCTTCGGTCAACCTGCAGTACCGCTTTGACGTGACGCCTGGCAACCTGTGGAATGCGCGCTTGCACATTGGCAACGTGACCTGGGTAGGAGACCTTAATCTATGACGGAACTTGTAGTCTTGGCCTCTGCCGAGGGCGAACCCATCGGCACCGCTCCCAAGGCCGAAGTTCATACCACTGATACCCCGCTGCACTTCGCCTTTTCTGCCTGGTTGACCTGCGGTGGCAAGGTGCTGGTCACCCGCCGCGCCCTGAGCAAGCGCACCTGGCCCGGCGCGTGGACCAATGCCTTTTGCGGCCACCCCGCACCCGGCGAGGAGACCGCGGATGCGGTGCTGCGCCGCGCTTCCTTTGAGCTGGGCATTGCGCCGGCGGATCTGTCCGCCCCGCGGCTTATTCTGCCGGACTTTTCCTATCGCGCGGTGGATTCCTCCGGCACGGTAGAAAATGAAATCTGCCCGGTATATACCGTTGAGCTTGCTGCCGACGCCACCTGGGAGCCTAACCCCGACGAGGTAGATTCCTACCAATGGGTCGAGCCAGCAAACCTCTTCGCCGCCGCCGATGCCATGCCTGGTGTTTTTAGCCCGTGGATGATTGACGAGCTCGCGGATAGCGCGCTGCGCGCCGCGTTGTAATTTTCGGCGCCCGCTACACCCCAAGCTCGTCGTCGTTATAGAAGGCCGCGGCCACATAGTCCAAGGTGGCATAGGCTAGCCGACGCTCTCCCGTATCCAGGTTGAATTCCAACACCTGGTGGTCATCGCCGTAGCCGGGGAAACCGGGCTCGCCCGTGGTGGCATAGTGGCGCAGCCACTCGTTGAGCTCACCGGCCGGGGAAGCGTCGGCCTCCTCGCCTCCGCTGCCGCCAAAGAGCGGGTCTAACTCGGCGCAGTGCACCGCGGGGGCTTCGGTCCGGGTAAATTCCATCATCCAGGTCGGGCCTGGAGCCTCCTCGGCTACCTGCGCGGTCCAGCGGCGCACGGCGGCATCACCAATGAGCCGGCCCATTGGCCGCTGCGGATCGACGTAGTGCGCTAGCTGCCGCCACTGTTTGAAACGATCGTGTGACATCCCGAACTTGGGCGAGAGGTAGCTGGTAATAAAGCCGGCAAACGCCATCTTGTCTATGCGCTCGGCCGCGGGCATGGTGTAGAACTCATCGCGGGTGGAGGTCACCACGATAGGGATATCCGCTAGTTCTTCGGCGCGCAGTGGTGCGGGGCCCAAGGCGACGTCGAAGCGGTACTTCTTGCGGAATTTGGCATAGCCCTTGGCCAGTGATTCAGGATCCATCTTTTCCAGCGCCTGGCGCGTGACCGGCACGCCTAGGGCCCGGCGCAGGTCGGTGATGCGATGCTCAAAACGGTCGCGCGGGAATGCCGGCGAGAGCGCCAGCACGCGGCGGAACCCGCCCCGGAAATGATCGCGACGCGTCAGCCACAGGCTAATCGCCGCCCCGGCGGATTGGCCCACCAGGGTGATATTGGTCTTATCGCCGCCAAAGGCTTCGATATTGTCCTGCAGCCACTCCAAGGCCAAGAGGCAATCATCAATGCCGCGGTAGCGGTCCGCCTCGTCGCCGTCGAAGCGCGCAAAGCCGGCCAAGCCCACCCGGTAACCCACGTTGACCTGGACTACCCCATGACGGGCATTCTTCGTTCCCGTAAGCCGTGGGTCCTCGTGCGAGCCATGCTCAAAGCGGCCGCCGTGAATATAGACCACGACGGGGCACTCGGCGGCGTCGGCAGGCGCGGTAATGCTCAGCGCAATGTCATTTGGGCGCGGCTCGCGGGCATCCTGATCAAAGGCGCCATCCAGCGGCTCGGCAGGCGAGTAGGGGCTGGGGATGGTGCTATAGCGCACCGAGTGGAAGTAGTGCAGGCCATCGCGGCGCACGCCGGTGATCCGGCCGGAGGCGGTGGTGACGGTAACGGGAATCTGGGCGCTCGACATGTCAGCCAGATTACCGCGAGCAAGTAGGATAAGTAGCCATGGAGTGGTTGACGAGCTTGGGCAGCACGCTATCGCAATTGTTGGTGCAGGCGCCCGTGTGGATTCAAATGGTCATCGTGGTGGCCATCGCCGTGCCGCTCATGGTGGTCATAGCGTGGTGCCTGATGTGGGCGGTTGACCGCGTGGCCAATCGGGCCGCCGGAGTGATTTCCCAGCAGCGCAGCCGCAGCACTAAGGTAGACCACCATGGCTGAGGAAAATAACGAGCGCGCGCGGCAGGAGCGCGCCGAGCTGCGCGCTAACCCCCGCGAGGGCCTTTGGGACCCCGAAGCCAAGCGCGCCGGCCAGTCTTCCGCCCCGGCAACTAAGCCCGGCGCTCAGCCGGCAAAGCGCAAGCGCGCCCTGCCCAAATCGCGCGTCTCACTCACACTGTGGACGATGATCGCGCTGGTCATCGTCGTTGCCCTCATCGGCCTGTGGACCTAGACGCGCCCACTGCGCGCAGAGGCTTAGGCCCAGCGCTAGTCCTTCCTGCTGGTGGCTGCTAAGCGCTGGAAGAATTCCAATCCGGGAAGATCCTCGATAAGCAGGGCAGTGCCGTTGGTATCGCATAGCGGCACGCACCAATTGGGATAGAGCTCGTGCGTGGTGCCCGGCTGATTCTGCGCACGTACATCGCCCACCATGTCCACCAAGCTGGTGCAGGAAAGCGCCGAAGGCGTGCCCGCAATATAGCGGTGCAGCGCCACAGAGATGTCTTCCTCCGCGCCGCGGGAGGCGCGCTCGGCCGGATCCACCAGGTAATCGCGCTGCGGCAAGAGGCCTCGGTCCGCTACCGCGCCCAATACGCGGGCCTGCCACTCAATGTCATCGCGCTGCTCGTCCTCCACCGAGCGGGTCAGCACGCCTAAGCGCGCGCGGAGGGAAATATGATCGCCGCGCAGGTACGCCAAGGTCGGCGGCAGATCGTGGGTATTGACTGAGGACAGCGCCAGCTGGCGATACTTGTCCTGCGGCAGCGGGGAGTAGTCATCATCGTCGCGCTCAAACCACACGATGGAGGTACCCAGCACCGCCTTCTGCGCGAGCACGTCTTGTACCCACGGCTCGACGGTGCCGAGGTCCTCACCGATGACCACCGCACCGGCGCGCTGCGCCTCTAGCGCCAAGATGCCCACCATGGCCTCAAAATCATAGGAGACATAGGTGCCCGTCAGCGGGCTGGCCATGCGCGGGATCCAATACAGACGGAAAAGCCCTAAGATGTGGTCCACGCGCACCCCGCCGGCATGGCGCAGCACGGTGGAGAGCATCTCGCGCCACGGGGCATAGCCCGCGGCGGCCAGGCGCTGCGGGTGCCATGGCGGCTGCGACCAATCCTGGCCCTGCTGGTTATAGTCATCCGGCGGGGCACCCACCGAGCACTGCGGCGCCAAATACTCAGTGAGGTTTACGGCATCGGCGCCGCCCGGGTGCACACCCACGGCAAGGTCAGTCACCAGGCCCAGGCGCATGCCGGCATCGAGTGCGCGCTGCTGCGCGGCGGCTAGCTGCTCATCGCACAGGAACTGCAGCCAGGAATAAAAGCGCGTGAGCTTGTCCATGTCTAGGCCTTCGGCATGGCGCTGGCCCGACTGTGCGGCGGCGTCTTGTTGCGCGCACCAATACGCAAAATCGCGCAGGCCGCGTCCCTCTTCGCGGGCGTAGCGCACGAAGGCCTCTTCGCGCTCCGGGGAGGGCTGGTAGTTAAAGAGCTCGCGCAGCACCTGCAGTTTGGCCTCAAAAATGGTGTCGCGGTCAATCTCCTCGGCGCTGCGGTTGCGCTGGCGAAACTCCTCCGCCAGCTCGCGCACATCATCCTGTAAGTCCTCCGGTAGGAGCTTGAGCTCCGGGATGGATTCGATGTGCAGGTAGAGCGGGTTGATAAAGCGCCGCGTGGTGGGCAGGTACGGCGAGTCCTCGACCGGAGGCAGCGGCTCGGCGGCATGTAGCGGGTTGACCAGCAAAAAGTCCGCGTGCGGTGCGAGTGTTTCAGCCAGCTGCCCCAAATCTTGGAAATCGCCGATACCCCAAGAGGACTCCGAGCGCACCGAATACAGCTGCGCCATCACGCCGCTAATGGGGTGCTCCACATACTCATCGGCCGTAGAAAGGCGCGCCGGGGTGATAATTAGCGGGCAGGCATGCTTGCCGATGCCCCCGGACTCCAGCACCAGCTCGTGGTACCCCATGGGCAGATCGCCGGGGATGTGGAAGCTCGCCTCGCCCCACAGGGTGCCATCAACGTCAGCATCCGGGGCGTCATTGGGGTCTTGGTAGACCTCGCGGGTGCCTCCTTCCTCCAGCTCAATGTGTACGTTGGCGGCATCGCCCGCGTGCACGTGGACCACGAACCCGCGTTCCTGACCCTGGGGCGCGACAACGCAGTGGGGTAGGGGCTGGGAGGAGCGGTCCAGGTAGTCGTCGTAAAGCAGCTGCGTTAGCGCCGCATCGTCCGGATTGTCATCGATGGCCACGCCCAAAGCGCGCAGGGTATAGGTAATAGTGTCTTCAGCGACGTGGACGGGGAAACCAGACTGGGAGGTATAGCTGGTGGCCACGCCGTGGCGCTGAGCGAGTTCTTCAAGCAAGTCGCGGGTAGTCACAGGCCACATTGTGCCACGGGGACAACGCGCCTGCTGGGAAACAGATTGGTACAGTAGGCGGAGATTAATAATTAGCTGTTCGAAAGGACACCGCGTGACCCTGCAAGAAGTGCATACCCCGGCGCAATTTACTATCGAGCCGGGCGAAACCTGCCTGACCGCCCTGATGGACACCGCGAAGAAGCGTCCGCACGGCGTCATGTTTACCCGCCCGGCAAACTACGAGTGGGTCAATGTAACGGGCAAAGAATTCATCGACGAGGTCTTTGAAGTAGCCCAAGGGCTTATCGCCCTAGGCGTGCAGCAGGGGGACCGCGTCGCTCTCATCTCTGCTACCCGCTATGAGTGGTCCCTGCTGGACTTTGCCATCTGGGCCGCCGGTGCCGCCTCCGTGCCGGTCTATCCCTCTTCTTCTGCCTCCCAGGTGCGTTGGATCATTGAGGACTCCGGTGCCGTGCTCGCCATTACCGAAACCCGCGAGCACTCCGAATTGGTAGAAAACCTGGTCTTGCAAGAAGACGGCGAGCCCAACCTCAAGGGCTCTCCCTCCCAGCTGCGCCGCGTCCTAGAAATCAACTCCTCTGCCATCGATACCTTGAAGTTCGAAGGCCGGGGCGTGGCCGCCGAGGAGGTCTACGCCCGCATCAAGGCCACCTCCACCGATGACCTGGCCTCCCTGGTCTATACCTCGGGCACCACCGGTCGCCCCAAGGGCTGCATCCTGACCCACCGCAATTGGCTGGCCCAGACCCGTGGCCTGTGCACCAACCCGATTGGCATCTTCGCCGTGCCGGGCAGCCACACCCTGACCTTCCTGCCGCTGGCCCACGTCTTTGCCCGCGCGGTATCCATTGCGGTGGCCCTGCGCGGCGCCTCCCAGAATCACTGGTCGGATTTTTCCACCATCAACATCGAATTCGCCCGCTCTCGCCCAAACGTCATCTTGGGCGTGCCGCGCGTCTTTGAAAAGGTGCGCAACTCTGCCGCCGCTAAGGCGGCCGATTCCGGTATCAAGACCCTGCTCTTTGAGCAGTCCGAGAAGGTAGCCATCGAGTACTCCAAGGCATTGGATAAGCCGGAGGGCCCGGACCGCCTGCTGAAGGCCAAGCACAAGGTCTTTGACAAGCTGGTGTACTCCACCATCCGCAATGGCGTGGGTGGCAACGTGAATTACTGCATTACCGGCGGCTCGGCCATGGGCCATGACCTGCTGCACTGGTACCGCGGTATCGGCATCCCGGTCTATGAGGGCTATGGCCTGACCGAGGTCGCCGCCGCGGCCGCAGTGGACTTTGTGGATCAGTCCATCGGCACCGTTGGACCGCCGATGGGTGGCGTGACCTTCCGCATCAACGAGGAAGGCGAAATCTGCATCAAGGGCGATATCGTCTTCCACGGTTACTGGAATAATCCGGAAGCCACGGCCGAGGCCCTCGAGGATGGCTGGTACAACACCGGCGACTTGGGTGAGATTGATGAGGACGGCAAGCTCGTTATCACCGGCCGCAAGAAGGACCTCATTGTCACGGCCGGCGGCAAGAATGTCTCGCCCGGCCCGATGGAGGATATCTTGCGCGGGCACCCGCTTATCTCCCAGGCCATGGTGGTAGGCGATGGCAAGCCCTTCGTCGGCGTGCTGCTGACCCTGGATCCGGATATTTTGAAGCGCTGGAAGCTAGACCACAACATTCCGGAGAATCGCTCCATGCGCGAGCTGGCCACCGATCCGACCCTGCGCGCGGAGCTGCAGGATGCCATCAACCAGGTTAACGCCACCGTCTCCCATGCGGAGGGCATCAAGAAGTTCTACATCCTCGAGTCTGACCTTACCGAGGAAGAAAACGAGCTGACCCCCACCATGAAGGTCAAGCGCAACGTGGTTTCGCAGCGCTACGCCGCGGCCATCGAGCACCTGTACAAGCGCTAGGCTGCGCGACGGGTACACCCGAGGGAATTCCCTCGGGTGTTTCTTTTTGCCCTGCTTGCCGACGCCCCCTTCTGCAGCTCACCCCACCATCCTCACCCCAGTGCGGGCGAACCTGCCATAAACCTGTGAATGGCTTCGGAGTGTCGCGCGCTCGCGGCGGCGGATCTCGCATAAAGTCGTGAGGCGTTACAGCAAACCTCAACCTCTACTAGAGGTTAGAAATGGGACCGTGGAAGGAGTGGCTCGAAGCCAATGCACAAAATCGCCGCCGAGCTGCGCCACCGCGAGCTTACGCAAGAGATTTACAATATCGGCGACGAAGTCGCAGAGTACCTCGAGCACCTCATTGAAGCCATCGAGGATTGGGACGAAGAGCTGTGCATGGATTGCCTAGCTGAGCTAGGCGATATCGTTGAAGACGCCCGCGTTGACTCCGGCCGTTGTGTAGGCGAGCTGATGGGCCTGCGCCAAGCCCTGGTCTCCGGCGTGCGCTCCGGCACCATTTCCGCCGCTTCTTCCGGCGTAAACGACGTGGAAGAGCCGGAACAACTGACCCCGCGCCTATTGGATGAGCGATTCCCCATCTCCAAGCCCATCGTGGTGCACGAGCTGGCCGAGTCCCTGCGCTCTCGCACCCAGACCGTGGCGGATTACCTCCGCGAGGTAGTCGAGTACGTGCTCGCGCAAACCGACGCCGTGGCCCGCAACCTCGACATGGTCTCGCTGCCGCACTTGTATAAGCGCACCGGCGAGTCCGCCCTCATTGCGGTCCAAGCGTGGAAGCACACGGTGCTGGATACCCACCCGGCCTATGTCCGCACGATGCGCGGGCATAACCCACCGCAGTTCCTAGAAGAGCGCGCCCGGGTTGCCGCGGTGGTGGAAAAAGTCCGCGCTAAGCGCGAGGCGGCCCGCCGGGCTACAACTGCATAAACCACATAGACTTCCTTGTTTCACGCAAGGGGATGTTCACGGCCACCGAGATTCCCTCTCTCGGTGGCCGTTGAAGTTTTCTGCGCTAGGGTGCCCTAATTCGGGGAAGCATTTAGGGAAATTTTAGGTTAACGGCCGTTCCATATAATTTTTGTTATTCCTGTTCAGCGGCTTGGGTGCTGTATTCAGCGGTATTGTTGATGGGTCAACCTTAAGATCTAAGTAGAAAATGCTCTCAACGCGCTGTAGGGTATTTCCCGTCCAGGCGAACGCCGTGACCTAGCATCATCCACACGCGGCGCGCGCAATCACATTCTTTAACCACATCTACAGGGAGTTAAACCATGGGCGCACGCCGAACTTCTCGCCTCATTGCCAGCGCAGTGGCCGTAGCCACCTTCTCTTCCATCACTGTTGTGCCTAACGCCGTCGCCGCCGACGACACCACCTTTGTCGAGGAAAAGACCACCGACGGTACCGTAAGCCTCAACGGCATCGAATTCGATGAGAACGGCAAGCTGCTGGAGGAAAACAACGCCGGCGATAAGGCGATGGAAGAACTCGACGCAGAAGAAGACGCCGCCGAGTCCATCACCCCGTACGCCGTAGACGGCGCGGAGGAGACCGCCGAGGCTCCGGCTTCTGAGGAGTCTGCAAAGCCAACCAGCCTCGAGGAACTCGCACAGACTGAGGCCTCCAACGGCGACGTCAACGTCAAGGTGGTCAAGGATGAGCAGAAGGACAAGCTCGTCTGCGAGGTCACTGATGCCCCTGACAAGGAAGGCAACATGCTCGACCTCAAGCTTGCGCTGGCTAAGGCCTTCTACGATGGCGGCGAAAAGATCCTCAAGACCGTCTGGGAGATCATCCCGGTTGTCGGCGACCTCGTTCCGGCTGATTTCATCGATAAGATTTCCGGTAAGACCTGGGACGGCATTGCCAAGCTGGTCAAGGAAGGCGAGAAGGACAAGACCGTGACCTGGGATCTCTCCCGCGCCCAGGGCATGGCCATCGGCCGTATCGATAACGCCGATGCCGACGTTGATATGAATAACCCGGATGGCGCTAAGAAGACCGTCTCCGGCCTGCTTAAGTTCGCCGACGGCGCCTTTGGCAAGGGCACCAAGGTTATCTTGAAGCTCTTTAATGCAGCCGTTACCATCGCCGGCCTGGTTCCAGGTGCGAGCGTCGCCGGCGACCTGAAGCTGAGCAAGGACCAGCAGAAGAGCATCGAAGACTCCCTGAATAACATCTCCACCGCAGCTTCCGATCTCGCGGCCGTCAACGCCCCAGCCGGCCAGCTGTGCTCCGATATGCTCAACGGCAAGAAGACCAAGGACCAGCCTGCCGAGGAGAGCCCTTCCGAGGAGCCTTCTTCTGAGGAGACCACTTCCGAGGCTCCGGCTTCTGAGGATGCTACCTCTGAGGAGACCACCCCGTCCGAGTCCGCAGAAGAGACCTCCGCCGAGGAGACCTCCGCTGAAGAAACGGCCACCGAAGAGCCGACCTCCGCAGAAGAAACTTCCGCTGAAGAGCCGACCTCCGCTGAAGAAACGGCCACCGAAGAGCCGACCTCCGCAGAAGAAACTTCCGCTGAAGAGCCGACCTCTGAGGAATCCACCGAACCTTCCACTACCGAAGCTGCGGTTGTTCCGGGCAAAGACGGCCAGGACGGTAAGGACGGCCAGGATGGCGTAGACGGTAAGGATGGCCAGGATGGCCGCGACGGTCGCGATGGCCGTGACGGTCGTGACGGTAAGGATGGCGAGAACGGCCGCGATGGACGCGATGGTCGCGACGGCGAAGATGGCCAAGACGGTAAGGACGGCCGCGACGGCGAAGATGGCCGAGACGGACGTGATGGCCGAGACGGTCGCGACGGCGAAGATGGCCAAGACGGTAAGGACGGCCGCGACGGCGAAGATGGCCGAGACGGACGTGATGGCCGAGACGGTCGCGACGGACGTGACGGCCGCGATGGCATCAACGGTAAGGACGGCAAGGACGCAGACATGTCTTCCGTCGCAGGGTTCTCCTTCCTGGCTGCGCTCGTAGGCGGCGGCACGGTGCTGGGCATCCTGTCCACCATTGACTACCTCTACACCCACGGCATGCTGCCGAAGAACAGCGTCCCATGGCGCATCAACCAGTAAGACCTTCCTGTTGAGGCATTAGCTGGAAGTAGTAGAGCCTCCGCGAGCATGCGCTCGCGGAGGCTTTTTCTTATTGCGGGCGAAGTCTCGGTGGGTTCTCTTGCAAGGCATTCGCCATTACCCGCCCTTCGCGCTCACCGGCGCAGCCGACTCCGCGGCGAAAGCGCCGCTGGTGAGCGCGAAGGGCGGGGTAGCGGAAGGCGGGAGGCAGGAAGCGTGGACTTAGGCAGAACGGGCGGCCTTTTGTCTGTCGGAGATGGTGGAAATGAGGTCGGTCAGGAAAAGAGTGGGGTGGTCGATGAGTTGCCGAGGGGTATAGCAGAGGACGGTGAAGCCGGCCTCGCGCAGACGTCGGTGGCGCTCACGCTGATGGGGAAGTGCCTTCGCAGGGATGATGTCGATGAGGTAGGCGCTGTTGATGCATAGGGCGGTTGTGATGCCAGGCAGCGCGGTGAACGGCGCCTCGAAGAACATGGGCCAGGGGAAATCGGCCTCAATGAGGAGGGCGCGGGCGAAAGACTCGTAAGGAGAGCGGGAAAGGGAAGAGGCGTGGTGGATTACGGCGCGGACGATGCGGCTATTGCGCACCCGGCCCATGCGGGCGAACTCTTCCTTGAGGTCTTCTCGGCTCAGGCCGGAGCGCAAAGCCGAGTCGGCGGCGATGAGGCCGTCGGTGAAGCCGTGGTAGCGGGCGACGTCGATAACCGCGCGGGCCTTGGAAACGCAGCGGGTGCCGTCCACGAGGATGGGCTCGGGAAGTAAAGCCTTGCGGTAGATGCGCTCGGGATGGCGGCGGTCCTTGTGGGGAAGCGTATTGGTGGGAAGGGCCATTTCAATCTTTTCCTCGGCCGTGGCGATGACCCACAGCCCGTGGACGCGGGCGGCGGACTTGGAGATGAGCACCGCGGTATAGGCGCTGCGGGCGGCGGCGATGGCGCACAGGCGCAGCTGGGAGGGGAAGTCGAGGCAGTGGTAGTGATCGCGCCGGACGGCGATGCGTGGTGCGAGTTTGAGGTAGGTGCCGTTTTTCAGGTCGGTCCAAAAGGTGGGGTGGTTGGTGCGGATGGAGTCGATATTGGTCAGTGGTGGTGTCATGCCTCCTAGGCAAGGACACGCCGCCGGCCGGCGCGAGGAGGTGGCGGCCGGGCCTGTGGATAACAACGACGCGGGGAAAGGCGAGTGAGCGAAGTGGCGGCTGGGAAAGTTACGGCCACAGTTATCCACAGTCGGGGGCAACATCCCTTGCGCGTGGGAGCAAAAACGACAAAGCCCGCGCCGGCCACAATGAAGCGGGCACGGGCGCGGGCGAGGTCGCGGCAGGAACTAGACGGCTGGGGGAGGGGTGACCTTATCTAGCTGCTCGGTAATCTGCGGCCATAGTTGGCCCATAATGTCGTCCCAGGTGAGGATCCACACGGCGTTGTCTTTATCAGCCTTGCCCACCATGACAAGCTGCTCGTTGCGAGCGCGCATATGGTCCAGAGTCTTTTGCACGGTGGTGGAAGAAGACACGGACAGGGCAGGGCGGGAGAACTCGAGAACCGGGGTTTCTGGTTCTGCCAGCAAGGTATCGCGCACGTGGACCACGCGGGGGACTCGGGAGTCCTTGGGGAAGACCAGCACGCGCATGATGTTCTTGCGTACGACGAGGTCTTGGAGGTCCTCCACGGTGGCGTCGGAAGGCAGGGGCACTACCTCCGAGCCGTGCTCGCGGGCCATGGCGCCCACGGTGGAGTTTTCCAACTCGATGACATCAGAAATCTGGTTGGCAGACTCATCATCCAGAGCACCGGTCTCGCGGGAGTGCTCGACCAAGGTGCGCAGAGTCTCAGCGTCGTAGCCGGCCGCACCGGCGCGGTCGACGGGTTCTTCGCCAGCCAGGGACACCATTTTGTTGGCCATGACGTTGATCCACTTCAGCAGCGGGCGGAAGATCCACACGAAGCCACGTGCGGGGACCGCGATGAACTGCAGGGCGGTCTCCGGGTGGGTAATGGCCCAAGACTTCGGCGCCATCTCACCGAGTACGAGGTGGAGGAAGGTAACGATGAAGAGGGCGAGGAGGAAGCTGACGACGTCGGCAATGCCCAGCGGCAGTCCCGCGGCTTCTAGTGGTGCCATGAGCAGGTGGTGCACCCAGGGCTTGGTTACAGCACCGAGCACAAAGGTGGCGGCGGTAATGCCCAGCTGCGCGCCGGCGAGCATGATGGTCAGCTCATTGAGCGAGCGCAGGCCGGCGCGGGCGGTGCGGGAGTTTTCCGCATCCTCTTCCAAACGGTTGCGGCGAGCGCCCATCAAGGAGAACTCGATAATCACAAAGAAGCCGGAAGCGGCGATGATAAGGAGGGTAACGAGGAGGTTAAACCACCACGATTCGGTCATTATGCATCCTCCTTCTTATCGGCATCATCGGAGTGGTCGGAGTAATCCTCCACCAACTCGATGGCGAGCACGGACGGTACGTGGCGATCCACCTCTTGCACGCGCAGGCGGAGGGAGCGGACGGGTGCTTCATCGTGGTCCACCCAGTCATCGGGCTCGGCCTCGAGCTGGATGGTGTGTTCCTCGCCTACCTCAGGCAGCGCACCGGAGTGGGCAATGACGAGGCCGGCAACAGTCTCAAAGTCGCCCTCGGGCAGGTCGTGGCCGATGGCGCGCTCAATCTCATCAATCGGCGTATCGCCGTCGACCAACCAGTGGGATTCGTCCTGCTCGGTGATTTCCTCGGTTTCTTCGATATCGTGCTCATCGGTGACATCGCCCAAGATTTCCTCGGCCAAGTCCTCCATGGTCACGATGCCCACGAAGCCGCCGTACTCATCGATCACGCACGCCATCTTCTGGTCGCTATCGCGCAGCTCTTCCACCACATCCGGCAGCGGCATCAACTCAGGGACCACGACGGCCTCTTGCATGATGCCGGTGGCCTTGGTGGCGGCGGGCAGGTCGCTTCCCAGGACGTCGATAAGATGCACCACGCCGATTGGATTGTGCTCATCGTCGATGACGGGGTAGCGCGTGTGGTCGGTAGACATCATCTCGCGGACCTCACCGAGGGTGGTGTCTGGGTCAATGACGTCCACGCGGGAGCGCGGAATCATGGCGTGCTCCACGTCGTGCTCGGGGAAGTCCAGCAGGCGGTCTAGCACCATGTAGGTATTTTCATCCAGATCGCCAGCCTCGTGGGAGGAATCCACGATGGATTCCAGGTCATCGGCGGTGGCGGAGGAGTCCACGTCTTCTACCGGTTCGATGCCAAAGACCTTAAGGATGGCATTGGAAGAGTACTCGAAGAAGTGGATGAGCCAGCCAAATAGCCGCAGGTAAAGCTGCGTGGAGGCGGCCAGCCAGCGCGCCGTCTTCATCGGTGCGGCGATGGTGTAGTTCTTGGGGAAGAGCTCTGCAAACAGCATCGTCGCAATCGTGGAAATGAAAAGTGCCGCGATGGTACCAACGGTGACTGATACCGCGGACGGAACGCCGACGCCGCCGAGCAACGTACCCAGTCCTTGGCCCACGAGCGGCTCGGCCACATAGCCGATGAGCAGGCCGGTAATCGTAATACCGAGCTGCGCGCCCGAGAGCATGAAGGAGGTCTGCTGGGTAATAGCCAGCGCGCGTTGGGCTGTCTTATCCCCCTCAGCAGCCTGGGTCCGCAGTTGCGTGCGGTCCACGGACATAAAGGAAAATTCTTGGGCCACGAAGTATGCGTTCGCGACGATGATGAGGCCAATGACTACAAAGCCGGCCAGGATCATCAAAATAGCCGATAACATGATTTACTCCCCACCGCCTAGAAGGAGGTAGGGACATCGACTCGGAGGTTCCACTGAGGGTGCCTTTCTACTTGGGAAGATGGAAACATACTACATGCTCAACCCCGCTTTCGGCCATTTTGTTCCCGGCCTATTAGGGTTTTATCCATGACTGAACCCTTCGGGCTGTATATCCACGTTCCTTTCTGTGCCACTCGTTGCGGGTATTGCGATTTCAATACCTATACCCCGGGCGAGCTTGGCAGCCCGCGTGATCTCACTGGGCCCTACCTGGATGCCTTGGACCGCGAGCTGGAGTTGGCGGCCGCGCGCGTGGGCCGCCCGGCCGAGACCGTCTTCATTGGCGGCGGCACGCCCTCGCTGCTGGGAGGGCAGGGCCTGAGCCGCATCCTGAACACCGTCCGTTCCACCTTCGGCCTAAAACCTGGGGCGGAGGTCACCACCGAATCCAACCCGGAGTCCACCTCACCGGAGTATTTTGCCCAGCTTGCCGACGCCGGCTATACCCGCATCAGCCTCGGCATGCAGTCAGCGTCCCCGGGCGTTCTCCAGGTCCTCGAGCGCGCCCATACCCCCGGCCGCGCCTTTGCCGCCGCCCGCGAGGCCCGCGCCGCCGGCTTCGAGCACGTCAACCTCGACATGATCTACGGCACGCCCACCGAAACCGATGACAATGTGCGCGAGACCTTGGACCGAGTGCTAGAAACCGGCGTAGACCACGTCAGTGCTTATTCGCTCATCGTAGAAGACGGCACCCGCATGGCGCGCAAGGTCAATAAAGGTATCCTGCCCGCCCCCGATGAGGACGTGCTGGCGCGGCGCTATGAGATGATTTCCTCCACCCTCGAAGCGGAAGGCTTCGAGTGGTACGAGGTCTCCAACTGGTCCAAGCCCGGCGGCGAGTGCGAGCACAACCGCATCTACTGGGTAGACGGCAATTGGTGGGGTGCCGGCCCAGGAGCCCACTCGCATTTGGGCAATGAGCGCTTTTTTAACGTCAAGCACCCCTCGCGTTATATCGATGCCCTCGGCCGCGACGAGCTGCCCATCAAAGAAACCGAGACGCTTACCGACGCCGACCGCCACATGGAGAAAATCATGCTCGGCCTGCGCCTGCGCGAGGGCATCCCGGAGGCCTGGCTCGATGCCCACGCCGCCCCCGCCCTCGAGCGCTTTATCGGCCGCGGCCTGCTCGAGCGCGCCGACGATCGCGTACGCATCACCAAGCCCGGCCGCCTGCTAGCCGATGGCATCATCACCGATCTCCTCGTCGCCGAAGAAACCTAATCCTCGTTCCCAGACCTTTAGACTTAGTCCAGTAGAAACCAAACCAGTTAGTTTTGACTCAGTCGATGAGAAACCTGTTATTCCGCTATTTTCTTGTTAGTCTTTTGATATGGACGATGCACTAAATCCGTATACGCCCGGTTCGGGACTTGCCCCTACAGTCCTCACCGGGCGCGACAGGGATCTACAAGCTTTTGACAACTTGATTAAGCGTGCAGAAAACAATTTGCTTGGCCGCCCGATGTTGCTCATTGGCCTTCGTGGAGTCGGCAAGACGGTCCTTTTGAACCAATTGAAATCACGGGCCGATAAGTGTGACTGGCTCACGGTAAAAGTTGAAGCTTCGCAAGGAGTGCGCGGGGCAGAGAGCGTACGGCGGGCAATTGCCAACGGGCTAGGAAAAGCTTCGCTGCGCTACCGTGCGAAGGCGTTGGTGAAAGAGAGTGCTTTGGCACTGTCTCGTGCAGTTGCCTCATTTCATCTTTCCCTGGGAGACGGAGCATTGAACCTAGGGGTGGAGGCTAAGGATTTAGCTCCTGCTACCGGAAACCTCGAGCTCGACCTACAGGACGTAACCTCTGCTGTGGCTGAAACGCTGGTAAAGGACGGCAAGGCCCTCGCATTCTTCATCGATGAAATGCAAGATCTTGATGAGGAAATGCTGGAGGCATTAATTTCGGCACAGCATGAGGCTGGGCAAAACCGGTTACCCTTTTATATTATCGGCGCTGGTCTTCCGAGTCTGCCTGGCAAAGTTGCACGGTCCCGCTCCTATGCGGAGCGAATGTTCGAGGTACACACCATTGACCGCCTTGGCTTGCATTCGGCGCGCAAAGCTCTATCTGCACCCGCTGAGCGCCAAGACGTGGAATTCGAAGATGACGCTCTGGATTTTCTTGCGGAGGCAAGTGGACAGTATCCGTACTTTTTACAGGAGTTTGGATCCCAAATTTGGAAGGTAGGCGAAATCTCACCGTTTACCATTGCGGATGCAAGGCAGGCCGCTCGCTTGGGAACAAAGCAACTAGACGCAGGCTTCTTCCAAGCTCGCTGGGATCGAGCTACGCCAGCTGAAAGAGACTATCTCAGTGCCATGGCAGCCTTAGGCGATGGTTCAGCGGAAACGAAAGAAATCGGTGAACGTCTGGGGAAGGATAATAAAGCTCTTGGTCCGGTGCGGGCTAAGCTCATAAACAAAGGTCTCATTTATTCCCCTGAGCACGGTAAAGTCAGGTACACCGTCCCGAACTTTAAAGAATTTATCATTCGCCGAAGCGAATAGGAGCGCCATAGTGTCTACCTCAACCGATGCCCGCCGCAAGGAAGTCCTGCGCGCCATCGTGGCGGACTATATTGCCTCCCAGGAGCCGGTCGGCTCTAAGTCGCTGCTAGAGCGCTACCAGCTGGGAGTTTCCTCGGCCACCATCCGCAATGACATGGCCGTGCTCGAATCCCAGGGCCTTATCTCCCAGCAGCACGCCAGCTCAGGCCGCGTGCCCACCCAGCAGGGCTACCGCCACTTTGTGGACTCCCTCCACGAGGTCAAGCCGCTTTCGGCCCCGGAGCGCCGCGCGATGCTCAACTTCTTGGAAGGCGGCGTCGACCTGGAGGATGTGCTGCGCCGCTCGGTACAGCTACTGGCGCAGGTGACGAAGCAGGCGGCCGTCGTCCAGCTGCCCAATCTCAAGGTATCCCGCGTCAAGCACTGCGAGGTTGTGGCGCTCTCCCCAGTGCGCCTGCTGCTGGTGCTTATCACCGATAACGGCCGCGTGGACCAGCGCAATGTGGAGCTCGATGAAATCATCGACCAGGACCAAACCTTCCGCCTGCGCGACATCGTCAATAGCGCGCTAGTGGGCAAGACGCTTAGCGACGCCTCCGTGGAGCTCGCCCACCTTGTCGATGACGCCCCCTTGGGTATCCGCCACCACGTGCTCAAGGTGGCCACCACCCTCATCGAGACCCTAGTGGAGCAGCCCTCCGACCGGCTGATTATGGCCGGTGCTTCTAACCTGACGCGCGTGGCGCGCGAGTTTCCGGAAGGTTTGCCCAAGATTATTGAGGCATTAGAAGAGCAGGTCGTCGTCCTCAAGCTGCTTGCCCGCGTGCCCGATCTGGGCAACGTCTCCGTGGTCATCGGTGAGGAAAACGAGGAAGACCAGCTGCGCCAAGCCTCCGTCGTCGCCACGGGCTACGGCCTGGGCACGGGCGATGAGGTGGCCACACTCGGCGGCCTCGGCGTAGTGGGGCCGACCTTTATGGATTACTCGGGAACAATTTCTAAGGTCTCTGCCGTTGCACGGTATGTGAGCGAAATTTTGGCCGGCGAGCAGTGCGAGTAAACTGGCTGGCCGCGAATAATTTTTTCAAGTTAACCCCAACAAGACGAATTAGAAGGAATATCTCTTACAGTGGCTCGTGACTATTACGGCATCCTCGGTGTTGATAAAAACGCAACTGACCAGGAGATTAAAAAGGCCTACCGCAAAATGGCCCGCAAGTATCACCCGGATCTGAACCCGGATGATGACGCTGCCGCGGAAAAGTTCCGCGATGCCGCGCTGGCCCAGGAGGTCCTGCTGGATCCGCAAAAGCGCCAGATCGTGGACATGGGCGGCGACCCCATGGAGCAGGGTGGCGGCGGTGCCGGCGCCGGTGGCTTTGGCGGCTTCGGTGGCGGCGGCCTCGGCGATATCTTCGCCGAGTTCTTCGGCGGCGGTGCCGGCGGTTCCCGCGGCCCGAAGTCCCGCGTCCAGCCGGGCAACGATGCCCTGCTGCGCACCCGCATCACTTTGGAGGAGGCCTACACCGGCCTGAAGAAGAAGGTCACCGTGGATACCGCGGTGCTGTGCGATAGCTGCGGCGGCACCGGCTCCGAGTCCAAGGCCAAGCCGGTTACCTGTGATAACTGCAATGGCATGGGTGAAATCCAGGAGATGCAGCGCAGCTTCTTGGGCAACGTCATGACCACCCGCCCGTGCCCGAAGTGCCAGGGCTTCGGCGAGGTCATTACTGATCCGTGCAACCACTGCGCCGGCGATGGCCGCGTGAAGAAGCGCCGCGATCTCACCGTGAATATCCCGGCCGGCATCAATGATGGCATGCGCATTCGTATGGCCTCCCAGGGCGAGGTCGGCCACGGCGGCGGCCCAGCCGGCGACCTCTACGTTGAGGTCCACACGGAGGAGCACCCCGTCTTCCAGCGCAACGCCGATGACCTGAACCTCACCGTGCGCGTGCCGATGATTGACGCCGCCTTGGGTACCAACTTCACCATCGACCAGCTCAATGGCGAAGAGCTCACCATCGACATCGAGCCGGGCACCCAGCCGGGCGAGTCCATCAAGGTCGACGGCGCCGGCATGCCGCGCCTGCGCACCGATGGCTACGGCAACCTCTTTGCCCACGTGGACGTCGTTGTGCCGAAGGACCTGGACCGCAAGACCCGCGAGGCCCTGGAGAAGATCCGCAATTCCCGCGACGAAGGCGCGCGCGTGCGCACCACCGGCGACGGCCAAGAGGAATCCTTCTTCAGCCGCCTCCGCGATAAGTTCCGCCGCTAATGTCGCTGCCCGTCTTCATCCACCCGGATCTTTCCGCCGCGCGCACCGGCGAGGCTTTCAGCTTCTCCGGCCCGGAGGCCCGCCATGCCGTGACGGTCAAGCGCATGGGGGAGGGCGAGCGCCTCGAGCTTATCGACGGCACCGGTACCCGCCTTGCCCTCACCATCACCGCTACCTCGGGCAAGGACTCCCTGGAGGGCACGGTCGACTCCATTGACACCGCGCCCGAGCCCACCCCGCGGGTGAGCGTGGTGCAGGCTATCCCGAAGTCCGAGCGCGCCGAGCTCGCGGTGGATCTTGCCACCCAAGCCGGCGCCGATGAGATCATCGCCTGGCAGGCGGATCGCTGCGTGGCTAAATGGGACGGTAAGAAGGCGCCGAAGGCGGTGGCCAAATGGCAGGCGGCCGCCGATTCCGCGGCCAAGCAATCCCGCCGCGCCCGCATCCCGCAGGTGCGCGGCCCGCTGACCACCCCGCAGCTCGTTCAAGAGCTCACCGGTCGCCGCGACGGCGCTTCCTCCAACGCACCCACAGTGCTCGTATTGCACGAAGAGGCTACCGCCTCCATCAAAGACGTGCCGCTCACAGAGGACGTCGTCCTGCTCGTTGGCCCCGAGGGCGGCATTGGCGACGCCGAGCTCGATCGCCTCAAAGAAGCCGGCGCCACACCCATCAAGCTCGGCCCGGAAGTGCTGCGCACGGCGAGTGCGGCAATGGTGGCGCTGGCGGCAATCGGCATGCGCACCGAGCGTTGGTAGGCGGCGCTGGTAGCCTAAAGCACGTGCCTATCATCACGAAGAAATGTGAGCTAGATTCCGCCTACGTCAGCAGCGTGCTGGGTAGTGCGGACGATAACCTGCGCGTGCTCAATAACCGCCTGGATGCGGACCTTTTTGCCCGCGGCAATGTCGTTACCGTCACCGGTCCCGATTATGAGGTGGCCCGTGCCGCCAAGATCCTCGATGAGCTCGAGGCCATCGCCCGCCGCGGCCACGCCGTGTCCACCGATACGGTCAAGCACACCATGGACATGGTGGCCGTGGAGGCGCCGCAGTCGGTATCGGCGGCGCTGGCGGCGGACATCGTTAAGCGCCGCGGCAAGGCCGTCCGCCCGAAGACGGTGGGCCAGTCTGAATACGTGCAGGCCATCGACGATAATACGGTGGTCTTTGGTATCGGCCCGGCAGGTTCCGGCAAGACCTACTTGGCGGTAGCCAAGGCCGTGCAGGCGCTGCAGACCAAGCAGGTCTCGCGCATCATTCTCACTCGTCCGGCCGTGGAAGCAGGGGAGAAGCTCGGCTTTTTGCCGGGCACGCTCAATGACAAGATTGATCCGTACCTGCGCCCGCTTTATGACGCCCTGCGGGACATGCTCGACCCAGAAATGATTCCGAAGCTCATGGAGGCCGGCATCATCGAGGTCGCCCCGCTGGCCTATATGCGCGGCCGCACGTTGAACGATGCCTTTGTCATCCTTGATGAGGCCCAAAACACCACGCCGGCGCAGATGAAGATGTTCCTCACCCGTCTGGGCTTTGGTTCCAAGATTGTGGTCACCGGCGATATCTCGCAGGTAGACCTTCCACACGGCCAGGTCTCGGGCCTGCGCATCGTGCGCCGCATCCTACGCAACGTGGATGATATCCACTTCGCGGACCTGGGCTCCAAGGACGTGGTGCGCCACCAGCTGGTCGGGCGCATCGTCAATGCGTACGAGACCTTTGATAATAAGAAAGCCGCTGAATACGAGGGAATGGAATGAGTATCGAGTTTCTCAATGAATCCGGCTTCGAAGGCGTCAACGAGGAGATGCTGATTGACGTCGCCTCTTATGCCTTCGGCGCGATGGACATCAACCCCGATGCCGAGTGCACAATCACCTGCGTGGATTTGAAGACCATTGAGGATCTCCACGTGCGCTGGATGGATCTGGAAGGCCCCACCGATGTCATGAGCTTCCCCATGGATGAGCTCACCCCTGGCGCCATCGCCGGTGGCGGCCGCCCCGATGCCGCCGACCCGGGCCCGGCCATGCTGGGCGATATCGTCCTGTGCCCCGAGTTTGCCCTGCGCCAGGCGGAGGCCGCCGGCCACTCCCTAGGCCACGAGCTGGCCCTGCTTACCGTCCATGGTTGCCTGCACCTGCTGGGCTATGACCACTCCACCCCGGCCGAGGAGAAGGAAATGTTTGGCCGCCAAAACGAGCTGCTCGCGGATTGGTACGACGACGCAGCCGAGCGCGGCGTTTCCTATCAGCCCAAGCCTTCTGGCCCGAAGGCTTTTCCTGACGCTGCCGAGCGCGCCAACCTAGACAAGCAGGTTCCCGGCGGCGGAATCCCTGCGGTGGGCGAGCCACAAGATCGCCCCGAGGAATAATTTTTGTCTTTTCCTTGGTGAGCGCGCGGGCAGCGTAGCACAATGGGTAGCTATGACTATCCTTTCCATCCAGTCCCACGTCACCTACGGCCACGTTGGCAACTCCGCGGCCGTCTTTCCCCTGCAGCGCGCCGGCCATGAGGTATGGCCGGTCCACACGGTGAATTTCTCTAACCACACCGGCTACGGCGACTGGGGCGGACCGATGATTCCAGCCAGCGACGTTACCTCCATCATCGATGGCATTGAAAAGCGCGGCGCCTTCCCGCAGATCGACGCCATCCTTTCGGGCTACCAGGGCGGCGCCGACATTGCCGACGCCATCGTGGAAACCGTCCGCCGCATCAAGGCTGCCAACCCCAAAGCCCTCTACGCCTGCGACCCTGTAATGGGCAATGCCAAGTCCGGCTGCTTCGTCTCCGATGAGATCCCGCCGCTTTTGCGCGACCGCGTCGTGCCCGTCGCCGATATCATCACCCCCAACCAGTTTGAGCTGGGCTACCTCACCGATTCCGAGGTCGGCACACTTGATCAGACCCTCGCCGCAGTAAAGAAGGCGCAGGAAATCGGACCGAAGACCGTGCTGGTTACCTCCGTTAAGCGCCCTGAGACCCCTGAAGACCAGGTGG
Source organism: Corynebacterium tuberculostearicum (assembly GCF_022347385.1). Taxonomy (GTDB): domain Bacteria; phylum Actinomycetota; class Actinomycetes; order Mycobacteriales; family Mycobacteriaceae; genus Corynebacterium; species Corynebacterium tuberculostearicum_M. Next base: position 72,364 of record NZ_JAKRDT010000002.1, read on the forward strand.
AGATGCTTGCCGTCGACGGCGACCGCGCCTTCCTCGTGTCCACGCCTCTATTGCCGTTTAAGCGCAATGGTTCCGGCGACGTCACCGCCGCCTTGTTTACCGGCCACTACACCGAGACCAGCGACGTCAAGGAGTCCCTGCGCCGCACCGCCTCCTCCGTCTATGACCTGCTGGAAAACACCTATGAGGCCGAGTCTGCCGAGCTCCGCCTCATTCAGGCGCAGGACGTCTTCGCTCACCCGCGCATGCAGTTCGACGCCGAGGAGCTTTAAACCCTGCGGGGCCCGCTCTCGCGCGTTGGGCTCCGTGAAGTTTGGCCTACTAAAGCTAGGTCCATTCTGATCGAGCTGATCTGAGGGAAAGTACCCCTCAGATCGGCCTTTTCGCCCTCAATTCGGCCCGATCACCTTGGACTTTTCTCCTCTGCTCCCTTAAGAACCCGCACCTACGCCCCCTAGGTCTATCGAGTTTCGGCCGAGCTGAGTAAACCTTCCCCTCAGTTCGGCTCTCTTATTTCATCAAAGGCGGCTCACGATGAGTCTCATATACGAGACTACTTCTCAGGGCGAATAGTGTGACGTACTACCAAAACGCCAGTAATATGGCTCCCGTCACATCATCTACTTTGCGATAGGAGTCCACCATGTCCAGCACCGGCAGCATCAGCGCATCCCCCGACGGCCTGTTGATGGCCCTCATTCAGTATCCCGTTCCGGTGGTCAATACCCCGGAAGACGTCCAGGCTAGCGTGGACGAAATCTGCCGCATGGTGGGTTCCACCAAGGCCGGTTACCCAGACCTCGACCTTATTGTTTTCCCGGAATATTCTTCCTCCGGTCTCAACACCAAGATTTGGTCCTATGATGAATTCCTCATTGGACTCGATGATCCCAAGGTAGATCAGTTCAAGCAGGCTTGTAAGGAAAATGACGTGTGGGGCGTCTTCTCCATCATGGAACCAAACCATGAGGAAGGAAAGCCGCCATTTAATACCGCCATCATCATCAACTCCGATGGTGAAATTGCGCTGCACTACCGCAAGCTCCAGCCGTGGACTCCTATCGAACCGTGGTACCCGGGCGATCTGGGCATGCCGGTTTGCGACGGCCCGAAGGGCTCCAAGCTTGCCGTGAACATTTGCCACGATGGCATGTTCCCTGAGCTTGCTCGCGAGGCTGCATACAAGGGCGCCAACGTTTATATCCGCATCTCTGGCTACTCCACACAGACCCAGGATCAGTGGATCATGACCAATAAGACGAATGCCTTCCAGAACCTGATGTACACCGCATCCGTAAACTTGGCTGGCTACGACAACACCTTCTACTACTTCGGTGAAGGTAACGTCTGCAATTACGACGGCCACATGATTTCTGAGGGCCACCGCAATCCCGGCGAGATCGTCACCGCCGAAATCTTCCCAGAGTTGGCTGACAAGGCCCGTATCAATTGGGGCCTAGAAAACAACATCTTCAACCTGGGCAACCGCGGATACGTGGGCTACCCCGGCGGCAAGACCGACAACTATCTCACCTGGGTCGAGGACTTGGCTAAGGGCAAGTATAAGCTGCCGTGGGCTGACGACGTCCGCATCAAGGATGGCTGGAAGTACTACCCGGACGGCCCGCAGCTTGGACCGCTGCCGGATGAGTTTAAGTAAGCTTCACTAATTTAGCGGCAAGCCCTGCACCCGTTTCGACGGGCGCAGGGCTTTGGCGTTGTCCAGCGTGCGGTCTTTCCCGCTAATACTCGTAGCCTTCTACCGCACCAGTATCGGCATCGGCTGGCGTATCTAACACTGCGTCGGACTCTGGCGTGTATCCAGCATCTACGTCGCCATAGTCATTCAACGAATCTGAATCTGAAGGCGGAAGGCCTCCATTGCACAGCTCGGCCCATTCTTCGGGGTACTTATATCGTCCGTCTAGACTGCCGCACACTCCTTCTGCGCGTGCAGATCGGCGATGAGCGGGAGTATCGCATAGCTCTGTGGGCCTTTGCGTGCCGTCGGAAAATGTACCGATGATGGTCAAATTTCCCGGATCGCAATACAGCAGCTCCGGCTCGGCAGCCGCGGTTTGAGGCTGGGTCTCCGGCTCAGGAGCGGCGCTTTTTGCAGGTTCTTCCGCCATGCTCTCTTCGCTGCTGATGGTAGCGGCAGAAGAGGCCGTACTTGAAGAACTGGTGGCGGATGAAGAAGAGGTAGCCGAAGAACTAGTACTCGTCTCGGCGGGTGACTCGGAATTAGGCGAGGAGCATGCGGAAAGGATGAGAGTAAGGGCAGCGCCCAAAAGTAGGGCAGGGGATTTGCGGGGCATGAGGAGCCTTTCGGAGAGTGAGCGCGGTATGCGCTGGAGAGAAGAGGTTTCTCCATAGATTAGTCCTATGCCGCTTCACCGGTGCGAATTGGCCGCGAACTAATCGGAGATCTTGACTCTGTGGGCTATTATTGCGGGTAATGAGTTCTGATTTTGATGCACAGTTTGATGCGGCATTCGAGGGTCTGCCAGAAGACCCCGATGATGCCGTGCCGGAAGGCGCCGAGAATACGGCAGTCCCGCTTGATTATTCGCAATACACCGATACCCCGGAGGGATTCCGCTCAGGCTTCGTATCCTTTGTTGGGCGTCCGAATACCGGCAAGTCCACCCTGACCAATGCCCTGGTGGGGCAGAAGATTGCGATCACCGCGGACCAGCCGGAGACCACCCGCCACACCATTCGCGGTTTGGTACACCGCGATGATGCCCAGGTCATCGTCGTGGATACGCCGGGCCTGCACCGCCCGCGGACCCTTCTGGGCGAGCGCCTCAACGAGGTAGTCAAAGACACCTATGCCGATGTGGATGTAATCGGCCTGACCATCCCGGCTGATGAAAAGATTGGCCCGGGTGACCGTTGGATCCTGGAAAACGTGCGCAGCATCGCGCCAAAGACCCCGATCATCGGTATCGTCACCAAGCTGGATAAGGCCAGCAAAGATCAGGTTGGCGCGCAGCTGCTGGCCCTGCACGAGCTGCTCTCCCAGGATGACCCGAATGCGGTAGTCATCCCGGTTTCCTCCAAGGAGGGTGTGCAACTGGATGAGCTAGTGCAGGTCATCGTGGATCACCTGCCGGAAGGCCCGAAGTTCTACCCGGATGACCACATCACCGATGAGGGCCAGGAAAAGCGCATCGAGGAACTCATTCGTGAAGCCGCCCTGTCTGGCTTGAAGGCGGAGCTGCCGCACTCGGTGGCGGTGCAGGTGGATGAGATGCTGCCGTCGCGCACCCGTGAGGGCGTGCTGGATATCCATGCCATTTTGTACCTGGAGCGCCCCGGCCAAAAGCGCATTATTGAGGGCAAGGATGGCCTGCGCTTCCGTCGCATTGTGGGCAATGCCCGCAAGGAGATCATCGAGCTGCTCGGCCACAACGTGTATCTGGATCTGCGCATCAAGGTGCTGAAGAATTGGCAGTCTGACCCGAAGTCGCTGGGTAGACTCGGGTTCTAAACCACTATGCGCGAGAACTATCGTGACCGCGCAGTGGTCATCCGCACCTACGACTTTGGTGAGGCCGATCGCGTCATCGTCCTGCTTACCCGCGATCACGGCCTCGTGCGCGCGGTGGCCAAAGGCGTGCGCCGGGCAAAATCACGCTTTGGTTCGCGCCTGCAGCTCTTCGTCAACCTTGATGTCCAGCTGTATGTGGGCAAGAATCTAGCCACCATTTCTCAGGCGGATACGGTCGACTACTTTGGCGCGCGCCTCATCGAGGACTATGAGCGCTACACGGCCGCGTGCGCGGTGCTGGAATCGGCCGAGCGCCTTGCGTTTGCCGACGCCGCCCATGACCCCTACCTCTACGAATCCGTCACCGCGACCTTGGAGCAGCTGCAAACCGCGGATCCGACCATGGCGCTGGATGCCTTCTTGCTCCAGGCGATGGCGCATGCCGGTTGGGCGCCGAGCCTCTTCAACTGCGCCCAGTGCAACCGGCCCGGCCCGCACCACGCTTTCCACCCGGCTGCCGGCGGCGCGGCGTGCCACGAATGTCGGCCGCCAGGTGCTGCGGAGGTAGACCCGGAAACCCTGCACCACCTGTGGCTTTTGGCGCATAATCACCCGACGAATCCGACGAATGCGCAGAAGCAGGAGGGGCACCGCCTAGCGCGGGCGCACCTGCAGTGGCACATGGAGCGCAATGTTTCCGCATTGCAGGTTATGGAGCAGTAGAATATAGCCCGTGATTACGCCAGACCCGAACCGCACTTTGACCCCGCCGAATATTCCGGATGAGTTCATGCCGCGCCATATTGCGCTGGTCATGGACGGCAACGGCCGCTGGGCCCAGGAGAAAGGTATGAAGCGCACCGAGGGGCATAGGCGCGGAGAAGCCGTGCTTCTTGACGTCGTCGATGCCTGCCTTGCCGCCGGCGTTCCCTACCTTTCGGCCTATGCTTTCTCCACCGAGAATTGGCGCCGCAGCCCTGAAGAGGTCCGCTTCCTCATGGGCTTTAACCGCGACGTGCTGCGCCGCCAGCGCGAGTGGCTCAATGAGCGCGGCGTGCGCGTGGTGTGGGCCGGCCGCCGCCCGCGCTTGTGGCGCTCGGTTATTAAGGAGCTCGAGGCCGCCCAGGAGCTGACCAAGGACAATACCAAGATGACCTTGGCCATGTGCGTGAACTATGGCGGTAGGGCAGAACTGGTGGATGGCTTTAGGGACATCGCCAAGCAGGTGGCCGCAGGCGAGCTCAACCCGCGCGATATCAAGGAAGAAACCATCGCGCAGCATCTTTATGACCCGAGCATGCCGGACGTGGATCTCTTCCTGCGCCCGTCCGGTGAGAAGCGCACCTCAAACTTCCTGCTCTGGCAGTCCGCCTACGCGGAGATGATTTACCAAGACAAACTCTTCCCGGACTTCACTCCGGAGGACCTCTTCGCCGCCATCGAGGAGTATGCGCGGCGCGACCGCCGCTTCGGTGGCGTGAAGAAGTAGCGCAAAAAGAAAAACCTCAGCCGCCGGAAACTGGAGGCTGAGGTGAGGGGGAGTGGCTGCGCGCGAGGGCGTGCGGCCGTTTAGGCGGAGGCGGCGCAGTCGCTGCAGATGCCAAAGACCTCGGCATCGTGGCCGGTGAGCTCGAAGCCGTACTCCTTGGCCACGGAGGTGGCCCACTTTTCAATGGGGCCGCCGTCGATTTCCTCGGTGCGGCCGCACTTGGTGCACACCAAGTGGTGGTGGTGGGCGTCGGTATCGCAATGGCGGTACAGGGTTTCGCCATTGGGCATGTGGAGGGCATCCACTGCATCGATATCGGTCAGGGACTGCAGGGTGCGGTACACGGTGGTCAGGCCCACCTTTTCCTCGCGCTCCTGGAGCTCGTGGTAGATCTCCTTGGCGGAGGCGAATTTCTCCATTTCCCGCAGTACCTCAACCACTGCGGTGCGCTGTTTGGTATTGCGCGCGCCTAGCTTGGGAATACTGTCGTGTAAAGCCATGCCCTCAATATTATCAGTGCTTTTTCAATAACTGCACAGTCAGGCGGCTTTTTATGCAGGAGGGGAGGGGCTAGGAGGCGATCTTGGCGGCGTCGGCAAGCAGGTCCAAAACCCGCGGCGCAATGAGCGAGTAGGTTACCTCGCGGCCGCTGCGCTCGGAGTCCACGATGCCTGCCTGCTTGAGCACGCGCAGGTGCTGGCTGATAAGGGGCTGGGACTTGCCGGTGGCCTTGACCAGCTCATGGACAAAGTGATCGCGCTCGGCCAAGCGGGAGATGATTGCGATGCGTAGGGGCGAATCAAGGGCAGCGATAACGCTGGCAGCCGCAGAAGTATTTGGGGCCTTGTAAGTGGTCGTCATAGGGAATGTCACCTTCAATTAAATACCTATTACCTGTCGGTTACCCTTATATTACCCGATACTTGCAATACGTTGTATTTATTTCAGATTAAATTCATGCCCCAATCCCACCGCCGGGAAGCGCTTCGGGTTAGACTGAACGAGATTGTCAAGACTGTCCCCTACCAGAGGAGTCCGAAAACTTATGGCATCCGTCATCGATACCGTTGTAAACCTGTGTAAGCGCCGCGGCTTGGTCTACCAGGCAGGTGAAATTTACGGCGGTTCCCGCTCCGCGTGGGACTACGGCCCTCTTGGTGTAGAGCTCAAGGAAAACATCAAGCGCCAGTGGTGGCGCCACATGGTGCAGTCCCGCGCAGACGTCGTGGGCGTAGATACCTCCGTCATCCAGCCGCGTCAGGTCTGGGTATCCTCCGGTCACGTCGAGGTCTTTTCTGACCCGCTGGTGGAATCCCGCCACACCGGCAAGCGCTACCGTGCCGACGACCTTATTGAGGCCTACGAGGAAAAGCACGGCCACGAGCCAGAAAACGGCCTGGCAGATATCAATGACCCAGAAACCGGCCAGCCGGGTGACTGGACCGAACCGAAGGCCTTCTCCGGTCTGCTCAAGACCTTCCTGGGCCCGGTGGACGATGAGCAAGGCCTGCACTACCTGCGTCCGGAAACCGCACAGGGCATCTTCGTTAACTTCAAGAACGTGATGACCTCCTCGCGCATGAAGCCGCCGTTTGGCATCGCGAACATCGGCAAGTCCTTCCGCAACGAGATCACCCCAGGCAACTTCATCTTCCGTACCCGCGAGTTCGAGCAGATGGAAATGGAGTTCTTCGTCAAGCCGGGCGAGGACGAAGAGTGGCACCAGTACTGGATTGATGACCGCTACAACTGGTACGTGGACCTGGGCATCAAGGAAGAAAACCTGCGCCTGTACGAGCACCCGAAGGAAAAGCTCTCCCACTACTCCAAGCGCACCGTGGACGTGGAGTACGCCTTTGGCTTCAAGGGCTCCAAGTGGGGCGAGCTGGAAGGCGTGGCCAACCGCACGGACTATGACCTGTCCGTCCACGCCAAGGGCTCGGGCGAGGACCTGTCCTACTACGACCAGGCCAATGACGAGCGCTGGATTCCGTACGTCATCGAGCCGGCCGCCGGCCTGGGCCGTTCTATGATGGCCTTCCTGGTGGATGCCTACGACGAGGAAGAGGCTCCGAACGCCAAGGGCGGCACCGATAAGCGCGTCGTCCTGCGCCTGGACCGCCGCCTGGCACCGATCAAGGTGGCCGTACTGCCGCTGTCCAAGAAGGAAGAGCTCTCTGAGCCCGCCCGTAAGCTGGCCGATAAGCTGCGCGCACACTGGAACGTGGACTTTGACGTCTCCGGCGCCATCGGCCGCCGCTACCGCCGCCAGGATGAGATCGGCACCCCGTTCTGCGTCACCTTCGACTTCGACACCCTCGAGGACGATGCCGTGACCGTGCGCGAGCGCGACACCATGGAGCAGGAGCGCGTGAAGCTCGATGACCTCGAGGCTTACCTCGCCGCTCGCCTGATTGGGTGCTAGTAATGCATTACACCAGCTGGGATCGCTCCGATCGCGCAAAGCCCGTGCTCTTGGCCGAGGAAGGCCCGGAGCAGCTGGGCGTATTTTCGGAGCATTCCGCGGAGGTGGACGGCCATTTCTGGCGCACCGAGGTCAGTGACCTTGGCGCTTCTGCCACGCTTGCCGACGGCTCCATTTACCGCCTCGCCGGCCGCCCCGGCCGCGATAAGCGCCTAGAGGCATCGCTCAACGGCCGTACCTTCACCTTCATCAACGAAAACAGCGGCGACTGGATCATCGATGACGTCGATGATGAAAAGGTAGGGCAGTTCACCGCCCGCAATTCCGGCGTGCGCAAGTCCATCCTCGAATTCGAGCACGATGCCGAGGGCCTGACCACCGCGGAAATCGCCGGTCTTAGCTGGTTTACCCGCGTCATCTTGGATGCCACCACCCAAGGCAAAGCCTGGGCCTGGATCATCACCTTGGTCCTAGCATCCATCGTCGCCCTCGTCGCACTATTCGTCCTCTAATGACTGCGCAGTGGACCTGGCGCGCGGGCGCGCTCACCAACGCCGAGGGGCACGAGCTTGCCTCCGTGCGCGACGGCGTGCTTGCCACCGCCGCCGGCGAGCGCCTCGCAGTAGAATCCTCGCTGGATTCTTCCTCTCCGCGGTTCTTCCTGCGCGCGCAGACCGCCGCGGGCGAGGATTTCTCGGTCACCCAGGCCGGGATTACCGTCACCCGCCTGCGTGCGACTTGCGCCGACCGCGAGTACCTGCTGGAGCGCCGCAATCCCTTCCGCCGCGAGCGCCGCATCGTGGCCCGCGGCACGGGCGCCGAGGTTGCCAGCACCGCGCCGGCCGGCGATGGGCTGCGCGTGAGCATGGGCGGGCTTCCTGAGCTCGACGCCATCTTCTTGAGCTACGCCTGCGCGCTTCTCGACGCCACCCCGCGCACCCTGCGCACCTAGCCCGTTACCTGCGGAGTAGGGGAGCCGGGCCGGTGGTGCGCCGATTCGGCGGGTGCTAGAAGGAACCGCCGCGGAAGCCGCCTCCACCGCCACCGCCGAAGCCGCCGCCGCCAAAGCTTCCTCCGTCGAAGCCGCCGCCTCCGAAACCGCCGCCGAAGCCGCGGCCGCCGCTGAGCATCTGGCCGATGACCACGCCGGTGACGATGTTATTGGCGGCATTGCCCATCTGTTGGCGCTGCTGGCGGCGACGGTGTTCGTCCATGTCATCCTTGGCGCGCTGCAGCGCCGCCTGAGCCGCGGCCACCGCCTCGCGGGAGGACTGCAGCGCAGCGCGGATATCGCTGCGCTCGGTGTGGAGGGCTTGGGCGTGGAGACGTTTGGCGTCGGCAAGCGCGGTGCGCGCACCCGAGCCGATGATGCGACCGCGGGAGGAAATGAGGTCTTCTGCGGCCTGGATATTGGATTCCGCCACGGAAATCTGCTGGCGGAAGAGGTCTAGCTGGCGCGCGTGCGTGGAGGTCTTCTCGCGCACGCGGTCGAGCGCCTCATCTAGCTCGGTATCGATGGAGGTCAGCGCGGTGTGCTGGCCCAACGGATCCTGTTGGCCGTGGGCCTTGGCCTCATCTACGGCGCTGCCGGCGCGGCCGAGCAGCTCTTCGAGTTTGTCCCAATCCGCGGTGGTTCCCTGGGCCTTGCCTTGGCGCTCGAGCTCGCGGGCCTCGTTGATCTCGCCCTCGACCTCGGCGATAAGCGCCTCGAGGTTGCCGCGGGCGGTGGCGATATTCTCCTCGGCGTTTTCCACGCCGGAAATGAGGCGATCCGTCATCTCGCAGGCGTGCTCGATATCGCGAATAAGTCCCACCAGCGGGCCCTGCTGGCCGGCCGGCTGGGCCTGGACCCCTCGGGCCTTGTCGAGCAGTTTCTCGGCCTCATCGAGGGACGCGGCGGCAAGCTCGGGGTTATCGGCAATGGAGGAGAGCACGTGCTCGTCATAGTTGGACTTCAGGCCGGCCAGCGTGGACTCGGCCTCTGGCAGGCGGGCGCGCAGGCCCACGGTGCGCTGGGTGAGCTCGTCCAGCTTTTCATCGGAGTGGATGAGCAAGTCGCGCATCTTGGCAAACTCCTCGGCCTGCGCGTCGAGGGCGTCATCGGCCTGGCCGCAGGAGGAGACGATTTCTACCAGCATTTGGCGGCGCTCGGCCGGGGATTCCGGCACGGCATCATCTAGGCGCTGGCGTAGGTGGAAGGCTTTTTGCAAGGTAGAAGTGGAGTGGTTCATCGCCTTGGTAAACGGGCGCACGCGCTCGGGGCCGAACTCGGAGAGCGCGATATTGAGCTCCTCCTTGCCGCGGCGGATGGACTCATCGGTAGAGACCAACTCCTCCTGGGCCAGCTGGTCCAAGGTTTCCAGAGGCAGGCGGTTTAGCTGATCGGTATCGCCCGGGGCGATCTCGCGGGCGGATTCCAGCGTCTGCGCATTATTTTTCTTGGTGTTGCGGCGCGAGTAGTACATGATTCCGCCACCGGCGGCGACGATGGCGGCCGCGCCACCGCCCAGCCACGCCAGGCCGGAGGAATCGGAGGCGGAGTTATTTGAAGCGGAGTTGCCCAGGGCGGCGTCGGCAAGCGCGACGGCCGAAGCACCGTATTCATCGCTGGCCAGCTTGTCATAAGCGGCGTCATACATCTGGTCCAGCCGGCCCTTGGGCCATGCATCGCCGGCCTGCACGCCCATCTTGCGGTCATTGATGGATAGCACATAGACCGCGGAGTTCGGCCCCTTGTCCTTGACCGCCTGGCCAGCAAAGCTCTCCGGATCCGTGCCCAGCTCATCGGTGATATAGACAAAGAGCGTCAAGTGCTCGTCCTTTTGCAGCTGGCCAATCTTCTCCCTGAGCTCGGCCTTCTCTTGGGTGCTTAATACACCCGCATCATCGGTAACCTTTTCCGTTAGGGCTGCCGTATCGGTGCCCTGCGCCACCGTGGTGGTCTCGGCGGCGAAGGCAGACCCCGCACCGAGGGAGGTGCAGCCCAAAATGAAAGCGGCAATGGCCGCGCGGCCCAAACGTGCACTCAAATTCATGCCCACCACTTTACCGGCTTAGCTTAGCCCTCCGGCAGGTAATGTAGTGGGGCAGTGAAGTACGCAATTGTTTTAGGAACCGCCCAATACGATGGCCGCCCCTCCCGCATCCTGGCCGGCCGCCTGCGCCACGCCGGTGAGCTCGCCACAGCTGAGGGACTGGAGGTTATTACCGTGGGCGGCAAGCTGCCCGGGGATAGGTTCACGGAGGCCGGCGTCGGCCGCACCTACCTGCGCGAGCACTTCCCGCACCTGACCGTGCACGCGGTGGAGGAGGGCATGGATACCCGCAGCTCCCTCAGCGCAGTCAAGGAAGCCTTCGCGCTTTCCGACGCCACCATCATCACCGATCCCCTCCACCGCCTGCGCACCGCACTCATCGCCCGCCAAGAGGGCATCACGGCCACCGTCTCCGGCACGCCGTACTACCCGGCCGCGCGCTTTTCTAAGCCCTGGTGGCGCTACCTTGCCCACGAAACGGGTGGCGTAGCCTATGCGTTGGTGGCCGGCCTTTTGCCGCCGCGCGGCGCTGCGGCGCTGCGCAATGGTTTCTACCGCGTGGAGCAAGTGCTGCGGCCCAATCAGAAGCTGCGGCATCAGACGATTCAGCAGGAAGACGACCGCGCTTAAGCCACGTTGCTCACCCAAAAGGCCTGTTCGCGGAATAAACTTGGCGCCGTGACCTATTCTTATTCCGCCGCCGACTTTGCCCGCCTGGCCGATGAAAAGCCGAAGGGCTCAGCCTTCCACCCCGTGGAGGAGCACCGCGGGCTCTTCGCCCGCGACCGAGCCCGCGTGCTGCACTCGGCCGCGCTGCGCCGGCTAGCGGATAAAACACAGGTCGTCGGCCCGCGCGACGGCGATACCCCGCGCACCCGGCTGACCCACTCGCTGGAGGTGGGCCAAATCGCGCGCAGCATCGGCTCCGGGCTCGGCCTCGATCCCGATCTCTGCGATATGGCCGGCCTGACTCATGACATCGGCCACCCGCCCTATGGCCACAATGGCGAGAATGCGCTCAATGAAGTTGCCCTTAACGGCTTCGAGGGCAACGCCCAAACCCTGCGTATCCTCACCCGCTTGGAGCCGAAGGTCATCGTGGACGATGCCCGCGGCGAACCCCAAAGCTTTGGCCTCAACCTCACCCGCGCGGCCCTCGACGGCGCCTGCAAATATCCGTGGACCAAGACCAACCCGGATGGCACCACCAACCGCAAGTACGGCGCCTATGACGAGGATGCGCACCTTTTGGACTGGCTGCGCGAGGGTCATACCGATAACCGCAAGTGCATCGAGGCCCAGGTCATGGACTGGTCCGATGACATCGCCTACTCCGTGCACGACGTGGAAGATGGCATCATCTCCCGGCGTATCTCATTGAGCGTGCTCTGGGACTTGGTGGAGCTCGCCCAACTAGCAGAAAAAGGCGCCAAGGCCTTCGGCGGCACCGCCGACGAGCTCCTGGAAGCGGCCGATAGCCTGCGCAACTTAAGCGTCATCAACGCCATCGGTGACTTTGACTATTCCTTGCGCGACTACGCCAACCTGAAAAAGATGACCTCGGAGCTCGTCGGCCGCTATGTCGGCGCGACCGTTGGCGCCACCAGCGAGGCCAATGCCGATCTCATCGCCTCCAATAGCCTTGGCCGCATGCACGGCGACCTCGTCGTTCCCAAGCAAGCCGAAGCCGAAGTCAAGCTGCTCAAAACCATCGCGGTCCTTTACGTCATGGACGAGCCCGCCCACCTCGCACGCCAAGACCGCCAGCGCGAGCGCATCTACCGCGTCTACGACTACCTCGTTGCCGGCGCCCCCGGCTCCCTCGATGCCACCTTCCGCCTGTGGTGGGAGCAGGCCGATACCGACGCAGCCCGCGACCGCGCCATCATCGACCAGATTGCCTCCATGACAGAGTCCCGGCTGGAGCGCCTGGCTCGGCGGAGTGCGGAGCTGTCTGGATTCCTCAGCTAAACCTGGCCCACCCAGCGCCGCTAGAGTTAGGTCGAAACTCATCAGGCCGATCTGAGCGCGAAAAGGCCGAATTGAGAGCTCACAACCCTCAATTCGGCCTGATGTCTATGGACCTAACGCCCCAGCCTGAGCCCCCAGGGCCCGAGTCGCTAGCGCACCAACTTCACGCCCTGATCCTCCAAAACGGTGGCAACGCCTTCCAACTCTGCGTCCGCGATTTCCATGTCGGAGGCAATGATGACGGTGGTGCGCTGCTCGCGTAGGAAGTCCGCGAGGTCATCGAGGTTGCGGGGGCCGCAGTCCTCGCAGCCGCGAGTGCGGCCTAGCGCGTTGAAGAAGTCCGCGCGGGTGCGGATGTGCTCAGTAATGAGGATGCGTTGCATGATTACTCCTCCGCGTCTGGGATAGAACAGAAGCTTTCATAGTGGTCATCGGTGTAGTACCACACGTCCGGGTCGGTCTCGCTGCCGCCGCCGGTGATGATGCGGCGGGCGCCGCGGTTCTTGCTGCCCGGGGTTTCTACCGTGTATTCGCGGTAGTAATTCTTGTCCTGCTGCGGCAGGCGTCCCTCGTAGTTGCCAAAGCGGGCGTTGTCATTATCCGGGTAGTCGTAGGGTCCACCGGCCAAGATATCGTCCGCGGTGTCCTTGGCCTCGGCAGGAAGGGAAGACATCTCACAAGTATCGGCGTCGCCAGCCTTAGCGCCTCCTGCGGACTCAGACGGCGAAGAAGAGGAATCATCATTGCCGCCGAGGTCGAAGCCGAAGTAGCCTGCAACGACGGCAAGCGCAAGGCCGCCGAGGGCTACTGGGAGCGATTTCTTAGACGCTTGGGACTTGGGCATACCTTTATTCTTGCAGGTGCGGCGGTGAATACCGAAATCGGCCAAAGCTGCCAACAAGGCCAAAAATTCCCCCGTCACGGGGGTAGGTAAAGGCAGGTGGAATACACCCCATCAGAGGGTAATTTCCGCCCAAACCGTGAACCCACAGACACCACACCATCCTGGCCCAGCCATTTGAACATTCCCGCCGCGCGCGGGGTAGTCTGTACGCATGGCAAAAGGCAGAATTCCGGACAGCGACATCCAAGCTATCCGTGAACGCGCGCCTTTAGAAGAGATCGTGGGCGAGTACGTTCAGCTCAAGCCCGCCGGACACGATTCGCTCAAGGGCCTGAGCCCCTTCAAGGATGAAAAGACCCCGTCCTTCCACGTGCGCCCGCAGCGCGGTTACTATCACTGCTTTTCCACTGGCAAAGGCGGCGATGTCTTTAGCTTCCTGATGGAAATGGAGCAGGTCTCCTTCCCAGAGGCGGTAGAAGCGGTAGCGCAGAAGATCGGCTACCACATTAACTACCAGGGCGGTTCCACAGGCGCGCGCAATGAGAAGCCAGGGACCCGCCAGCGCCTCATCGCCGCGAATAAGGCCGCGCACGAGTTCTACCGCCAGCAATTGGAGACCCCGCAGGCCGCTACCGCACGGGACTTCTTGCTGGATCGTGGCTTTTCCCGCGAGGTCATCTATGACTTTGAGTGCGGCTATGCGCCGGAGGGCTGGGATACCGCCACTAAGCACCTGCTGCGCTTGGGCTTTTCCTTTGAGGAGCTGGAGGCGGCCGGTATTTCCAAGATGGGCAAGCGCGGCCCCATTGACCGCTTCCACCGCCGCCTGCTGTGGCCCATCAAGGACCTTTCCGGCAACGTGATTGGCTTTGGTGCCCGCAAGCTTTTCGACGACGACAAGCTCGGCAAGTACATGAACACCTCCGAGACCATGCTTTATCGCAAGTCCAAGGTGCTCTTCGGCCTCGACTTGGCCAAGCGCAATATTGCCGATAACCACCAGGCAGTGGTGGTAGAGGGCTATACGGATGTCATGGCCATGTATGCCGCCGGTGTGAAGACCGCAGTGGCATCGTGTGGCACCGCCTTTGGTGGCGAGCACCTCCAGGTGCTGCGCCGACTGATGCTGGATGATTCCTACTTCAACGGCGAGCTCATCTATACCTTCGACGGCGATGAGGCAGGGCAGAAGGCCGCCATGCGCGCTTTTGATGGCGAGCAGAAATTCACCGGCCAGTCCTTCGTCTCCGTGGCGCCTGACGGCATGGACCCGTGCGATCTGCGCCTGCAGAAAGGCGATGCCGCCGTGCGCGAGCTCATCGCGGACCGCATCCCCATGTTCGAGTTCGTCATCCAATCCGTCATCGCGGAGTACCGCATCGATACTGCGGAGGGGCGTCTGCAAGCATTGCGCCGCGCGGTCCCCGTGGTAGCGCAGATCCGTGACCAGCCCCTGCAGCACGAGTATGCCCGCCGCCTTGCCGGTTGGGTGGGCTGGGCCAACCCAGAGGAGGTCCTCCAGCAGGTCCGCGCGGAGGCGCGCAAGCCCAAGAAGGCTGAAAAACCCACCATCCGCCGCTTCGACAACGCGAAGCAGCAACCGGCGCAGCAGGACGTGCCGATGATCCATCCGCCGAGCCCCAAGGAAACCCACCTGTGGCCACAGCGCGAGGCCCTCAAGCTGGCTCTGCAGATGCCGCAGGTAGCGGGCTCGTACTTCGATGGCATTACTGCCGACGCCTATACTAACGACGCCTACCGCCTCGTCCGCCAGGCAATTTCTACCGCCGGCGGCGCCGCCCAAGGCGCGTCCATGCCCGCCGTGGAATGGATTGCCGCCGTTGCCGGCGAGATGCAGGATCTCACCGGCCGCAATTTCGTCTCCGAGCTCGCCGTAGAAGCAATCTTGCCTACCGACGTCGGCCCCGAAAAATACGCCGACTCCGTCCTTTCCCGCCTGCAAGAAACCGTGGTGGGCGATCAGATCGCCCAGCTCAAAGCTCGCCTCGGCCGCATGCGCCCCTCTGATGATGAGGCCAGCTATAACTCGCTCTTCGCCGACCTCGTTGCCCTCGAGCAGGCCCGCCGCGAGCTTAATGACCGCGCCTTCCGCGGCACGCCTCCCCAAGCATAAAAATCTCCCCTCGGCACGCGACCAAATCGTCGTCGCACCGAGGGGAGGGGAGAGGCCTAAAGGCTAGCTTGCTGCCGCCCTAGTCCTCATCAGGCTCATAAATGCGGTCCGCATTATCCACCTGCGATCCGCGCAGCCGGCCCTTGCCCTTGCGCTTGGAAGACAAATCGCGAACTTCGCGCATGCGTGGTTCCGGGTCCAAGCGATTGGCCACCGCCTTGCGCGCAGAGGTGACGGCGGACTTGGTCACGGGGGAGTTGACGGCCTTCTCGTAGGCGCCCTTGATCTGGTGGTAGCGCTTGCGGCCAGCCTTAGTGCCAAAAACGTATCCTGCTGCGGCGCCGAAGACGAATTGGATCATTATCTAGCGTGTCCCCTTATTCCAGTGCGAGTAAAAGTTCCCCACCAGCCTACCGCGAAGCTTTGGCGCGCGCCGCCAACCACGAGTGAGGGGTGGCGCTAGCCCCACATTGGACTAGCGCTTTTCATGGCGCGCAATACGCGCTAGTTTAAATGTGTGGAAAATAACAAGCGTAGGGATTTGGCGGCGGCTTCAGCAGTGGCGCTGGCCGCGCTTTTTACCGCGAGCATTACTGCGGAATCTTCCGGCCACCAACCGGATACCGCCGCGGCGCACCAAGGCCCCAATTGGCATGAAGAGTGCTGAGTGGTGACCGCAAAGGTCTACCCGTCAATCCACGATTGTGCATGCGAGTTTAGTGTCGCGTTCACTTCCCCTTAACTTTAGCTAGATATTATTCGTAGGAATTTGATGCTAGTAAAAGGTTTCTACGTTGAAATATCGGAATAATTTTCGCCCCGCGGTCCGTGGGCTCGCCCTGTGTGCGGCTACTGGGCTGACTATAGCCCTCGCACCGTCGGCCACAGCCCTTCCCGTAGCCGTGCCCCAGCTCCGCGATCCTGTTACCCAGCAGACCACCGGTCCGGCCCCAGTCCAGCACCCCGGCGCCCCGGTTCCAGAGCCGTTTAGCACGGATTATATCGCGGGCTTTGAATCCGATGTTTCCTCTTATCAGTTTGGCAACTACTGGCAGGTAGTCCAGCTTTTTGATCACATCAAGGCCCAACCAGAAATCCGCCAAGAAAATATGGACAAGGCCGTGGCCATCAATAACGCCGCAGCCGGTGACTCCGCTTTGATCCGCCGCGCGCAGTCCGATGCCAAGGCCAGCTCGACGAGCGTGCTCAACGCCGTTTCTGACTCGATGGGCAAGAACCTAGGCGATGCCTTCCGCGCCGCCTTGGCCGAGCACCGCCTGCCCAAGACCGAATACCTCCTAGGAAATGGCTATGCGGCCCGCGCAGGCGGACTGGCCAATTCCACGATGTCTGAGAAGTACTACTTCAACTATCAACGCCCGTACCAGCGCGCGCCGCAGGCGATTAAGCGCTTTGACGATGGCTCCAAGGATCTTTATCCCACCTCGCCAGCTTTCCCTTCGGGCCATACCAATCAGGCAACGTGGATTACCACGCTGATGTCCTTCATGCTGCCTGAGGTAGGTCCACAGCTCATGCTGCGGGGCGCGGAGGCCGGCAACCACCGCGTGGTCCTAGGAGTGCATTACCCGCTGGATGTCATCGGCGGCCGCATGACTGGCCAAGCCGCCGCGGCTGACCGCTTGAATGACAAGCGCATGCGCCATGCTCTCTGGCAAGCCTCGATGGAAGTGCGCAAGGAAATTAAGTGGCGCACCGGCAAAACGGTAGAAGAATTGGTGGCCCAGGATAGGGCAGAGGGTACCGACTACCGCTCCACCCAGGATGTGGTCGCCGAATATTCGAAGTTCATGGACTATGACTTCGCCCCGCGTTACCGCACAGACGCCCCGATGGTCGTCCCACAGGCCGCCCCAGTGTTGCTAGCCGCATCCCATCCCGAACTCAGCTGGAACCAGCGTGCCGAGGTCCTCCGCCAGACCGCGCGCCCAGCCGGCAATCCATTGGATTGGCAGTCAGAGGGAGGCTCGTGGCAACGCCTCGACCTAGCCCGCGCCATGGCGGCCACGGTGACCATCACCCCAGACGGCGGCGTGAGTGTCAGCGGCTAACGATTCCAACAAGCCGCGTGGGGGTACAACGCTCCCGCACATGGTTCAATAAAGAAGTATCCCCATCAACCAAAAGGAAATGAGTAATGACTAAGCCCAAGGTAATGACCATCTATGGCACCCGCCCGGAGGCTATCAAGGTTGCCCCTGTGATCAAGGCGCTGGATAATGATGAGCGCTTTGAATCCATTCCGGTTTCTACCGGTCAGCACAAAGAGATGCTGGAGCAGGTCAACACCATGTTTGGCATTTCCCCGAAGCATGACCTCGGCCTTATGAAGCCGGGCCAGGGGCTCAATGAGATTGTGTCCCGCGCGATTGCGGGTCTGGATTCCATTATTGAAGAAGAACAGCCGGATGTCATTATCTCCCAAGGCGATACCTCTACCGCCATGGCCGCAGCGCTCGCGGGATTCCACCGCGGTGTAAAGATTGTCCACCTGGAAGCGGGCCTGCGCACCGGGGATATCCACTCGCCGTTCCCCGAAGAAGCTAACCGCAAGCTCATTGGCCAGGTAGCTGAGCTGCACCTGGCTCCAACGGAAGGCTCGATGGAGAACCTGCGCCGCGAGAACGTCCGTTCCAAAGACATCGTGGTCACTGGTAATACCGTCATTGACGCGCTTTTGGAAGCAGCCTCGTGGGACACGAAGTTCGCGGACCCTGCCCTGCAGGAAGCCGCAGATTCCGATAAGCGGCTTGTCGTAGTTACCACCCATCGCCGCGAGAACCTTGAGGCTATGAAGGAAATCGGTGGCGCGGTCAAGGATCTGGCAGAAGCCTATCCAGAGATCAACTTTGCCTTGCCGCTGCACCTGAATCCGAAGGTGCGCGAGGCCGTCCTGCCGGAGGTCGAGCACCTGCCGAATATCATCATCACGGATCCGCTGCCTTATGACCAGTTCACGCAGCTGCAAAACCGCGCGACCATCATTCTTACTGATTCCGGCGGAGTCCAAGAAGAGGCTCCAGCGCTGGGCAAGCCGGTTCTGGTTATGCGCCAAAA
Organism: Corynebacterium tuberculostearicum; assembly: GCF_022347385.1. Lineage (GTDB taxonomy): Bacteria > Actinomycetota > Actinomycetes > Mycobacteriales > Mycobacteriaceae > Corynebacterium > Corynebacterium tuberculostearicum_M. Next base: position 90,836 of record NZ_JAKRDT010000002.1, read on the forward strand.
CACTGAGCGCCCCGAAGCCGTTGTCGCCGGCACCGTGAAGCTGGTGGGTACCAACCGTGAGCTCATCGTGGCTGAGGCTAAGCTTTTGCTTTCCGACGACGCCGCTTTCCAAGCCATGGCCAACGCCGTTAACCCTTATGGCGATGGCAAGGGCGCGCAGCGCGCCGTCGCCGCCATCGCGGAGCTGACCGGAGTAGGCGAGCGCGTAGACGACTTCCTGCCCGAGGTTGATTCCTCCAAGGCCGCCCAGAATAAGAAATAACCTGCGCATGGGGGAGATATAGCGGATATAATAGAGGTATGAAACCGCTGGATATCCGCTGTAACCACCAAGACCGCATGAAGGCTGCCGACATCCTGGGAGATGCGCTGTCGGCCGGTCAAATCGACCTCGATGAATTTGAAAAGCGTTCGGCAGCGTCCGAGCAGGCTACAACCCGAGGCGAGCTCATTGAGCCGCTTGCTGACCTTGTGGAAGACCCAGAGGTGCTTCTTTTCGGGGAAGAACGCCAAATCGCAAAAGCATATTCGGGGCACCAAGAATCCAACGCGATTGCCAAAGTAGAACAGGCTATCCAGCAAGTGCAGCCCAACGTGGACGCTCCACGTTCCCTCGCGGTGGGTCTGTTTGGGGGTTCGACCGTTAGTGGTGGGGCAGTAGCACGTACTTTCACGGCCTTGGGCGTTTTCGGTGGCGTAGACGTCGACCTTGCAGGAGCGGCGCTGCGCAATCGCACCACTACCATTAATGCCGTGGGGCTTTTCGGAGGCACCGACGTCTACATTCCAGAAGGATTCCGTGTCCGTGTTGACGGCTTCGGCCTATTTGGCGGTCACGACCTCAAGGTTGAGCACGGCGCCATCCATCCAAATGACCTTCCGATAGACGCGCCAGAAATCGTCGTCAACTGCATCAGCCTCTTCGGCGGCGTAGACGTGCATGTGGGACGGCGCTACGGCGGTTAAGCAGGCTTAGAAGCTCGAGGAAGTCTCTAGAATTGGGGCTTGGCCTCAGACTCGCTCACAATCACTTTCAGGCCCCTTCGAGCAAGTTTTGGAGACATTCACGTCAGTCTACGGTTTACTAGGAACATTTAACGCGCTCGGGGCGCTCTACACATCTAGAAGCCGGTCTAGCGCGGTGGACAATGATACAGCCACTCGCGCTGGGGTTTAGCCGCGCAAAACCGCTGCCTCCTGCAAGGCAGCAGGGCGTACCAAGACACATTGGCTTCTGGCTTCAACTGGAAAATAGGTCTGAAGCCGAGATCTACAGGGCATTCCTTAAATCTGGTTAACAACTCATGAACTTGGCAGGGCAGTCTTGCCTGACACTATCGCGCAGACCATCAAAGTTGCCGGCCAGATGGAGACACGAAAAATCTACGACAAACCAATCCAGGATTCTCCTCAACACTGCCGTCCGATGGCTTCAAGGAGCCCCGCTTGGATCTCTTACGTGGCCGTCTACTGGCTTAATGCGCCTGTGTATAAGCAGTACTTCCACCGCACCGCTTAAAGATTGAATCCCTGAAGAAAAATAGACAAAACGCAAATAATCCCGCTTAGTGTTACTAAGCGGGAACTTTGCTCCTCCAACTGGGCTCGAACCAGTGACCCTTCGATTAACAGTCGAATGCTCTGCCAACTGAGCTATGGAGGAATAGCTGATGTACTTCGAACGTGCTGTTCTCTGTGCAACGAGAATTAACTATATAGGGAATGAACGGTTAGGTACAAATCGCCTGTAAGAAGCTAATAAACAGGCCCCTGCGAAGGCGATATGGTTCTCCTTGAAAGATTGGCAAGACTTTCCCGCTGAGCCATGTTTGAATTCCGTGTAGGGTATGGGTTTGAAAGTATTCGAGAAAGGTATTCATGCATTCTGAAAAGTCTCCTCAGACATTTGAAAAAGTTTGTGTGGTTGGATTGGGCTATATCGGATTGCCCACCGCTGCGTTCATTGCGTCCAAGGGAGTTCATGTCACCGGCGTTGATGTGAATTCTAAGTTCGTAGAGTCAATCAACAAAGGGGAAGTACCTTTCTTTGAGCCAGGGTTCGATGTTCTTCTGAAGCGAGTTGTAGATGAAGGGTACTTGGTAGCCCAGACCGAACAGGTTGAAGCGGATGCATATATCGTCTGCGTTCCTACTCCTTTCAAGGAAGACCACAAGGTTGATACCAAGTTCATCAATTCCGCGGTTGAGGCTATGGCCCCGCACCTACGTCCTGGAGCATTGGTTGTTCTGGAGTCTACTTCTCCTCCTGGAACTACCGAAGATATGGCGAATTACATCCTTGAACTTCGCCCTGACCTGTCTCTTGATGAAGACGACGAAAATGCAATTTTCGTAGCCCACTGTCCGGAGCGAGTGCTGCCAGGGCAGATTATGGAAGAGATGGAAAACAATGACCGCGTCATCGGTGGTTTGACCCCACGGGGTACACAGCTTGCTGTTGATTTGTATGGCACCTTCTGTACTGCTGAGTTGCTGCAGACCAATGCCACGACTGCTGAGATGGCCAAGCTTACCGAGAATTCCTTTAGGGACGTGAATATCGCATTCGCTAATGAGTTGTCGCTGATCAGTGACCGCTTGGGAATCGACGTGTGGGAGCTCATTGATCTGGCTAACCACCATCCACGAGTTAATATCCTGCAACCGGGACCTGGAGTTGGCGGCCACTGCATTGCAGTCGATCCTTGGTTCATTGTTTCCTCCGTTCCTGAAGAAGCGAAGATTATCAAGATGGCTCGAGACGTTAATGATGGAAAGCCAGCTTGGGTAATTGAGCAAGTTAAGGCCGCGCTTGAAGGTAAGGAGAGCTCCACAGTTGCGGCTCTTGGGATCGCCTTTAAGAACGATATCGACGATCTGCGAGAGTCCCCTTCGCTGAATATTGTGAAAACGCTTGGTGAGGAGAACCCAGATCTAGACATCCGAGTAGTCGAACCGAACGTTGCGGAATTGCCTGATTCGCTCTCCTCGGTACCTAACTTGAAAAAGCAGGAACTAGAAACTGCCGTACATGACGCAGATGTGGTTCTACTTTTGGTTAATCACAAGGAGTTCCTCCAGATGGACACTGCCTTGCTTGAAGGAAAGTCAGTTATCGACACTAAGGGTATCTGGCGCTCTTAATAGGAACGACTGGGAGGCGCCAAAATAGTTTGGTGCCTCCCAGTCTCTTTATAAAGTTGAAGCACTCCCCAAGCCACGTTCCTTTGAAACCGTGGCTTATACTGTTCTAATAGGCGCAAAATGGTCTTTGAGTAGACACTTTTGGTCAGGATATTAGTTCCCTTTTGGTCTGAGCGAAGGTGGGAGCCTTTCTTGAAAATTCTGGTGATATCGCAGTATTGGTATCCGGAAAATGGCGTACCTCAACGGCGTTGGACTTGGCTTTCAGAGCTACTTAGGGACGAATTTGCACTTGAAGTCATCGCTCCACCTCCGCACTATCGTAGGAATCTGAAGCTTCTAGCTTGGGTGAGACAGGTTGTTGGACGTGGCTGGAAAGAATTAGAGCTTGGCCCCTCAGGTGAAAGAATTCATCGAACCTTTTTCATTCCAAGTGGAAATTCATTAACGCAGAAGGCGCTGAATCAGCTTACGGTTGCCATAGGCATGATGCTAAAACTGTCCGTTTTGAGTTTTGGCCGTTCTTCTAAAAAGCCAGATGTAATCATCGGTACTGTACCTGCATTGCCTACTGCCGTAGTTACTTATTTTGCGTCGAAGGTATTGCGTACTCCGTACGTAATTGATTTGCGCGACGCCTGGCCAGATCTTCTTTCGCAATCTGACCAGTGGAATAGAAGCGTCGGTTCCCGCTCGTTTCGAGAGTTGCTCCTTTCGCATGGACCTCTACAAGGTGCTTCATGGTTGACGGACCGATCGGTTAACTGGGTTCTTGAACATTCGAGCGGAGTGATGGTGACCTCGAGCCATTTGGAGGAAAACCTAAGGAGTAGATTTTCCAATAGTGGCCGTGAAATACCCCTAGTAACTATCCGGAATGTGTTCCCCTCACGGACTGATTTTGTACACCATTATGTGAGTGAAGATGGCAAACGGGCTTTGAACGTCCTATATGCAGGGACCATCGGTAGAGCTCAAAACCTTGCCAATGCCGTTGAAGCGGCGAGTATAGCCGCTACCGCGGGCGTTGACGTTCATTTGAGATTTGTGGGGGCCGGGGCTGCGAAAGAAGCTTTGAGCGAAATGGCCGAGCGACTCAAGGTTCATGCCGAATTCTATTTTCGTCGGCCAGCTGATGCGCTCGATGAGCATTACGAATGGGCCGATACTGCGTTAGTGCATCTAACCGATTGGGAGCCTCTAGAGCGAGCCGTTCCTTCAAAAACTTATGAGTTAATGTCATCTGGCCTGCACATTTCCGGTGTAGTGGCGGGAGAAGCCGCGGAGATCATTGAAAGCTGCAATGCAGGTGAAGTTGTTTCTCCTGAGAAGCCCGAAGAGCTTGCCGCCCTATGGGTACGGTTAGCAAAAGATCCTAGTCAACTCCGTGTAGGAAGTCTCGGCAGAGAATGGGTCGAAAAAGAAAGAACTGAAATCGCTCCAGAAAAACTTCACTCATTCATCCATCAGGTTCTTGGAGATAGGTAGGATGTGGCTTCGTCCCTACTTTTCCCTTCCGTCAATCATCGTCAGCCTCTTGTGGGAAAATCCCGTCGAATTCTGCGTTAAGGTACAGCAGCGGTTTGGGATTCGTCTTTGGGGGATCTCCCGAAAAGAAACTTCTGCGCCTTCTTGGAGTACCAAGGAACCGCGTAATTATGAATTGCCGGGACAAATTCATCGAAGCATGCGGCGCTCCGAAGATGAGCGGAAGGCAGTGCTGTATTTTGCAAATAATTCGATGCCCTATACACAATCGGGTTACACCGTACGGACTCATGGGATGCTCAGGGCATATAACAAAACAAACTCAAGAAAGATAATTTGCGTTACTCGTCTTGGCTATCCTGTAGTCGTGGGCCGCATCCCAAAGTCTAGGGAAGATGTTCTCGACGGTGTTACTTATCGTCGGATCATTCCGCGGTTTTTCTTTCCGAGCAGTCAGCTTCGTGCTCGAGAAGAAATTCGAGAATTGACGAAAATTGCTGAGTCAGAGCAGGTCGGAGTCATTCATACAACTACTGATTTTAGAAATGCATACGTAGCATCTCAGGTGGCGAAGCGGCTTTCGATTCCGTGGGTTTATGAAGTGAGGGGAGAGCGGGAGAACACGTGGCTAAGCCAGTTTGAAGCTGCGGAGAGAAATGTGGCTGCTGCGTCCAGATACTATAACTATGCCCACGAAAAAGAAATGGAAGCGGCGAGGAAAGCGGGCAGTGCCATTTTTCTCAGTGAGGTGGCAAAAGAATATGCTGTTTCAAACGGAATTGACCCACGTCTGGCTTGGGTAATTCCGAATAGTCTGCCTGAAGGCGGTAAAGCCGCGGAAGGCCTTGATTCGGCCCAAAAGCTTGTTTCATCTTTGCTCGATAACAACAAGAAATATATCGGGACCGTGTCTAGTCTTGTGCATTACGAGGGCTTATCTATCGTTATACGGGCACTGCCCTACCTGCCAGTGGAAGTTAATGCTCTTTTTGTAGGTGATGGAATAGAGCGACGCCGGCTTGAAGCACTCGCCAAATCATTGGGAGTACACGACAGGGTAGTTTTCGCTGGGAAGCAACCAACTGAATCGATAGGTGAGTGGTATCGTGCGCTTGACGTTTTTGTTGTACCACGAATATCTAGCCTAGTTACTGCGAGGGTAACTCCAATCAAACCTCTAGAAGCCATGCGAGCAGGAATTCCAGTCTTGGCATCAGATCTCCCAGCACTTCATGAAGTCACTGGAGAATTTGCGGTCTATTTTGCACCCGAGCAATTGGAAGATTTTGTAAGAAAGATAAAGATGATTCTTGACGGCAACGTCGAGATAGACCAAGAACGAGTTGACCAGTGGCTGCGAACCAGAACTTGGGAATATAACGTGAAGAAACTAGAAGCGTTGTATAGCGAACTGACTGGAGGTAAGTAGATGAATTTTGAATACTATTTGACCACTGTTCGCAGTGGTCTTACAAAAGCAGTTCGAAATACAAAAGCGAACGGAATTCGTAATACTCGGCAGAAGGCATTCAGGCTGTTAAGTAATAAACTGGTTTTGAGGAATGCTCACGATCCACTACATGTAAAGCCACTTCCTCCAAGTTTTAAAAGCCGACGCTTTGGCTCTGTAAAAGTTGGAGTCATCATGGATGATTTTTCCCTCGAGGTATGGAGTGAAGAATTCCACACTATTCCCCTCGACCCAGAAAAATTTGAGTCACAACTGGCTGATGGGAACTCGCCGAAAGTTGACCTTCTTTTCGTAGAGTCTTCTTGGAACGGAAACGGTGGAAAATGGAAATATCAACTCGCAGGACAGAACGCTCCCTCTGAAAAGTTGGGAGAGCTCGTTAGAGAATGCAAACGTGTGGGGATTCCGACGGCATTCTGGAATAAGGAGGATCCGCCTCATTTCCACGATTTCTTGGCAACCGCAAAGCTTTTCGACGTAGTTTTTACCACCGCCGAAGAAAAGATTCCTGAATACATCGAAGAATTAGGGCATGACAGAATCTATTGCCTGCCATTCGCAGCCCAGCCAAAGCTGCATAATCCCATCCGGCTCAACGGCGATGAAAAGCCCGGAGATATTGCTTTTGCGGGTATGTATTTTAAGCACAAGTTCCGAGAACGCAGGGAGCAGATGGACTTACTCCTGGGCGCCGCCGCAGCTGTGGCTCCGCGGATGCAAGCAGGATTGGCTATCTATTCGCGATATTCAGGTGGTGATGAGCGCTATCAGTTCCCCGCGCCTTTTGATAAGTACGTAGTCGGCGGCCTGCCTTATAAGAAAATGGTGTCGGCATACCGCCAACACAAGGTATTCCTAAACGTTAACTCGGTTGTGGACAGCACTTCGATGTGTTCTAGGAGAGTCTTTGAAATTTTGGCTTCTGGAACTGTCGTTGTCAGTACCCCCAGCGCAGCGATACATCAATTTTTCAACAAAGAAGAGCTACCAACAGTGAGCGATGGAGTCGAGGCGCAACACCTGCTGCGGGCTCTAGTGAATTCGAAAGAACTGCGTGACCGAATAGTTCATAAAGCGCAGCGGAAAATTTGGGCTCAGCACACTTATGAAAAGCGAGCTGAGTTTGTGCTTGAAAAGACACTTGGTTTCGCTAACGAGCAGACTGAAAAGCCGCGGATTTCGGTTATAAGTTCCACTAACCGGCCCAACCAAATTCGGCATTTGCTTGAACAAGTCGGGCGACAATGTGGTGTGGAAATTGAACTGTGCTTGGCGCTTCACGGTTTTGATGAACAAGAAATCGATCTTCCTCAACTGCAAGCGCAAAGTAATGTTCGAAATCTTAAAGTGGTGGAAGTCTCCTCCGCCGAGAGCCTGGGGAATTGTTTAAATCGCCTGGTTGAGCTTTCCACTGGGGACTTCATTGCGAAAATGGATGATGATGATGAATACGGCCGGCATTATCTCCTTGACCAGTACTATTCTCTGAAATACTCTGGGGCCGATCTTGTTGGCAAGCAGGCTGTGTACGTGTCCTTAGAGGAAAGCTCAATTATTGCGCTAAAAAACTCGGTAAAGGAACATCGTTGGACTGACTTCGTCGCTGGCCCAACCTTATTTGGACCTCGTTCTACATTTGAAGCTCACCGTTTTGAAGATAGAACAAATGGCGAAGATTCTGCCTTTCTTTCCAGTCTTGTTAAGGCCGGAAAGCGCATCTATTCTGCAGATCGATTTAATTTCCTACAGGTCCGAGGAAAAACAAATCATACTTGGGGCTCTAAAGACCTAGAATTTTTAGCCAATAGCGAAGTAGTACTTTTTAATACTTTTAGAGATCATTTCGATTTCTGAGCGGAGCCCTTATTTAGGGCTTTCTCCGCTTCGTCGTCGAAGATTATCTTTGGCTCTTCGAATCTACTTCGCATCTTTTCGATGATGGCGTTTGCTTCTTCATCCTTCCCGGTCGCGGCGCGGTTGCCCCAGACTCGGTAAGATTTGGCAACTTGTTGAGCAGGCCCATCAGCAATCATTTCTCCCTCGTGAAGCCAAATTGCCCGTGAGCAATGTTCCTGAATAGTGGTAGCACCATGGGAGACCAAGAAAACGGTTCCGGCTGTGTCCAAGAAGTCGTTCATTCGCTCCTTGGCCTTTGCAGTGAATGTTGAGTCACCAGTTGATAGTGCCTCATCAATAAGGAGAATCTCCCGTTTGACTGACGTGGCAATCGCAAATTTCAAGCGAGCTGTCATACCCGATGAGTAGGTCTTTAGCGGTCTGTCAATGGCGTCTTCAAGGTCCGCCCATTCAATTACGCTAGGAATAAGCTCGTTAACTTCATCAGGTTGAAGGCCCATAGCCAGTAGACCTAGCTTCGTATTATCGCGACCCGACATTTGCCGTTGGAGAGCCGCAGACACACCCAACATAGTCGGTTTGGCGGAGACATAAACCTCTCCTCGAGAGGGAGATTCCGACCCCGCCATTAGGCGAATAAGGGTTGATTTTCCCGAGCCATTTTTTCCAAGAATGCCGATGGATTCGCCCGAATGGGCAACAAACGATGCTGACTCCAGTGCGCGAACCTCTCTCATCCGGCTTCGGAAAAGGCCTACGTTAGATCCGTTCCTAGAAACGAAATAAGACTTGCCAAGTTTTCTGGCAACAACTGTGGTCTTATTTGACACTCGCGTACCTTTCTTCAGCCTTCCAGAAGAATATAAACCCAATGATAAGCAGTCCAAAGCTCCAAGCAATCAAATGGATCCAGGAGGATAGATCAGGAAGCTTATTGTAAATAGTGACGTCCCTGCATGTTTGTAGGAAGATATAGCCTGGGTTATTCTCCATTATCTTTTGCGCCGTAGGACTGCCGCTGAATCTTTCGATGGAGAAAAATACGCCTGAGGTGAAAAACAGTGCGCGACTGAGAATGCCAACCAGCGCTTTTAGGTCCGGGATGAAGGCTGTTAACCGAGCGACAATGAAGATGACGCCCAAAATTAGTAAGTGGGCCAAAATATAAAGGGGGATAATGAAAAATATCCTCCAAGTGGGGCCTTGAGGCCACTGGAAAACGAAAGATAGGGCAATTGAAATAATTGCAGGGGGAAGGTTATCTATGAACTGCTTAGTTACTAAGGCAATAGGAAGAGCGGCTTTCGGGAAAGAAAATGAGGATATAAGGCCGTAACTGTTTTGAATGAGTTTCGTACCGCTGTTTAAGCCAGTTGTAATGAAGCCGAAGAAGATTACGCCAATCGTTAGGTATCCAAGAAAGTTATCGATTCCTCTTGAAGTCTTGAGGATGACACCGAAAATGAAAGCATAAATCATGACGTCGATAAGCGGCTGAATGATAATCCAGGCTCTACCGAGCAATAAATCGCGAGACGACTTAAAGGCTTTGCTGCGCGCGTCGAAATATATAAAGTGACGTAGCTTCCATAATTGGGAAACGTAATCTGAAAAGCGCGGGAGGGCGTTAATAGTCTCAAGGGGTTCGCGAGACACCAAGATTGCTGACTCTTTACCCTTTTCCAGTTCATTGCTCAGAACTAAGCTTTGAACATCTACTGAGCTGGAGGACTGGGCGTGTGTGCTCCTAGAACGGCGTCTAATCATGCGGTAACGAACTCCTGACCAAAACAACTTTCCTTACCATAGTACGAGTTAAGGCAAACAGTGCATAGCAAAGCCATGCGCCGTAAAGCTATAGGTCTGTGTCAGTGTTATATGCTGGACGGTATGCAAGATTCGGCAGAGGCTTTTGACCTGTCTAAAGAGGCGTGGAGAGTTTTTGTATATGGGGGCTGTGTGAGCCGCGACACCGTGGCGTTCGCCGACCCCCATGCTTATAGTCTTGCGAAATATGTTGCGAGAAACTCTTTGCTCTCTGTGGGGACAGATGCGCGCGTTAACTTACCGGAGTTATCCCTCCCTAGTGCATTTCAGAAGAAGATGGTGGACTTAGATGCATCCGGCGCGCTTCTACAAGAGCTCAGGAAAATGCGCGGTGTGGATGTGATCCTGTGGGACCTAAACATAGAGCGTTCTGGTGTCTGGCAATTTAGTGACGGGACGGTCGTTACTAACAGTGCAGAGCTTAAACGCGTCGAAGGAGTAGCGCCGGTCCTAGAAGACGCGAGATTCATTGCTTTTGGTTCAGAAGAGCATTACGCACGGTGGTGTGCAGCAGCTACGATGTTCGTCGCGATTCTGCAGGAACTGGAACTCAAGGAACGACTCTTGGTGTTAGCCCCAGAGTGGGCCGTAAGAGATACTCACGGTAAAAAGAATAAGAAGGTTGCTGGAAAATCTATTGAGTTCTACAACGATGTCTTTTCAAATTACCTGGCCCACCTTGAAACTCTTGGTATTAGGATTGTGCGCTTAGCTAATACGATCAGTGACCCAGAGCATAAATGGGGTAGCGCCCCGTTTCATTATGAAAAGGGGCTGTACCAAGAGCTCGACAAGGAAATCCGGAATTTTGCCCGAAAGAAGAACCCCTTCGACCGGTAAGTAGGCGATTTTGAAGAGCAGCCAGCGCATGTCCTAAGAGGGTGTCGTCTGAAAATTGAAACCAGCTTCTAGATCAATTTCAATTTCCTGGTCGTCCGATATATCCCACCTTGCCAAGCGTAGGCGAAAACCGGTTACCGACGGTGGAAGGCTCAAGTCTGAAACCGCGGTGGCTTGATTGGGGGCAAGGCTTTCCACGTAGTGGAAAAAGGAGCCTAAGCTCGGTGACCAACCAAGCGAAACATCATTGGGCTCGAGTTTCTCGTGAGTTGAATGGAGGTCAAAGAGAAGTACTAAGTCCTTGTGGTTCAGGGCCTTGGTCGAGCGCAGCTTCACGGTGCAGGTTTTCAGCTGGTTAGTAAAAGAAAAATTTTCATCAAAAAGAACTTCCATTTTTCTTCTTGGTAACCTAGCTCGCGCAAAGGATGGCTTCGTTCTAGAGTTGGAGAGTTCAACTTGGAGTGCGCTTCCTGAGGGGGAGTCTTGCTGGTCCGCGAAGACTAATTCTTTGACAATTCTTTCAAGTGAGCTATTGGTGAGTAGCCTGTCTGAGGGCTGAACAGCGAAGGACACATGTTTCAGATCGACGCTCAACGGGGTAGTCTCCAAAAATGGAGCCAGCATCGCCTTCTTGTACTCAAAATCACTGCGGTTTGTAAACACCCACAAGCGCTGTGAGTAGCTTTCTGGAAGTACCGCTGCGGCACAGTCTAAATCTGACTCTTTAGGGTTGAGTGAATCTACATAGTCGTCCCAGCCTTGGAGTTGGTGACGCGTAAGACTGGGCTCTATAGCTATGATGCGAGAATTGTTGAACGCTCCGTATCTTATCGCGGCGAAACCACTGGAGAGCTCTCCAAAAGTCAGGAGCTCGCTTTCTTCCTCTATACGGCTCAGAATTGAATTGATGCTTGATTCAAGGTTCGGGCAAAATTCCGTGGATTCAAACCAGGTATGGCTGAGACCGGCGTCTGCCAAAAGGGTAGGGTCCGATAAAAGCAAGACGTTGCACTTAAGCCTCGGAAAAGTGGAATCATCTTGCCAGCCAGGTAGCTTGAAATATCCGGCTGGTGCCGGCAAGAACCGAACCAGAGTCTGCGAGGAATCTCTAAAACTCCACCGCATTCGAAGTGGATTTCCATTTTCCATTTCCACTTCGATATCTCCGGTGTCTTTGGCGAAATTCCAATTAGACAAGAAGTCGGAGACGGACGAGAAGTTGTGGCTTGGCTCTGTAGAAAATGTTCGTTGAAAAGTCTGGTTCATCGAGTTGAAAGAGGAAATTAGTAAATCTGGCTGCGCCACACACAATGTACGGGTGGCGCAGCCAGATCGGTCTAGTTACTGCTTCAGCGCGCGGGCCTTATCCATGATTCGTCGGATTTCAGGGTTCGAATCCTCCGATAATCCGTAGATGCCATTAATCTCCTCGATGAGGTCAATGCATTCATCGAGGTCATCGGGATCAACGTTCTCCAGCTTCTTTACATACCAATGCTCAAGGAACTGGGTGAAGCGATCCTCCTGGTATGCACGAAGCAGACCAACCTCCTCTAACCACTTGGCTCTATCCTCTTCTAGAGGGAGGTATTTCCTGTAATACTTCGGCGAAATTGCATTAACCGTAGATGTAGAAATTTCGGCATAGTAGATATGTGCTGCACGACTGGTGATGGAAACCTTCCTTGCGTAGTACAGCATTTGTTGGAAGAAGTAAGAATCTTGCCCAACTGCGCCCACTGGCTGTTCAAGGTTGAGGGACTTCAACCAAGCAGTATCGGCTACAAGGGCCTGGATACTCATCGGCTTGAAGCCGAGCTTCTCAAGGAGATCGGCGTTATTTCCGTCTAGAGCAGCGCTCTTCGCAATTGCCTTTTTGAGTTCTTTGGAATTATTGATGCGGTTACGCTTTCCTTTAAAACGAACCATGTTTCCAATAGCAAAGTCAGCGCCGGTGTCTTTTACTCGGTCCAGCAACCTAATATAGGTGTCATTAACCTGTTCGTTGTCTGGGTCGAGATACGTCACGTAAGGAGTTTGGGTTAGCTCCAGTCCTTTGTTTCGAGGACGCGAGGCACTGCCTGAGCCTCCAGGAGGGAACTTGAATACCTCAACGTTAGGCTTCGTCTTTTCCAAAAGGCTCAAAGTAGCCTGCGTTTTGGGGTCTGTGGAGCCGTCGTCGACAATAATTACCTTCGCTAGCTTGTTAATGCTGCTTCGGAAAATGGATTGGCAACATTTATGGATTAAGTGTTTGCCATTATTGTAGGCGGGAACAATTACTGAAAGCTCGGCCTCCTGGTGAGTCTCCTTTGCTCCATTGTTGCTGGTGAAACTTGACTTGATGGTCATTGACGTTTCAACAGTGGCATCGTCCACCATTTCTCCGGCGTTGATCCAGTAAGCAGTAGCTGGTTTTGAGATGCCATTGTCGTGGGTCGTAGGCTCGTAAGCTTCGGCTTCTGAGTCGAAAGCCGTGATGTAAAGCGCGTCCGGTGCTGAGTAACGATATGCAGCTACGGCATCATTAATGATGTCAGGGCCGAAAGTCACGAGGCGATTGGCGAAGATGACTAGGTCACCGTGCTCGGAACCCTTAGTATTCGAGGCCTCGCTTGGGGGGACGTAAGTGCACTCAAAATCAGATGCTTGCGACTGTTGGAATTGCTCGAATTCGGCTTGGCTGTCTGCAACAACGAGAATCCGGTGGTCGTCCGTGGGGGTGCTGATGCCTACGGAATTTAAGATCTTGTCAACCCTGTCGAAGGCAGTGTCATGAAGGAAAACTTCACGAATTCCCTCGACCTGGCAGTACCTGAGGTAGTCATCGCTCAGGGTTTCGAGGAACTGTTGCGTGTCGAGCTCGGTATCCATTATGGCTACCGAAGGATAACGAGTATTGACGCCCGCGCTGTAGTTTGAAATCAGCAGCGTTCCCATTGCGAGAAGTTCCACGACTCGGTTCGCGAACATCGTCTGGCTACCCATAACAGAATTTAGATTGAATGCCAGAGGCAGAAGCTTCTGCAGACGGAGAAGCTGATCGTGGGGTAGCGGCCGGTGAAGATTAGCTACAAAGCGGTCGGGGAACATGTACTTTTCCAAATTCTTAAAAGACTTTGGATCAAGATCCAGGTTCCTGTCGACAACATACAAAGGAAGTCCTGCGCGAAGTGCTCCGTCAAACATCTTCTCAGTACTTGCGGCACGAGAAGGATACTTGTGGCTCATCCATGATCCGGCGAAAACCATCTCACGTCCCAAATGGCGCATGGAGCCTAGCGGGTTGTGGATTTTGTAATTGACTCCGAACCGCAATGGTTCAACAGGAATATCATCTGGAATATCTTTCCTGTACTTGGGAATAACCTCTTCGGCAGAAGTGAAAACGTGATCTGCAAGACGGGCCATGCTTACAAAGGACTCATAGTTCGGTGGGTCTTCTTTGGAATAGAAGACCACAGGTATTCCTTGATCCTTCGCGAAAGGGATGATTGTCTTTTCTAAGAGCTCTCGCTTTCCGGAGGTCCTGCGCGGTAGATTAACCCACTCTTCATTCAGTCCGCGCCAAGCAGATACGACTAAGAGGACGTCAGTCTGAGGAATGGCTTCGCGAAAGTTCTCGGGTGTGATTGGGATGAAATCAGCAGCCACTTCAAGTGACTCATAGAGAAAGCGATCGGCGATGATTCCGATCTTTACTTCTCGCTTGGTGTTCCATTTTTGTGCGGTGGCTTTTGGCAGCTCTTCTGCTTCCACAAGGAGCTTCTGCATAGCCGCAGCGTTATCTTCTTCGAATTTTGAAAATTCACGAAGGTAGTCGTTGCGCTTAATAATCGGTTTGACCAGCGGGCCTACACCCGTCAGGTAATTGCGAAACATCGGAGTTTGGCTGGACTTGCCAAAGCTCTCGGCACGGACCTGGCCGGCGTCAGCTTTTTTCTTTACCTTTCGTAGGCGCTTGTGCTCAGCTTGAATCTCTTCTTTACGCATTCTTTCCCTTCCCGAGGGGGAGTCCTTCTTTTAACTTCCAGTAGCGGCGTTGAAGCTTTAGTGCCTTTGTGCTCTCGAGCGTCTCAACGCGTTGTTTGAGGAATGAAATCTCTTTCTGCTGTTTCTCAATGGCGTCGAGAAGCTTGCCGCTGCGGTCGGCTTCCGCGGCTAAGTCTTTGTAAGTTGTCGACAGCTCAGTCGAGAGTGAATTGATGACTTCGAGAGCTCGTTTCGCGACATCGTCGTTAGTGAAAGGAGTTTGGTTCATAAACAAGTGCCTTTAGCCGTTGAAACGGTTAACCGAGGTGAAAGTTACAGATTCAACATACCAGAGTGACGGCTACGGAAGACTGAAGTAGACTAAGTCATTATTGCGGAGTCGGGCTCGTTCAGCTTTGCCCCGCCTTGCTGTCAATCAGCCATTTAGTAAATGCTCACGACCTCGTCACCTTGTGGAGGAAAGTTTGTCTGTCCAGGAAACTCCAATCGTTGCCGTAACACGGTGCGGAATCGGTGTCTTTGATAAGAAATGGTGGGCAGCTCGTCTGCAATTATTGAAAGCGATTACGGTACCAAGTTTGTCTCGCTTCAGGGGGCGGAATTTCCATTGGTACATTGTTCTAGATAGTGCAATCCCTACCCAAGTTTATGAGGAATTGCATTCTATCGTTTCCGACGGAGCTCAGGACTTTGTCCGATTTGTCTTCGTGGAAAGTAACTCTCAAACTAGAGATGCGATCATGAACGCTGCGAAAGCCTTGGTGCCGCCGTCAAAAAGGGTCGCAGTACTTCGAATTGACGATGATGACGCAATCGCTGCCGATTTCTTTGACAACGTTTTTAATGAGATTGCAAAGGAACCTGACCAGCCTGCCGTAATTTCTATGGCCAAGGGATTTGCGCTGAATGCTCCGGACCAAGAAGTAGGTAATCTGACCTATGCATCGCATCCGTGCAATACAGTCTTTTATGGGAAACTGACCGAACTTGACAAGGTCATGTTCCAGAATCATGTCAAGTGGCTCTCGGTCGCAAAGCGCCTTGGATATAGGTCAGTCGCATCTGATGTTGGAAGCCCACAGTTTCTGTACACCTACCATAAACAAGCTGACGGTTCGTATGAGAAGCGAGTAGGCGGCATTGATGCCTGGAGAAAGATTTCTGCAGCAGATGTGGAGCGATTCGGCATCGACCTCGAAGCTTTGCGAGAGTGGGTGGAACTTCAAGCTTCCATGCCCGCAACTATCGGCCTGACATGGCGCCGAGCTCAGGGTGAGCTGTGGAAGATGGAACAGCTCAAGACTTCAATGAAGCAGCTGAAGCGGGAAATCGTAAAGACTAATTCCTCCATTTTTGATCCGACTGTTCCGTTTCTTTATGTGTATCAGCCCATGCACAAAGCAAAGGTGAAGGCAGGACGCATCAGATTTACTGGCTTAACGAATAATGGAGCGGCGGTTTCTCTGCACGTCACCGGCAAGACCGGAATTTACCGTGAAATGGCTAGCGTGAAACTTGATGCTGCTTCTGGAGATTTTGCGTTAATTGGAAATTTCAACGTGGGTGAATGGAACATTCGAATCATTTCGGAATTTGAATCCGAAAAGGGTAAGCAGCGTAAACAACTTGATTACAAAATTCATGCGCGTTGATTAGTGCCGCCCAGGTACTGCAATTACCTACCAACCCACCTAATGTGGGCCCTCAACCCAACAGCAGGGGGAGGCAAAATGCTGCAAGGATACCCCGCATACTTGTATCCCTGACGCTTACCGTAAAGTAGCCTGTGAAGGAAAGGAAGTTGTTTATGAAGACCTTGGTGACCGGCGGCGCGGGCTTTATCGGCTCGCATCTCGTGGATTTGCTTGTGGAAAATGGGCATGAGGTCGTCGTGTTAGACAACTTTTCCCATGGCCGCATGGAAAACCTGGTAGACGCGCAGGCGTCGGGAAAGGTTGTAGTCGTTGAGGACGATATTCGGACGGTCGACTTTCCTGCTTTGTTCAAAGAACACAAGCCTGAAGTGATCTTTTCGCTGGCAGCACAAATTGATGTGAGGAAGTCGGTCGCAGAACCACTCACAGACGCGGATTCTAATATTTCCGCCGTAATTAGAATGGCAACGGCCGCGAAGGACTGCGGCGTGCGTCGAATTGTGCATACCTCATCGGGAGGGGCTATCTACGGTGAACCTGATTCCTTCCCCGTTTCTGAAAAGACCCCAGTAGACCCAAAGTCTCCTTATGCGGTCTCCAAAGTAGCCGGTGAACTCTATCTAAAGTCTTTTAGCTATCTCTATGGCCTTGAAACGGCATTCATAGCACCTGCAAATGTGTACGGACCAAGGCAAGATCCACATGGAGAAGCTGGAGTAGTAGCTATTTTTTCCCAAAAGCTCTTGGAAGGCGCAGAAACTTTCGCTTTTGGTAAAGGAGACAATACTAGGGATTACGTCTTTGTAAAGGACGTCGCACGGGCTTTTATCCTTGCAGCCCAACAAGGAGTTGACGGTACGCGGTACAACATTGGCACGGGTCGTGAAACGTCTGACCTAGCCTTGCATCAACTCATTGCTGCCGAAGTAGGCGTGGCGGCTGAACCAACGATGCTTCCAGCTCGCCTAGGTGACCTCCCCAGGTCATCATTAGACTCGAGCTTGGCGGGTGCGGAGTTAGGTTGGAAACCAGACTTTGAGCTTGAGCAGGGGCTGGCTGAAACCGTTTCGTATTTCCGGGCACGGCGCTGCTAGACCCACACTAGTGCCTTTCCTAGCAGCTTTCCCTCCGCTTCCTTAGTCAGCGACTTACTTTCTAAAAGGATATACTTTTCCCTATGCAAAATCGGCCAAATGTCATTTTCCCCAGTGAGTTTAAGGAGTTCTCGCTGGCTCTAGCAACACCTTTTGAGTATCAATACCGAGACTTCGTTGCTACTTTTGCTTTCTTCGATTCTGAAGGCAAGCGGTTGGAACCAGAAGAAGTCAGCGCATCTTGGTCTCCAAAGCTAGGCGGCAGTTTTCGCTACTTGAAGTCTGGCGAACCCGGTAAACAGTCGGAAGTAATAAAGCCAATCATGTTAAATGCTCCAGCACGTTCCGCAGTAGTAGAGATCTCCCCTTGGAAGAAGAAGGATAAGGAGTTGGCCCGGAGAGTTCAGGATTCGCTACTGGTAACTGTGAAAGACGATGAACTTGGTTTGACCTGGACCAAAAGGATTAAGGACTAATGAGCGTATCGGTAGTACTAAATTCTCTGCCCTCCGAAAGGAAATTGTGGCGTCCTTTCATTGAGCACTTGCGTGGGATCCCAGGAATAGCGGAATGTAAGCTTTCGCTTCCTGCAGCCGGCTCGATAGATAATGAAGAGGAATTGGATGAGCTATTCGCACTTCGGGACGAGTTTTTCACGGTTTGGCAACCAGTTGAGGAATATAACGTAGCCCAACGCCTTAACTTGATTGCCGCGGAGGCTGCAGAAGAAACACTTCTATTCTTGGAAAAGCCATTTTGGTTGAGGATACCGACTGGCGCAGAAACTACTTGGTATCAGCTTCGTAGTGAGCGAGGTATCAGACCTATTAGCCGCTATGTAGCGAATCGCAATTCCGAACAAGTTGGCCCCGAACTCGCTTCGGCTCTTCCATTTTCTAGCGAGCGACTAGGCCAGGCGTTCCTCATTCAGAGGAAGCATTTCTTGGAAATGCGTGGCTATGATGAAAATGAGCAGTTCTGTGATGCCTTGGGCTTCGATTTCTTTCTTCGCCAAAAGCGGGGTGGCTTTGACTTTGAAAAGCCGGCTCAAGACATTGCAACGATCGTGCCACGGGATGAGCTTCGAGAAGACTCAGTGTCAGAAGCACAGGCCAAAAGCATAGCGCTGGCAAACCATACTCTTTACCGGAATCTCGAAGAGTGGTCAGTGCCAAGGGAACTTAGAAAGCCACTTATTACAGTGGCTATCGCGACCAAGGACCGACAGGAGATGCTAGTAGAAAGCATCAATTCGGTTCGGTACCAGAGCTTTCAAGAATTTGAAATTGTGGTTGTCGATGATGGCTCTGAAGATCAGGACAATGTGAAGAATTTGGTAGAGGAACTGGGGGACCCTCGAATCAAGTTCGTCGCTCATGCAGGAAGCCTAGGAGTTGCCGCCGCTAGGAATACAGCGGCACAGCACTCCGACTGCTTGTTAACGGCAGTCCATGATGATGACGATCTAATGCTCCCAGATAGGTTGTTAGATGGCATCGCTCCGTTGAGCGACACGGTAGATGCCACGTATGGCAGTTGGATAAATTTTGACGACGCTACTGGTGAACTGCGTGGATTTCTTACCCGCACCGGATTTAACGAGAAGATGATTGCTTTTAATGGCGCCGGTCCGGGGCATAGCACGTGGACGGTTCCAACATGGCTGATCAAGCAATTCGGCTATGATGAGCGGCTGACCTCATCGGTAGACCATGAGCTCGCTTCTCGTTTAATGAACTCTGGCGTGCGCTGGCTTCACGTCCAGAAGTTTATGTATTTGCGTCGTGTGCACGATCTTCAAATTACCGCACAAGATACGGATAACCAGAAGGCCGGTCATACCCTTTCAAAACTGGCCAATCGGTTCCTAACCTCTCGGCGTGGATATGAACAGATGGCGGCTCTGGGTAAAGGTAATAAATATCCCTCGACCCCGGGCACGGGTAACCTGCATGCCAATTTCGGCGGTTACCTTCCTGATCACCTCGTTAAACGGGATCTTGTCTTCACCGGCAATACGGTGACTAAGTCCCGTGCCGCTGATATGCCAGACCGAGTCACTACGATTCTTACTGGACGAGATTTGCAAACCGGAAAGTCTCTTTTCGAAGAGGCAAGGCTTGAAGATGTCTCTCAGGAAGATTTGGTTCAACTGAGGGAAATAGGCGTTAAGAATTTTGTAGTTAAGCCGTCAATGGTTCCGTCTAAAGAAGATGAAGCCGAAAAGTTAATTTCCCCAGAAGATTTCGAGATCATGCAACGGGAAGTAGCGGCTCGGGTTCGCAAGGCCGTGTTGGGGCGCCTTGCCCATATGGCGGAGAAGTCCAAGCAATTGGACAATAAGTTGCACTATGTGGTCGTTTACCTCGATGAAGATGCATGGATTTCTGAGGACGAGCTGCAAGATGAAAATCAGAAGCTGCTGAGGCGGGTTATCGGCACAGGTGAATTCGGCTTTAGCACGACCATGTATTTGGTCGGTTATGGAACATCCTGTGAAGCAGTCCAAGCGCTCGGAGAATTTACGGATCGCTTTAATGAAGCGGAAATTCTTCTGCTTAATGAGGATCCAAAGGAATTCCTCCCGTCTTTCCAAGCAACACGTGAGCTGGAAGCGGTGGCTGCTTCCATTGATGATTCCGGATTGGCAGGTATGTAGCGGTGAAATTCGATTACGAGAATCAACTCAACGGCAAATTCTGCCTTCGTCAAGAAGCTGATGATGCTACAGATGTCTTGAGCTTTCCACGGGAGCTTCGTGCAGATATCACTTTGATGAACGTGCAACCGTTGAATGCATTGCTAGCAGGTAGTCTCCTTTTTGGAGCGCTCGACAATGGACATTTTATTTCGTCGCCCGAGGCTTCCCTAGAGCTAGATCGCACTTTCCGACGCCTCTTTGGCGAGTACTCTCCGCACCTCAACGTGAATCCCCTGAAGCAAGCAGAACCTGAGGATCATACACAGCTGATCCTTGCGGACTACCGTAGTGAGGCAACACCTGCTCAACCAGAAGGCAAAGGCCGAAACGTACTTATTCAAACTCGAGACAGCGCAAAATGGACTGGAAAGCTCTTTTCTCTAGATCGAGTCGAATTTGCAGTCAATCAGTCGGTGTTCGCGGACAGTCGGCACAGTAGTGAACTTAGGTTCAACGTTGCGCTGGGACTGCTACTAGCAGGCGACTGGAGGTCTTCTTCCCTTGTCGTGGAGGACAGCATAGGCGAAGGTGAACAGAGCAAGAAAGAACTAGCTGAGCTTTGCGCTGCAATCGGGATACAGCTCACTGTAGTAAGCAGCGAGATCTTGGAAGGAATGCTAAACGATGTCCAAGCGTAAGATTTTGATGCCGGTTCGAACTGTCGCCGAGTGGGGCGGCGTTCACGAGTGGACCGTTGATGCAGCCTCTGCGTTGGTGAAGCAAGGCCATGAGGTTACTTTTGTCGGCAGCGGCGTTGTGTTCAAAGAGCGCGCGGAAGCAACAGGCGCCTCATTTAAGGTTGTCAACTGGAAAAAGGGTTGGAAGACGGTCGCGCAGCAAGTAGGGGAGGAAGGAAATTTTGATCTGATTTTCTCCCACGCCCCGGCGGCACGACAATTCGGACTCGTAGCTAACGAGATTGCCCAAAAGGAGCACGTCGTCATGATTCATGGTGCCTACCATGATTTTATGTACGAGTGGTCCGACCAAGTAGATGCTTTCGTCGCGGCAAGCCCTTCTCTAGTGCATTTCGTTCAAAGATTTGGGCGCGTGGCACCGTGGAAGGTTTCAAATCTTCCCAATGCAGCTCCAGATGAAGTATTTGAATTACCTCTTCTGAGCCACGATGAAAAGCTCAAGGATGGCGTAGGCCATATCGTGACTGCTTCCCGTCTTTCTAAAGACAAGACACCGCAGATCGATTCGGTAGAGGAAGCAGTCCGTGCTCTAAGCGAGCTGTACCCGGACATTAAATGGCAGATTGATGTTTGTGGTGATGGCCCTCTTCGTGACTATTTCGATCGACGATATCGAATGCTCTCCCGCGAGCTGAAAAATGTCTCACACGTCATGCACGGTTGGGTACTTCCACAGGATGTCCCGCAGATGATGAATAAAGCATTCCTCACCGTCACTGCAGGAATGGCCGGCATGCGAGCGCTTGCCTCTGGCTCCCTTTGCCTTGGTACTGGCGCCCGTGCAACCGTGGGTATCCAGACCGGAAAGAACCTGCGAGCGGGTATTTGGAGCAATTTCGGCGACCACGGTGTCTTTAGATTTACGCCGACCTCAGTTTCGGGGGACCTTAAAGAGTTGGCCTCTTCTTCGGCCTATGACCGAGCGGTTTCCGTAGCCCGAGCTGTCATCAAACAAAGCAATAGCCAAAATATAGTAAACGGAATGATGCTATCGGCCTTGCAGTGCGAGTAAGATGCTAACTTCTTCTGGAGTAAGCTTGTTACATTTTGAATCTGTCATTTCGAGGTTGCTATGACCTGTAAACAAATATTAAGCGGTAGCAACCTCGAAAAGATAGTTTGAATTTGCTCTAACCGAGTGATTCGGGATTTTGATTCAAAACACGGGCAAGTGCAGTATCAACGCAATTCGACCCTTTACCGGTACTCAACGACTCTGCTGTGTAGGCAAAGGTTCCATTTCGCCAGTTGCGGTGTAGACCAATGAAATGACGAGCAAAAGTAGGCTCAGGCGTCTCTGGAACAGTTCCGTCAACACGATGTACTAGGAGTTGCTGAGAATCTCCTAGCTTTGAAGGAACATAGGTATATTTATTCGAGCCAGTAGAGCCCGGCTGGAAATAGTTGAAGTCGGAGAATAGTCGGACGTCCCGTACTTCGGCATTGGGGATTAACCGCGGAACTACGGAACGCATCGGATAAGCGAAAACCCCTGATTCGGTTTTTAAAGCAACTTCGCCAACTGGGGCTCCACTTTCAGTAAGTGGAAGTTCATCGACATCTGAAACGGTGACAGTTCGCGCCTTTTCTAGAAACCTACGTCGAGTCCATTCCCAAACTTGATGTTGACCGAAGTCCGAGTCCCACTTTTGGTTGGGACCTCCAGTTGGTCCGTACAAGTGGGGCCAGTCAATTAAATATGAAACGTCGAGTCCTTCAATGCCAGAAAGTGTATCAAGAAGTTCTTCCTTAGAGTATTGAGACGATTTGTTGTCCACAAAAATTACAGCGTCGATCTTATTGGCAGAAACATGAAGCTCAATCCATTTTCGGATCACTTCAAGGTCATTGTCCCGGCTTAACGTGACTAGCACGTTTTTATCCCGAAATACATCAAAATGGGAAGAACCTACCGTGCACGACAAATTGAAATGTGGGCAACGAATGGTGAAGTGCTCAGGTACGACGGGAAATGAGAGTTTAGCTAAGTCTATTTCCAATCTGCTGCAGCGGTTTTGTTCATGGAATTCTATAGCTTCCTTGGGAACCTGCGCCGAGTTAAGGAAAAAAGAAGCACTCTTCAGTGTAGGGAGCAAATTCAAAAACGGGGGGCCTATTGCAATCAGTTTTGAATCGGTTTTGAATGCATCTGAGAATATAGTGTTGAAGTCGAATTTGCTGTAATAATCAGGTTGTTGGTCTTCTAGCTTTCTCGGTGGATGACGGCGGATGTCAGAATTGTGGGGAAGCACGATTGGGTTCGTCGTGAAGAGCTGTGGGGACAACAGTGACCTTTCTGTGTTCGTTCGGGGACTCTCGAAAATCCTTGAAAAGGATTATTACTAGAATACGCCCTTGGTTATATAAGATCAGCAGGGTCTAACTAGTCCATCTCGTGTAAGAAGTTACCCTAGAAACATGTCGAATTCTCTTAACTCCGTCCACACCGTCGTAGTCCCCGCAGCTGGCATGGGCACCCGTTTCCTGCCTGCCACGAAGACAGTTCCAAAGGAACTTCTTCCGGTGGTTGACACGCCTGGTATCGAGATGATTGCTGAAGAAGCTGCTGCGGCGGGCGCGTCGAGGCTGGCGATTGTGACGTCGCCGAGCAAAGACGAGGTCATGCGCCATTTTGATGAGTTCCCTGAACTTGTTGAGATTTTGCGTGAACGCGGCAAGGACGAGCAGGCGGCGAAAGTGCAGCGCGCTGCCGAGATTATTCATCCAGTCGCAGTGACCCAGGAGAAGCCTTTAGGGCTAGGACACGCTGTAGGTTTGGCCGAGTCTGTTCTGGATGATGATGAAGACTGCTTTGCGGTCATGCTCCCTGACGACGTTATTGAACCCACTGCCGCGATGAGTGAGATGATTCGGGTGCGCAAAGAGCACGGCGGGTCGGTGCTCTTGGCAGTGGAAGTGGACCCTGCGCACGTATCAAGTTATGGCGTGTTCGATATCGAGCACACCGAAGATGACCGGGTTAAGAAAGTCGTGGGTATGGTGGAGAAGCCTGCGGTCGAGGACGCGCCGTCGAATTTGGTCGCTACAGGACGCTATCTGCTGGATCGCGCCATTTTTGATGCATTGCGCAGGATTGAGCCTGGCAAGGGTGGGGAGCTGCAGCTTACTGACGCCATCGATCTCCTCATTTCGGAGGGGCATCCCGTCCACGTCGTGGTTCATGATGGCATCCGCCATGATCTAGGCAATCCTGCTGGCTTCATTCCAGCTAGTGTCGAGTTTGGCCTTCGCCACCCGAAGTACGGCCCAGCATTGTTTGAGGATTTGGAAGCATTGCTAGAGAAGTACCGACCGGAACTGGGATAATATTTTGCTGATGCCAGGTGGATTTCTGTTTGGAATTTCGCGGGCAAAACAAAGCTAGTCTCAAGATGTAATGGTGGAAGAGCGCTGAACAGCGCAGAAGGAATGACGTGCGTATGGCTCGCCGAGCGGTCAAAAACCTGGACTTTCAAGAGTTCTCGTCGGTAGATGAGTTTCGGCGACTCTGGGAGCCTAGGCCCAGCGGTGCAATATCGATTGAAGATAAGCTTCCTATTCACCTTCATTGGACAAACAAGCAGGCTGGAAACACAATAATTTGTTTTAGTGCTGCTTCCTCGAAGGTTCGAGAGGTTCCATTCTGGACCGGTCGCGGGCTGACCTCGTCCCTCGACGCAAACGTCCTTTTAGTATCGGATCCTTCCATGATTCTTGACCGAACGCTTAGTCTGGGGTGGTATGCGGGAAGTCTTGAACAACCAGACTTGATTGAGACACTGACGGAGGTTTTCCGAGTCGTATCACAAGGTACTCGCCCTATATTCTTTGGCGCTTCTGCTGGTGGCTGGGCTGCCCTTAAATACGCTGCTCGTCTCGATGAGGCAGTTGCTGTGGCGGTTAACCCCCAGGTTGATATAGCGCGGTACATGTACTTTCCTTACTACCTGCGTAAAGCTTGGCATGCTGAAGAGGGGAGCGAACGCCTTCCGTTTGAGGGCAACGTGGCGCGCGATTATGCCAAGGGCAATGATTCGTTGGTTGTCTATGTGCAGAATGAGGGAGATTCTCATCATCTCAATGAGCATTTTGCGACCTTTAAAACTATGTGCGGCAATCCGGACAAGCTAATTGAACTGCTGCCGGACTTGGGGGCAGGGCACGTGGCTCCGGCTAGAGAATCACTGGTACAGATTTTGGAAACAACGATTGCATCGAAGTCCGCTAGTGAATTGCGGACCAATCTGGCAGGTGTGGAAATTAAATCAAGCGGCGTTAACAAGGAAATCAAAGTCAATCGGTCGGCTGCTCTTCCTGCTGACGTTATCGATGAACAGTATCCGGTTCTTTTCGAGCAGACGTATCAGCTTCCTCCATTAACCAGAGCGTGCTCAGTGGAGCTTAGCTCTTCGGTTGAGCTACCTGCGAAGACATTTGCGGTAGAAATCCATTTTGATGAGGCAGAGATGGATAAGCAGCTGGCGAAGAAGCTAGGACTAAGCTGGTCTGACGGGCTTCAGAGTGCCTTCGTTTATTCACAACCAGTATCCCCAACTCGCTGGAACCAGCATCAAGACTTCCAAATCCCAGAGTCAGCTACGCGAGTTCGCATTGTTCTCCGCAAATGGAGCTGGAATGGGGCAGCAGAGCAACCTCGTGTGATGCTGCGGCTCTGTTCCAAATCAGTAGCAACTGAGGTTTCATTGTAGGTGCACTCAGACACCACGAGCGACGGTGACATCTCTCCAGGAACGACGCTTCTTTGAGGAAACGACATTTAAATGCCGCGGAAACGGGGCCTTGAGGTGCGCAATAGAGGAGGCGCCAGGCGCTTTTGCTGCCTAGTCTTGGTTAACTATTTTCCAGAAGCGGTGGCAGCCTATGGGGAAGTGGTAAACGAGTGCACTTGGCGGGGGGGGAGGAGTATGCCGAGCGGGACCTCAGCACGTTGTTTCTTGTAGAAACTGATTTGCTGGGGCATTCGGCAAACCAAAGGTCCGCCAAGCTAAGCTTACGTGCATGACTCAAAAAAGCCTTCCATTTGCCAGTGGTTTTGTATTGTCCAACAAGGATTTTGGCTCTATCGCCCATTTTGAAAAGCGAGCTTTACCTAATGGTCTTTGGTGGTGGAGTGATAGCTTCGTGGACGAAGATCAAGCCTCTACTGAAAATGGAGATTTCTTGATCATTAGGGGGCACTGGGCTTCGGGCTCGGAGGGGGGAAAGGATGACCCTTCGGCACATCGCCTTTTGCGGCTGGCACAAGAGTCGATTGAAATGTTCGAAGACGAGCTCGACTATCTGTGCGGTCGTTATCTTATTGTTTTGCACCTTCACGGAAAAACCTGGATCTACAATGACGCAATTGGAAACAGGACGGTGTACTACTCGGCTGACCAACCAGTTGCGGCTTCCCACTTGCACCTTTTGAACCAAGTTTCCCCACACGAGTTACTTTCCAATTCTCTCAAGAATGCTCGTGTTGCTGAGTACCAATGGGCTGCGGATTTAACACCGTACAAGGAAGTACGACACTTGCTCCCCAACCACAAATTGAACTGGGGCGAGAGGGAAACTGTGCGCTTCTATCCGCGTGAAGCTAATCCCTTTTATGAGTGGGATTCGGAATCCAAGTTCGCCGAAATCGAGCGCGTTTGGCGTGTGGCACAGTCGCAGTACTTTGACCGCTATCCGCAGATTGCATTTTCAATTAGCGGCGGGGTCGATAGTCGGCTTGTCCTTGCAATGGCCAAGCCTTACTGGGACCGTATCGTGGGGTATACCTATGGTCTTGCAAAACGTGAGGAAGGCCTAGCACAACGAGGCTCTTTCTTCGGCCGCACGATGGAAAATGACGAGTCGATCGTGCGCCAGATGCTGTCATCCTGCGACTTGAAGGACCATGTTTATTTCGACATGGAGTCACTCGAAAAGGTGGATGACCAACTAGAAAAACTCCTGGAAAATAATACGGTGGGCTTCCACGGGAACCGCTTGGTTGCTTCGTATCGCAAGGTTTTTGAAGGGGCATGGCTGAACATCCGTGGAAACGCTATCGAGCTTTCTCGAACAGGGAATACGAACCTGTCGTTTGGCGCCCTAGTAGAAAAGTGCCAGGGTGACTTCCCGGTAGACGTTTCTTCGAGGCTAAAGGCTTTGGGCTTTGACTCGAATCTTTATGGATACGGCCGCGGTGCTCTTACCTACTGGGAATTCAGGCATGGCAAATGGCTCGGAGAGATTCATAATGAACTCGATGCAGCGTTTGATACGTGGGCTCCGGCAGGAATTCGCCGCGTTAGGGACTTAATGGCGGCATTCGACGAACAAGAAGTTCGGGGAGGTCTGGTCGTTAGGGACTTAATTGAAAGAAATGCCCCAGAGCTCAACCGGTACCCTGTTAATTCCCAGGAGACTCTTTATTCTGCATGGCGTGACTTAAAGAGGGAACAGCTCAACAATGGCTCGGGTCGCGCGCCTTTGTCAGCAGAGGTTGTAAACACTCAGGGTGATCATCTTTGCGATGTCGAAATCAAGAAGTCATTCAGGATGCCGCCGAATACATTGCAGGCAGGAAACCGGATGCGCGTCTTCTTGCACACTGTGAGGATGGACGGAACTCTTTGTTTCCGAGTCCACCAGCCGTACACAAACCCAGGCGCGAAGAACTACATGCAATTAGCAATCGTAGTTAATGGTAATTCGATGTTCGCGATTGACGGAGCGGAATACGGTGGTCCGATCAACTTCTCCATAGATAACCTGTGTCCAGGTGACAACGTGTACCTTGAGGAGACGTTCCAGAAGAATTTGCCCGGATCGGAATCATGGTCGCGAGCTACGCGGATGGGCGTGTCTGCGGTGAAGTTCTTCAAGCAAAAGCCGGCTGGGGAGCGGACCCTGCGCCATGACCTTCCGGCACAATAATTGACTTCGGTAATTCGGGCAGGGGGACAAGCGAGTCTGAACTCTGCGGTGGAAAGTACTGGTTTCACACTAGGTGCAGAGTGGGCCTATTCCCTTGTGACGGAGACGAATTGGAGAAGCCGCGCTTTTGATGGCGGGCGCTTGGCGGCTGCGACGTCGCCAAGCGCCCGCGCCTTGTATGCCGAGCCTTAACGAGCTCCCGCAGCGCGGCCAATGCTCTACCGAGGTTATGGAGTTCCGATTCACCGGCGTTGGTTTTCTCTACGGGCCAGAATCTCTCCGGGTGCAGGGCAGCAGGCTCGTGGAAGGGCAATGCCCCGGTGCGGATGAGGGTGGTGTTGCGGGAGGCTGTGCTAAGCGACGTGCGGCAGGCAGGCCACATCGTGCACCACTGCGCAGGCGAGTGGGTCGCGGACTGCGGCTCAAAAGTACTGGGGTGTTGTGAGCGGGGGAATGGGGCGTCGGCAAGCGAGGCTGTGGCAGAGGGCTCGATGGTGGGCAGAGCGAGGGCGGGGGCGTCTGCGCGGCGCGGATGCTGCCGAAGCTGGTCGCGTTAAAGGGAAGGAGCCAGAAGGTCGCAAGGCTACAAGCATCATAATGGGCGGTCTTATTCATTGTCGTAGGTTGGGGTGCTTGTACGTATCTATAAGTTGGTTTCGTCTCGCGCCTTAGCCCAGCAAACGCTGGTAGCGTTTAATTAGATACCGTAACTAGTATCCACGGGAGGTTATATCCATGGACACGGATATTCCCTATCTGCTCGCTTGTGCCGGGTCAGTGCTTGTCATGGTGCTCTACTGGACCTACTACATCAAGTGTGAGCGGGAGGAACCCAGATCGGAAGAGTGGTACGACTCAGGCGATGTAGACGGCGGAGCAATAGATGGCCCCCTTTTCGTTTATCCTTACGGCTCGCTCTTTTTTGGTGTAATGGGTATCGCAGGGTTGGTCGACAGTTTAAACCCTCCCGAATTTGTCTACGCGGTGCTGATGTATGCGGTCATAGCAGCTCTCATCCTCTTCTTCATTGCAATTACGGGTATGTTCGGGGTTCCGCTTCCGTGGCCTTTTGTTCCGAGGTGGGTCGTCGACATCCGCAAGGCAAAGCGTGCTCGAAGGCGTGAGCGCAGGCAAGCCAAAAAGAGGGAAAGGGAAGAACAGGCCTGATCCCTGTTTGGTAGACACCTCTGCTTCCTGCCGTGTTGGGTCGGGGAGAGGCAGTTTACCTCCATGCCTAGGGAGGCTTATTCGGATCAGGTCAAGCGCGACGTGGTCGCGATGTACGAGGACCATTCACATGTTTCGCTCAAGGCCGCAGTCAAGGAGTTGGGGACTGCCCTCGGTAGCCGAGGGGTTGGCTGGGAGGGCGTCGGCAAGCAAGGCGGGGCAGAGGACTCGCTGGTAAGCAGGGCGAAGGCGGGTGCGTCCGCGTGGCGCGAACGCTGTGGAAATTAGACACGCTAAAGGGAAGGAGCCGCCTAGTCGCAGGGCTACAAGCATTATAAAAGCCAAGTCTTTTATAATTTTCCTTGGCTGGGGTGCTTGTGTGCATCCATATTTCGCTTTCGTCTCAGTACTCTCCCCAGTGAACGCTGGTAGCGTTTAAATTACATACTGCAGCCGGCAGCTATAGGGGGCCATGTTCTATGGACTTGGATACTGGTGAACTGCTCTTTTATGCTGGGTCAGTGCTCGTTATGGTGCTCTTCTGGACCTACTACATTTTGGATGTGCGCAGGGATCCCAGATCGGAAGAGTGGTATGACGAACCCGCCTGGGAAGGCATGGAGAGGGATGGCGTCCTCTTCTTCTATCCTTACGGCTCGCTATTTTTCGGCGTTGGCGGTATCGCAGGGTTGGTCGAAAGTGTAAACCCTCCTGAGTTTGTAACAGCGGTGCTGAAGTTTTCGGTCATGGCAGCTCTTGTCATTGGAGGCATTGGATTTACTGGTGCGTTCGGGATCCCGCTTCCGTGGCCTTTTGTTCCGCGTTGGGTCGTCGACATTCGCAAGGCAAAGCGTGCTCGAAGGCGTGAGCGTAGAGAAGCTAGGAAGATGGGAGAGGAAGAGTAGGGCTGGCAGCTTTTCTGGGGTCTGGGGTTCGGTGGACTCTCGGCGATTGTACTGGAGTTTGTTCGGTCTGAGAGCAAAGTAGCGGAAGATGGTTTGGGACGTTTTGGGGGACTGCTTTGGTGATGTACCTCGACGAGGAGGCGGAGCCGTGAATTTGGGCCGCTGAAGAAGTGGTCGTCGTAGACAATGGGTTTGAGAATTCAGCTGCTGGAAAGCCCAAACCTCCTTTGCATAAGGTTCCAATAGCGCACGGTGATGTAAATCTAGGCTTTGCGCGACACGGGGCCGGGGCTAAGGGATAGAAGAGGATGCGGGCGAAATCTTAGATGTTGATGAGCACTATTCCGCGGTAATACTTCCGGATAGCGCTATTGCGCCCAACGTCGTCATGAGTGAGATGATTCGGGTGGGCCAGGAGCATGGCAGTTCGGTGTTGTTGGCGGTGGAGGTGGAGCCGTCGCAGGTGGCGAATCATAGCGTCTTTGATGTGCAGGCTACCGACGATTATCGGGTGAAGAAGGTTGTGGGCATGGTGGAAAAGCCCGCGGTTGAGGATGCACCGTCGAATTTGCTGGCTGCGGGGCGCTACCTTTTGGACCGCGCGATTTTCGGCGCTCTCCGCCGTATTACTCTCGGCAAGGGTGGGAAGCCGCAG
The DNA here is from genome assembly GCF_022347385.1 of Corynebacterium tuberculostearicum. Lineage (GTDB taxonomy): Bacteria > Actinomycetota > Actinomycetes > Mycobacteriales > Mycobacteriaceae > Corynebacterium > Corynebacterium tuberculostearicum_M. The sequence continues at coordinate 121,258 of NZ_JAKRDT010000002.1, forward strand.
TTTACCGACGCCATCGCTCTCCTCCTCTTCGAGGGGCACCCCGTCCACGTTGTGGTCCATGATGGCATTCGCCATGATCTCGGCAATCCCGCCGGCTTTATTCCCGCCAGCGTAGAGTTCGGCCTCCGCCACCCGAAGTAGGGTCCGGCTCTGTTCACCGACCTGGAGGCCCTGCTGGAGAAGTATCGGGGCCAGGTCGGTTAGGGGTTTGGGGAAGTCCCGACTACGAGGTGAAAAGCTATTCATGCAGAAACTCATCAGAGTGGGGAAAATGTATTAGGTACCGAAAATGTGAGCTCCAAATCACATATATGTAAATAGGTGGGAGAGCCACTCGAGGCTATAGTTGAAGTGTCAATTAAATACACTCTCATTTCTTGGGGAAAATTATGGCCTCCGGTAAGAAAATCGTAGGCGGCATCGCTGCTCTTGTTGTCGTCTCTTCTCTTCTCAGTCAATGCTCCGACGCCGATGAAACGAAGAGCACTGAAACTACTACAGTGCGAGAAACTGCAACGGTAACCACTACCGCTTCTGAAACTGTACAAAGCTCGACGTTAAATCAAGCACCGGAATCTACTGCGCCAGTTGAGTTTGAGGAGCCAACGCTAGATCCGCAAGTAAGTCCTGCCGAAGCGGAAGAAGAAGTAGTAGACGCGGACGTGGATGCCGATACGGATGCTGATGGTGGTGTGCACGGATTCGTTGCTCCTGCGCCCGTGATTCAACAGCAGTCAATCAATAATAGTGGTGGCGAATCGGCTGGTGGTGATGGTGGAGCAGCCAGCTATTACCCTAATTGTGCAGCCGCTCGCGCTGCAGGTGTGGCGCCGTTGTACGCTGGCCAACCAGGATATAGCTCGAATTTGGATCGAGATAGCGACGGCGTCGCCTGTGAATAGAGAAACCTAAAGTTGAGAGGATGCTCCCTGTACAGGAGCATCCTTTTAGGACTGGATTGACGCGAACCAAGACGAGCCAAACATGCCAAGGTCTTATATGGAAAATAGGTTTTCGTCCCGAACTTTTCTAAGTCGTTCGCTATTTCTTTTGGTAGGGGTTAGGGGGGAATTCGACCACTTCAACTATAAAGTGTTCGATGCGCCAGTAGAGAGTGAAGATCAATGCAACTGGGAATGAGAAGGCGGCCGTCGCCCATACCGTTAACAAGATTCCTTGCTCTCCTAGGTTCCTTACGACAGAAGGGGCTCTCGATGTTGAATTTGAGCCGAAGATTCGTGGTGCATAGGAATTGAAAATTTCCCGTTTAGCTGATGACCCTTCTGCGGCTTAGCTGCAAGCTGCGGGTGGAATCCTGCATTCTCTTGGTCTGCTTCTGAATTCTGGTATTCGCTACCCGCTTACGCCATCAATTCTTGCAAGGTCGGCTTTGGAGAACTCAGCATTGGTGATGTATTTGAATGAGGACGCAGATCCATGGATCAGGACTGTACGTGCAGTCAATGTTGTTGTTAACGGCTACGAAAAATCGGGTGGGAGGAATAATGAGTCACCCTACAGCGAAGCAACAGCAGATCACATAAAGATGAAACAGGCATTCGCTTCTCAGGGGTATGGGAAATCGCAGAAACTCTTGAACTACACAGATTTGGTAGCGGAATATTTCGACGGCTTCCAAGGCGGAGAAATGTACAGCCGGTTCAATCGGTCCGTGCATCATAATGTGGTGAGACAAATTGAGCTCGCACTAGCTCAAGACAGAGATGGGCGTCAGAATGCAGTTGAAACCTTTGAAATTGCTATTCGGGCTGCAATTGCGGTCGGTGCAGCGGCATTTAGCCTTCAAGAGTTTAGACACTGCAGCGGTGTCGATGTCGACCCGATCCATGCTTTAAGAGATGTCTTTGAGGATTGGACCTCTTATCTCGACCACCTGGGCAAAAAGGGATTTTTTGACTAGCTCCGTCAGCGCGCATGTAACTCGTCATGATGCTCCTATAGAGCTGCTATTGACTCTAAAGGGGATGGTAGGGCATAATCCTTAGCAGGAGCAGCCCTACATCATGTACAGCTGCTCGACCCTCACCGAGGCTACCGGCAGGTGAGGGTCATTTTATTGTGAATTTCGGTTCGGCTTCGGGAATGCTTGCTTCGGAGTTACCTTTAGAATTTCGCAATGCTCTTCCAAGTATTTTTGGTAAAGAGATGTGCTTTGCCCTCCGTGGGTAAAAGTGCGCCTGTATGTAAAAGCGACGAGGTCCGGTATCCAAAGGCAAGTTTCATCGGCAGGGCTAACCCATGCCAAACTGATTCCAGAGTGCAGTGACTTTTTCTTGCGCATGCGCTTGAGGGTATTTCTGTCTTTATCGTTATCTGACTGAGAGTGGCGTGCTTCGAAAATTATGCCTTTCAGAGAAGGCTCATTCTTGGTGAGTGCAGTAATGAGCAGTTCAAGGCAATCTTGACGAGCATGCTCAATATCCTGATTTCGTTGCAGTGGTCGAAGGCAGGCTATATATTGCAAATCCTCAAAGTCATCGCATAACTTGAGCATTTCTTCGACTTTTTTCCGGCCATCACAACTGCGCATCGATTCGGTCGTATGCCAATAGTTCGACTGTGCAGTCTCCTTGAGGAGGCTCCGAGTGTTACTAAGGTGTTCGAATTTGATGGCCGTGCCGACCAGGATATAGAAAGATTCTGAAAAGTCCTCCTCCGGTGCAACGTAGCTTTCGTCGATGAAGGCAATGATGTCATCAGGTTTTGAGCGTTGGAAAATACGTAATAGGGAAGGGTGAATCCGGTCTGGCAAAGGCCTCTCCAAATGAAAGATTGAATTATATGTTCGAATACTACTTAAGCATATGTATCAGGGCCAGACAATGTTTAGAGCTAATTTGTGTAACGGTTCCGAGCTCAATTATGCGACAGCCGCGCCATTCGGTTTCCGAGCGTGATTTTAAACGTTAGATCAATCTAATTTGTGGTGGATAGCGTCGCTCGCGTGTGTGAAAGGGATTCGCTCTTGCTCAATGCGCAGTCTGCCCTCGGTGAAGAGTAGACGGTAGGCCTCCTGCTCTTCGGTGGTGAGGTGAGTAAGCGTGGCCGAACCGTCGCCTGGGTCAGGGACAGCGAGGTGCCTAAACGCAGTTACGGTAGCAGTATCCATGAGTAGAGATGTGGTGTGGGGAAAGTGGGCGCGCACGGCGTTGAGGATGCTGAAGCCCGCGGCGTCGAGATCACCCCAGTAGGTGATTTCGGATTGGTAGAGCCAGTTGAGGGCGTGGAGCTGATGCGCTGCGGTGCCGGAACCCAAGACAGCAATGGTGGGCGGAGCGGCGTCCGAAAGCACAGGTAAAGCCAGAAAAGTTTGTTTATTTTCCACGATGAGCACTCGCGGTGGCCTGGTGGGGAAAAGGGATGCGGCGTGGGAGAGTGGAATCTCGAGGTCGGACACTGCCGGGACGTGGTTGAGATAGCGCAAGCGAATACGGGCGTCGCTGCGGCGCAGTCCTAGTTCCGAGATTCCAAAAGGAGAAAGCAGGGTTAGTAGCAGGCGCCGGTGGGATCCGATCCACTTGCCGTCAACGCCCTCTACTGGGACGGCGCGCTCCCACTCACCGGAGCCGGGATGGGTGAGTAACCAGTTCAAACACGGTTCCAAGCAGTGCAGGTCGTAGGTGCTTAAGTCCTTCCACTGCTTATAAGCACGGTGAACGGTGTGGGCGAAGTCAGGGCGCTCGGGGAAGATCGAGGCGATCTTCTGGGCTTTTTGAACCGCATGTGAGTATGTTGTGGCCATGCCTGCTGCAGAAGCGATGCGTTCTGCACCATCAATTACCACGCGTACAGGCACGGAATTGGCGCCCAGCCCAGTGCGCGACCAATTGCGGGTCTCATAGACAACCTCTTCTTGGTACGGCCAGCGTTGCCAGGCGCGGATGAATTCTTGCGTCGCAGGTACATCGCGTTTGGCAGTGGCTGCCGTCGGTGGATGTAGCGGCCAGTCCAGGCGGAGGGAATCCGGCGAAGATAGTGCCTCCGCAAAGTGGTTGCGCAGGTGCTTTGCCGCATGTGCTTGTAGGTCTTTAGGAATCCGCATTGGGGTCCTCCTGGGGATACGAGGCGGCGTCGATAAGCGAATAGCCTGTGCGTGCCTGGGGACGGCCATGAATGATGGGCTCGTCGTAGTTGACCACGATGGTGCCGTCGACGTAGGGCGATAATGTTTGAATCAGCTTGAATGGCGTTGCCAAAATCATGTGGAAACCAAACGATTCAAACACCGACATTGCCGTGCGGGTAAAGGCCGGATCTGCGCGATCAAAAGCTTCGTCCAAAATGATGGAACCATAAGTTGGAACATCCTGATCTGGCTCCGCCAATCGGAAACGCAGGGCCGCAGCCAGGCAGAAGAAAACTAGCTTTTGTGCCTGGCCACCAGAGAGGGAAGCAGAATCCTGATAAGTATTGGCGGTTGTTCCATCGGGGTAGCATTCGCGGCCGATGAAGCTTACGTGTTTTCGGGTATCAAGAACCAGGTTGCGCCAACGAATATCTTCCGGTTGGGTTGAACCCAAACGGCTGAGAATTTTATCCAAAGCATGGTAGCGCCGCAACGCCGCTTCCGGCTCATCTGCGCTGATCTCGGCCAGGCTATGCGAAGTCGCGGAATCTAGATCTCGCTGGAAATCCTGTACTACCTGGCCGCGAGCGTCTTTCACATCAATTCGCAAGATGCGGTCACCATTAAAGGGCGAGCGCTCCAACGACTTATTGATAAATTCCATACGTAGCTCGATATCGCTGCGAGCGTGGCGCAACGAAGAAGCAAGGTGAGACAGATTTTGCACCGTTGTTCCGTTGAGTAGTTCCAAGAACTGAGCACGGAAATCGGCAAGGCGATCGGCCCGAAGGAACTTCAACTTTTCAATGCCCTCACCGGCAAAGTTTGCCTGTGGCTGTAAATCCGCAGATTCCGCTGGCCACTGAGACAAGTATTTGTGGAGAACGGAGACAATCTTGGCATTTATCTCCTCGATGTTTCGTGCAGCCGCGCGGGATGTATCGTGCAGGCTGTTTTGTACTGCATCGCGCCGGGAATCGATGTCATCGATGGAAAGCTTGCGCCTTCCGTTGTGGAGGGCCTCTTTGACCTCCTTGGCAATAGCTTCGTCGGCGAAGGTCGGTACGGTGCCAATGTTCTGGCGACGCTGTGTGGAGCGCTGGAGATCGCCCTCAATGCTTCCAAGGTGCTTTTGAGATTGCTTAAGGCGGGCACGGGCTGCAGCTAGCCTATCCTTTGCTCGATTATGCGCGGCATGTAGGGCTTTCGCCTCGGGTGACGAGGCAAGAGAATCATATTGCCGTTGCAGATCTCGTTTGCGAGTTTCTGCAGATGCGGTATCAATATCCTGAAACTTAGTCTCTAACACCAGTTTCGCTTTATCGCGTTGAGTGCGCAGGATATCCATTTTTCGGTTTAAGTCTTGAACTAGCTTGGCGGTGGCACTGGCATGGGCTTTTGCTTTATCGAGTTGCGTGCGCAGCAGCTCAATCTTGGCGTCATTGGTAGAGCCCACCCGGTACCAGCTGGTGCCGGAAAAACGCCTGCGGTCGTCTTTAATAAAGCGGGTAGACCCATCTTTATCCTTAGGGCGGCTTTCTAAGCCATCGCGAGTAACAGCTGGGGTCTTAGTTACCTGTTCGAGCGCCGCGACTGAACTGACACATTCGTAGTTAAATCGGCGTGAAATATGATGGCGGACCCACGGTGCCATAGGGTGGTCTTGGAAATCCAGCTTGTGAATGAGTTGTTGTGGGCTACGCGCAGTTGCTGGTGCGGGTGCAAACTCAGGGATGGTGCGGTATTCGAGCCGGGTCCCCACGTTCCGAGAATTGACCCACTGATTAATCGCTTTCTGTGCGCTTTCCGGAACCAGCAGGGTAGCAGCAAACCCGTGAAGAAGCTTTTGGAGGACCGGCTCCCATTCCGTCTGTTGCGGACTAATATCCATGAGCTCACCAGCAAAGGGAAGTTCTGACTCGGCGTACCCCGTATCGTGAGCGAGCTGGGACCGTAGCTCTACCAATGCTCTATCTATATTGGTGTTTCGCGAACCGAAAGAAGCGAGTTCGCTTTTCAGAGTGGCAAACGTTGTCGCGGCGTCGCGAGCAGCTACTCCAGCCTCTTGCTGCTGATTGATGAGCTTGGCAGAGTCAGCTTCGAAGTCCGCGATGCGCAGCTTCGCATCAGCTTGAAGTTCCGCAAAGCCATGCGGATTGAACTCATAATTGTCGGTCCACCGGCCGGCGGCAGCGGCCAAGCGCCGGAATTCTTTGGAGCGGTGCTCGATTTCTTTTTCAGCAGTCTCCATTTTTGCGCTTAGGGCATCGAGCTCGCCGGCACTAAGTTGAGACACAGCCACTGATGCTAACCGCTCCGTCTCGTCGAGGTGTTTGACCTCGTCCTCGAGAGACTCGGCATCTGATTGAGCCTCAGCCAACTGCGCGTTTAGCGCTCTGATTTGATAGTCCAATTCCTCAGCCACCATGCGAGCTCGGACCGCTGGTAGCGCTTCACTCATGGCCTCGGCCTTGTGCTTGGCAGATTCTGCAACATCTCGCTGCGCATGCAGACGAGGAAGGGGAGCGAGTGTGTCAATCTGTGCTTTGACATCCTCCACCCGCAGGTAAGCTTGGCGGAGGTCCTCGAATTGCTCCACAGCTTCATCGGCTCGCTCGAAAGTAGAGGGCTTGTCCAGCATGTAGCCTCGGAAGAGTTGATCCAGGCTGGACAGGGACTTAGCGGATTGAGTGCGGTGTAGGAGCACCTGGCCTAGTTCGCTTTTGATCCCAAGGCGCTTACGAAAGCGATCTGCGAACGTACTATACGTCTGTGTGAAAGATGCCCCTGGTCCCTTATATAAAGCTTTAATCTTGCGGGTATCTAGGCTCCGCGTGAGCAGGGAACTCAGCTTATCGATGTCCTCGTCTCCCTGCACCACTCCGTACAGCTTCTTAACCTGGCTCACGGAATTTTCACCGCCATTGAGGCGGAAAATGGCGATGAGGGTATGTTGCTTTCCAGCTCCGTTATCGTAGGTCAGCGCCACAATTGAATTCGTTGCGCCCGTTCTCAGGTACTCGGGAGCAATCTCACCCGTCTGTGTATTTTCCTGTTGCCGCCATGCACCACGCACATAGGATACGAGATTGCGACCATCATGCCGCCCAAGGTCCTGTTGCGATGCCGCGTTAAATTTCAGATCTTTCTGCGGTACTAACACCGCCGACATTGCATCCAATAAGGTAGATTTGCCGGAACCGGATCCGCCGGTGATTAGGAAACCCTTTCTAGCTACGGGGACGGAAAAGTATCCGTGAAATGTGCCCCAGTTAATTAATTGGATGCGGCTTATCCGGTATTGGCCTGGGTAAATATTAGTCATTGGAATCATCCTCTTGGCCATTCCCTGTCTCCGCTAGGCGGGCGTACTCGTCCCGGATGGCGGTAACTGTGGCGGAATCGAAAAGCTGGCGCAATACGGGGGAAACCTCAAACCGGCCTTCAGTCTCAGTAGCGCTTAACAGTGAATATTCATTGCGGATGCGTTTGATTGCTGCATTGAAGCGATTATTGAATCCGGCCTCGTCTCGGTTATCAACCGCGCGGACGTACCCGATTCCCTCTCGCAGGTCTTCCACGTCCACGATTACACGTTCGCCAGGTAGCGCCAGCCCCAGTTCTTGGCGAAGGTTTAACAAGATGGCTGTGTCGATGTGCTTGAGCTTATCCGTGCGCAGCACCTGCGGAATAGCTAACGTTTCTTCTTCCACCATTCGGGTGAAGGCGAATCCTTCTGCTTCATCGATAACGAGCTCGAGAAATAACTCGTGCAGTCTAGCCCGCAGGTTTTCTTCGTCTGAAATAATCGCAGCCCACAAGACAGGTTCCTTCTGTGCTCGAATAAGTGGTCCTTTTAGCAGCTGTACCAACGCGCGGCGTGAGTTATACGTCAGCGTCCCTTTATCGCAATTCCAAAGCGGCGGTTCATGCTCGGAATCGACGCGGTGATTAAGTGCAGCGGTCACGATAGCTCCTCAATGGTGGTGCGGTCGAAATACATAGTGGGAATGAAGGCGGCGCGTGTTGCGCCGTTTTCTTCGGTCCAAAAGACCTTCTCCGTGGAATTTCTCAAGTCAGGCAGGGGGTGCTGATCCGCAATGTGCACCAAGCCCACTACACTAGCTAAGCCTTGCGTGGCAGGGTAGGCCTGCAATACTTGGCCAATGGTGCACGGGCCCGCCTTATCGACGGCCTTTCGAATCATCTCGTGCAACTCTTCAAAGTCAATCTCTGATTCGCGCACTAGCTCGAGTAATGCTTCTGCGTTTTCCTCGCCTGGCTGGAACGCCTCAGGTGATTCCTCTACTACCTCTCGACCTGGGTTGGCTAAGCGAATGCGTGAAACGGAGTGGATGGACATACCGATGCGCTGCAGCGGCGTCTCCATTCGGTGAAAGGCCTTGAGCTCAGAGTTCTGCGCAGCATCAATGGCCATACCGCGCGCCTCTCTTAGGAGCTCAATCATGCGCCTGTCTTCTGCGAACTGCTCTGAGGAAACGTAGTTGCGCAAGCTACGCGCCAAGCCAGTCATCGTCTGGTTGACATCGAAACTCGTGTCTTCCATATCGCGGAAAAGATTTCGCAGGTGCTGCCGCATTTCTGGCGCCAGCTCCTGGCCGGTATCGCTTTCTAAAACTTCTTTTATCCACTGGTCCAACCATGCACTGCGTTCCCTATCCATAAGGAGGGAATAGAATCCGCGGAAACTGCGTCCAGCCTCAGATTCAGCAATATGGTCCACGCCGGTGAAGATCTCTTCGAGCACATCGCCGCGGTATCCCTCTGGGTCTAATAACTGCCGGCGTAGTTGATGATTGAGGGCCTCAAGTTCGTGGCGCACTCGGGCGAAATCGCTCGGTACCGCCGTTGCCATATTAAGCACGTCTTGTACACGTTCTTCTGTCTCTGCTGAGGTTAAGGATTCGAACTGTCCTAAACGTGCCTTTTCAATTTCCTGGTCAATGCGGTTCCGTTCTGCCTCGAGACTGGCAACGCGACTGGCGATATCCTTATTCGTGTCCCTTGCTAACCGTTGTAGGGCCGAGCTAATGGATTCCACCCGTGATGCTGTGACGGCAGATACCGGTGACTCCCACCGCTCGATGGCCTCTAGAGCAGAAAGTGCGTCTTCGCTTGGTTCCAACGTTTCGCCGTGTGAACTTTTACCTGATTTTCTCACCAACCATCCTGCTTTTACCCAGTCAGTGCAATAACTCTGGGGCGTACGGGGCATGGCAAAATCGTTGGCAATAACCTCAAAATCAGTGACCATCAACTCGTATACCTCCGCCGCTGGCCGTGCTCGGGTACCGCGGGGGAAGTACTCTGCGATCAGCGCCAAAATTACCGGCGCGTTATCAGCCGCAAGCAGTCGTACCGCCGCAGAATTGTGCATTAACCGTCGCAGTGAGAGGGCCCTAGCTTCAACAGACATGACTCGATTTTGACAGCTGTGGCGGACATGTGCAGTGGTGTCTGGTTCATTTATTCGATCTTTGGGTTTTCGAGTAGGGGTGTAAAGAGGATCCGTGCGCGACATGTGGCAGAATTCGCCGTGCCGGTGACAGGTCATTTAGCCCGTCCGAACCGTCGACGATGTGGACAACTCCAATGAAGTACCGGGAATTGGATTTTTCACCGACGCCAAAGACGGAGCAGAGTCAGGGTATTGCGTGATGTAGGATTCGCCTGATTTTCGTTTGTAAAAGATGATGAAACCAGTCATACTTCCGCTTTCTCAAAGTGCGGATTAATTTATCTAAGCAAGCCCAATGATTTTGAATTTCCCGCAGATAGTGTCGGCTGTATTCAAGACTCCGTTATTTCAAGGTTGGCAGTAAATTGTGAAAAGAAACCCCTCACCACAGCAATGCTGTAGCGAGGGGCTAGAGGCTAGACGCCAGGATTAGTCCTGTGCAACACCAACGTTGACCTCGATGTTGCCGCGGGTGCTTTGGAGTAAGGGCACATCTGGTGGGCGGCGTCGGCAAGCTCCTGTGCCTTGTCGTCCCCAATGCTTGGATTGGTGACCTCGAGATTGACGCAGAGGTAGAAGCCCTCACTGCAGCTGCCTACGTCCTTTGGTTGGTCATAGTGAAATCTGGATCGGAATTCTTGACTATTACGCGCTCGCCTCGGTCTGCTCCGATGGAGAGTGCTTTGGCGGGAGCACTGCGGGTTCGTTGCCTAACAGGGGCGAAGGCCGCGCTTGGCGATGTCCCCGCCTCAATCGTCTCCTGTGCCGGAGCCACCGTTATGGCTGCCCTCGATACGGCCTGTCCCTCCATGGACTCGTTGAAGGAAAAGCGGGTCCTAGTCGTGGGCATAGGCATGCTCGGTCTCCTTGCAGTGGAGGCCGCTTTGCGCGCGGGCGCTGCCGTCACCGCGACGGATCCCAACTCTCATCGGCGCAGGTACGCTGCTCAGCTGGGTGCCTGCATCTCCGGTTTTAGTGACTTCGATCCCGCTTTAGATATTGTTGAGAACTTCGACGTCGCGCTGGAATTCTCCAGCTCGCCCAAGGTGTTATCACCTGTTTGAAGCCTCTCGACATTAATGGCGTGGCCGTACTCGCCGGTTCCGTTGCGGACAGCCCTGCTATCGACTTGGACCCCGAATGGATTGTCCGCGGCTGGCGCACTGTTACCGGCGTGCATAACTACGAGCCGCATCACCTTGAGCAGGCCGTCGACTTACTTGCCGGCTCCCGCATTGACTGGCAATCTGTCACCGATGGCCCTATCACCCTCTCCCAAGTTCCCGAGGCATTTCACCGTTCGGCAGGGGAGGGGATGCGGAGGGTGGTTGACCTTAGCGAGTCATAAATCGCAGGAGAGCAGCGCCTTAGCTTTGTAGGCAACGTATTTCTTCCGCGACGCTAGCTCCGCCGATTTCGTCCACTGTGCTTGGGAATCCGCCGCGAAGCGCGGCGTGGCACTCGCCCTCTATGCCACCTGAACCTGAATAGCCACGTTTCTCGCTGGGGAGAGTACTAGGAAGAATTAGCGGGGCTAAGATATGGACAGAGAAACCCTATTTATTAAAAATCGACGATTTTATAAAATAGCCATCCACTCTGGGGATCTTATTGCTAAAAACCCGCGTTTTTATCAATAAGGATCCGCAGCGGTGACTACAGGAGTGGAATGCACAGCAGCGCGAAGGGGCACGGCGTGTTGGGTACCAGTTGTTAAGGATTAGATGTACTACGACTGCTAGGTTGGCCCCCTTCTCATTATCAGCATTGAGAACTCGACAAGAAGGGCAGTATCTCTAACTACGAGTGTTGCTATTCAATGTCTAGAAACTCACGGGCTTCTTCCGTGAGTGCAAAAGAGAGCGGCTTGTGTGACCGCTCTTCCAAGAGCCCTTCCTTAACTAGACGTTTCGTATCGGCACGGACGGTTTGCTTACTTTTATCCAAGTAGGTCGCTAGAGTGTCGAGATCGAGTCCTAAGAGAGGGCCAAAAAGCGCGGCTTGTCCCATTATGAAGAGGATATTAAGTCGGCGATCCTCTTTGGAAGTTCCAGGCCCATTTCGCAGTTCTTGAATTCGGCCTTCGAGTTTCTCGAGGGCGAACTTTTTTCGCTCAAGCGAGTTTAATAGAGATTCTTGCGCCGAGCTCAACATCTCTAGGAGCGCAATGACAAAAAACGTTGCTTCGCCACGATTGAGAGGCTCTTCGGTGACCGTGAAGGACTTGTAGTATTTTTGCCGGTCTTTCGAGAGCTCTCGAGAAAGAGACATCGCGGTGGGTACAGAAAGTATTTCTCGCAGCTTCAAGCCCATGAGAAACCGGCCGAGACGGCCATTGCCATCATAAAATGGATGCGTGTGCTCGAACATAAAATGCCCTGCTAGGGCATTAATGAGGCCGTTTGAAGTAGACGCTTGACACGCCAGGAACTGTTGGAGCCTGGTTCGAATATCTTGCTCGTTGTGAGCCTCGGACGTGAATTGGGTGCTGCCGCCAAAGATGTGGACAACGCCATTTCGAAACAGCTCACCGTCGATACCATTCTCAGCATCGATTTCTCCTTTGAGGAGAGAATCGTAGAGCGCGCGAATATCTTCAAGCTGAGTGGGAAAGCTGACCTCACTTCCATCGAGTCCGGTAAGCGAAGAATATAGCGCTGACATTTCCTCGAAGCGCTTGGTGGAAGTAGAATCCGCCTTGGATAAAGCTTCCGCGATTTCTTTCTTTGTGGAATGAACGCCTTCAATCTCGTTCGAAGATTGAATTTCTTCAATCAAGAGTTGAAAAATGTAGTGGCGCGTCGCAGCTTTAGGTAACAGGGACCATAACCGGGAAATAATAACTTCTCGGCGCCATACCTGTTCACACAAGGAGTGGAGCCGAGTGGTAACAACAACAAAGAGGTCTTTTCCGCGCACCTGATAGTCCCAACGGATTGTACTCGGACTCTGCAGCCTAAGAGCGTGAGCCTCGTCGACGGAGGATTGTCCGTGTGAAGACTGATGGAAAATAGACTTTAAAGAGTGATAAGAGTGTGCCATCGAGGTTCCTTCTATTTGTTAAAAACGCGCCTTTTTATAATTTAGCTCCACCCTACGGCGGGCTTATTGATGAAACGGCGCGTTTTTATCAATAAAGTTCTGGACTGGCCGCCGCGCCGAGCCGTCTTCCAGAGCAGAAGACCAATCTGAGAGGTTGCGCAAGGCATAAAAAGACCCACGCGGCGCTGAAAGTAGCGCGGCGTGGGCCTGGGGGGGGGGGAGAGGACTAGGAATTAGTCCTGTGCAACACCAACGTTGACTTCGATGTTGCCGCGGGTGGCCTTGGAGTAAGGGCACATCTGGTGGGCGGCGTCGGCAAGCTCCTGTGCCTTGTCGTCCTCAACGCCTGGGATGGTGACCTCGAGGTCCACGCCGAGGTAGAAGCCCTCGTCGTTCTTGCCCAGGGAAACGCGGGCACCGACGGTGGAGTTCTCCACGTCAACGCCCTTGTCCTTGGCCACTGCCTTCAGCGCGGAGTGGTAGCAAGCGGCGTAACCGGCAGCGAAGAGCTGCTCCGGGTTAGCGCCCTCACCGCTGCCGCCCATCTCCTTTGGGGCGGTCATGGTGAAGTCCAGATCGGAATCCTTGACTACAGAGCGGCCGTCGCGGCCCGCGCCGGTGGAGAGTGCTTCGGTGGTGTAAACGGCGTCCATGATGACTCCTTTTCTATTGGGTCTTTGTACGTCCGCCGATTGTACGCAAGAACGCTAGTCTTCGACGACGCTGACGGTGACCTCGATATTGCCGCGGGTGGCGTTGGAGTAGGGGCAGACCTGGTGGGCGGCGTCGGCAAGCTGCTGCGCAGTGGCGCGGTCCTGGGCGGGGATGGATACCTCCAGCTCTACTGCCAGCTGGAAGCCTTCGCCCTGCTTATCGATGCCCACTCGTGCCCCCACGGCCGAATCTCCCAGCTCGACCTTCTGGCTGCGCGCCACGGCCTGCAGCGCGGAGTGGAAGCACGCGGCATAGCCGGCGGCAAAGAGCTGCTCCGGGTTAGCACCCTCGCCGCTGCCGCCCATCTCCTTGGGGATGGCCAGGGCAAAGTCCAGGTCCGAGCCCTTAACGGCGGCGTGGCCGTTGCGGCCTGCTCCGGTGGCGAGGGCCTCGGCGGTGTACATGGCGTCCATGATTGCTCCTTTCAGTAGGTGCTCGAAACGGTTTTGATTGTACACAATTAAATCGGATGCAATGTTTTGCTGACGTCTATACTTTTGGCCATGAATGACGCGCCCACTGATCGCCTCGCCCTGGATAGTCAGCTGTGCTTTGCGCTCTACCGCGCCAATAGGGCAGTGGTGCGCTCCTACCGCCCGCTGTTGGCGGAGCTCGGCCTGACCTATCCGCAGTACCTGGTCATGTTGGCGCTGTGGGAGGCAGATGAGCCGGTGCCGCTGAAATTCATCGACTCCCGCCTGGGCCTGGATAGTGGCACGCTCACGCCGCTGCTCAAGCGCTTGGAAAAGCAGGGCTATGTGGAGCGTTGGCGCGACCCGGACGATGAACGGCGCACCCTCGCTGCCCTGACTGCCGACGGCGCCTCCCTCCGCACCCGTGCCGAATGCATCCCCGAAGCCATGGCCAAGGCCTATAAGGAGGTAGGCCTCGACCTTGCCGAGTTCAAGGAATCGCTGGACATCCTAGCCGGAGTGCCTGTGGACGTGGAGCTGCCGTGGCCTTCTGAAGGATGACTTTGTGGGTTAAAGTGTGGCCTTCATATAGCAGATGAGGACGGCTATACTGGCTTAAGAATTTTGGCTCTTTACACGTAAAAATTGTTTCGCACTATGAGAGGAGGGGTCATGGCTACAGCAATAGACGTCGCGCAGGTTATCTACAACAAACTGGGGTGGGTCGATGCGTGGAAGCTGGAGAAGCTTACGTATTACTGCCAAGCGTGGAGCCTGGGCTGGTACGGGCGACCTCTTGTCTCGAATGAATTTCAGGCGTGGAAGGACGGTCCGGTTGAACCCGACCTCTATCGCGAGAATAAATATCAACGCTCCGAGAAATCCTCCACGGTGTTACCGGGAGCTGATGTAGAGGCTATAGGGGAGGAAGCCGAAAAGATCATCGATGCTGTGATTGCCTTTTATGGTGATAAGACATCCAACGAACTGATTGAACTTACGCACTCGGAACGTCCATGGATTGTCGCTCGTGGTCAGATGGGCCCCGAGGCGAATGCTAACGAGCCGATTTCGCAGCTGGAAATGAAAAAATACTATGCCTTGCAGGAAGCACGTGGAGCTGAGGGGCCGACGCGGCCTATGCTTTCGGTGCAGCATCTTTCCGGCAGTGACCTGCAGCAGCGCTTGCAAGCTTCAGTAGAACGCTGGAAGGGCGCTCTTGAGATTCTTGCAACCCGATGAATGAGTACTGCCTTCCGGTGGAAGACGTGATTCGACTGAACCGTCAACTCTTCTTTAGTTCGTGGTGGCCACGCGCTTGGTCCACACGCTCCTATCCGCGGTTTCAAACGAGGCACTCACCGTTCTATCGCCGGGCTTTTCGCAGGTGAGCACACGCTGGTCGCTGCCCATGCGGCAATCCAGGTTATAGGACTGCTTGGTCACCGGGCTGCTGGCGGTGATATCTGCGTGGTATACCGCCGTCACCGTGGGATCTTTCGAACGCATGGTGTAGCTAGCCTGCATCGCGGCGTCGAAGACCGCGGCGGCGAATTCGCAGGAGGTCAGGTCGCCGGCGTCGATGGAATCGCCAGACGAGGATGTGCCGCAGTAGCCGCCAATCTGGCCCGCGTTGATGTTGTGGTTGCCGCCGGCCGGCGGTGCGGGCTGCTCCGGTTCGGCCTGTTTGGTGACTGTCTCGGTGCGGCGTTGTTTCGTTTCCTTTTCCGGGCTGGATTCTTTTTCGGCTTTGCCCGCAGCGGAGCTATTGTCCTGTGCGGTGGAGAAGGCCGGCTCATTCGCCGGCGCGGAGTTGTTATCGGAATCGGAGCCGGAGCCGCAGGCGCTTACGGTGAGGCCAGCGGCGAGAAGGATGGACGCTAAGGGGAATAAGGAAGGGCGCTGCATAGGGGATACTGTAGCGCCCTTTGGGGTGTGGCGCGGGGCTAGTGGTCTACGCGGGTGGGTGGAACCGGCGCGCCCTCAGGTGGTAGCACCTTGGGATACTTCTTGGCGGTGCCGGAAGAAGTGGCAGCCGCGGTTGCGCCCTCGGTGGTACCGGCGGTGCTAGTAGGGGAAGGACGGTGCGGGGAGGGGTCCCAGTGGGCGTCGACAAGCGTGCGCTGGCATACCCAGCCCAAGGCCAAGATGGCCAGCGCGATAAGGGCAATGAAGAAAAGCCCCAGAGCGCCATCGGCGTGGATGGACCAACCCAGCAGCAGGCCGAGCCAGCCAAAGTCAGCATCGCCGAAAGTGGTATTCGCCGAGCCGAAGGAGCCCAGGACGCTGAGGAGGAATGCCGGCAGGAAGGTAATGATGAGGCCGTTGACAAAGGCGCCGAGTGCCGCGCCGCGGCGTCCACCGGTGGCATTGCCGTAGACGCCGGCCGCGCCGCCGGTAAAGAAGTGTGGCACGAGGCCCGGCAGAATCAGGGCCACGCCAAAGGCTGGGTTGAGCCAGGTGGAAAGCACGGCAAGGCCCACCAGTCCGCCCACGAAGGAAGAGATGAAGCCGATGAGGACTGCATTCTGGGCATAGGGGAAGACGATGGGCGCATCCAGTGCGGGAATCGCGCCGGGCACGACCTTGGCCGCAATGCCCTGGAACGCGGGCACGAGCTCGCCCAAAATGGTGCGTACGCCAAAGAGGATAACGGCCACAGCCACGCCGAACTGGAGGCCTTGGGTGACGGACTGCATCAAGAAATTGCCCACATTGGTGGCACCATCAGGGAAGGCGGTAAAGGCTTCCTCCGAACCGGCGCGGGCAATGAATAGCACGGCGAGCACAACGTACATCAGCGCCATGGAGAGCGCGGTTGCCACCATAGAATCGCGCAAAAAGCGCAGGCCTTCCGGTAGCTTTAGGTCTTCAGTAGAGGGCGACATCTTCTTTCCCTTGCCGCCCACCAGCTTGCCGACGCCGCCCGCAGCCAAGTACCCCATAGTGCCGAAGTGTCCGATGGCAACGGAGTCATCGCCGGTAATCCGGCGGGTAAACGGGTGCGCGATAGCCGGCAGCGAGACCATGAGAATGCCGAGCAGGGCCGCGCCAAAGGCGATGACGATCCAGGACGAGTACCCGGCAGGGGCGAGCACCATAGTGAGAAGCGTGGCCATGAATAGGACGTGGTGGCCGGTGAGGAATACGTAGCTCATGGGCGTGAAGCGGGCGAGGAGTAGGGAGACCACAAAGCCGAGGATCATAATCCAGGCGACCTGGCTGCCGAACTGGTCTTGGGCAATGCCTACGATTGCCTCATTGGTGGGAACCACGCCTTGCGCGCCGGTAGCGCCCGTAATCATGGCGCCGAGCGGCTCCAGCGAATCGGTGACGAGACCGGCGCCGGCACCGATGAGCAAGAACCCAAGCGTGGCCTTGATGGCGCCGCCAATGGTTTTGCCGGTGCCGCGCCCCATCGCGGCCAAGCCGACCGCGGTGATGATGCCGATGAGGAATGCCGGTACGGAGAGGATCTCATTGACAAGGAAGTTTGCTATAGCAAGAAGAAAATCCATGAGGATGCTCCTTAGATGTCATAGAGCTCGCGCAGAGCCCCATCGATTTCAGACATAGAGGTGAAGTCTTGAATGACGTAGACGGGAACGCCGACGTCGCCAAGCGTTGCTGCGATTTCGCCGGAGGTGAGCAGGAAATCCGCCTCGCTCGCACGACCCTTGGCGGAGATGGTGTCGGTAGCTTCCACGGTCAGGTATGGCCCCCAGCCCCATTCATCGAGCACCTGCTCCAGGGTATTTTTAAGGAACAAAGATGTGCCCAGGCCGTTGCCGCATACCGTGAGGATCTTGCCTTTGGAGGCGATGGAATCCGCGGATTTTTGTTTCGCAGGGCGGGCTGCCAGTTCGGTCGGTGCTGCGGAAGACGCGCGCTTCTTACTCGAAGCCGCTGCTTTGAGAACCGCACGGAGCTCCTCTTCAGAGTCCACGCGATTGAGCTCATCTCGCTTTGTAGCTAGCAACTTTGCTAGCTGCTTCATGGCCTGTAAATGCTCGGAGTCATTGCGCGCGGCAAAAGCTACGACTAGGTCTACGGGATCATTGGACTCGTGGCCGAATTTCACCGGCTTATTCAGCCGTGCCCATGACAGCGAGGTTTCCTTTACCGACTCCGAAGGGCGTGCGTGCGCGAAGGCAAAGCCTGGGGCCACAACAATGTAGGGGCCCGTCTCTTCCACAGAGCGCACCATTGCTTCTGTGTAGTCTGCGGTGATCGTGCCTGCATCTTCGAGCAACGATCCTGCAAGCCGGATAGTTTCTCGCCAGTCCTTGGCGGCGCCGTGCAGCTCTACCGCGCCGGGCACCAGGAGGGAATCTAGTGTCGCCATATGTATCTCCCATCACAGAAATAGTGACATCGGGGTTAATGTCACTAACGATTCTATTCCGTGGAGAAACCGGAGGTAAAAGCAGGGGTAACGTTTGCATAGGGGAAGGAGTGGAACAGTCCTAGGGTGCTCCATTGGACTGTGGAAACTGCTGAGTTTGCTGCAGAGTAACGGCCATGTGTGGCCAGACAGAGCCGGGGCTCGAAAATGGCTCGATTTCACTTCGGGCTTTGTATTTCAGCGGGCTTCGCTTTCTGCAGTAGCTAGAACGGGAGAGTGACTCGCGTTGTGTACGGGGAGTTAATTGAGCTCGAAAGTCTGGCGGCCGATTTCGTCTTGGCTGAAGGACTTAGAGGCGACAAGGTCCACAGGCGTGGTTAAATCATCGAGCTCGTAGGATATTGTTCCGGCGACAGTTCCTCCCTTTTTAATCTGTTCAAGCTGAGTATCGGAAGTTTCAGGATCAAGATAGGAACCGAGATCTAGCTCGTTTACCTTATTCGGATCATTGTCTTGGATGGCGGTGAAGTACACGACGAAGTCGGTGGTGGTTAGGGTCTCATCCGTTTTATTCGTTACGTCATAGTGAAAGACGAGAAGTGGCTTTTCACCTAATTCGTTGCCGGGCTCACCAGGTTTAACAACACGGTGGTCGGTAATTTCGAACTTGGCGGCTGGAACATCCAGGACTCCGTCTTTAAAGGATTGGCTAAAATCTGTACTCTTTAGCTCTTTTACGGTTGTCGGATCATCCTTCACCTTTTTCATGTGTGTGGTGAATTCCTTATCTTCAATCGCGACCTGGAAAGTTAAGGTGTCGTCTTCGATAGAGAAATCTTTCTTATCGGACAAAGCGGCCATCCACTCCGAGGCGGTGGCAACGGTATCGCGGTTTGAGCTAACGGTCTCACCGGAGGCAGCGGCTTGAGCGTCAAAGGTGCCAATCCAGTAGATCATGCGATTTTCGCCGTTGCCCATGACCCATTCGATGGTGATGACGTCATCGGTGATGCTGGCCTCCATCCAGCCATCTTCAGAAGCGCTGTCCTCTTGCTTCCACGTTCCATTTACGGACTTCGCATCGGCCTGAGCATCGGACGTGGAATTAATGGAGCCGTCTTCCTTTGGTTTGTCGCTGCTGCTATCTGAGCAGGAAGTAAGTGTGAGTGCAGAGACGACAATGAGAGAAGAGAGTAGTTTGCGCATAAATAATTTCTACCCTCAGGGGGTAGGAAGCGTACAAATACTCAATAGCGAAGGGGGCAAATTGGTCTTTGGCCACTCTTTGACTAATCTTTTGAGGGCAGATAATCGCCCAAGTGGGCGGGAAATCTGCGTGGGGCTATAGCTCAGTCGGTTAGAGCTACGGACTCATAATCCGTTGGTCGCGGGTTCGAGCCCCGCTGGCCCCACGGTGAGGAGGAGGCGTCGGCAAGCAATGCCGGCGCCTTCTGTGGTGCCTGGCTGCGCATATGGGTGTGCTAATTGCGCGGTGGCGGGCGGTGAAGTCTAATAACCATATGGTTGAAGTAGATCCGCTCATTGAATCTCTCTACCGCTGGTCCGATATCAGCGGCGTGCTGCTGATGGGAATCATCGGCGGCACTATGGCGCGCAAGCGCGGCTATGACATCATCGGCTTTTTCTTCATCGCGATGTTCTCTTCCCTGGGCGGCGGCATGGTGCGCGACGTCCTCATTAACCGCGGCACCGTGGCGGCCATGAGCCAGCCGGAGTACCTCTACCTGGCCTTTGCTGGTGCGCTCATTGCCCGCTTTGTCTACTTCAAGGGCAAGACCTGGGATTATCTGCAAGCGCATGGCGACGCCGTCGTGTCCGGCCTCTGGGCCGCCACCGGCGCAGTTAAGGCAATTACCTATGGGCTGCCGCTTATCCCGTGCATCATGATGGGCGTGTTTACCGCCACCGGCGGATCCATGATTCGTGACATCGTCATGGGGCGCGAGCCTAGCGTCTTTGGCGATAACCAGCCGACGGTCATCCCAGCCGTGGCCTGCGCAATCATCGTCTTGGTGGGCCACCACTATGACATGATGGCCGTGGGCATGATCATCGGACCGCTGGTCTCCATCTTCTTGGCGCTGCTGGGCATTTGGGCCGGCTGGCGCGTGCCGGCCTACCAGGAATGGGCGCCACTTAATGACACCGCGGCGCAGGTAAAGGTGCTGGCCAAGAAGGCCGAGAATAAGAGCCGTGCGGTGGGGCGTCGCCTAGAGCCGCACCGCGTGCGCTCCTGGCGCCATCGTCAGATGGAGGCCGCGCTGCAGCGCCGCATTGAGAAGGAAGTGCGCTCCGGCAAGCGGCGCAAGGAAGCGGCCGCGGAGGCCAGCGAGTTTATGGAGTCGTTTGAATCGGACGTCGATCAGCTCAGCGCCCAGGCCACCGAGTCCGAGAACATCGACTTCGGCGTGGACCTTATCGGTGACTCCTACGAGGCGGAAGAGCAGGCCTCCCACGAAGAATCCCAGCGCCTGCTGGATACCATCTTGGAAGATGACAAGCTTACCGATGAGCTCATTGACCGCCTCATGAAGCGTTATAACTCCCGCGACTAGGGCTGTGGGTTTGGGTGCGGCGGCCTAGTTCGCGGAGGCCTAGCGGGAAACGGTCTAGCGCCCCACCGCGCCGCAGACCTGCGGATCCGTGATGTAGCCCTGTTCGCAGCCATATTGGGTCTGGATTTCTCCGGAGCTCTTATTCCGGTTGCCATTGGCGTCATTGCCATAGCCGCACAGGTAGGCCGGGCAATCCGCGCTCGGGCCGCCGTTATTGGCTTGGCCCTGCTGTGGTGCCTGTTGCTGTGGCGCCGGCTGGACCGGTGGCTGGTTATTGGATTCCTTGCACAGTCCGGCAAACTCCACCCAGGTGCCGTCCGCGCACTGGTACCCCGCGGTATTGGCCTGCTGCTGGTTATTCGTCGCCGGCTCCGGAGTCTGCGTGCGTGGCTCGCGCTCCTGCGGAGTTTCGGTCGTGGTTTCTTCCGTGGTCGATTCCTCGGTGCTTGTTTCGGTGGTGCTGGTCTCGGAGGCAGTCTCCGTCACGGTTTCCTTCACCGTGGAGATGGTGGTGGCGGTGTCGTCGCTGCCGCCGCAGCCAGTGGTAAAGAGGGCAAGGGAAAAGAAGGGGATAAGGAATGATTTCTTCATGCCCCACAGAGTAGCCAAGCCCGGCCGAGCCCGCAGGAGTTTGCGCAGGGCATAGGGGGTGCGCGTCGGAAGGAGCGGGGTTTGCATGGTTGCTGGCAGTCAACTGGCATCTAGTTTTCAGGCACGCGGCTTAATCTAGAGGCATGAATCTGAAGTATTACTTCTACGAGCTGTGGAGCCTCTTTGTTGACCACGGCTTACCGCTTATCGCGCTATTGCTGATAGGCATTTTGATCCCGCGCATCGGCAGGCTGGCCATCCGCATCATGGAGCGCGGCCTCGATGAAGACGAAGAAGCCACCAAGGCGCGCCTGGCACTGACCGGAGCGCTGGTCTACATCGTGCAGGCAGCAGCGTACTTCCTCATCATTTGGGCCGCGTTGACCAATCTCGGCGTGCCCGCGGTAGGTGCGGCAGTGCCGGCGACGATAGTCTCGGCCGCCGTGGGCTTTGGCGCCCAGTCCATCATTGCGGACTTTCTCTCTGGCTTCTTCATCCTTTCGGAAAAGCAATTTGGCGTGGGCGACTATGTCAGCTTCGATGGCGTGACTGACGTGGAAGGCACCGTGGTGATGCTGACCCTGCGCACTACCAAGGTGCGCACACCCACCGGCGAGCTGGTCACCGTGCCCAATAGCTCGGCCGGCGCGGTCACCAACTACTCCCAGGAGTGGTCGCGCGCCGTGGTCAACTTTGATGTGCCGGTGCAAGAAGGCGAGACCCTGCCAGAAATCACGCGCCGGGTGCGCACGATTTCCGAGCAGGCCATCCAGGAACCGTCCATCGCCGTAGACGTCAATGGCGGGCTCGAGGTGCTGCCGGCCACCCAGCTGGTTGCCCCGCAGGCGGCCGGACAGTCGTGGCACGTGACCTACCGCGTGTTGGTTACCGTAACCCCCGCCCGCCAGTGGGCGGTGGAGCGCGCCATTCGCTCCGCGCTGCTTTCCGAGTTCTGGGATCACTACAACGTGACCGACTTGGACGAAATCCAGCGCCCGATTCTTCCGGTGGGCGACAATGCCGCGGCCCAAGAATCCGTCAAGGATGCCTCCGCGGCAGGGGAGGGCTCGCGCCCCGATTCCCGGCCAGAACACCAGTCACCCGAGGCGGATGGCCCGAAAAGCGATGGCCCCGGAAAGCCCGCGCTGCCGGATGATGACGAAAAAGAGCCTGAGCCCACCCAAGGCATCTGGCGCGCGCTGGAGACCAATACCAAGTTCCAGAAGATCGCCACCATTGGCGGCCGGGTCCGCGCCTCTACCACGGGCCTCATCCTGGCTCTGCTCGTCGTCGGCGCCTTGGCCCTGGCCTCAAGCAACCCCGAAAATGCTGATGCGGGCTTGCTTTCGCCCGAGCATTGGCGCGATAGCGGCGCGGAGGCCTCCTCCTCGCAGCTTACCGACGCCCCCTCCACCAACCCCACCCCCGAAACCACCGAAACCGGCACGCAGTCCGAGCCGACGGAAGACAGCGCTGCTCCCACGGAGACCGCCAACCCGCAAGGTTCTAATGGCACTGGCACGACTGATACGCCTGCCGGCGGCGGTAGTCAGGGAGCGGGCGCCACGGGCAATACCTCGCCCGCCCCGAGTGCCGCCAACGGCGGGACCGATTCCGGCAACGGGGCCGGCACTGCGCCCACTGCCGGAAGCGACGCTGGCGATGGCACCCAAGCGTCCGGAACCGCCGGCAGCACCGGCCAAGAGATCCCGGCAGAGCCGCGCTAGTAAGGCTTCTACAGTGAGCCGGTCCGTCCAGCGCTCATTATTTGGCGAGGTAAAGCTGGCATACACGCTGGTGTCGTTATCCTTTTGACAGTGGTGAAATAGTGCGGAACGGCTGCGCGTTGCACTGGGCATGACTTCACTCTTCGAACCACTGGAACTTGGCCGATTCAAGCTAGATAACCGCGTCACCATGGCGGCACTGACCCGCCAGCGTGCAGGCGAAAGCGGTGTACCTACCGAGCTGCACCAGAAGTACTACTCGCAGCGTGCCACGGCCGGTCTGGTGGTTACGGAGGGAACCTTCCCGGCGTGGACCAACCGCGCATTCCCGGGCCAGGCGGGCATTGCGACCGACGAGCAGACAGAAGGCTGGCGCGCCGTCGCAGACCGCGTGCACGAGGAAGGCGGCACCCTGTTCATGCAGATCATGCATGGCGGCCGCACGAGCCACCCGGACCTGATTGACGGTGCGAACCCGGAGGCGCCGAGCGCCTTTGATTGGGGCGGAACCGTGCGTGGCTTCGCTGGCAAGATGGACGCGCCGGTGCCGCGCGAGCTGAAGAAGGAAGAGCTGCCGCGCATCGTGGATGAATTCCGCCAGGGCGCGCGCCGGGCTATTGATGCTGGTGTCGACGGCGTGGAGATCCACGGCGCCAACGGCTACCTGCTGCATGAGTTCATGGCGCCGTCTGCCAATAAGCGCGAAGATGAATTCGGCGGCAGCCCGGAAAATCGCTGGCGCCTGCCAGAGATGGTCATTCGCGCTGTGGTGGAGGAAATCGGTGCCGACCGCGTAGGCGTGCGTTTCTCCCCGGCACACAACGTGCAGGGCGTCATCGAAGACGACCAGGAAGACATGCTGGCCACCTACGGCGGGCTTCTCGACGCCCTGGCACCGCTGAACCTGGCCTATGTATCCCTGCTGCACGGCGAGCCGGACAGCGAGCTCATCGCCACGCTGGCGCAGAAGGCACGTGCGAACGGCGTGACCAAGGTGCTGATGAATGATGGTTTCCCCACGATTACCTCCAAGGAGGATGCCCAGCGCGAAATCGAGCTGGATTACGTGGATGCCGCAGTGGTGGGCCGCCAGCTCATCGCTAATCCGGACCTGGTGCGCCGCTGGCGCGAGGGCCTCGAGCTTAACGAGCCGGACCAGGATACGTTCTACCTGGGCGGCGAGCGCGGCTACATCGACTATGAGTATGCCGCGGACTAGGGAAGAATCCGCGGCACCAAAGGGGGCCCGAAAGGCGGGCGAGTGATAGGTAGTGAAATTCCCCAGAGAGGGTCTTTCACTATCTCTATCGAAGGTGTACTACTTGTTCGTTAACACCGAGTACCTGTCATGTGACAGAACTTACAACTATTCGCTGTAGCCCTCGCCCGGGCGCCAGGTCATGGTCACGGCCTCGCGCACCGGGGACTTGGCGGTGAGCAGGTTATCTACGCGCAACCAGTGCATTTCCGCCGAATCCGGGCGCACGGTGACAAAGCTGTAGCCGTGGTGGTCCAAATCCACGTGGCGGGTGTGCGGGTTGGCGCCCATCAAGTAGCGCTCGGCCAGCTTGGACAGCTCATTGCCCTCCGGCAGCTTCAACTGCTCGTTCACGTTGGGCGCAGACACGGAGGCGCAGACCATCTCGGCGCCGAAGATGCGGCCATCCTTGCTGATATTGTGCGCCCACTCGGAGTGGATATCGCCGGTGACAAAGAGGGTGTGGGAGTCGTGCTTTGAGAGGGCGTCGATAAGCAAGCGGCGCTCCGCCGAGTAACCATCCCACTGGTCGCCGTTGACCGGAATGCCGGTGATATTGGAAGACAGCGAGGAAGAAACCGGTTTGGTCTTGTCATCTTGTTGCAGGGTAGCCAGGTTCATGGGGGAGAACATGACGGAATTGCCCAGCATATTCCACTTGGCAGAAGAGGTCTCAATCTTATTGAGCAGCCAGTTGTACTGCTCAGAGCCGAGCATCGTGCGGCCTTCGGCGGCCATCTTGCGCGGGCCAAAGCGCACCTGCTCATCGCGGTAGGTGCGCAGGTCCATCATGGTCAGCTCCACCAGATCACCGAAGGTCAGGCTGCGGTAGAGGTGGCCCTGCTCGGACGGGTTGGTCGCGCGCACCGGCATCCACTCAAAGTAGGCCTGCATCGCGGCCTTGCGGCGGTCCAGGAAGGCTCCTTCCTCGCCTTCGGTGTGGTTCTCGGCGCCCTCGCGCCAGTTATCGTTGGCTACCTCGTGGTCATCCCACACCACAACCCACGGCAGCGCGGCGTGTGCGGCCTGCAGGTTCTCATCGGTGCGGTAGCGGCCGAGGCGGATGCGGTAATCCTCCAGCGAGATAATCTCGTGCGCCGGGTGGTGCAGGCGCACCGGGCCATAGCCGGCGTATTCGCGCTGCGGATACTCGTAGATATAGTCGCCCAAGAAAATCATGTAATCCAGCTGGTCCGCGCGGCCGCGCTGGGCAATATCGCCATAGGCATTGAAGAAGCCGGACTCCCAGTTGGCGCAGCTAGCCACGCCAAAGGTGAGCTCCTCCGGGGAGGCGCTCAGCGCCGGGGCGGTCTTGGTGCGGCCGACGGGCGAGTACTTTTCCTGTGCCTTAAAACGGAAGAAGTACACGGTCTCCGGCTCTAGGCCATGCGGATCCACGTGCACGGTGTGATCCTGGCCGGCGTCGGTGGTCACTTCGCCCCGCTTGACGACGTCCCCAAACCCCTCATCCTTGGCAATTTCCCACTCCACCCGGGTGGCCTCGCCTAGTCCGGATCCCGGCATGGCATCGGCATCCGGGGTCACGCGGGTCCACAAGATGACCGAATCCGGAATCGGGTCACCCGAGGCCACACCGTGGAGGAAGGGTCGCTCGCCCAGCTTGGGCTCCACCATGTGCTGCTCCACGCGCGGCGAGAGGCTGCTTTGGGCGTTGGCGGCTGCACCGGACAGAGCGATGGCGGCACCGGTGGTACCGGTGGATTGCAGGAAGCGGCGGCGGTTAACTGCGCTGCCCGTGTTCTTAGAATTATTAGACATGGTTGAAAGTTTTCTCATGTCTAGTGGGTGTGCAACCGTTTCCTGTCCGATTCCATAAAATGTTCTTGTTGTTTTAACCGATGGTTTACTTGGGCGGCCTCCTGTGGGACTGACGCGTCTGGCGGTTGGGCGGTTTCGAGGGGGCTTTCGCCGGCTTCGGTGGCTTAGGTCCAGTTTGATCGGGCTGATTTGAGGCCTTTAGGGCTGAATTGAGGGGTCCATTCGCTCAGATCAGCCCGATCACCTTGGACCTAAGGTATGCGGACCCAGTAGACCTAAGGAATGTGGGATTCGTGAACCCAAGGCGTACGCGGGCCCAGTAGGCCTAAGGGGCGACCGGCTCACAAAGGCGCGCCCACAGCGGTCCAGTGCTTCCGAATGAGGCTCAGTAGGCTGGTGAGTATGAGTGAATTTAGCCAAATTAGCCAGTGGCCCGCGGATACGGTGGCCGGAGCCTTGCTGCACCGCGGCGAGGTGCAAGAAACGGTGGGGGATACCGCCCGCGAGTTTCCGGTGGCATCGGTAACCAAGCTGGTCGCAGCCTACGGCGTGATGCTGGCCGTGGAAGAAGGCGCCGTGGAGCTAGAGCAGCCCGCCGGCCCGGAGGGCTCCACGCTCGAGCACCTCCTTGCGCACGCCTCTGGCATTTCCTTTGATTCCCGGGAGCCACAGAAGCCGGTGGGTGAGCGCCGCATCTATTCCTCGGCCGGTTATGAGTGGGCCGCGGATACCGTGGCTGAAGCTACGGGCATGGATTTTGCCGAGTACCTGCGCGAAGGCATTTTGGCTCCGTTGGGCATGAACTCCACCCGGCTTGAAGGCTCGGCCGGGCACGGTTTGGTTTCCACAGTGGAGGACCTCGCAGCCTTTGCTGCGGAAGTTCATGACCCGCAACTCCTGCACCCCTCCACCGTGACCGATATGCGCCGCGTACACTTCGGCGGCCTGCGCGGCATCGTTCCGGGCTATGGTAGCTTCAAAGACTGCACCTGGGGTCTAGGCTTTGAAATCCACGGCGATAAGGATCACTGGATGGGCGCTCTGCCTGCCGACGCCGTCGGCCACTTCGGCATGTCCGGCACCTACCTCTGGGTCGCCGGCGACTATGCCATGGTCGCGCTCACAAACCGCGACTTTGGCGAATGGTGCAAGCCCCTCTGGCACGATACGAATACCGCCATCTGGAACTCTTTGTAATTTGCCCGCTTTGGCGGAGCGAGCGCCTTCCACTGGGGGAAGTGGTGTGGTGGAAGGCTCCCCCGTGGGGCGGGGAGAAGTCGGGGAATTTTGTGCGAAATGGGGCCATCCTGCGTGGGAAACCGGGGCGAGCATACGGGCGGCGGTTGCGTGTGGGCCTAGTTGCGCGTTCCTGCGCGTGAGCAGGGCTTCTGTTGCCTGCCGTCAAGGAGGGCAAGAATTTTCCCAGCAAACTCCAAATTTCACATTTGTAACATTGGTTTCACCTGCAACTTTGGCCCCAGTCTGTACCTAGGGTTGAGGTTTAGCGAATGGGGGTTGAAGTGAAAGTTGAGGGTTGTAGGGAGGGGTGTGACGCAGGAAAACTGTGAGCAGACGCATCAGACAGTTCGTTGGGGAAGACGAAGCTCGTCTTGCATCGCGCCGGGCCGGCAGGCCTCGTGCGGTGGTGATCTATGTCGAGGGAGAATCGGCTATGAATACGTGCGTTAACCCTGCGCCGGTTGAACAGCCGGCCTCCACCTCCACGTGGCCCTCCGTCAACGGCGGCGCCACCGTGGTCACCGGTGTGCTGAAGATTTCCGGGATGCCGCGCAAGCTGCGCTCGGAGATTGAACACGCCATGGATCGGTGCATCCGTACCGAGTCGGAATTTATCATTCCGGGCGATGACCCACTGACCGCTCAGTGGTGCACTCGTTGGTTCCGGGATGGGCTTTCCGTAGCGGCGCTTGCCCAAGGCGGCAGCGCCTGCGCCAACGCGGGCAGCGGTATCGGCTGCCACCAGGTGCTTACTGGCACCCGCGAGGAGCTGGACGCGCTTGATTGCGTCGTGCGCTACCTCGCGCAGCGCCACGGCTTTAGTGCTGCCGTGCGCCTGCCGTAGAAGGCACGAAAGGGGTTGGACCAGCTGTTGCTGGCCAACCCCTTTTTTCTGCCGCCGGGTGGTGCGCTCGGCTATGGACTATTCCGCCTCTGCGAAAGGATCCAGGATCTTGTCTGGCAGCTCTGCCACGGACTTCAGCACGGCTGACGGGCGGTACGGGTAGCGAGAAATCTCGTGGTCATCGGAAATGCCGGAGCGCACCAGCACCGTGCGCATACCGGCTTCAAGGCCCGCCTTCACGTCTGTATCCATGCGGTCACCAATCATAACCGTGTGTTCCGAGTGGGCGCCGATAGTATTCAGCGCAGAACGCATCATGACCGGATTTGGCTTGCCCACGTAATAAGGCTCGCGGTTGGTGGCGGCGGTAATGAGCGCAGCTACGGCGCCGGTAGCTGGAAGTACGCCCGTGGGGGCGGGGCCGGTGACATCCGGGTTGGTGGCAATAAAACGCGCACCATCGCGGATGAGGTTAATGGCGGTGGTAATCGCCTCAAAGGAGTAAGTGCGGGTCTCGCCAAGTACAACGAAGTCCGGGTCATCGTTGGTGAGGATCCAGCCCGCCTCGTGCATGGCGGTGGTCAGGCCGGATTCGCCCACTACGTAGGCCTTGCTGGAGCTTACCTGGCTGGAAAGAAAGTTCGCGGTAGCGGTAGCGGAGGTCCAGATGCGCTCTGCAGGGATATCCAGGCCGGTATTACGCAGGCGTGCAGATAGGTCCCGCGGGGTAGACATGGAGTTATTGGTGAGCACCATGTACTCGATGTCATTGTCTTTGAGTGCCTGGATAAATTTATCGGCACCAGGGATCATCTCACCTTCTTTGATGAGCACGCCGTCCATGTCTGATAGATAAGAAATCATTGGTGATCCTCCACATACTCGGCGATATCGCCGATGGTTTCGCTGTTGAGCATCGTCTCCTCAGAAAAGCGGACCTGGAAGGCCTCTTCCGCGCGCACGGTGAGCTCCACCAGATCGAGCGACTCCACGCCGATATCCTTCAGGCGGGTCTCGCGGTCCAAGTCTTCCTCGATCCCGGTGACCTTACGGATGAGTGCGATGAGCTGGCCGAGAGTATCTCGCTCCGGCTCCTTGTCCGGCGCACTCGCATTGAACTTTGCCTGCAATTGGGCACTGAGGTCGTTTGCCATGCCCACCAGTCTAGTATTGATCCCGTTATGGCATTGAGAAAACGTTCTTCCGTTGTGGCGCGTAGTTGGCTCAAGCGCCTGCGCCCCTCGCACCGCGCCGAGCTAGAAAAGCTCTATGGCGGATTGCATGATCCCTCTACCGAGCCTGGCCTTACCCACATCAGCGCGTCCGGCACCGTGGACCACGATGGCCTAGACATCGCCTGGTACGAAGTTGGCCAAGAGGACGCCCCGGTGACGGTGGTCTTCATCCACGGCTATTGCCTGTCCGCAGAGGCCTATTATGACCAGGCCAATTACCTGCGCGGCCGCAACGCGCGCGCACTGTTGGTGGACCTGCGTGGGCATGGGCAGTCCTCCACGGTCGCCCCAGAAGAGTGCACCGTTGACGCGGCTGCCGACGACGTCCTGGCCGTGATCCGCGAGCGTGCTCCCCGCGGCAACTTGGTCATCGTGGGCCATTCCCTGGGCGGCATGGTTGCCTTAAACCTCATCCGCCGTGCGCCGGCCGAGGTGTATGAGCGCATCAAGGGCGCGTTGCTGATTTCTACCTCTATGCGCCGCTTTGCGGCCAAGGGCGTGGCCCAGATTTTGCAGTCCAAGTCTCTGCACGCGCTCTACCGCCTGTGCCTGCGCCTGCCTGGCCGCGTCGATAGTGCCCGCTTTGAAGTTGCCCGCTTTATTGCCCCACTTTTTGCCGTGACCCTAGCCGGCTTTCCCCAGATGGAGAAGCTGCAGTTCCACGTTGCCATGCTTCTCGATACCCCCTTGGCCTCCTATTCCGGCTTCTTCGATGACCTTTTGGATCACGCCGAGTATGGTGCCGCAGAACGGCTGGCAAAACTCCATGGTGAGGTAGTGGTGGGCACCGCCGATATCGTCACCCCGCGGTCGCAATCCGAAGTGCTCTGTGAGAATTGGCCCGCCGCGAGCTTGCAGACAGTGGAAGGCTCCGGACACATGGTGATCCTCGAAGACCCTGAGGCCATCTCCGCGGCCCTCGGCCGCGTCCTCGACGCGATATAGGCAGGCTGCTCGAGCGAGCCTCTCGAGGCATGCAAAAGGCGCCGCGGCGGGAAGCCGGCGGCGCCTTTTTAGCGCGTGGCGCGGGGTCTAGCCCGCACCAATGCGGGGGTTAGTCCTCGATGTGGGTGGTAGCGGTCGGATCATCCAGCTTGAGATCCTTGGCTGCCTTCTCCACTACGGAGCGCTCAATCTTGCCCTCGCGAGCCAGGCCATCGAGTACGGCGACGACGATGGACTCGGCATCGATGTTGAAGTAGCGGCGTGCGCCCTCGCGAGTATCGGAGAAGCCGAAGCCATCCGCACCCAAGGTGATGTAGGTACCTGGGACGTACGGGCGGATCTGCTCCTGCAGCTCGGTGGTGAAGTCAGAGACGCCAACGAACGGACCCTCGTAGCCCTTGAGCTGGGAGGTAGCAAATGCCTCGGTCGGCTCCTCGCCCTTGCGCAGGGCCTCCTTGTTGCGGCGGGCACCGTCGCGGGCCAGCTCGTTCCAGGAGGTGACGGAGAAGATGGAGGCCTTGACATCGAAGTCGTCGGCAAGCAGCTGCTGTGCACGCAGCGCCTCGTGCACGCCCACGCCGGAAGCCAAGATATTGGCAGCAATGGAGCCGCCCTCAGCGGTGTTGAAGTGGTAGATGCCCTTGTGCAGGCCCTCCACGTCCAAGTCCTCCGGCTCGGCCGGCTGGTGTACCGGCTCGTTGTAGACGGTGAGGTAGTACATGACGGCCTCGTTGTCCTCGCCGTACATGCGCTCAATACCGCGGGAGACCAGGTGCGCAACCTCGTAGCCGAAGGCCGGGTCATAAGAAACCACGGCCGGGTTGGTAGCGGCCAGGACAGGGGAGTGGCCGTCCATGTGCTGCAGGCCCTCACCGGTCAGGGTGGTGCGGCCGGCGGTAGCGCCGATAATGAAGCCGCGGCCCATCTGGTCACCGGCCGCCCAGAAGGCATCGCCGGTGCGCTGGAAGCCGAACATCGAGTAGAAGATGTACAGCGGAATCATGGCCTCGCCCTGGGTGGCGTAGGACGTAGCTGCCGCGGTGAAGGAGGCAGCGGCGCCAGCCTCAGAAATGCCCTCGTGCATGATCTGACCGTCGGTAGCCTCGCGGTAGGAGAGCATCAGGTCATGGTCAACCGGCACGTAGTTCTGGCCGCGTGGGTTCCAGATCTTCATGGTGGGGAACCAGGAGTCCATACCAAAGGTGCGGGCCTCGTCCGGAATGATCGGCACGACGCGCTTGCCCAGCTCCTTGTTGCGCATGATCTCCTTGAAGGTGCGCACCAAGGCCATGGTGGTAGCTACTTCCTGCTTGCCGGAACCCTTACGCACGGAGCGCAGCTTATCCAGCGCAGGTGCCTCAAGCGGGGTGAAGTCCTCACGGCGCTCCGGCAGGAAGCCGCCGAGCTCTTTACGACGCTCCAGCATGTACTTGATCTCCGGGGAATCCTTGCCCGGGTGGTAGTACGGCGGCAGGTACGGATCCTTCTCCAGCTCCGCATCGGAGAACGGAATCTCCTGCTTATCGCGGAAGCGCTTCAGATCATCCAGGGTCAGCTTCTTCATCTGGTGGGTAGCGTTGCGGCCCTCGAAGTTGTGGCCCAGGCCGTAGCCCTTAATGGTGTGCGCCAGGATGACGGTTGGCTTGCCGGTGCCCTTGTTCTCCAGCGCGCGAGCGTAGGCGGCGTAGACCTTGCGGTAATCGTGGCCGCCGCGGCGCAGTGCCCAAATCTCATCATCGGACATGTCCTCTACCAGCTTGGCCGTGCGCTCATCGCGGCCGAAGAAGTGCTCGCGCACATAGGCGCCGTCGTTGGCCTTGAAGGTCTGGTAGTCACCATCGGAGGTGGTGTTCATGACGTTGACTAGGGCACCCTCGGTGTCCTTTTCTAGCAGCTTATCCCAGCCGCGGCCCCAAATAACCTTGATGACCTCCCAGCCGGCGCCGCGGAAGAAGGACTCCAGCTCCTGGATGATCTGGGTATTGCCGCGAACCGGGCCGTCGAGGCGCTGCAGGTTGCAGTTGACCACGAAGGTGAGGTTATCCAGCTCGTAGAGGGATGCGATCTGCAGCAGACCGCGGGATTCTGGCTCGTCCATCTCGCCATCGCCCAAGAAGGCCCAGACGTGCTGGTTGGAGGTGTCCTTGATGCCGCGGGTCTCCAGGTACTTATTAAAGCGTGCCTGGTAGATAGCGTTAATCGGGCCCAAGCCCATGGACACGGTGGGGAATTCCCAGAACCATGGCATCAGGCGCGGGTGCGGGTAGGACGGCAGGCCCTCGCCCTCACCGCGGGAGACCTCTTGGCGGAAGCTATCCAGATCCTTTTCGGTCAGGCGGCCTTCCATGTATGCGCGCGCATACATGCCTGGGGAAGCGTGGCCCTGGAAGAAGACCTGGTCGCCGCCCGAAGGATCGTCCTTGCCCTTGAAGAAGTGGTTCAGGCCGACCTCATACAGCGGGGCAGCGCCTGCGTAGGTGGAGATGTGGCCGCCCACACCAATGCCCGGGCGCTGTGCGCGGTGCACCATGATGGCTGCGTTCCAGCGGATCCAGCGGCGGTAGCGCTTTTCCAGCTCCTCATCACCCGGGAATTCCGGCTCCATGGTGGTGGGGATGGTGTTGACGAAGTCCGTAGACGTCAACGATGGCATCTCAACACGCTTCGCAGTGGCGCGCTCGAGCAGGCGCAGCATCAGGTAGCGGGCGCGCTCCGGAGCGGAGTGGTCCAGCAGACCATCGAGGGAGTCCATCCACTCGCGGGTCTCTTCTGGATCATTATCGTGAAGATACGATGCAACGCCGTCGCGGATGAGGGGGAAGTTGGAGTCGCCCTGGTGGGCGTCCTTCTCGGCCATTTAAACCTCCTATTTAAGGGTCTGCACAGTTTGCTTACTAGGATACGCGCTCACAGATCCACAGTCGTTGTGAAGTCCGACTTAAGGGGACGTGCGGTACGTTACATCGCCATAACCAGTATCTTTGTAAATTTCGGTGGGGTAAAAGAGGGTAGTTTGCTAACTCTGTGGAGCCAGCTGCGCTGGCGGCAGGGCCTGCAAAATGGGGGAATTGCGGCCCTTAGGCGGGTAAAAGGGGCCGGTGGGCGTTAAAATACTTCTATTAAGCCGCGAGTTACCCGCAGGATGCGGGCGATACGCGGACCAGACATTCACTAAATTAGGAAGGAAATGCATAGTGGCTGACGCTGCAGTCAAGCTCGGAATCAAGGAAGGGCAGATCGCCCTGGAGCTTGGTTGGGACGAGGATTGCGATACCGCAATCTCTGAATCGATCGAGGCCGTGCTCGGCGACGACTTCTTGGAAGAAGAAAATGACGAGCTGTGCGATGTAGTCCTTCTTTGGTGGCGCGAAGAAGATGGCGACCTTGTGGATGGACTGGTGGATGCGAGCCGCCCGCTGGCCGATAACGGCGCAGTCTGGCTGCTTACTCCGGGCGCCGGCAAGCCGGGAACCGTAGAGCCTGGGCTCATCTCTGAGTCCGCTCAGCTGGCAGGCCTGGTGCAGACCAAGGCGGAGCGCCTAGGCGAGTGGCAAGGCTCGTGCTTGGTGCAGCGCGGCTACACCAAGAAGTAGGGCTTTACCTGCCGATTTGTGTTGCTTTAGCAACCTGCGCTACTGTTTCTAACAGCGCAAGAGCGCATGCGGCTTTAGCTCAGCTGGAAGAGCAATTGGTTTACACCCAATAGGTCGGGGGTTCGATCCCCTCAGGCCGCACAAGGTCAGAGCCCCTTTTCGAGAAATCGGAAAGGGGCTCTTTCGCGTTTCCACGACAACGCCACGACAGGGTTAAGGGTCAAGATGTGTGTCTAGCTCGGCGCATCGGTGGGGAAGACGATGACTGGGGCAAGATACCGACTGCGGCTCGTTAATCATCAGTAGGTCTGGTTTCTCTGATGTACATGTATGGCCTAGGGAGAGGCCAAGGGGCAAGTGTTTGCAGCTCGGCTCCTTCGCGCCACATGATGAGAGCAGTTTTACTGGTCAGACTAAACAACCTGTGAATATTTGAGGGCAATTTGCCTATAGTCGTGGCCATGAAAGCAAAAGTGGAATCTCACGAGCGGAAATATACTTTTGATACCGTTCCGACGCGCCCGACCGTATTCTTAGATGAAAGTACTCGTCCCGATTCGCCCACTACCTCGAAACTGTGCGGAACACCGTATCTCCCAGAACATTCGCCGTATCCCAGTTTCGACGGTGACCCTTTGCTGTTTATCGCCCAGTTCAATTTCGCTGAGCTCCCTCCGCTGCCTGGGTTTCCTACGGCAGGACTACTACAACTTTTCCTGCCGGACGATGGTGACTGGGGAGCGCATTATTTGAAGCAGGTTGTCGAGGAAGGAAGCCAAGGCCCAACCCCATTTGCTCGTTACATTGCTGATCTCACTGCGCCCCATATAGGCGAGGTTCCGGAAGAAGTTATTGACGAGGGAGACCACCCAGCTGAGAATCCTTCAGTGGCCACTGTCCTTGATGGCAATCTGGGGGAAGTAAGCGTCACACCTACAGCTCACGAATATTCCCGCAACGCCTTCTGGGATGACGATCTTCGCACGATACTTCGCCGCGGGGAAGATTTCGTAGAGGTACACACATATTCATGGTGGATCATCATCCGGCGAGTTATTCGTGGAAAAACTTCAATTAAGCAGATCAATCTCTCTGGGCCAACAATGGGTAGTCAAAAGGAACTATTCAAGGCGGAAGTAGCTCGGATAGAAGCCGAAGGATTTATCGTCGACCCTCAGACCGAGGATTACGTGGAACCTACGGTCTTTAAAGATGCCGTGAAAAAGTCGCGTCTAGGCGGCTATGCAACGCTGTGGAACCCCAGCCGCATCCCGACCGACGATGAGCACATTGTGTTAGCCACGGTAGAAGAAGGTGACGGTTCTTTCGTGTGGGGAGATTGCGGAGTCGGAAACTTCTATATCCATCCTGACGACCTTGCCGCACGTGATTTTAGTCGAGTCATCTTCGAATGGGACTGCGGCTAATACGACGGCAAGAAGGCTGAGATACTAACTAGTTTGTACTTTTCATAGCTGCTGTCCTGGGCCAACTTGTGGCCACGTTACTCGTGAAAGGGAGGGGGTAGCGCCCGCTACCGTGGCTGTTCCTTGGGGCCTAGGCGGATGCTCAGGCAACGCGGGCTAGGCGGCCTAGGCAGAGAGTGGCTAGTAGCGCTCGCGGCGGCGCTTGTTCAGCTTGGCGTAGTGATCTGGTTTGGAGTCGCCGTAGCGCGAGCGATTGCGGCGGCTGGCGGCATGCGAGGAGGACGCGGCGGGAACGGCCGTGGCGGTATCGGTGGCGTCGTCAGCGGCCGCGTGGGCGTCGCGTCGGGAGGTCGCGGGGGACGGGGTTTCTACAGGTGCGGAGTCTGCAGCGGAGGCGTCCTCGGGCTCGGATGGGGTTGAGGCATCGGCATCGAGGGCGGCGAGGGCTTCTTCCTCCTCGCGTAGGCGGCGGCGCTCACGGATTTCGGACCACACGAAGTAGCCCAAGCCCAGCGGGGCCATGATGCCGAAGGCAATCCACTGGTAGCCGTAGGAGAGATGGTTGCCGCGGTCGAGCTGCGGGATCGGCATGGCGTTGAGCACGCCGGGCTGGTCGGCGGAGAGTTGGATGTAGTCGTGCGCCAAGGGGGCGTCGATAAGAGTGGCAATCTGCTCCGTATGGATGGAGTAGACCTGCTGGTAGCCCTCCTGCTTAATGGGGGCGGACTGGTGCTCGGCCTCGTCGGCGCGGATCATGCCGGTAAGCGTGGTCTCGCCCGAGGGAGCATCAGGGATATCCGGCACTGCGTTGGCCTCGCCGGCCTTGACCCAGCCGCGGTTAACTAGGATGGTCAGGCCGGAATCGGTGCGGAAGGGAACCAGGGATTGGTAGGACGGGCCGGAATCGACCGGGCGCAGGCGCAGCAGCACCTCATCCTGCGGCAGATAATGGCCGTGCAGGGTGGCGCGGGACCATTCATCGTCCTTGATAGCGCCGTTGCCATCCACGAGGTCTTCCACCGGCTTAGGGTCGGCCTCATAGGCGTGGGTGATGAGCTCGTTGCGTTCCACAATGTCATCGTCTTTGCCCAGCTGCCACGGGGCAAGGACGGTAAAAGCGAGGTAGGAAAAGGCCACGACGAACAGCAGCAGTAGAACCCAACCTGGCTTAAGGAACGTCTTTAGCATGGGGCCTAGTTTAGTCGTGGTTAGCGCGAATCCAATCCAGCAGGCCAGGCACGGCGGCCTCGATATTCTTGCGCGTGGTTTCAAAATCCGCAGTGGAACCGTAATACGGGTCTGCCACGTCCGCGTCCTCCGGGGAGTTGGGGTCGAAGCTGCGCATCAAGCGAATCTTGGCTGGGTCGATGCCGTGTTCAATGAGGGCTTCGCGGTGGCCCTTGTCCATGGCAATGAAGAGATCGGCATCCATGTGCTCGGCGCCTAGCTTGGCCGCGCGGTGGGAACCGCCATCGTGGCCGCCGCGGCGCAGCTCGGCAATCGCACGCTCGTCCGCGCCCTGGCCCACATGCCAGCCGCCTAGGCCGCAGGAATCTACGGTGGCGACGAGGTCTAGCATGTCCTTTTCCATTTCATCGCGCACGATGATTTCTGCCATGGGGGAGCGGCAGATATTGCCGGTGCAGACAAAGACGAGGTAAAGGCCGGAGCGGGTATCGGATTCGGTCATGCGGAAAACCCCTTCGCGCGAATAGTACTGTGGTGCGGAAGATAGGATATAGCAGTACTAACTATTCCATGAAACGAGCATAAAGGAGCACCTCTATGTCCGCTGTGAGCGTGGGCGATGTCCGCCGCGTACTCGATGAGGCCTACCCGCCGCACCTGGCGGAAAAGTGGGACGCCGTGGGGCTTATCTGCGGCGATCCGGCCGCGGAGGTAAAGCGGGTAGCTTTCGCTTTGGACTGCACCCAGGCAGTGGCCGAGCGCGCGGTGGAGCTCGGTGCGGACATGCTCGTGGTCCACCACCCGTTGCTGCTGCGCGGGGTGGAATCCGTGGCGGCCGATACGCCCAAGGGCAAGGTCGTACACACCCTGGTCAGCAATGGCGTTGCCCTCTTTGCGGCCCATACCAACGCGGATAAGGCGCGGCCGGGCGTAAACGACAAGCTCGCGGAGCTGGTAGGCATCAACCCCGGCCGGCCCATCGTGCCGGAGCCGCAGGGCGTGGATAAGTGGGGTGTGCACGTGCCGGTCGCTGCGGCCGAGGAGGTAAAGCAGGCGCTTTTCGACGCCGGCGCGGGCCACATCGGCGCCTACTCTCACTGCTCCTTCGATATCGCCGGCACGGGCCAATTCCAGCCGGAGGAGGGCGCTGACCCCACCGAGGGTGAGATTGGCGCGCTGCACCGCGGCGAGGAAATCCGCGTCGAGTTCGTCGCCCCGGCCGCACTTCGCTCCTCCTTGCTGAAGGCCCTGCACACCGCCCACCCTTATGAGGTGCCGGCCTATGACATCACGGAAACCGCCGGCCACCAAGACCTGGACAAGGCGCTCGGCCTGGGGCGTGTGGGAGAGCTGCCGCAGGAGATGACCCTGCGCGAGTTCACCCAGCAGGTGGCTAATGCCTTGCCGGAGACCGCCTGGGGCATCCGCGCCGCCGGCGATCCGGACCAGAAGGTGCGCACGGTGGCCGTGTCTTCTGGTTCGGGAGATTCTTTCCTCTCCGCGGCCGCGAAGCTAGGCGTGGACGTGTACGTTACCTCGGATCTGCGCCACCACCCGGTGGATGAGCACCTGCGCGCCGGCGGCCCCGCCGTTATCGATACCGCCCACTGGGCCAGCGAATTTCCGTGGACGGCCCAGGCGCGCGATATCGTAGAGAATGCTTTAGAACTGGATACGGAAATTATTAGCCTGCGCACCGACCCGTGGACTATCTCTGCGCACCCAAAGGAGTCATAAGTGAAACTATCGCAAGAACTACAGCCGGTACTGCTGGAGCTGGCCAACCTGGAACGCTCGCAGGGCCATGGCGCTGAGAAGGAAATCCCGGAACAAGCCGAATATGACAAGGCCAAGGAGGAGCACAAGCGCCTGCTCGATGCCTCCGGTTCTGCGCAGATGGCCGTCGACGACATGGAGACTGAAATCCTGCGCATCCAAGCCGATGAGCGCAAGCTGCGCCAGCGCGAGCGCGATGATAAGCGCCAGCTCGGCGCCGCAGTAGACCCAGAAACCCGCAAGGATCTAGAGCACGATCTCTACGCCGCCAAGTCCCGCATCGCTGACCTCATGAGCGAGCTGCAGGAGGCGCATAACGAGGTGCACGCGCTGCGTTCCAACCTGGACGTCCACGGCGCGCGCGTTTCTGATTCCGAGCGCAAGCTGGAAAAGCTGCGCCGTGCGGCCGAGGCGGCTAAGGAAGCGGCCGCCAATCAAGAAGATCCGGCCGTGCGCATCGGCGAGCTGCGCGATCAGCTGCCCGCTGGAGTGCTCAGCGAGTACGATACCCAGCGCGAGGAAAATGGCGTAGGTGCCGCCCAGTTCAAGGCCAATCGCGCCTGCGGCGGCTGCTTCATTGTCTTGCCGCCGGCCGAGCAAAACGCCGTGCGCAATGCCCCGGCCGATGAGCTGCCGCAGTGCGGCGATTGCGGCTCCTACCTGGTGCGCCTGGTCTAATGAAGGTCATCATCTACGCCGATGGCGGCTCCCGCGGCAACCCCGGAGTAGCCGGTTCCGGCACCGTTATCTATGACGGCAGCGGGCAGCGCATCCTGCGCGAAATTGTCTACGTGGTAGGCACCAAGTCCACCAATAACGTCGCAGAGTACAACGGCCTGCTGCGCGGCCTTGAAGCCGCCACCGAAATGGGCGCTACCGAGGTGGAATTCCACATGGATTCCAAGCTGGTGGTGGAACAAATCAACGGCCGCTGGAAGATCAAGCACCCCGATATGCAGAAGCTGGCCCTGCGCGCCCGCGAATATATCAACGGTTTTTCTACTTTCAGCCTGGACTGGGTGCCGCGCGCTAAGAATAAAGTGGCAGACGCCCTGTCCAATGACGCCATGGATGCCGCTGCCGCCGGGCACCCGGAAGGCATCGTTGCCGGCGAAGAAGCCGCCGAGCCAGCGCCAGCCGCGGAGCAGGACACCACCGCGCCGCACCCCACCGATTGGCTGGGGGACCGCGGACCTACCACCCGCTTTATCTTGCTGCGCCACGGGCAGACGGAGATGTCGGCCGCCAAGCAATACTCCGGCCGCGCCAATCCGGGCCTTACCGAGCTTGGCCAAAAGCAGGCGCTCGCCGCCGCGCAGGCGCTTGCCGACGCCGACTTTGACGCCATCGTCTGCTCACCCCTGCGCCGCTGCCAAGAGACCGCGGCGGCCGTGGCCAATGGCCGCGATATCGAGGTAGAGACGGTCGACGGCCTCATCGAGGTGGACTTCGGTGCGTGGGAAGGAAAAACCGCGGCCGAGGCCCACCAGCGCGACCCGGAACTCCACGAGGAATGGCTGCACGATGCGAGCGTCGCCTGTCCGGGCGGCGAATCGCTGCAAGCGGTCAACCGCCGCGTGCGCACCACCCGCAAGGAGCTCCAAGAGCGCTTCGCAGGAAAGACCGTGCTGGTGGTCAGCCACGTCAATCCAATTAAGTCCTTCATTCGCCAAGCACTCGATGCCGGCCCAGCCACCTTTGGGCATCTCTTCTTAGACCTGGCTGCCATTTCGCGAGTGGAATTCTGGGACGGCGGCTCTATGGTGCACGGATTTAACGATGTGGGCCACCTGGCGGGCCTGCGCTAGAATAAGGAACGCGAATGAGCCGGCCGGGTGATCGCGTCGCTTCAAACGGGCAGCCACGTGCTGCCGCGTGGGCGCCGAGGAAAGTCCGGACTCCACAGAGCACGGTGGTTGCTAACGGCAACCCGGGGAAACCCGCGGGCAAGTGCAACAGAAAGTAGACCGCCTTGTACCTCCACTTGGTTTCGGCCACGTTGGAGCCACAAGGTAAGGGTGAAACGGTGCGTTAAGAGCGCACCAGCACCGTCAGTGATGGCGGTGGCTGGGTAAACCCCACCGGGAGCAAGGCATCACGGCCCCGCCACGTTGCGGGGCCCGATCAGGCGTTTTAAGGCTGCTCGCTCGAGCCTGAAGGTAGCTGCTGGAACCAACTGGCAACGGTTGGTCTAGATGGATGTTCACCGCGCGGTACTTCTCAGGGAGTGCCGCGGTTAGACAGAATCCGGCTTATAGGCCGACTCATTCGCCCTACTACGTTTATGGTGGTGGGCATGAAGCTCTACGCCGCCCCACTCGATTTCCGCGCCATTGCCACAGACTTTTCGGTAGCCACCGATTTTCCGGCCGAGGTCACCGCCCAGGCCGCCCGCGCGCAGGACCGATACGCTGACTCGCGCCGCGACGCCCGCGAAATTCCCTTTGTGACCCTGGATCCCGCCGGCTCCATGGACTTGGATCAGGCGGTCTACATCGAAGAACGCGAGGGCGGATACCGCGTCTTTTATGCCATCGCGGACGTTGCCGCTTTCATTGAGCCCGGCAGCGAGCTGGAGCGCGAATCCTTCCGTCGCGGCCAGACCATCTATCTTCCCGATGAGCCCGCGCGCCTGCACCCGCCGGAGCTTTCCGAGGACCAAGCCTCGCTGCTGCCTGGCACCGATAAGCCGGCCGTATTGTGGACCTTTGACTTGGATGGCAACGGCGAGGTGGAGTCCTTCCACGTCGAGCGCGCACTCATCTACTCCCAGGCCCGCCTGGATTATGAAGGCGCGCATGCGGACCTCGCGGCCGACACGCTCCACCCATCCATCGCGCTGCTGCCGGTGGTCGGCCGGCTGCGCCAGGAATCTTCCCTGCGCCGAGAGGCCATTTCCTTGCGCCTGCCCTCCCAGCGGGTGGTGGAAAACGAGGACGGCACTTTCGAGCTCATCATCGAGCCGCGCTATGAGGTCATGGACTATAACTCCGAAATTTCCCTGTTGGCCGGCATGTGCGCTGGGCGCCTTATGCAGGAAGCTGGCGTGGGCTTCTTGCGCACCCTGCCCGCGGCCGAGCCGGAGCATGAGCGCCAATTTCGCGCCGAGGCGCAGGCCCTAGGCTTTGCGCTTGGCGACGCCCCCATACCCCAATTCCTGCTCACCGTCGACGCCGATTCCCCGCGCGGCATGGCCGTCATGCGCGAAGCCCAAAGCCTTTTGCGCGGAGCCGACTATGCCTGGCTAGGCGAGCAGGAGGCGCAGGTACACGCCGGTATCGGTGGCTACTATGCCCACGTCACCGCGCCGCTGCGGCGCCTTTCCGATAGGTTCGCCACGGAGGTATGCCTCGCCCTGTGCGGCGGTTATGAGGTTCCCGAGTGGGTAACAGGCAGCGCCACGGAGGTCATCGGGGCGATGCGTTCGACCTCGCAGCTCGCCTCCCAAGTGGATAAGGCCTGCCTGAACCTGACGGAGGCGACTGTGCTGCGACCTTGGCTCGGTACCAATTTCTCAGCCACTGTGGTCCGCGGCGATCCGAAGCGGGACAAGGCGCGGATTTTCGTACCGGAGCCACCCGTCTTCGCCCACTCCGTGGGCGCACCGGAAACCGGCAGTGAAACCACTGTCTCACTGGTGACGGCGGATACCGATTCACGCGAGGTTCTTTTTGCCTGGCCAGCCGACTAGCCGGCAAGGATCCTAGCCTTCGCCGCGGGCGGCCTCGCCTGGCTGCAGCTCGACGACGAGCAGTCCGTCTTCAGCCAAGTCAGCTGCAAAATTGTGCGCGCTTTTCGCCGGAACATAAGCGATGACCGCGTTCGAGGTCCCGGCATGCGCCGAGCGACCCGCAACGGCACCGCGAACCGTGACCAATTCGGCGAGTTTTTCTGCCGAATCCAAGCCGTAGATATTTGCCAAAGAAGACTGTGACTGCAACAGGATAGGGAAGAGCTCCGCGCCGCGGTGCGAGCGCAGGCAGCGCGCAAACTTTTCTACGCGCTCAGTTTCTTCCTCATAAAAGGCCATCCACTCCGTGGCGGCGCTGATGCTCGGGCGGCCTTCCTCGCCGTAGACTTTGTGCACGGCCTTCAGCCAGTCGAGGACGCGCTGTTGGGCGTCGGGAAGCAAGCGCAGCGAATCGGTGCCGAAGGAGTGGCAGGCATCATCGATAAAGCGCTGGCGCTGGCGGATATTGGCGATGGCCTTTTCTTCCTGTGCGGAAAAATCTTCCGGCACTGCCACCGCAAAGGCGGACATCTCGCGGCCCACCACATGTGGGGCGTGGGTGACAGAACCATCGGCGTAGTCCATGATGCACACGCCCTCACCCGTGCTGCGCAGCGCAGCGCTGTGGCGTGCGCGCAGTGGCGGCCGCGCTGCGAAGGTAGAAACGGCCTGGGTGCAGACATCCGCCACCCGGGCCCTCAACGGTGCATCGAGGTCCGCATCTGCACCCATGAGCGCTAGCGCCACCGCGACGTCCGCAGCGGCATCCGCACCCAAACCCGAACCTTCCGGAATATCGGAGGCGATGGTGATATCCGCACCGGCCGTCTCCCGGGAGAGCAACTGACGATTAATCATCGTGTGGACAATGCCGCCCACGCGGGCCGCCAACCCACCTTGTGGTGCCGGCGGAATAACCGGCTGGCCTTCCGCATCCGTGGTGGGCTGTTGCGCCGTTGCCAGTTCTGCAAGCGCCTGCAGGCTAATCGAGTCATGGGCAGGCTCGCCCTGAGCTGGGTGGAAATGGACGGCCACCACGCCATCGGTGCGAGGGCTTACCGACGCTGCAGCGCGCAACTTTCCCACACACATGGCGACAATGCCGCCGAAGTGATCAATATGTTCACCAATGAGGGACCACGTTGCCGGCGCGCTGGCGGTATGCGTTGGAGCGCTGCCTGTGAGTTCGGTATGTGCTCGGGCGGCGCGCTCGGCTACGGGCTCTGCAGGCGTTGACCACAGTGGCATGGGTGCTAAAGCTCCTTTTCCAGGTTCTGGGACCAGTAGTCTTCGTTGCCCCACACACGCGGCGGTGCGTTTAAAGCAACGAACGCCCGCCACCTATGTGCGCGGTGGCGGGGAATACGACATGGATTCGTATAAAAGAATTGTGCTGCCCCACATTCTAGCGGGCATCAATGGGACAGCGTGGGTAGTGTGGGCACAAACCATATCAGCGGCAGCACTTAGCCGGTGCCGCTGATGCAACGACTGAGAGGATAGTTTCATGAGCGATGCAGACCAGAAGTGGTTCTTTGATCCCACCACTAAGGAAGTCAGCCAAGGCAAGACCTCTGGCTGGGAAAATCGGATGGGCCCGTATGACACCCGCGAAGAGGCAGAAAACGCCATCGAAATCGCCCAAGCCCGCAATGATGCGGCAGATGCCGCAGACGAAGAAGATGACTGGAAGTAACTAACTCCCAGCCATCTCTTTTAAAGCCGTGTTTCCCGGCACCTACCCGGGAAGCGCGGCTACTTTAGTTTCTTGCGCAGCGGCTTAAACGCGGCCTTGATGTCTTTGAAAGACTCTGCGTAATCATCAAGAGCCTTTAGACCAATGGTTCGCTCGCGCTGGTAGAGCAGGCCATAGCCAAAGGTATTCTCCCCA
The DNA here is from genome assembly GCF_022347385.1 of Corynebacterium tuberculostearicum. GTDB lineage: Bacteria > Actinomycetota > Actinomycetes > Mycobacteriales > Mycobacteriaceae > Corynebacterium > Corynebacterium tuberculostearicum_M. The sequence goes on from NZ_JAKRDT010000002.1 coordinate 165,137, forward strand.
CGGCGGCGAGCGGACTCTGCCAACTCGAGCAGCTTATCGCGCGAGGTCACGGAATCCTGGAAGTCACCGAGCACCGACTGCATCTGCTTGCAGGCCTTGTAGAGTCGCTTGGTCTTGAGGTTGGTGGCAGAACCAGCTGCTTCAGCTGCATAGCGCAGCTTCTTTGCTGCCTTGCGCATATCGTGGAAATAATCCTCGCGCTCGTGCAGGGACAGTTCCTGGTTATCCCAGTTCTCCACGGCCTTTTTATGGCGCTTGACCAGCTTGTTATAGGCCTTTTCAAGGTGCTGCGCCATCACGGTATCCATGTCGGCGGACTTGTCCTTGGACTTCTTTTTCTCCGGCTTCTTTGCGGCCTTGTCTGCAGCAGGTGCGCTGTCCTCGCTGGATTCGGCAGGAGTAGCGGCGTCCTCTTCCGCAGAGGACTGCTCCTCCGGCTGCTCCGCCTCACTTGCTGCCGGGGCGGAATCCTGTTGCTTATCGGCCGTTGGCGGGTCTGCAAGCAGGCGATCGAGAGACTCCAGCAGCTCGAGGTAACGCTCGGAATCAAGAGCTGCGATCACGCGGCGGTGCGCACGGCGGTAGGCGTTGCCCATATCGTGCGCAATGTGCTCGCGGGTGGAGTCATCCAAGGTGTCAGAATCTTCGGACTCCAGCAGCTTCTGCCAGCGTTCTTCCACAACTTCCGCATCGCGAGCAACGCCCAAGATGCCGGCAAGCTCCTTGAGATCGGCTTCAATCTTGTCGATTTCTGGGCCGACAACGATGCCATGGAAGGTTTGCAGGTGGCTGCGCAGTTCGCGGGTGGCGACACGCATCTGGTGAACCGAATCCCACTCATCGCGGCGCACGCGAGGGTCATAATCAACTAGCTTGTCGCGGTTGGCTTGCAGAGCGGTGATGACGGCCGCGGCAGGGGAGTCTGGGTCCACATCCGGCGATACCAGGGCTGGAGGCAGCGGGGCATTGGCGTAAGAATCGCCCAAAGCAGATTTCAGCTTGGATGGGGAGGAAGAAACGCGCGCACCGGCACCGATAAGCAAGGAAGTGGCACGGCGAATGAATTGCGTACCTTCCTCAGTGCCAGGAAGCTCACCGGCGAGCTCTACTTCCCATTCGCGCCACGACTGCTGCTGGCCACCTGGAAGGAAGGAAAAGGCGGTGACGTGGTCATCGCAGAATTCTGCTACCGGCTTATTGTCGGCATCCGCTAGGACCATCTCGGTGCGCTTGTTGTCTACCTGCGCAATCGGGGTGAGTTCGTTGTGGCGGATAATGGAGCGAACCTGGTGGAGAAGCTCCTCCGGTACTTCGTAGCGGCCATCGACAGGTTCACCCAGCTCGGCATGGATTTCGGTGCGGCCAGCCTCGCTAGGAATCTTGATATGCCAGCCATCATCATTGCCACCGGTACGGCGGCGGAGGGTGACCTTTGCGTGGGTGAGGCGGAGGTCTTCGGTGTCGTAGTAGATGGCAGAAAGCGCGTGGTGGCGCGTGTCTGCAACGTGGTCAACTCCCTCGAGGCGGGTCAGTTCAGGGAGCTGAGTGGACTCGGCTACGGAGAATTTCGCTTCAACTTCGAGAAAAGACTGTGTAGACATTCACGTACCTTTTACTTTCTAGACCAAATAAATCTCACCGGTGATCTTACCCGTTAAGCATTCGCTGCGGTGCCACTCCTCGCCCCCGTTCGCTAGCAGGGAACGGGAAGGAAGAATGGCCTTGAGCAGGGCAGAATTACTGCGTGATTTCGGGGACCGGACCGATTCCGGAAGAATCGCCGCCTAAGTGAGATCTATCGGCAGCGGCAATGCCATCGTTGATGCCGTGCATGCTGTTCATGGAAAGCGACATTTCCGTCAGGTTGGGGAAGAGACGATTGCGGGTATCGATGGCATGATCGGTGCGCGCCTGCAGTGCCGGAAGGGTTTGGGTGGCTACAGTCTCTGCATGGTGTGAGCAGTACTGCGACTCCCGCAGGTTATCTGCGATGCCATCCTCATTTGCTTGAGTGAGCAATTCACCAATGCGGGCGGCATAAGAGAGCCGGAAACTACGGCGATAGGCGGCGGTAGAGCCCGTAGCGCGGGCAATTTCTGCGCCGTCACCATTGCGCATGAACCAATCGCATTGACGGTTAAGAGAGGCGAAGAGGTCGGCGCAATGGGCGGCGTCGGCAGGAGCGCCAATCACGCAGGCCAAGCCCTTGTCATGAATAAGGAGAGTAGTGCATCCATTGGCGTCAGAGATAGTGCTTAAGAGGGAAGCCTGGTGCTTGATATACGGCGGGTGGATGTGCACGCGGCGGGAAATAAGATCAGGTAGCTCGGAGGTAAGGAGATCCTCGATGCGATACTTCTGCTGCAGGGACTGTGCCTTAGAGATGAGGACCTCGGCCTCATCCTCAAAGCTGGTAGATTCCGCTTTTCGCAAAAGGCCTAGCACCTTTTCGCGGATTTTGCGTTGCTTATCGCTAAGCCCATCCTCCCGCAAGGATTCGCCGGAGGCTAGAAGCTCCGTATCGCGCAGCCTTGGCAAGTGGATGAGCTCTTTAATAATGGCGCGCAGCTTATCGCGCGGAATGAAATTCTCCTGCGGAGGGGCCATCTGGAGCCATGCTTTGCGCAGCGCAGGGGAGGTAATTCGTGCCGGTACATGGGGGCTCGCACGGTAAATAATGGGGTAGGCGTGCGGACCTAAGACGTGTTCTAGGTCCGCCGGCGCCCAACCTTGTTGTGCGGCGGTGATGAGGCGTTCGATTACGTGAGCAGAAAGGTCATCGCAGTGGGTGGTCATAAAGATTCGTCCTTTAAGAAGTGTACGTATGTTCGCTTGCCCACTTAGCAAAGCATGCGCTGACGCTGGCTCCTGCCAGGAAAGCCCCCGCTAGCCACCCCCTGGATACTCTTGCGACCTGCACATTTCGCCCTAGAAAAACTGTCGCATGAACTGCACATCCCTCGGGGGAGAGCCGGTAAGGTCTAAAGCATGAATAGCCAACACGAATTTGTCTTGCGCACCGTTGAGGAACGCGATATCCGCTTTATCCGCCTGTGGTTTACGGATATTCTGGGCGCCCTCAAATCCGTGGTCATGAGCCCGTCCGAGCTGGAATCGGCCTTTGAAGAAGGTGTTGGCTTTGATGGTTCTTCCGTAGAGGGCTTTTCTCGCATCTCTGAGTCTGACACCATTGCCCTGCCAGATCCCTCCACCTTTCAGATTCTGCCCTTTGATATGGATGAGCCGGACCTGCAATCGGCCCGCATGTTTTGCGATATCGCACAGCCAGACGGCCAGCCCTCCATGGTGGACCCGCGCCATATCCTGCGCCGCCAGGTCACCGAGGCCGCCAACGATGGATTTACCTGTATGGCTTCGCCAGAAATCGAGTTCTATCTCCTCGAGCGCGGCCGCGAACTCACCGACTTGGTGCCCACGGATAACGGCGGTTACTTCGACCAAGCAACGCACGATACCGCCCCGCTTTTCCGCAGGAAGGCAATGCTAGCGCTGGAATCGCTGGGAATTGCCACGGAGTTTAGCCACCACGAAACCGCGCCGGGCCAGCAAGAAATTGATCTGCGCCATGCGGACGTGCTCACCATGGCCGATAACATCATGACCTTCCGGCACGTGATCAAGCAGGTGGCCACCAACTCCAACGTGCGCGCCACCTTCATGCCTAAGCCCTTCGAACATTTACCGGGCTCAGGCATGCACACCCACTTGAGCCTTTTTGAAGGCCAATCCAATGCTTTCCACGATCCGGATGATGAATTCTCTTTGTCCCAGACCGGCCGCCAGTTCATCGCCGGCATCTTGGAGCACTCCACGGAGATGTCCGCGATTGTGAATCAGTGGACCAATTCTTATAAGCGCCTAATGTTCGGCAACGAGGCGCCGGGCGCAGCCACCTGGGGAGTATCGAATCGCTCCGCGCTGGTCCGCGTTCCCACCTACCGGCTTACCAAGGAAGAATCGCGCCGGGTAGAAATCCGCTCCATTGATGCCTCGATGAACCCCTACCTGGGATATGCGGTGCTATTGGCAGCAGGCCTGCGAGGCATCCGCGAGGGCTACGAGCTCGATGATCCGGCCGAGGACGATGTCCACCAGCTCACCCGCCGCGAGCGCCGCGCGATGGGCTATAAGGATCTACCCACCAGCCTGGATCAGGCCTTGCGCGAGTTTGAAAAATCCGAGTTCATGGCAGAAGTCTTGGGCGAGCACGTCTTTGAGTTCTTCCTGCGCTCCAAGTGGGATGAGTGGCATCACTATCAGAGCCAAATCACCACCTTTGAGCTGCGCAATAACCTGAACTTCTAGGAGAAAAATGCGTCCTGCTGCTGTGCCTTCACCGGCCACACTAGGTCTTACCCGCCCGCATGCTGCGCAGGATATTGAGCAGCTGGGGTGGAAGAATCCGGAATCAGCCGATCTGTTGTGGACCCTCGCTGCCGTGGGCGACCCAGACCTGGCTCTCAATAATCTGATCCGCATCTATGAACAAGCCCCAGAGCTCGATGATGCCGTGCGTTCCAATGAAACTTTGCGCGTGCGCCTCTTCGCACTACTGGGGGCCTCGACCGCCTTCGGCGATCACCTCGCGGCGCACCCTGAACTGTGGCGAGAACTAGAAAAACCCCTTCCGCAGTCTGAAGAGATGCTGCAAAGCTTGCTCGGTGCCGTCGATGCCGAGCCCGCGGACTTTGCGGAGGACATTGACCGTCCCGATCCGGCGCGCAAAGACTTGAGCGCGCCGGGCACCTACCGCGCCGGCGAGGGGGAGCATAAGCAGGCGCTGCGCACGACGTACCGCACTTTGATGATGCGCATTGCCGCCTGCGATGTGGCGGGTACCTTCCATTCACGCAAGGGCCAGACCAAGCTGCAGCCGGAGGTAGGATTTCGCCAGATTACGGCGCTGACCACCGCGCTTGCCGACGCCGCCTTGACCGCCTCCCTTGCCTGTGCCGTGCGCACCATTTACGGCGATGCCCCGTTGGATGCACAGCTGGCTGTCATGGCGATGGGCAAATGTGGCGCAGGAGAGCTGAACTATATTTCCGATGTGGACGTCATCTTCGTCGGCAGCGAGGCAACCCCTAGGGCCACGCGGCTGGCGGCGGAGTTTAATCGCATTGGATCCACCACCTTTTTCGAGGTGGATGCGAACCTGCGCCCCGAGGGAAAGTCGGGCGCATTGGTGCGCACTTTGGAATCTCACGTGGCCTACTACAAACGGTGGGCGGAGACGTGGGAATTCCAGGCGCTCCTTAAAGCGCGCGCTATGACGGGCTACCTCCCGCTAGGCCAGGACTATTTGGACCAGATTCGCCCGATGGTGTGGACGGCGTCGCAGCGCGAGTCCTTTGTTGAGGACGTACAGGCCATGCGCCGCCGCGTGCTGGCCAATGTTCCCGAGGAGCTCAAGCACCGCGAGCTCAAGTTGGGCGTGGGCGGCCTGCGCGATATCGAATTTGCTGTCCAGCTCTTGCAGTTGGTGCACGGGCGCTCCGATGAGACGCTGCGCGCGCTTTCCACGGTGCAGGCGCTGGAGGCGCTGATTTCAGCGGGGTACGTCGGCCGCGAGGATGGCACCCAGCTCATTGAAGCCTATGAATTCTTGCGTTTGCTTGAACACCGCCTGCAATTGGAGCGCTTCCGCCGCACGCACACGCTGCCGGAAAAGGACGATGAAGAGGGGATGAAGTGGCTGGCGCGCATCGCCGGCTTTTATCCGCAGGGCACCAAGTCGGCGGCCGAGCGCATGCTGTCACACCTGCGCCGGATTCGCCTGCGGATCTCCGAGCTGCACTCGCGCCTGTTCTACCGGCCGCTGCTTAATTCCGTGGTCACCATGTCGGCCGATGAGCTTAAGCTTTCGCCGGAGGCCGCCAAGCTGCAGCTGGCCGCGTTGGGCTATAACCACCCCGAGCGCGCATTCGAGCACCTGACCTCCTTGGCGGCGGGAACCTCGCGCAAGGCACGCATTCAGGCAATCTTGCTGCCTACCTTGATGGAATGGCTCGCCGATACCGCAGACCCCGATATGGGCCTGTTGAATTATCGCAAGCTCTCGGAGGCCGCGAACGATAGGTCGTGGTTCTTGCGCATGCTGCGCGATGAAGGAATTGTGGGCCAGCGGCTCATGCATATCCTGGGTACCTCGCCGTTTACCTCTGATCTGATTATTAGCGCACCGGATTCGGTCAAGCAGCTTTCCGACGGCGCCACTGGCCCCAAATTGCTAGAAACCAAGCCCGAACAGGTTTCCAAGGCGCTAGTTAATTCCAGCAAGCGCCACGCCGACCCGGATAAAGCGGTGGCGGTGGCGCGCTCGTTGCGCCGAGTGGAGCTGGCCCGCATCGCCAGTGCGGATTTGTTGGGCTTCATGCCGGTCAAGCAGGTATGTCATGAGCTATCCACAATTTGGGATGCCGTCCTTGAGGCTGCACTTCGCGCCGAGGTGCGCGCGTGGCGCCTTGCCAACGAAGATGCAGAGCCGCCAGCGCGCATCGCCGTCATTGGCATGGGCCGCTTGGGAGGCATGGAGCTGGGATTTGGCTCAGATGCGGATGTGCTTGTGGTGGCAGAACCCAGCGAACCGGCCGATGACTCTGGTGCGGAAGGGGAGGCCGTGAAGTGGGCCATCGGGATCGTCGATAAGCTTCGGCGCCGCCTGTCTAAGCCTTCGGGCGACCCGCCGCTGGACGTCGATTTGGGCCTGCGCCCAGAGGGCCGCTCCGGTGCGGTGGCGCGCACCATCTCCTCCTATGAGCGCTACTACCGCGAGTGGGGCGAGTCTTGGGAGCTGCAGGCATTGTTGCGCGCTGCCTTCGTGGCTGGCGATAGGGAAGTAGGCGAGCGATTTATGTCCATGGTCGATAGCTTCCGCTACCCAGAAGGCGGTGCCAGCGCCTCGACCATTCGCGATATCCGGCGCATGAAGGCGCGCGTGGACAATGAGCGCCTCCCGCGCGGCGCGGACCGCAATACTCATACCAAGCTGGGGCGCGGTGCGCTCTCAGATATTGAATGGACTGTGCAGCTCCTGACCATGATGCATGCCCACGAGTATGCCCAACTGCACGATCCGTCCACACTGCGCGTGCTCGATGCCTTGGAGGAAACCGCAATCCTGTCTGCCGAGCAAGTCTCGGACCTGCGCGAGGCCTGGCTTATGGCTACCGACGCCCGCAATGCACTGGTGCTCGTGCGCGGCAAGCGCGTGGACCAGTTGCCCGGGCCCGGCCCGCAGCTGGCCCAGGTAGCCGGTGCCGCTGGCTGGCCGCCGGAGGAGAACCAAGAGTTTCTAGAAAACTATCTGAAACTTACCCGCCATGCCCGGAAAGTTGTAGATGAGGTCTTCTGGGGCGAGGAGGAATCCTTCGAGCATTCTTAGAGTTAGCCTTGAAAGTCCCCGATGTGCGCACCGCGCCCTTACTTTTTGCACTTTCGGACTCTAAAGTGGGATGGGAAAAAGAAAGGACTGGCTAGTTATGTCTTTTAAGCTGCAACTCGATGTGGACAACGCCACGGTAGGCGAATTATCCGCGCTGCTTTCCGCAGCGCGTGCCGCGGGCGTGCGCGACGGTGACGCCCTCCACCTTGATGGCACTACATTGACCATCGAGGTCTCCACGCCGCGAGAGGAAAAGCCAGCGCCGCCGCGGCCAGAATCAGCACCGCACAATTCTCGCCAGGCCCCTCGCTCGTGGGGGCGCGCCGACCGCATAGGGGAGGCCACCATCCGCTCCATCATCGACGCCCTCAATGATCGCGGCGAGAACCCTCGCGGCAATGACTACGGTTCCTTCGGCGATGGCGCTGGTTACCATGGCTAAAATCAGCGGAGTGTATCGACATAAGCTCATCTACCTGTGGGCCTTTGTAGCCGTGTCCGTCATCGTGGCTATCGCTGTCGGGGTGTGGGCAACCAACCGCGATAATCCCCCCAAGGGGACGAAGACGGTGGGCGAGGCCGTGGCCGGTGGCGTGGTTCAGGAAGACATGCCCGCACAGGTCAATGGTGACATCATGGCCGATGATTCCACCGACGCCAACCGCGTGACCTCCCTGGCGAAGGCCCTGGGCATTCCGCTCAACTCCGTCCCGCGGGATATTACCCAGACTGAAAACGGCAAGTCCGATGTGCGCGTCTACTTGGAACGCGAGCTCAACAGTGCGGTGGAGGCCGGTGACATCAGCGAATCTGATGAAAAGGCCGTTCTCGTAGCTTTTGAGCGAGGCCTTGTCATGCCGGCAAGCGATGGCATTGTGGCCGAGAGCTATCCAGCAAACTAGCCCCCCCTTTATTTCCTCGCGAACTGGGCGCGAAGATTCAGGCAACCCGCAGCTAGGCGGCATGGCCTTGGCAGCAACTCTTCCTAAGGTAAAACATCACAAATCGGTAACGGGCAGGGTGCTCGGTGCCGAAGCCTCTGGAGGAGACTATGACTTTCAAGACCACGCTGTCGACCGCGGCGGGAGTACTCGCCGCCATTGCCATCCCCATCACCGGCGGGGTAGGGGTGGCTTATGCCGTCAATACCGTGCCGGCCGATACCATCGCCCAGTCAGTTCCGGCCGGCGACTTGGGCGGCCACCTGAAAAACTTTGGCGCGGCGGCAGCGCAGGAAGATGCGCTGCGCGTACTCGATGAACTGAATTAACCTAGGGCCCATGCTGGTTGATGCCCTAAGCCTGAAGTTTAAGCCTGATGACTACCGCGCCGAGCTGCCCGTCTTCGACTATTTAGCTGATTTGGGCAGCTTCAAGCTGCGAAGCCCCGTCACCGTCTTTGTAGGAGAAAACGGCATTGGTAAATCGAGCTTGCTCGCTGGCGTGGCTAGCGATTTGGGCTGTTCACCTGCGGGCGGCCGGATGGACGACCCAGATGAAATCGTTCCTCGTAGCCCCATTCGCTGCGATACAGAGGAAGTTATCCAGCGCGCCTACTTCTTGCGCGCCGAAAAGCACGAGTACTTGATTGGACGTGGGGATTCAGCGGCCGAACGTGGCGGCCGTTCGACTCTTTCTCAGAATGTGGATTTGTCCCGCCGCTCGCACGGACAATCCGTCTTCGACCTGCTTTACGAGCACATCAATGGCCAAGGCGTGTACATCCTTGATGAGCCAGAATCAGGTCTGTCCGTTATCCGGCAACTAGCCCTCGTAGGGGAAATTGCCCTAGCGGTTGACCGCGGCGCGCAAGTCATCATCGCCACGCACTCGCCGATTCTTCTTGCCTGCCCTGGTGCGGACATTGTGGAGCTCAACGATACTGGCTTTGAACGCATCGCCTTCGATGAAGCGGAAGCCGTGGCGGCTACCCGGGAGCTTTTGGCAGACCCTGAGGGGACCATTCGCTTCATCCTCAACCCGGAGTAAACATCCGAGGGCTTTTAGGAAACCTCCACGATGGTGACAGAAGGCCCGTCTTCGCCCACGCGACGGCGAAGGAAGTGGGTGATGACCACGCCAATCATGCCTACTACCCAGACGGCTAGCACCGCAGCCGCGGCGGCAGTGAAATCCGGCATGGAGTAATCAGGGGCGTCGGAGGAGTGGTCCAAGACCATGCCGAAGAGCTGCGCACCCAACATGCCGGAGGTAAACCCGCCCATATTGCCTAGGCCCGTAGCGGTGGCCACCACGGAGCGGTCCATGCGCTCACGCACGATATCGAAGCCATAGTTGGCCGTTGGCGTGCAGAGCGCAGTAATGAAGGACACCACCAAAATTGCGGCCAAACCGCTGTCGGTGCCAAAGGCAAAGAAAAGCAACCACGCAAGTACGTGAACCGCGACAAACCCGAGGCTAAGCCATGGGCGGACATGCTGCGCGCGGGAGGAAATTTTGCCGTGCAGGGGGCCGACGAAGACCAAGAATACCGCCAGCAAGGTAAGTACCAGGCTGGACTTAGCCTTGGACATCTCCATGCCCTGGGTCATCATGGGCATGCCCCACAGCATGACAAAAACGATGAGCGGGAGCATGCCGATGTAGTGGATGAAGTAAGCCTGCCAGGCCACCGGGGAGCGGAATACCGTCTTCAAGCGGGCCAGGATGCTGGTGGCCTGCGAGTTGGGTGGTTCCTTCTCCGTGGGAATAATCCCCAACTTCTCTGGTGAGTCTGCCACCGCCACGATAGCGGCGATGGCTACCAAGATTCCTACCGCGCCAAGGGTAACGAAGGCGGCGGTCCATCCGGCCGCACCCAGCAACCACAGGAAGGGCACCGCGGAAATGAACTGGCCCATTTGTCCTAGCGATGACGTCACCTGAGTGAACATGGGGGTGCGGTGCAGTGGGAACCAATAGGGCAGGATGCGCATCACGGAGAGAAATGCCGTGGCATCGCCCGCGCCGATGAGCACGCGCGCGGCAATGGCTACGCCATAGCTGGTGGTAAAGCCCAAGACGACCTGGCCAATGCCCATAATGACGGCGCCGACCACGAGGAGTAAGCGCGGGCCGAACTTATCGATCAAGATGCCGGTGGGGATTTGGGCTAGGGCATATACACCTAGCTGCACTGAGGTAAAGACCGCGATACGGCCGGCATCGACATCGAAGCGCTCAATGGCATCTAACCCGGCCACACCAAAAGAGGTACGGCCGGTAATCGCTACGAGGTAGACCGCCATGGCGGCTACCCAAATGCTTAAAGCCTGAGTGGTAATGACTTCTCTGGGATTCGGCTGCGACATGGCTGATACCTTACGCCTTAACTACTAAGATTCTTTTGTGTGAAGTACATTTCGACCCGCGATACCGCCTGTCAGCCCGCATCTTTTACAGATATTCTCCTCGGCGGGCTTGCCCCCGATGGCGGTTTATACCTGCCGGAGAGCTACCCACAGCTAGATTCCGCCACTTTAAATTCATGGCGCAGGCTCCTAGCGGATAAAGGCTACGCGGCGCTTGCGGCCGAGGTACTTAAGCTTTTCATTGACGATATTCCAGCGCAAGACATCGAGGCCATCGCCGTCCGCGCCTATACCAGCCCTAAGTTCGCGGACCCGGAAATCGTTCCCGTCACCGAACTAGGCGAGGGCCTTTTCATCGGCCATCTATCTGAAGGACCTACTGCGGCATTTAAGGACATGGCCATGCAGCTTTTGGGTGAGCTTTTTGAATATGAGCTCGCCCGCCGCGGCGAGACCCTCAATATTCTGGGCGCTACTTCCGGCGATACGGGGTCCTCTGCGGAGTATGCGATGCGCGGGCGCCACGGCATTCGCGTCTTTATGCTCACCCCAGCCGGCCGCATGACGGCCTTCCAGCAGGCGCAGATGTTTGGGCTGGATGACCCGAATATCTTCAACATCGCCCTCGATGGCGTCTTCGATGATTGCCAGGATGTGGTCAAGGCAGTATCGGGAGATGCTGACTTTAAGGCCACCTACCGCATTGGCGCGGTCAATTCCATTAACTGGGCACGGCTGATGGCCCAGGTGGTCTACTACATCTCCTGCTGGCTCAAGGTCACCGAAACCGCCGATCAGAAGGTTTCCTTTAGCGTTCCCACCGGTAACTTTGGCGATATCTGCGCCGGCCACATTGCCCGCCAGATGGGCCTACCCATCGATCGCCTCATCGTGGCTACCAATGAAAATGACGTCCTGGATGAGTTTTTCCGCACAGGAAACTACCGTCCGCGCCCAGCCGCAGAGACCATGGCAACCTCTTCGCCGTCCATGGATATTTCGCGCGCCTCGAACTTTGAGCGCTTTGCGTTTGACTTGCTCGGCCGCGATGCAGCCGAAACCGCGGAGTTTTTCGGCACCAAGGTGAAAGAGGGCGGCTTTAGCCTCGACCACGACAAGATCGCTGCCGCCCGCGAAGACTATGGTTTCCTGTCCGGTTCCTCCAGCCATGCCGATCGCCTAGCCACCATCAAGGATGTGCACGAGCGCTTTGATTACCTGGCGGATCCGCACACGGCCGACGGCATCAAGGTGGCCCGCGGCGCACAGCGCGAGGGCGTAGAAACGCCAATCGTGTGTCTAGAGACTGCGCTGCCGGTGAAGTTTGCTGAGACCATCACGGAAGCCATCGGCTCCGCACCCGAGCCGCCCGAGCGCTTTGCCGGCATCCTCGATACTGAGCGGCACGTCAAGGACTTGCCTAATGATGCCGCGGCGGTCAAGGATTACATCACCACGTCGATTCAGAAAACGGAGGTTTAGACCATGGCCCTAGAAAATTTTGCCGGCCCGGAACACTACACCGAGTTTGATCCGGAAAAGTTCATCCGCGATCTCAAAGCCCAGGCGGAGATGGATGCGGAAGAAGATAATAAGGAAAACGCCGGGGATGCGGACGCGGAAAGCAACTAGCGTCTTTGTAGCGTGCACGGCCGCGTTTCTTGCGGCCTGCAGCCCGGTGCGGGGTGGGGAAGAGCCAAGTTTCTCCGCCCTGTCTTCTAAAAACCTCATTCCCAATGAGTCCTATTCCCCGGCCACGGCGCCGCTCGCTCCGGGCACCGCCTTGGATCTCTCCGGCGATGAACCGCAGCCGGGTGCCTACTTCAACTACCAGTCTTGCACCGCGGCGTGGTCATTTACGCTTGCCGACGCCCGCACGATCGCCGTCACCGCTTCCCATTGCGGCAAACCCGGCGATAAGGTCTGGGCCGGCACTGCCGACGGCGACTTTAGCTACCCCGCCGAGCCTATCGGCGAGGTCATCTACTCTGATTTTTATGCCGAAGACAGCCACGACCTCGACGTGGCCTTTATCGAGATCACCGGCAGCGCTGACTACTACGTCCCCGGAGCGGTAGACAATAGCGTCGCCACGTCCTTGGCTCACCTGCCGCTTCATGTGTGCAAGCTTGGCCGCGTGACTGATGAGACCTGCGGCACGCTTATCCATGGTGCGGCGATGGCGCAGCTGAACTCGGGGGGACTCCAGCGGGATTCGATCGCCGCTAGGGCGCGCGTATGCAGTACCAATGGTGACTCCGGTGGTCCGGTGTATGGCGAAGTAGAAGGAAAACAAACCATCGTGGGCGTGGTCTCCGGAACGACGCAACGCCTCGAAGAAGGCCACACCTGCGAGACCACGCAGACGGACATGGAGCTGTCTTTCACGTTGGCCACCGATATTCAGGTTCTAGCTAAAGAGGTCTTGGGACCCATGGCCTAAGTGCGCCGCACTGGTCTACGCTAGGTGGCATGCCGACTCCAGATTTTATTGTTCAGCTGCGCGAAAAGATTGGCCATGATCAGATCTTTGTGCCAGCCTGCAGCGCCATCATCATTCGCGATGTGCCGGCAGACGCCGCGCTGTGGGAAGTCCCCTCCGTACTGCTAGTAAAGCGTTCCGATAACGGTACGTGGACCCCGGTGGAAGGAATCTGCGAGCCAGGCGAGGAAATTACTACCACCGCGCTGCGAGAAATCAAAGAGGAAGTCGGTCTCGATGCCAAGGTGGAAGCGCTATTAGGCGTGGGGCAGTCCGGACCAGTGACCTACCCCAACGGCGATGAGTGCACCTTCATGGGAACCGCACTGCGCGTATCAGTAGCGGATGGCGCAGAGCCGGTCATCAGCGATGAAGAAAATACCGAGGCTGGGTGGTTCTCCGTGGCAAAGCTTCCCGATAGCGTTTCGCGCCGCCACCGCCTCATGATTGCCGACGCCGTAGCCCAAATGAAGCATCCCCGCGGCTTTGCCCCGCGCATGGGCTGGATGAAGCGCAGCGAACGACCGGGACTGTAGGGCTAGACTTCTGCGGCGTCGGCAAGCAGCCCGCACAAGTGCTGTGGATCCTGGGCGGCGATGAGTTTTTGTGCAATGCCAGCGCGCGCATCGGCAATGTCGTCTTGGTCGCCGCAGGCAAGCACGGTATCGCTGATAGTAAGCAAGAGCTTCCCGCGCCGGGCTAGGTCATAAAAGAGCGCGCAGTCTTGTGCGTCCCAGCGCCAGGCAGTGGCGTAGAAGTCCCGCGCGCCTGAGCCAAGCCACGACGTCTCCAAGAGCAGGTGGCCGCGGCGCAGGTAGATGCCGTCTCGCTGCAGGCTGGCGAGTACGTCTCTCACCGCAGCCAGGTTGGCGCGGTCCCAGGCGATGAAGGTGATAGGGGAGCTATTATGCATTAGCGGCGCCGGCGACGATTGCCATCTGCGCGGCCGCCGGAATAGGCGCGCACGGAATTCTCGCCGCCCTCGGGCCCCAAGTCATCTATGCCCCAGGAATCTTCCGCATAGATTGCGTATTCCCTGCTCCAGTGCTCGCGTCGCGGTCGCGCCTCACGCGTACGGCGGCGTGTGCGGCGCTTGCCTCGTTCGAAGCTGGCGTCTCGCATAGTGGCTGCGCCTCCTTGCTACCTTTAGGGCCCAGTCTTAATGAGTGGCTCTTCAGGGCCGGTTTCCTTCTTTCCTTCCCACACCCAGCTGAGGAAGCGGGTGGAGCATAGTATCCAGTGGGCGGTGAGGAGGACGGGGATGGTGAGCGCAATGGCGTCGATAAGCTCGGAGCCATTGACTAATGCCAGCTGGTGGCCGCCCATGCTCACGGTTCCTGGCGGGAACGTGCAAGACCACCACGCCGGGGAGTACGGAACCCACCGAGCCACATTGGGATAGAAGGTAAACATCGCGTAGATGGACAGCGGAATGGCGATAATAAGCGCCGTAACGCCGTAATAGATGGATACCGTGCCGGGGAAGAGAATCTGCATTGCCGTGGTGGACTGGCCCACTACACCTAGCGGGACCCATGCGGTGGCTGATTTCGCGCCGGTGAAATCCACCTTGCCATGCCATGCGGCCCAGTACACGCGGGCGAAGGTGGGCACCGCCGTCACCAGTGACATGAAGAAAAATACCGTACCCATCACGTGGTAGAGCGGGCCGTAATCATTAGCTAGCCAACCGGAAACGGAAGCCGAAATCATAGGGCCGACCAGCGGCAGGCCCCAGGTGAACTTCGGCTCGCCATGAAAGCGCGTGAGTTGGATAGCCCACGTAATCACCGTAACCGGGCCACCGATCCAAAAGCCCACGAGGCGGAATGTAGGGATATCCGTCAGGCCGGAAAGCGCGGCACCGAGCGCCAAGATTCCGATGAAAAACATCGACCACTCCGCCATAGTGGTGCGCTCAAAGCTAGGGTGGCGGTAGCGCAAGAAGCCCGCGGTGAGAACGACAAAGATGACGCACGCGATGGCGGCAAAAATGCCGGCCAGGATCATCATGCCTTCTTCCACGAGCAGGCGCGAAACGATGGAGGTGCCCATGAGGCTGCCTCCCCACGCGGGGCCAGGGGCTGGGAGTTGGCGGAATCTATTAGTCACACCCACATGTTAATTTCTTTCGGTCGGGTTATCAGAATTTTGCTGTCGTTTTTGCTGGTGAGAACTCTCGCTAAGCGTGCATTTAGGGGCGGGGGTCAAACCCACGTGAATGTGTGTCTGGGGTCGCAAGAAAAGGGCTGGAATACCATTGCGTGTTCATACAGCGAGGAGGCTATGAATGATGAGGATTCGCTATACCTTGGTGGAAATCCGGATTTCGTTCGACCAGCTTCATATACTCATCCAAAAATCCATCCCACGAATTTGTAAGGAAGAGAAAGTTATCAAGGGCTACAATTACTGCTAGTAGTGAGTTCTCGCCATAATTTTGACCTAAAATTTTCTCAGCACGCCGCTTCGTGGCATTGGATACTGCAGGTTGGTCCAAAACGAAACTATTCCATAGCCGAGCTGAGTGAGCGCACTTATTTCTCACGAATGTAAAAGAGCGCAATTGGCGCGCTAAATATTGTTTCTTTACGCCAAGAATGGAACAAGTCTTTGCGTAAATTTGGTTGTCGTCGTTTCGGAAGCTTATTGCTTTCGACAACGTACCAAAGGACAATGCCTCGACGGCCACCCAAATTGGGACATCGTAAACCCACCTTTCAGTGTCGGACCCTGAGTCCTTTTGGTATTTATGGAGGTATGGTTCCGAGGTATGGTTCCTTAGACCGCTTGAGCTCACTGATAATTAGATCGTGTGTGGGCCGCATGGCCGGACTTGGTGGGCGCCGGTAAGCAGTGGGCTGAAGATACTTCTCATAAGGAGAATGGATTTCACCTTCGCTGAGAGCAAAGGCCGTCCTGGCCGCAAGCTCTGCTTCTTGGAGCCCGCGGAGAAGAAGAGAACGAAGTTCGATGTCCAACCGGTAGATTTTAACTATTTCCTCCCACTGGGTGCCAGGAAAGAATTTGGCTTCGTCACCGGCTATGTCTTCTTGGAAGTACCGCATGTAGCCCGAAAAGCGGTAATAATTTTGACGCTCTAGGAAATTTTCAGCGGATTTTTCGGAAGGAAGGATTAACCCACGGCGTTGA
Organism: Corynebacterium tuberculostearicum; assembly: GCF_022347385.1. Classification (GTDB taxonomy): domain Bacteria; phylum Actinomycetota; class Actinomycetes; order Mycobacteriales; family Mycobacteriaceae; genus Corynebacterium; species Corynebacterium tuberculostearicum_M. Next base: position 181,487 of record NZ_JAKRDT010000002.1, read on the forward strand.
ATTAAACTGACTTGCTCTTCAATGCTAAGGAACTTCTTCCTGCGGTTCATTGCTTCAGAATAGCAAAGCCCCCCTCTCATATTGAGCTGTTCCTATGGGAAGCTTGGAGGGGGTATCGGTTGACTAAAGTATAGCTCAAAATGCGCAATCTTAGTAATCATTTGCGCAAGGTTTTGCTCAAGTGCCATGCATCTGAAAACGCTGCGATAGTCAAACAACAAGGAGTGGGGCACCGCCAAGAACCGAGGGCGCTTGTCAATGTTGGGTGCAAAACTTCTGAAGCCAAAGTGCACATAGATCTGCAAGGCCCCCAATCGGCACTCAGCAATTAGGGAGCCTAGGAAGGCGGAAAGCCGGTGGCGAGAGGGGGCGTCGGCAAGCGCAGCTTTAGCAGTCGTAGTACATTTCGAATTCCTGCGGGGTAGGACGCAGGCGGACCGGGTTAATCTCGTTCTCGTACTTGTAGTTGATGTAGGTCTCGATGAGATCCTCGGTGAAGACATCGCCTTCGGTGAGGAAGTCCATGTCCTCCTGCAGGGCCTTCAGGGAAGCCTCGAGGGAGGTCGGCGCCTGCGGGATGGACTCAGCCTCTGCTGGCGGCAGCTCGTAGAGGTCCTTATCAACGGGAGCGTGCGGCTCAATGCGGTTCTTTACGCCGTCGATGCCGGCCATCATCATGGCAGCGAAGCCCAGGTACGGGTTGCCGGATGGGTCCGGTGCGCGGAACTCGATGCGCTTGGCCTTCGGGTTGGAACCGGTAATCGGGATACGGATGGCGGCCGAGCGGTTGCGCTGGGAGTACACCAGGTTAATCGGGGCCTCGAAGCCCGGCACCAGGCGGTGGTAGGAGTTCAGCGTCGGGTTGGTAAACGCGAGAACGGCACCGGCGTGGTGGAGGATACCGCCGATGTAGTAGCGGGCGATATCGGAAAGGCCTGCGTAGCCAGCCTCGTCGTGGAAGAGGGGCTTGCCGTCCTTCCACAGGGACATGTGGGCGTGCATGCCGGAACCATTATCGCCAGCCAGCGGCTTAGGCATGAAGGTTGCGGTCTTGCCCCACTGTGCCGCGGTCTGCTTGACCACGTACTTGAAGGTCTGGATGTCATCGCCCGCGTGCAACATGGAGTTGAAGCGGTAGTTGATCTCATTCTGGCCGGCGCCGACCTCGTGGTGGAAGCGCTCGATTTGGAAGCCAACCTTTTGCAGGTTCTCTACCATGGCATCGCGTACCTCACCGTGCTTGTCATACGGCGCGGTGGGGAAGTAGCCGCCCTTCATGCGGGTCTTGTAGCCGGTGTTCGGAGTGCCGTCGAAGTTGGTCTCGCTATCGCGGTTCCACCAGCCTTCATCGGAATCAACCTCGTAGAAGCCGTGCTGGACGTCGGTGCCAAAGCGCACGGAGTCAAAGAGGTAGAACTCGGCCTCAGCGCCAAAGTTGCAGGTATCGGCAATGCCGGTGGACTGCAGGTACTCTTCTGCCTTGCGCGCGATGTTGCGTGGGTCGCGGGAGAAAGGCTCAAAGGTAAATGGGTCGTGGACGAAGAACTTGATGTTCAGGGTCTTGGCTGTGCGGAACGGATCGATATGCGCGGTGGCTGGATCCGGCAGCAGGGTCATATCGGACTCATCGATGGTGGTGAATCCGCGGATAGAGGAGCCGTCGAAAGCGAGGCCGCTTTCGGCATCTTCTACGGTGAACTCTTCTGCTGGGATGGAAAAGTGGTGCTCGGTGCCTGGGACGTCCGTAAAGCGGATATCGACGAACTTTACGTCCTCGTCCTTAATAAATTGGACGATGTCCTGCACTGTCTCGAAAGACACGTTTGTCTCCTCGTTGTTGACCGGTGAATTGTCTCTCTATAGCCTACTAGGTTCCCATCGTTGGCATCGCGATTCCCCTCGTTTCACATCTCACTTTGTGCCCGCTAGATTGGTGAGCATGGCAGATAAGCGTACGTGGCTCGACGGGCCGAATATTCCGGGCGAATACGATGACATGGAAGGTCCCGGCCGCTGGCCGGGCGAAAAGCTCGGCCTTCCGGAGTCCGGGCCGGGGTCACTGGCCCCCGTTGGCCGCCGCGCCGGCGCCGTGGCCATTGACTGGATCGTGTGCATGCTCATTGCCAACCTCATCCACATGTTCACGACGGAACTCGGCGGTGTGGCCTTCTTGGGCTACGCCCTGTGGGTCATCATGGGCATTGTCTGCGGTTGGCTCTTTGCCCGCACCCCCGGCATGCTGCTGCTGGGTATGGGCGTGGCGCGACTCGACGTCCCCGGCGCTCGCGTGGGCCTATGGCGCGCGGCGCTGCGCACGGTGCTTACCGGTGTGCTGTTCCCGGCAGCCATGGTTGATGCGGATGGACGCGGCATGCACGACCGCGCCACCGGCACCATCGTCATTCGCTCCTAAGCCGCCCGACTTTTCTGGGCATAAGAAAATCCCTGTCACACCTCATAAGGTGCGGCAGGGATTAGCTTTTGGCGCCTACTTATTCTTCTTGCGCTGCTGGGCGCGGCGCATGCGGCGGTTCATGCCGGCCATGTTCTGCGCCTGGTGGGGCATAGGGCCCTTAGGCATGCCCGGGGTGGTACCCGGCATGGAGTCCATGGCCTCGATGCGGCGGATGTTTTCGTAGGTTTCGTTCTTATTGAAGTTGCGCGGCAGCTTCATGACCTTATTGCGCAGCTTGGATACGGGAACCTCGTCCTCGCCGTTGCCCACGAAGATCTCGTAGACGGGAACGCCGCCGGCGATCTTGTCTACACGCTTCTTAAGCTGGTTCAAGGTGGGGCGTACGCGGTTCTTATTGCCCTCGCAAACGAAGATGACGCCGGCGTTGCCGATGACGCGGTGGATAAGATCCTGCTGGCGGGTGGCGGCTACACCGGTCTTCACAGACCACACGATGCCCACGGTATTGCGCAGCTGCTGCTCCAGCGCCCAGCCGGCAGCGCCCGGCTGGTCTTCCACGCGCTTGTACATATCGCGCTCAAGGCGGCGGGTGAAGAGGAACATAGCGAGCAGCGCGCCGATGCCCAAACCGAGGATGAGCATGAACCATTCGCCGCCAAAAAGCATGCCAATGAGGAAGAAGAGCAAGCCCATGCCCAGGAAGGCACCCAGCATGATGGGGATAAGCGCCTTATCCTGCTTGCGCTGCATATTGAATGCTTGCCACATCTGGGACCAGGTTTGCTTACGCTGCTGGCGCTTGGCCGCGCGTTCTTGCTTCTTTGCAGCCTTTAGTGCTGCCTTGTCATCTTTCGCCATGGCTCCTACTTTAAAGGTCAACGGGCATAAATGTTAAAACGGCCCACGCGAAAAGCGCAGGCCGTTATGAAAACGTTCGGTTTAGCGGATGGTGGCCGCCGCCGAATTCGCATTAGCCGGGGTCTTGGCCATGCGGGTGGTCACTGGAGTCTCTTCCGAGGGGCCGTACTTCTCCAGCAGGGTGGAGGCCTCTTGGGCAGTGGCACCCTGGGAGGTCTCGGCCAGGTGCTTGAGGTTTTCTGGCAGCTCGAAGCCGCGCTTTTCCATGGCCTGCACGTAGAGGCGGCCGGCGCGGTAGGACGAGCGCACCAGCGGGCCAGACATGACGCCGCCGAAGCCGAGCTCCTTGGCTAGCTTGGAGTGGGCGACGAACTCCTCTGGGCGCACCCAGCGCTCAATCGGGTGGAAGCGCGGGCCGGGGCGCAGGTACTGGGTGATGGTGATGATATCGCAGCCAGCAGAGCGCAGGTCACGCAATGCTTCCTCGACCTCATCCTCGGTCTCGCCCATGCCCAAAATCAGGTTGGACTTGGTAATCAGGCCATAGTCGTGGGCCTGGCGGATAACGTCCAGGGAGCGCTCGTAGCGGAAGGCCGGGCGGATGCGCTTAAAGATGCGCGGCACGGTTTCCAGGTTGTGGGCAAAGACCTCCGGCTTGGCCTCAAAGACCTCTTCCAAAAGGTCCGGCTTGCCGGAGAAATCCGGGGTGAGGTTTTCCACGCCGGTATGCGGGTTGAGCTCGTGAATCTTGCGCACGACCTCGGCGTAGAGCCAAGCGCCCTCATCAGGAAGATCGTCGCGGGTAACGCCGGTAATGGTGGTGTAGTTAAGGTCCATTTCCCGGATGTTTTCGGCCACGCGGCGCGGCTCGTCGCGGTCTAGTTCTTCCGGCTTGCCGGTGGCAATATCGCAGAAGTCGCAGCGGCGGGTGCACTTATCGCCACCGATAAGGAACGTAGCCTCGCGGGATTCCCAGCACTCGTGGATATTCGGGCAGCCTGCCTCCTGGCACACGGTGTGCAGGGAGGCGCCGGCCACGCGGGACTTCATGTCCTCGTAGCCCGGGCCGGTGCGGACCTGGTTGCGAATCCAGCGTGGCTTTTGTTCGATGGGTGACTCCGCATTCTTCTTTTCAATGCGGAGCATCTTGCGTCCTTCAGGCTTTACAGTCACAAAAACTCACTTTATCGGTTGATGGTGGTGATGGCTAATAGCTCTTCTAGGTATATGTCGCCGCGGTCACATCCTATTCCGCGCCAGCCCCGAACGAGGGCTACTGCTGCGCTTGCCGACGCCTCTCCCGTGCCCTTTCATTAGCCAGCTTCGTGGGATCCGGGGCTGAGCCGAAGGTGTGGTCGGCAACGATGAGGCGGCCCGAGAGGGCATCGTCCAGCGCTTGCAACAGCGGCTGGGTGGCGTCCTCGAGGCTGACCTGGTGGCCCAGTTCTAGAGACAGGGTGGTCACGTCGGCGTCATCGATGCCACAGGCCACGATGTGGTCGTAGTACTCCAGCGTATTGCAGCAATTGAGCGCCAAGCCGTGCATGGTCACCCCGCGGGTAATGCGGATGCCCAGGGCGGCAATCTTGCGGTCGCGCTTCGGGGCAGCCGGATCCTTGGCCTGGGTGGTGGAAGGAACCCAAACCCCCGAGCGGCCATCGATGCGCCCAGCGGTGGTCACCCCCATCTGGCGAACCGTCTGGATGGTGGCTTCCTCCAAGCGGCGTACATAGTCGACGACGTCGACAGGCTCAGCCAGCTTGATAATGGGGTAGATGACCAACTGGCCCTCGCCATGCCAGGTGATGCGCCCGCCGCGGTCCACGGTGATGACGGGCAGGTCGTTATCGGGCATATCCTCTGGCTGGGTGCGTTTGCCGGCGGTATAGATATTGGGGTGCTCAACCACGAGCACCACGTCGCCCTGCTCGCCCTTGGCGCGGGCGGCCGCTACCTCGGCCTGGTAGTCCCACGCCTCTTGGTAGTCCATCCGGCCCAAGAAACGGACCTCTAGTGGCTTATCGGAGGCGCGGATGGAGCGCTCGGCGGGGAAGAAAGGATCGCGTGGTGCAGTCATAGCCTCAAAGTTTCCTCTGGTGCGGCGGGCAAAGCAAAGCGGGAGGATGCGCGTGGCACACCCTCCCGCGTGGGGCTGAATTAGTCCAGGCCGTTAGCGGATGCGTAGGCGGCGGCATCCATGAGCTCGCCTGCCTCATCTACCTCGACCTCGAAGAGCCAGCCCTCACCAAACGGGTCGTTGTTGATGACGGCGTAGTCATCGTGTACGGCCTCGTTGACGGCCTTGACGGTGCCGGTGACAGGGGAGTAGAGGTCAGAGACGGACTTGGTGGATTCGACCTCGCCACAGGACTCGCCGGCGGTCACGGTATCGCCCACCTCCGGTAGCTCGGCGAAGACAACCTCGCCCAGGCGATCGGCAGCGACGGAGGTAATGCCGATGCGCACGGTAGCGCCAGCGACGGCGTCAGCGGTGGCGTTGACCCACTCGTGGTCTTCGGAGTAGGAGAAATCTTGTGGAAGGGTAGCCATGGTGGTGTAGTCCTTTCGGGCTGGTTGAGAAAGTGTTTACTTATCGCGCTTGTAGAACGGCAACGCGGTTACTTCAAAAGGATAGCGCTTGCCGCGGATCTCTACTTCGACTTCGGCGCCGGGCTCGAGTTCGGCGCTGGTTTCCAGCAGCGCGATGGCAACTGGGTGTCCCAGGGTGGGGGAAGGCTGGCCGGAGGTGACGGTTCCGACCTTCTTGTCTCCCACGAATACTTCGGCGCCGGCGCGCGCGGCGCGGCGCTGCGTGGAGGTGAGGCCGGTGATTGCCACCTGTGGGCCGTCGGCGGCGCGCTGGCGGATGACCTCGGCGCCGACGAAATCGGCCTCCTTCTTGGCAAAGGCACGGGCCATGCCCGCCTCTACCGGGGTGATATCGCGAGAGAGTTCGTTGCCGTAGAGCGGCATGCCGGCCTCGAGGCGCAGGGAATCGCGGGCGGCAAGGCCACACGGCTTGATGTCATACTCTTCACCGGCCTTGAGCAATTCCTCCCACAGCTGTGGGGCATCGGAGTTATACACGATGAGCTCGAAGCCATCCTCACCGGTGTAGCCGGTGCGCGCGATAATGGCAAAGGTGCGCGCTACCTTGCCCATGGTGGCAGCGTAGTAGCCGAGGTTATACACCTCGTCCTGCTTATTGTCTTCTACCAGCGGCACGAGGATTTCTGCGGCCTTAGGGCCCTGGACGGCGATCATGGCGACGTCCCGGGACTCGTTCTTCAGAGTCACATCGAAGCCCTCGGCGCGATTGTTGAGCTCGTCCCATACGGTATCGGCGTTGCCGGCATTCGGGACGACGAGGAATTTGTCCTCTTCAAAGCGGTAGGTAATCAGGTCATCGATGATGCCGCCGTCTTCAGCGGTAATCATGGAGTACTTGGCCTTGCCCACCTTGAGGGGCTCGAAGTTGGAGATGAAGGCATAGGACAAGAACTTGCCGGCGTCGGCGCCATTGACCCAGATTTCGCCCATGTGGGATAGGTCAAAGAGGCCAGCGGTGCTGCGCACCGCGCGGTGCTCGTCCAGCTCGTTCTGGTACTTCAAGGGCATGTTCCACGGGCCGAAGGCCGTGAAGGTGGCGCCGAGCTTGTCGTGCTCGGCATGGAGTGGGGAGGTGAGTAGTTCGGTCATGGTTACTCCTCAGAATCGTCGATGTCGAAAGCTTCTGGTGGTGGGCAGCTGCAGACCAGGTTGCGGTCGCCGTAGGCCTCGTCGATGCGGCGCACCGGCGGGAAGTACTTGTAGCTGTGGCGCAGGGATTTCACGGGCCACGCGGCCTTTTCGCGGCTGAAGGAGAACTCCCACGTATCGGAGCCGATGGACTCCGCGGTAAATGGTGCGTGGTGGATAACGGAGCCTTCGTAGGAGACCTCGCCGTCGATGATCTCTTGGATCTCCGCGCGAATGGTGCGCATGGCCTCAATGAAGCGATCCAGCTCGCCCAAGTCTTCAGACTCGGTGGGCTCGACCATGAGGGTGCCAGCCACCGGGAAGGCGAGGGTCGGGGCATGGAAACCAAAGTCCACGAGGCGCTTGGCTACGTCAGCTGCGGTGACCCCGGAGGCGTCGGTAAGCGCGCGCAGATCCAGGATGCATTCGTGCGCCACCAAGCCAGCGTTGCCGGTGTAGAGCACAGGGAAGGAATCTTCCAAGGACTTGGCCAGGTAGTTCGCGCCCAAAATCGCGTGGGCGGAGGCCTGGGCCAGTCCCTGCGCACCGGTCATAGCAAGGTACGCCCAGGAAATCGGCAGCACACCCGCCGAGCCATACTTGGTATTGGTAATTGGTACGCCCTGACCTACCGGGGTAGCGGTGGTGGCATCCAGCTGCGGATCCGCGGCGTTGGTGGGCAGGAAGGGGATGAGGTGCTCGGCCACTGCGACCGGGCCCACGCCTGGGCCGCCACCGCCATGCGGAATGGTAAAGGTCTTGTGCAGGTTGAGGTGGGAAACATCGCCGCCGAACTGGCCGGGGCGGGCCCAGCCGGTCAGCGCGTTCATATTCGCACCGTCGATATAGACCTGGCCGCCCACCGCGTGGACCTTATCGCATACGTCGCGGACCTCGGGGTCAAAGACGCCGTGGGTGGACGGGTAGGTCACCATGATGCCGGCGATGTGGTTGCTGTGCTTGGCAATCTTCTCATCCAAATCCGCCAGGTCAATAGAGCCATCCTCGGCGGTCTTGACCACAACAACGCGCAGGTTAGCCAGCGTTGCTGAGGCTGCATTGGTACCGTGCGCGGAAGCTGGGATGAGCACTACATCGCGCTCGTTATCGCCATTGGCTACGTGGTAGCGGCGGATGGCCAAAAGACCCGCCAGCTCGCCCTGGGAACCGGCATTGGGCTGGATGGAGACCTTGGCGTAGCCGGTAACCTTGGCCAGCCAGCCCTCAATCTCTTCTACCAATGCGCGCCAACCGGCGGTCGTTTCCTCTGGTGCGTAGGGGTGGATTCCGGCAAACTCCGGCCAGGAAATCGGCTCCATGGCGGCGGTGGGGTTGAGCTTCATGGTGCAGGAGCCCAGCGGAATCATGGTGCGGTCGAGCGCCAAGTCCTTATCGGCCAGTTTGCGCAGGTAGCGCAGCATCTGGGTCTCGGAATGGATGCGATTGAAGATCTCGTGCTGGAGTGGCTCCTCGCCGCGCTGCAGGTTCTCCGGCAGGGCAAAGTCGGCCTCAGCAGCTTTGGCGCCGAAGGCCTGGGCGAGCTTGGCGACGTCCTCCTTGGTTGCTGACTCACCAAAGGACACCGATACCTTGTCCTCGCCAATGGTGCGCACGAGGTAGCCCTCCTTCTGGAGGTCAGCCTTGATGGTGGCGGCGTCTACGCCGGCGACGGTAACGGTATCGAAGAAGTCCTCGGAAGTTAGTTGTTTCCCGGCATCCTTGACGGCCTGCGCAAAGGAGGAAGCGAGCGCGTGGACGCGCTGGGCAATGGCCTTGAGACCTTGCGGACCGTGGTAGACGGCGTACATGGAGGCGACATTAGCCAGTAGTGCCTGCGCAGTACAGATATTGGAGGTAGCGCGTTCACGGCGAATGTGCTGCTCGCGGGTCTGCAGCGCTAGGCGGTAAGCGGGGCGACCATCCGCGTCCTTGGACACGCCTACGATGCGGCCAGGCATCTGGCGCTTGAGCTTTTCCGTGACCGCCATGTACGCAGCGTGCGGGCCGCCGAAGAAGAGCGGAACGCCAAAGCGCTGGGAAGAACCGAGCACAATATCGGCGCCCAGCGAGCCAGGTGCCTCCAGCAGGAGCAGCGAAAGCGGGTCGGTGGCCACGGTGGCCAAAGCGCCGCGGGTGTGCAGCTCCTCGATGATGGTGGAGGGGTCAAAGATGTCGCCCTCGGTACCGGTGTAGGCGATTACCGCGCCGATGAGGTCCTCGCCCACGAGGCCTTCGCGCAGGTCCACGATTTCTACCTCAAGGTCAATCGCGCGGGCGCGCTCCGCGGCGACGGTAAGCACCTGCGGGTGCAGGCGAGAATCCAGCACCACGCGGCGACCCTTCTTGACCGCGCGGGACATAAGCCCCACGGCTTCCGCGGTGGCAGAGGCCTCGTCCAGCAAAGAAGCATTCGCGATGGGCAGTCCGGACAGGGACTCAATCATGGTCTGGAAGTTCAACAGCGCTTCAAGACGACCCTGGGAGATCTCTGGCTGATACGGGGTATAGGCGGTGTACCATCCCGCATCCTCCAGTAAACCGCGGCGGATGACCGCGGGGGTGAGGGTGTCAGAAAATCCTTGTCCGTAGAAGGACTTCAGCACCGTGTTCTGGTTGGCGTACTCCCGCAATGTAGCCTGCGCTTCATCTTCCGAGAGCGCCTCAGGAAGCTGAGGCAGTTCTGCGGCGCGGATCTTTGACGGAATGGCGGAATCGACCAGCGCGTCCACGCTGTCGTAGCCTACCTTCGCAAGCATGGTGGCCTGCTCCGCAGAATCCGGCCCTAGGTGGCGGGAGATGAATTCCATGTCAGTGAGACTCCTTAATAGGGGGACAGTGGCTGTAACCGCCCCAATTATATGTTTAACAATGGGTGAGCCGATCCCGCTTTGGAAACTTTTATGCAGCGCGTCACTGTATAGAACTGCACCCAGTGCGCTCACCATGGGCTTAGGGGCAAAGCTCCCTCAACACCTCGAATAAAAGGGGATGGATTAGTCCGGTGTTTTGGGATCCATCACCCCCACTTGGCACCCCAGACATAGCTAAAGCCTCTTAGCCCCGCAGTGGGGCTAAGAGGCTTTAAGCGGCGATAGAACCTTTAGACTTCGAGGTCTGCTTGGAAGTCAGCGGTCTGCAGGCGGTCCTTGATGGTGGTGATGAAGCGGCCTGCGTCCGCACCGTCAACTACCTGGTGATCGTAGGTGAATGGCAGGTAGCACATCTGGCGGATGGCGATGGCGTCCTGGCCGTTCTCGTTGACAACAACCGGGCGCTTCTCAATAGCCGCGGTGCCCAGGATGCCGGCCTGTGGCGGAACCAAGATCGGGGTATCGAGCATGGCGCCCTCGGAACCGATGTTGGTCACGGTGAAGGTAGCACCGGTGAGATCGTTCGGCTTCAGCTTGTTATTGCGGGCCTTATCAGCCAGCTCTGCAATCTGCTGAGCGATCTGCGGCAGGGTCATATTCTGTGCCTTGTGGATGACCGGGGTGAGCAGGCCCTTCGGGGTGTCAACGGCGATAGCGATGTTGACGTCCGAGTGGTAGGTCATCTCCTTGGTCTCTGGGTTGTAGGACGCATTGACGTTCGGGTGGGAGACCAGAGCCTCGGCGGTAGCCTTCACGATGAATGGCAGGAAGGACAGGTTGGCACCGTGCTTGTCGATGAACGCCTGCTTGTTCTTCTTGCGCATATCCCAGATGGCAGTCATGTCGACTTCCTGAACGTGGGTAAGCTGCGCAGAAATCTGCAGCGCCTCGACCATCTTGGCGGCGGTGATTTCGCGGATGCGGTTGACCTTCTGGGTGGTGCCGATGAGCTCCTGCTTGGCCGGATCCACGGACTTGGTGGACCAACGCGCGCGTGGGGAGTTATCAGACTGTGCGCCAGACTTGGCAGGTGCATCGCCTTCTCCAGCAGCGGCGAGCACGTCCTGCTTGCGGATGCGGCCGCCCACGCCGGTGCCCTCAACGGTGTTGAGGTCTACGCCGTGCTTTTCAGCCAGCTTGCGTACCAGTGGGGTGACGTAAGGAACGTTGTCGCCATTGTTGACCTTGGCAGAGGTGTTCAGGGAGGAATCCTGCTTGGACTCCTTCTTTTCCTCAGCCTTCGGTTCTGGCTTCTTGTCTTCCTTTTCTTCGGCCTTGGGCTCTTCCTTCTTTTCTTCCTGTGGCTCTGGCTTGGCCTCGGAGGAGGATGCGGTGGCGTTTTCGTCGCCGATGCGGGCGATGACTTCGCCGACCTCGATGGTGTCGTCCTCGTCGGCGAGGATTTCTACCAGGGTGCCTGCTACGGGGGAAGGAATTTCGGTGTCGACCTTGTCGGTGGAGACCTCGAGCAATGGTTCGTCTACCTCGACGGTGTCGCCGACGGACTTGAGCCACTGGGTGATGGTGCCCTCGGTGACGGACTCGCCGAGTTCTGGCATTTCCACGTCGGCTGCGTCGCCGGAGCCGCCGTTGGAGGAGTCAGCCTTCGGTTCTGGCTTCTTCTCTTCCTTTTCTTCTGCCTTGGGCTCTTCCTTCTTTTCTTCCTGTGGCTCTGGCTTGGCCTCGGAGGAGGATGCGGTGGCGTTTTCGTCGCCGATGCGGGCGATGACTTCGCCGACCTCGATGGTGTCATCCTCGTCGGCGAGGATTTCTACCAGGGTGCCTGCTACGGGGGAAGGAATTTCGGTGTCGACCTTGTCGGTGGAGACCTCGAGCAATGGTTCGTCTACCTCGACGGTGTCGCCAACGGACTTCAGCCACTGGGTGATGGTGCCTTCGGTGACGGATTCGCCGAGTTCTGGCATTTCCACGTCGGCTGCGTCGCCGGAGCCGCCGTTGGAGGAGTCAGCCTTCGGCTCTTCCTTCTTTTCTTCTGCTTCTTCCTCGCCCTTATCAGCGGAGGAGTCGTTGGATGCGGAGCCTGCCTCATCCTCGTCACCGATAATGGCGATGACTTCGCCAACCTCGATGGTGTCATCCTCGTCAGCCTTAATTTCAATAATGGTGCCGGCTACGGGGGAGGGGATTTCGGTATCGACCTTGTCGGTGGAGACCTCGAGCAATGGTTCGTCTACCTCGACGGTATCGCCGACGGACTTGAGCCACTGCGTGATGGTGCCTTCGGTTACGGATTCGCCCAGCTCGGGCATCTCAACGGAGTTCGCCATGAGTTATAAGACTCCTCGAAAGTTGGAAGTGTTCTATCGCTACCCGACAATCTTACAGCGTGATGCTCACCCTCGTGCAGATGTGGGGTTAGTAACTACCCTCCTTCCGGGTAAGCTAGGCAATTATGTTCAACCCTTTCCGCCGCAATAAGTCCAGATCGTCGCTGCGACCACCCCGCGGACCGGGGGAGACCGTCCGCCCGGAAGACGCGCAGGATCTGCAACAGTGGGCCGCCGGAAAGGCTTTTGTAGAAGCCTTTGTGGAGCCGGAAACGGTAGTCAATGAGATGTCCGTTGTTGTTGTGGATGAAAACGGCGAGTTCATTCGCCGTCGTATCGGCGGGCCAAAGGGCATCGATGCGGTGGCCAAACTTTTGAGCTGCGATATTTATGATGTAGAAGAAACCGGCTATCCGCAGCGCATGCGCGATCGCATGGAAAGGCAGCGCATCTTGCGCAAAAGGGAAGAGCAAAGGCAACGCCGCGCCCGATTTGAGCGCGGCGAAAATCCCGATACAGGGCGAGAGCTAAGCTAGGTCAGCATCCTCGCGTACATAAATTTGAGACCCGTTGCGGCGGAATTCGGCGGATTTTTCCTGCATACCTTCCTCAGGTGCTGAGCCGTGGGCTGCCGCGTGGACCTGCTCGCCCAGCGTCGGCATGCCCAGCTCGGCCATTTGCCCGCCGAACATCTCGCGGATGTCTTGGCTAATGCGCATGGAGCAGAACTTCGGCCCACACATGGAACAAAAGTGTGCGGTCTTTGCTGGCTCAGCAGGCAACGTTTCATCGTGATAGGCCTGCGCGGTCTCTGGGTCGAGGGAGAGCGCAAATTGGTCATTCCAGCGAAATTCAAAGCGGGCCTTGCTCATGGCATCGTCCCAAGCGCGGGCGCCTGGATGTCCCTTGGCCACGTCCGCTGAATGCGCCGCAATCTTATAAGTAATGACGCCAGTTTTTACATCATCGCGGTTGGGCAGTCCCAAGTGCTCCTTCGGCGTGACATAGCACAACATGGCTGTACCACCCATTGCGATATGGGCGGCACCGATGGCGGAAGTGATGTGATCATAGCCAGGGGCGATATCGGTAACTAGAGGGCCGAGGGTATAGAAGGGGGCATCTGAAGCCCAGTCCTGTTCGAGTTCGTTGTTTTCTTGAATCATGTTGAGCGGCACGTGTCCGGGGCCTTCCACCATGACTTGGACGTCATACTCCCAGGCGCGGCGGGTAAGCTCGCCGATAGTCTTTAGCTCTGCAAATTGGGCGGCGTCGTTGGCATCGGCAAGGCTGCCGGGGCGCAGGCCGTCGCCAAGCGAAAATGCAACATCGTATTGAGCGAAAATCTCGCACAGCTCATCGAAGTGCTCGTACAGAAATGACTCTTTGTGGTGAGCAAGGCACCATCCCGCCATGATGGAGCCACCGCGGCTGACAATGCCGGTCACGCGATTGCTTGCTAGCGGTACATACGCCAAGAGCACACCGGCGTGAATGGTCATATAGTCCACACCCTGTTCGCATTGCTCGATGACGGTATCGCGGAAGATTTCCCAGGTCAGATCCTCTGCCACGCCATTGACCTTTTCCAATGCTTGGTAAATAGGCACGGTGCCAATGGGAACTGGGGAATTGCGCAGAATCCACTCGCGGGTGGTGTGGATATCGTCACCAGTGGAAAGATCCATTACGGTGTCCGCGCCCCACTGGGTAGCCCAGCGCAGTTTGGACACTTCTTCCTCGATGGAGGAGGTAACCGCGGAGTTACCAATATTGGCGTTGATTTTGGTGAGAAATTTTCGCCCAATGATCATGGGCTCAGACTCGGGGTGGTTGACATTATTAGGGATAATGGCGCGGCCGCGAGCTACCTCAGCGCGAACGAATTCCGGATCGCAGTGCTCACGCAGTGCTACGAATTCCATTTCGCGGGTGATGATTCCTTGGCGAGCGTAGTGCATTTGAGTTACGCGGCGCCCAGGCTGAGCCTTAAGCGGCGGGCGCTTAGAGCCTTTCCACTCTTGGGAAGACGCCCCGCGGCGCTGTGCGGCACGTCCATCGTCAGCCAGCTCGCGGCCGCGACCGGCGTACTCTTTGGTATCTCCGCGCTCGCTAATCCACTCGCTGCGCAGGGTCGGTAGCCCCACTTCAGGTGCGCATTCTGGCCCACGTGTGCGGTAGACGCGGAAGGGCTCATTGGGGCCTTGTGGGGAATCATCCAGTTGGATTTCGGTCTCTGGAACTTCTAGACCGTCGTGGTGAATGGGGGAATAGGAATGCTTAGGGTGGTTTTCTGGGGCAGCCGTCATGGCAAGCGCTCCTCTCTTCCTTCGTAGGTATTAACCAAACAGGTTCGAACGGTCTATGCGCAGCTTTAGCGCACTCTCAGCCCGTGCTCGGGCACCCGTGGGGACGCAGATCACCCTATAACAATCGTCTCGCGTAGCGCAGAGCTTTCGCCAATTTGGTGGAGACGCATTTGCCGAGGTGAGGTAGTAGGAGCCTTGGTGGCACAATTCAACAGGAAACTTTCAGGTACTTGACACCCGGATCCAATATCGGCATTCCATACTTAATTCATGCGTTTGAGAGAGCGCATGCGAGAGAGATAGAGAGAACCCCTCCCGTTTCCAGAGGGCGGCTACTTTAGCCGATACATGGAAACACCTTGTAGAGAGACGCCAGCGGCCCTCGGACCACATTCGGTTCGAGGGCCGTAGGCGTTTTCCTGTGTTTAGCAGATGATGGCGCCGGCGGCGGCCAACTCTTGCAACGCGGCCTCGCCGCGGGCTTCGTCCACTGGGGAGCAATATTCACGCAGTACGCGGACGGAAAAGCCCTCCCTAAGGGCGTCGGCAGCCGTGGCGCGCACGCAGTGATCGGTGGCAATGCCCACGATATCCACGGCGTCAATGTGGCGCTCGCGCAACCAGTCAGCGAGCAAGGTGCCGTTCGCAGCGCCCTCGAATCCGGAGTAGGCGGCGGTGTATTCGCCCTTGCGGAAGTAGGCTTGCGCCGGCCCGATGCCCTCATGCATGGCTGCGCCGTGGGACTCGGCTACGCAGTGCACCGGCCAAGAATCGACAAAATCCGGGTCCTTTGAAAAGTGAGAACCCGGATCGATATGCCAATCCTGCGTGGCTACGACGGTTTCGTAGTCCTGTTGCAGGGAGGCGATTTTTGCAGCAACCTCATTGCCCCGCTCAGTGCCTAAGGCGCCGCCGGGGCAGAAGTCATGTTGTACGTCAACGATGATTAAAGCAGGCTTCATGCCTCTAGGATTCTAAACGCACTAAGCCTGTTGTGGTGCTACTTTGATTCAGCAATCTCGCGCAGGGCGGCAATTACCGTGCGGGTGGGTACGCCGGTGCCCATCTTCGGGGTGTATCCATAAGCGCCCGTGGTGTTGAAGGAAGGGCCTGCCACGTCGATATGAGCCCATTCGATTCCCTCGCCCACGAAGTGCTGGAGGTAGGTGCCGGCGTATTCCATGCCGCCCTCACGCTTGGCGTTGATATTGCGGATATCGGCGCTGGCAGACTTCACGGATTCCTCGTGCTCTTCTAGCAAAGGCATGGCCCAAGCCTTCTCGCCCACCTCGCGGCCAATCTCGGCCATGCGATCGCGGAATTCTTCCGAGCCCATCACGCCGGCGGTGCGCTCACCCAGGGCGACCATCTGGGCACCGGTCAAGGTCGCGGTTTCGATGAGGTAATCGGGCTTGTCCTCGCTGGCGCGCGCAATGGCGTCGGCAAGCACGAGGCGGCCCTCCGCGTCAGTGTTGAGAACCTCGGAGGTAATGCCGCCGTAGTGGGTGATGACGTCACCCGGGCGGGTGGCATCGCTGCCCGGCATGTTTTCTGCCAGCGGCAGGGTAGCGGTGATGCCCACCTTCAGATTCAGCTTTGCCGCAGCGATGATGGCCGCGGCCATTGCAGCGGAACCGCCCATGTCAGAAATCATGTCCCACATCTTGGCGCCCGGCTTGAGGGAAATACCGCCGGTATCGAAAGTGATTCCCTTGCCTACTAGGGCGACGTGGCGCTTGGCCTTCTTCGGCTTCCAGCTCAAGCGGACCAAGCGCGGCGGACGTGCGGACCCACGGCCGACGGCCATGATGCCGCCAAAGCCCTGCTTTTCCAGTGCCTTTTCATCCAACACCTCCACCTCAAGGCCGGCTTCTGCCGCTTGGGCAGACAGGAACGCGGCGTAGGTTTCTGGGTAGAGCAGGTTGGAAGGGGTATTGACTAGGTCGCGGGCGATGAGGACGGACTCGGCGGTAATCTTGGCGCCGTCGAATTCCTCTTGTGCGGACTTCTCCGCCACCACGGTGTAGGTGGTGGTTTCCGCGGCCGATTCAGAGCGCAGGCCAGAGTACTTATAGCCGCCGAGGATGAGGCCTTCCACCACTGGGGTGATACCGAAATCGCCCAGGGAGGTGGCTACGGCCCCCACCTTGGTGATGGAACGCGCGGCCTGGCCGGCAGCGCGGCGCAGCGTCTCATCGTCTACTTCTTCCGCATCGCCCAAGCCAACGGCGATGATGGATGCTACACCCGCCTTGGCTGGGGCTGGCACCCGCGTGACCTCACCGGCCTTGCCAGAGGCCCCGACGGCCACCAGCGCCTCATAAGTGGAGCGCAGCGCTGCGCCCCCAAGTAATTCGGTGCCTGGCAGTTCTAGGCCGCCTTCGCCCTCGAAAGCGGCGATAAGTAGAGCTTCCGCCTTCTTAGGAACCTTCTTTCCCAGCTTTACCTGGGGAAAGTGGCCGCGTGCTGGTAGATCGGACTGTGCCATTGTCTCCTCCTTTATGGAAAGGCTTATCAATCTTCCCACCACTGTACCGCGCAGCGATGAACTTATTCCTGCCTCGCTATAGATAAAGGGGTAGATTGTGGGCATGCTTGATTACACGATTATTCGTTCTGATAACCCCACCTCCGCGGAAGAATTGAGCGATATCCTCGCCAACCCCGGCTTTGGCAAGCACTTTACAGACCACATGGTCACTATTGAGTGGACCGAAGAAAAGGGATGGCACGATGCTCAGGTGCGCCCATACGGACCGATGACCATGGAACCTGCCAGCAACGTATTCCATTATGGGCAGGCTATCTTTGAGGGCATCAAGGCCTACCGTCAGCCGGATGGTTCTATCGCTACTTTCCGGCCGGACCACAATGCGCAGCGCTTTATCAACTCCGCTGAGCGCCTGGCTATGCCCGAGCTTCCGCAGGAGGAGTTTATCGAGTCTCTGCGCCAATTGGTGGAAGCGGATCAGGACTGGGTACCAGAAGCCGGCGGGGAAGCAGCGCTGTACCTGCGCCCGTTTATGATCTCCACCGAGGTCTCCTTGGGCGTTCACCCCGCCAATTCCTACCGCTATGTGCTCATTGCCTCCCCAGCGGGTTCCTACTTCAGCGGCGGGATCAAGCCGGTTTCGGTGTGGCTATCCACCGACTACGTGCGCGCAGCCCCTGGCGGCACCGGCGCGGCCAAGTTTGCGGGCAACTACGCAGGCTCGCTCTTGGCGCAGGCCCAGGCAGATGAAAAGGGCTGTGACCAGGTGGTCTGGTTGGACGCGATTGAGCGCCGTTACATCGAGGAGATGGGCGGAATGAACCTGATGTTTGTGTATGGCTCTGGTGATAGCGCGGAGATTGTTACACCAGAACTATCGGGATCCTTGCTGCCCGGCATTACCCGCGAATCGCTATTGCAGGTAGCGCAGGATTTGGGCTACAAGGTCACCGAGCGCCGCATTACTACCGAAGAGTGGCAGCGCGATGCCGAATCCGGCGAAATGTCGGAGGCCTTTGCTTGTGGCACTGCCGCGGTTATTACGCCGGTGGGTCACGTAATGGGAGATTCTGCGGATTTCCAGGTCAATGGGAATGAAGCGGGTGAGATCACCATGGCCCTGCGCGAGCGCCTCACCGGAATCCAGCGCGGCGCAGTGGAGGATACCCACGGTTGGCTCCATACCCTAGTGAAGTAACCCCTGCTTAGGAGTCCGCGGCGATCTCCACTCCGGTGAGCAGCAGTGGCAGCGCCGCGAGGGCACCGAGCGTAGGTTGTGGCTCCATTCCCAGTTCCAGGAGGGGGTGGAGCCCTAGCTTTTCCAGTGCCAACTTATGCGCAGGGGCAGTGGATAGGGAGGTGGCGAAGAGCCAGTCTTTCACACCGGGATTATCGCGCTCAGCAAGAAGCGCGGCGGTGGCGGTCAAGGGGGCGTCGATAAGCAGGGGCGTACGGCGCTCCGCGGCCCGGGCAATGAACCCCACCGTGGCTGCTAGCACGGTGGACTGGCACGATTCAACCAGCTCCATGCCCTCGAGGTTGCGTGCGCGGAACATGGCGTCCCGGATAGCGCAAACCTCGCGCTTCCAGTCTTCCACGCTGCGCTGCTTGCCGACGATCACTACCGGTTCCGTTTGCGTCATAGTTGCCATTACCACGGCCGGTACTCGGGCGAGCTCTTCGCCGCCGGGGATGAGGAGGTCAGCCCCGGCATCAATTTCCGCATCTGCCGTAGCGGCTCCAAGGCTGTAGGCCTGGGAATAATCCGTCACGGTGACTACATTCAGCCCGGCCTCGGCGCGACGCGCGGCGGTCTCAGCAGCTGAAAGCGAGGTCTCTTGATCCGCGAAAATCACGGCCCGCACGCGCCGCGGCTCATGGGCAGGCGCCGCGCCTTGGCAAGCAGCCAGCCATTGAGCGGCGTCGGTCAGGCGCCCCCAAGGGGCGAGCCGTGCGTCCTGTGCGGTATGTGCCTGCTTATCGGGCTGCGCAATGGCCATGAGTAGCCCTCCCTAAACGTCAGCGCCGAGCTCCACGCGAGGGCGCGGGATGCGCCACTTGCGCGGCTGGCTGGCGCGAGAATACGCATAAAAACCAAGGCTAAAGCCGGCTTCGGTGGTGCCAGGGAATTTGGCGCGCACGGCATTATTGCAGCGGCGGGCCAAAATGACGCCCTCGATGGCGAAGATAACGAGGATAACCATCGCTACCGCATTGATGATCGTCGCAATGCTGGGTACCGCGTAGGTCAAGAACATGACCACGATGAGCACCAAGGCCATCGGCATGACCCAGTTGCTCAGGCTGCGGCGGGCATCCACCCAATCGCGTACATAGGCGCGCACCTCACCCTGGTCGCGCGCGGGCAGGAAGCGCGGATCGCCTTCTGCCATGCGAGCCTGCTGCTCGCGGTTGGCCTGCTGACGCTCTTGGCGCTCCTTCTTCTTATATTCCTTCCACTCGTCCTTGCTCATGGACTTCTTCATGTCCTTGCGGTGCTGGTAGCGCTGCGCATCGGACATGCCATGGGGATCGCGCTTTACGCCGCGTGCAATCTCTTGCTCTGCGCGCTTTGGCGTAGGACGACCCTTCGGTGGGGTATAGCCCTTGCGCTGGGGCACTTCCTGAACTTCTGCCTGAGCTTTGTCCTGTACAGGAGCAGGCTCAGTGGAGGTCTTGTCATCTTTTTGCCACGGGAGTTTCACGCTCCTCACACTACAAGGTTTAGGTGTGAATAGGGGAATAGGCCCGGCGCAGATGGTGTTGAAGGTATGGGCTACCTTTTCCCACCTGAACTAACCGGGTAGGGTAGTGGCAACGAATCCAATACTTATTGAGGAGAAGTGATGACCGCTCCAGCTTCCGCAACCGGCGTCATTCTGACCGAAGCAGCAGCCGCAAAGGCAAAGGCGCTGCTTGATCAGGAGGGCCGCGACGATCTCTCCCTGCGCATTGCCGTACAGCCTGGTGGCTGCGCTGGCCTGCGCTACCAGCTCTACTTTGATGACCGCACCTTGGATGGTGACAAGGTTGACCAGGTAGGCGGCGTAAACCTCGTTGTGGACAAGATGTCCGTTCCCTACCTGACCGGTGCCAAGATTGACTTCGCTGACACCATTGAGTCCCAGGGTTTCACCATTGATAACCCGAATGCCACCGGCTCTTGCGCTTGTGGCGATTCCTTCAACTAAAGAGAAGGAAATACAAAGAGGGTGGGTGCCAGTGGCACCCACCCTCTCTTTTTGTGTGGAAGGCTCTTAGAGCTTGACTGGGTAGTCGCGCTGCTCGATCTGCGGATCGATGCGCTTTTCCACAAAGATGCCGTGCCAGATCATAAAGGACAGGACGGTCCACAAGCGGCGGGAGTGATCGGAAACGCCATCTCGGTGCTCCTTGAGCATCTCGAGAACTTCCTTCTTATTAAAGATGTCCTCGGTCTGGGACTCATTGATGGTGTCCTGGGCCCAGCCGTATAGCTCATCGCCGGCCAGCCAGTGGCGCATCGGCACTGGGAAGCCCAGCTTCTTGCGATGCAGAACATGCGCCGGGACGATCTGCTCCATGGCCTTGCGCAGGGCGTACTTGGTGGTGCCGTGCGAAATCTTCAGGTCATAAGGGATGGACTCGGCAACCTTGAAGACTTCCTTGTCTAGGAATGGCACGCGCAGCTCCAGCGAGTTGGCCATATTGATCTTATCGGCCTTGACCAGGATGTCACCGCGCATCCAAGTGAATAGGTCCAAATGCTGCATGCGTGCGACCGGATCAAAGTCCTCAGACTGGGCGTAGATGGGGGCGGTAACCTCGCGGTGGTCCCATTCGCGCTTTGCCCACGGGATAACGCGCTGCATCTGCTCAAAGTTGAAGGAACGAGCATTGCCGTAGTAACGCTCTTCCATCGTCATCGAACCACGGTTGAGCAGGGACTTGCCCTTCATGCCCTCGGGTAGAACCTGCGAGAGCTTGCCCAGTCCGCGACGCAGTGGGGAAGGGATCTTCTCAAACGGGGCGAGGGACAGTGGTTCCTTG
Organism: Corynebacterium tuberculostearicum; assembly: GCF_022347385.1. Classification (GTDB taxonomy): domain Bacteria; phylum Actinomycetota; class Actinomycetes; order Mycobacteriales; family Mycobacteriaceae; genus Corynebacterium; species Corynebacterium tuberculostearicum_M. Next base: position 202,486 of record NZ_JAKRDT010000002.1, read on the forward strand.
TAGATGGTGTAGCCGCCAAAGAGCTCGTCCGCGCCCTCGCCGGAAAGAACTACCTTGACATGTTTGCGGGCCTCCTGCGCCACAAAGTACAGCGGCACCAGCGAGGGGTCAGCCACCGGATTGTCCAGGTACCACATGATCTTCGGGATGGACTCGGCATATTCTTCGGGGGAGACAATCTTGACGATGTGCTCCACGCCAATAGCTTCCGCGGACTCCGCTGCGACATCGACCTCAGAGTAGCCCTCGCGCTCGAAGCCGGTGGTAAAGGTAAGTAGATCTGGGTTGTGGCGCTTGGCCAGGGTGGCAATAGCGGTGGAGTCAATGCCGCCAGATAGGAAGGAACCCACGGTGACGTCGGCACGCATGTGCTTAGCGACGGAATCTTCCAGCGCCTCCGCAATGCGGTTAAATAGCTGCTGCTCTTCGCCTTGCTTTACCTGCTGTACAGGGAAGCGGGGCTTGAAGTAGCGCTCGGCGACAACATCTTCGCCCGGGCGAAGAGTGACAGTGCAGCCGGATTCAACGCGGCGAATATTCGCGTGGAGGGATTCTGGCTCCGGGACGTATTGCAGGTCCACGTAGTGCTCAATGGCGCGACGGTCAAGGTTGAGAGCTAGACCGAGCTCATCCGCCATCTCCAAGATGCACTTCATCTCCGAAGCGAAAACGGTACCCGCCTCGGTAGTGGCGTAATACAGCGGCTTGATGCCAAATTGGTCGCGAGCGGCAAACATCGTCTTGGTGTGGGTGTCCCAGATGACAATGCCGAACATGCCGCGCAGGTGGTTGACTACGTCCTTGCCCCAGTGGTGGTAGCCCACCACGATGGGCTCGCCATCGCCCTCGGTGTGGAAGGTGTAGCCGAGGCCCTTGAGCTCTTCGCGCAGCTCCACGTAGTTGTAGATTTCGCCGTTAAAGGTCATGGCGTAGCGGTCGGGCTCGTCCTCCGGGCCCCAGCGGAGGGGCTGATGGGAGTGCTCCAAGTCAATAATGGACAGGCGGTTGAAGCCGAAGGCGGCATCGCCGTCATGCCACGTGCCGGCCGCATCTGGGCCGCGGTGGCGCATGCAGGGCAGGGAACGTTCCAGCGCGTCAACGTACTTATCTACGTTGCCTGTGGCGGCGAGCATGCCAAGAAGTCCGCACATGTAAAGATTGCTCCTTATATATAAGCGTCTATTGCTAGTAACCCACTTTACGGCCAGAGAGCGTGAAACCAGAACACGCCACGGCTTAAGGAAACCTGCCGACTGCCTTGGAATTAGCTTCCCCGATAGGGGTGCGAACTTTCGGATGATGGTTCCGTCCGATTCCTGTGAATTGGCGCACATGGATTCTGGGGCTGCTGGGGGTGCGGTTGGAACATTGTGCAGGTGGGGCGGTAACCTACCTGAAGGAGAATATGAAATGAGCGCACTAGGTGCCCTTTTATGCCTTTAAACAGGCTGGGAATCTGGCAATTATCCTCTATTCTGATTGGGTAAGAGTGCTCTGTGAGTATTCGAGAAGTTTTGTGTGGACAGAAAGGCAGAACACACGTGGGACAGCGTAATAAGCGCACCTTTGCCCGCAAGGCGGGCGTAGCTGGCGCACTTGCCCTGGGTGGACTCGCTCTGGCAGGTTGTGACGTTCAGGCGCCAACTGCTGTAGAGAACCTCCTGGGATTCGGTTGGCCGAAGGGCATTACCCCTGAGGCGGAGGCCATGTACAACTTCTGGATTTGGGTCTGGGTTGCCGCATGGATCGTTGGTTTTATTATGTGGGGCCTGTTCCTCACTGCAATCTTCCGCTGGAGCGCGAAGAAGGCAAAGAAGGACGGCAAGGGCGAGTTCCCGCGCCAGATCCAGTACAACGTTCCACTGGAGATGGTTCTGACCATCGTCCCTATCCTCATCATCATGGGCCTGTTCTTCTTTACCGTTCAGACTCAGCAGAAGGTCACCGCCTTGGATAAGGATCCAAAGGTTGTCGTCGACGTCACCGCGTTCCAGTGGAACTGGAAGTTCGGTTACGCCGAGAATCACGTCAATGGTGAGAACTACGACGGCGCCGACAAGGAGCGTCAGGCTGAGGCAGAGAAGACCGCTCACGACCCTGAGGGCGTGGACAACCCGAACCCAATCCACGGGAAGTCCATGGGCGACCTTTCCTACCTGAACTACAACAAGATTGAGACCGTCGGTACCACCGAAGAGGTTCCGGTTCTGGTTCTTCCTTCCGATACTGCGATTGAGTTCCGACTCGCTTCCGGCGACGTGTCCCACGCATTCTGGGTACCGGAGTTCTTGTTCAAGCGCGACGTCTACGCACACCCAGAGGCAAACGCTCAGGAGCGTAGCTTCCAGGTGGAAAAGATTGAGAAGCAGGGCGCATTTGTTGGCCGTTGTGCTGAGATGTGCGGTACCTACCACTCGATGATGAACTTCGAAATCCGCGTTGTCTCTCCGGAGGACTTCAATACCTACCTGAAGTTCCGTGAGGACAACCCAGAGGCCACCAACGCGGAAGCCCTGGAAGAAATCGGCCAGGACCCATATGCGGTAACCACCCACCCGTTCTCCGGCGAGCGTGACACCGCTAAGGGCGACAACTACGTAAACACCGCGGCATAAGAGATAAGGACACAACACAATGCGTGCAACATCGAAAGTCTTTTACTCAATCGCGACGTACCTTCTTGTCTCGCTGATTGTCTACATCTTCGGCGTCACCTTCGTTAAGGACGATGGCTACCTCTACGGTGCCGAGTGGGTTGGCATCGTGGGCATGTTCCTTGCCTTCCTGCTGTGCATGATGCTGGGTGCTTACCTTCACTTCACTGATGACCGCAGTGACATCCTGCCAGAGGATTGGGAAGAGGCAGAAACTGAAGATGCCGCTGGCATCCTTGGCTTCTTCTCCCCAGGCTCCATCTGGCCGCTGGCTATGACTGGCGCCATTGGCCTTCTTGGCTTGGGAATCATCTTCCTCTACTTCTGGCTGATTGCCCTCGGCGCTGTCTGCCTCATCGCGGCCTGCACTGGCCTGTCCCTCCAGTACGGCCTGCCGAAGGAAAAGCACTAATTCCTCGATGTAAAGGAATCCCTGCCTAAAACTTCTCCGCCCTCCTAGCCACTATGGCTAGGAGGGCTTTGGCGATCCAGCGTCGTTCGCGACGCAAGAAAGTTCCCGAGAATTTCAAAAGTTTTACCGGTGGGGGAGGAGTGGCTGATCTTGCTGCATGTTCGCGATGGCGCTTCTTCTGCATTCTGGCACGTAGGAGCCGATTTTTGCGGGGGTCGTTCGAAAGTTGTAAAGCAGGGCGTTTGGGGGGCTCGTGGAGTGTGATTTATCTCTCCAGGCAACGGGGGCGGGTACACGGACTGGTGTATCGATAAGTGGAGGCGTCGGGTGGCCGGGGTGCTTCGGAATTTCAGGGTAGGGCCCGACGTGTGGTGTCACCTGCATCAATGGGACGTCGGAAAGCGGGGCGAAAAGTTCCCGTTTGGAAAAATAAAGTTTTTGACTCTGACTTGCTGGCCTTTTGCTGGACGAAGCATCAAAAAAGAATGGAGAAAGCGGGGGGAATCGAGGTGACTTCAGCGCCCGGAACGGCCATAATAGCCACTGTGACGAGCGTAGTTTCTAACCAAGGTATGACAGCACCACGTGCTGCCTCACTGAACCGACCCAATATGGTCAGTGTCGGCACTATCGTGTTCCTGTCTCAGGAATTGATGTTCTTTGCCGGACTGTTCGCGATGTGGTTTACCTCGCGAGCAAACGGTCAGGAAGGCGATTGGGCGGAGCACACCGCCCATATCAACCTGCCCATGGGTTTCCTCATTACGGCAGTGCTGATTTCTTCTTCTGTGACCTCGCAGTTCGGCGTGTTTGCCGCAGAAAGGGGTGACGTTTACAAGCTTCGACTCTGGTACACCGTGACGCTGGTACTGGGCGTTGTGTTCCTGGGCATCATGGCGTTTGAGTGGACCGAGTTGATTCACGCAGGTGTGACTGTGCAGTCCAGCGTCTTCGGTTCGGTGTTCTACATCATCACCGGCTTCCACGCTGCGCACGTGACCGCGGGTCTGATTTCTTTTGCAATCATTCTCGCGCGCGTTGCTAAGTCCAAGTTCACGCCGGCACAGGCGACCGCAGCAATGGCAGTGTCCTACTACTGGCACTTCGTTGACGTTGTGTGGATCGGCGTTTTCACCGTTATTTACTTGGTCCAGTAGCACTGGCCACAATCCCCAAACAGTCCTCCCGTGTTCGAGTTATCTAAAGGAAAATGATGGATAACAATTCGCAGTCCGTGGCAGTGGAGCAGACCACTGCGGCGGCTAAGAAGACCCGCCGTCGCCGCAAGGCGAAGCGCACCCTTGCCGGTGGCTTCGCTTTGGCGATTGGCCTGTCCGGTGCGGGCGTCTTGGCTTCTGCCTTGACCCCGGACGCACAGGTCGCCACGGCGGAAAAAGATGACCAAGCCCTCGTCCAAGAGGGTAAGGACATCTATGACACCGCTTGTATCACCTGCCACGGTGCCAATCTGCAGGGCATCGAAGGTCGCGGTCCGTCCCTCGTTGGTATCGGTGCTGGTTCCGTGTACTTCCAGGTGCACTCCGGCCGTATGCCGATGATGTCTAACGACGCCCAAGCAGAGCGCAAGGCTCCTCGCTACACCGAGCAGCAGACTCTGGCTCTTGCTGCATATGTTGCAGCCAACGGTGGCGGCGCAGACATTGTCTACAACGACGACGGAAGCGTTGCTCAGGAATCGCTGCGTGGTGCTAACTACAATGGCGAAATCCAGGCAGAAGACGTAGCGAAGGGCTCCGAGCTCTTCCGCATGAACTGCGCTTCCTGCCACAACTTCACCGGCCAGGGCGGCGCTCTGTCCTCCGGTAAGTTCGCTCCGGAGCTGGCTCCGGCAAGCGAGCAGGAAATCTACCAGGCAATGCTGACTGGTCCGCAGAACATGCCTAAGTTCTCCGACCGCCAGCTCACCGCAGATGAGAAGAAGGACATCATTGCCTACCTCAAGTCTGCAAAGGAAACTCCTTCCCCAGCAGGTTGGGACCTCGGCGGTCTTGGCCCAGTAGCGGAAGGCCTGGCAATGTGGATTATCGGCATTAGCGCCCTGTGCGCTGCCGCTATGTGGATTGGATCGCGCTCATGAGCAATGTGAAGAAGAATTACACTAACGCTGAGCTCGACAAGATGAGCAACGATGAACTCGCTGCTCTTGGTACCGAGCTCGACGACGTCACCGTTGCGTTCCGCAAGGAGCGCTTCCCAGTCGAAGGTGACCCGGCTGAAAAGCGCGCTGGACGTAACGTTGCTATCTGGTTGTTCCTGTCCGTCATCGGAGGCCTCGGATTCCTCGGCGTTTACCTGTTCTGGCCGTGGCAGTACAAGCAGCTAGGGGAGGAGGGCCACATTTGGCACACCCTCTACACCCCTCTGCTGGGTATTACTGCAGCCCTCGCAATTTGCGGCTTGGGCATCGCCATCGTTCAGTACGTTAAGAAGATTCTCCCTGAGGAGATTTCCGTTCAGCGTCGTCACGACGGTCCTTCCGAAGAAGTTGACCGCCGTACCCTGACCGCTCTTCTGAACGATTCTTGGAAGACCTCCACTCTGGGTCGCCGCAAGACCGTTCAGGGTCTGTTGGGCGGCGCCGGCGTTCTGTTCGGTCTTACCGTGATTGCTCCGCTGGGCGGCGCAATTAAGAACCCTTGGAAGGTTCGCCACAATATGAACTATGCCGGTGACGGCACTCTGTGGACTTCCGGTTGGACCATGCACAATGAAGGCGTCAAGCTCTACCTGGCGCGCGACACCGGTACTATCGCCGAGAAGCACTCTGGCGAAACCGGTGAGCACTACAGCACCAAGGGTGTTACCCGCTTGGTTCGTGTGCGCCCGGAGGATCTGGCGGCAGGCGGCATGGAGACCGTCTTCCCGCTGGCAGAAGAAGACGTTAACGATGGCGACAAGTACGATGCCGAGCGCGATGTCTACGAGCACCACATGCACTCGATTCACGGCAACCGCAATGCGGTCATGCTGATTCGCCTGCGTCATAATGACGCTCAGAAGGCAATCGAGCGCGAAGGTCAGGAAGACTTCCACCACGGCGATTACTACGCCTACTCCAAGATCTGTACCCACATCGGTTGCCCGACCTCTCTGTATGAGGCGCAGACCAACCGAATCCTGTGCCCGTGCCACCAGTCGCAGTTCGACGCTTTGCACTACGGCAAGCCGGTCTTCGGCCCGGCTGCCCGTGCACTGCCACAGCTGCCTATCACGGTGGATGACGAGGGCTACCTCGTTGCACAGGGCAACTTCATTGAGCCTGTCGGCCCGGCATTCTGGGAGCGTAAGTCATAATGAGCAATAAACTCGCCCAAATGGGCAACAACATGGATGAGCGCTATAGCGCCGCCGGCGTGCTGAGGACTCAGCTGAACAAGGTCTTTCCGACCCACTGGTCCTTCATGCTCGGTGAGATGGCGCTATACAGCTTCATCATTCTTGTACTGACCGGTATCTACCTGGCGCTGTTCTTCGACCCTTCCATCACCAAGGTCATTTACGACGGCACCTATGCACCGCTTAACGGTGTAGAAATGTCCCGCGCATATGCCACCGCGCTGGATATTTCCTTCGAAGTTCGTGGTGGCCTGTTCGTGCGCCAGATGCACCACTGGGCAGCTTTGCTGTTCATGATGTCCATGGTTGCGCACATGCTGCGCATCTTCTTCACCGGCGCATTCCGTCGTCCGCGTGAGGCAAACTGGATCATCGGTTGCGCACTTATTCTGCTGGGCATGATCGAGGGCTTCCTTGGTTACTCCCTGCCGGACGACCTGCTTTCCGGTGTTGGTCTGCGAATCATGTCGGCCATCATCCTGGGCCTGCCGATTATCGGCACCTGGCTGCACTGGGCAATCTTCAGCGGTGACTTCCCGTCTGACCTGATGCTGGATCGTTTCTACATCCTGCACGTTCTGGTTATTCCGGGCATCATCCTTGGCCTGATTGCAGCCCACCTGATTATGGTTTGGTTCCAGAAGCACACCCAGTTCCCTGGACCGGGTCGTGCAGAGAACAACGTGGTTGGCGTCCGCATTATGCCGGTCTTCGCCACCAAGGCTATTGGTATGGGCATGATGGTTGCTGGCGTACTGGCGCTGATGTCTGGTCTGCTGACCATCAACGCCATCTGGACGCTTGGACCTTATAACCCATCCCAGGTTTCCGCTGGTTCTCAGCCGGATATTTACATGCTGTGGACTGACGGTGTTGCCCGTGTCATGCCGGCATGGGAGCTCTACCTCGGTAACTACACCATTCCTTCCGCGTTCTGGGTAGCTCTGCTGTGTGGCCTCATGGTCGTCCTGCTTATGTCTTACCCGTTCTTGGAGAAGAAGTTCACCGGTGACGATGCACACCACAACCTACTGCAGCGTCCGCGCGATGTTCCTACCCGCTCCGCTATTGGTGCGGCTGCCATCGTGTTCTTCCTGCTGGTTACCCTGTCCGGTGGTAACGACCACGTGGCACACTTCTTCCAGATTTCGCTGAACGCAATGACCTGGGTTGGTCGTATCGGCCTCATCGTGCTGCCACCGATTGCGTACTTCATGACCTACCGCATTTGCGTTGGTCTGCAGCGCTCTGACCGTGAGGTGCTGGAGCACGGTATTGAAACCGGCGTTATCAAGCAGATGCCGAATGGTGCCTTCATTGAGGTTCACCAGCCACTCGGCCCGGTTGACGCCGATGGTCACCCGGTTCCGCTCGAGTACGCAGGCGCTCAGGTGCCGAAGCAGCTCAACCAGCTTGGCTTTGCGGACTCCGAGACTCAGGGCACCTTCAGCCCTGATGATCCGGCCCTCATGCACCGAGTGCACGAAATCCACTCGGATAACCACGACGAGGAAGCGGAGATGTTCCGCCGCCTCAACGAGGCTAACCGCCGTGAGGACGAGGAAAACGGCCGCATCTAACCGCTTTTCCTGAGGACTTCTCGAAACACGCTCACAGACCCGCCCTTGCTCCTATTAAAGGAGCAAGGGCGGGTCTTGCGTATATACAGATCAATTCCGAACGCAGTCCTCATTTTTCTGGCTGCTACAAGAGTTGGAGAAGGGGGCGTCGCGTGCCTGAGAATCTTTATGAATCTTGGAGCATCTGAAGAAGTGCTGCTGAAAGTTGTTGTGCAGTCGGTTTAGTACGTGTTCTGGTGCGCGAATTGTCGGTGGTTAGTGGTTCTCTCATGCTTTGTAGCTTTAGGAGCCTAGTGCGTGGGCTCAGATGGGTGTGGATGCCGGAAGTCTTTGTTTGCTGGAAGCACGTTTCGCTCGTCGATTGAGCGCGTTAGGGGGCGTCGGAAAGCGGTTTAGATAGAACCACCGCAAGGAAAGGCGGCAAAGCGGGGCGCAGTTGCGATGAAAACTAGGCTCTAGGCGTGCGGTAGAGGAGTCAATTGGTGGGGAAGAAGGGGCTGCCAAAATGTCTTAGTGCTGAAAGTCACAATTTAGAACTCTCTTAATTGTTAAGCGTTTTCTTAGTAAGGGTAATTCTTGGTCGGGTGTCTGTCATCCTCTGTCGTTTGTGCAGCTTGTGACCTTAAAGCCTCTAATTCTGGTGGGAACTAGCGTCCGTGTGGAGGTTAAATCTCGACAAGGTCAACGGAAGGTAACGAAGCGATAACAAACGTTATTTTGGTGTCGCGAATGGACATTGCTTGTGATGATTTCGTAACCTATTCGAGACATTGAGTTACCGCCCGAAAAGGTGCTCAATCTAAACAGAAGAATTACAGCGCCGCATCTGGCCCCTCCTACTGAGGGGCCGAGCGGAGGAAATCCTAAAGGAACGGATTCCCAACGAACGCTAGTCCCCCAGGGTCAGAGCTTCCTTTACAAGGGGAGTAGGCGCGCAGGAAGATTTGGAGTTTTACTCATGGCACAGCACCGTCGTCAGGGCATGAAGAACACCCGTCGCATCGCATCTACTGCAGCACTGGCTGCAACCGCCGCCGTCGTCGCACCGGGCGTCGCACAGGCAGCAGAGGTCGTCGTACCTAATACTGACTACCGCTTTGAGGTAGCAGGTCTGGAAAACGTCCCGAACATTGACCAGGTTCCGAACATCGACCGCTACGTTCCGTCCCTGGGTAAGGTTTCTAACCAGCAGAACACCAACTACGCAGCAGCTGGCCACAAGCAGGCCGCTCCGGCACAGCAGACCGTTGGCCAGAAGGCACTGGCTGCAGCACGCTCCGTCATCGGCTCCCCGTACGTATACGGCGCCGCTGGCCCGAACGCCTTTGACTGCTCCGGTCTGACCAGCTGGGCATACGCTCAGGCTGGCAAGCAGATTCCGCGTACCTCTCAGGCACAGGCTGCCGCCGGTACCCCGGTACCGCTGGATCAGCTGCAGCCGGGTGACATCATTGCTTACTACGGTGGCGCTTCCCACGTTGGTATCTACACCGGCCACGGCACCATCATCGACGCCCTCAACTCCGGCGTCCCAGTTCAGGAGCGCGACCTGAACTACATGCCGATTCACTCCGCAGTTCGCTTCTAAGAAGCAGCGGATCTAGGCCTCCCCTTCGCGGGGAGGGCTTTGTCGTGCATTAGGGGGTAAAACCCGCTATAGTTAATACGAATTCTAAAATTTTCTTAGTCTAAGGGTCCTTACGTGTCTAAACGAGTACTTCCTGCAGCTGCACTTGTGGCGGCTCTTGCTGTTTCGTCGGTTTCTGGGATTTCGCAGGTTGTTGCGCAGGAGGCGGCTCCACAACAGGAGAGCGCCACCGAAGATGTGGACGCCTTGGTAGAGCGCGTTGGCGAAGTTGCGCGCAAGGTTTCTGCCAAGAATGAAGAAGTAAAAGAGCTCGAGGTCAAGCTCGAGGAAAAGCATGCTGAGGTTGCTGAATCTGAGCAGGCCGCCGCTGAGGCACAAACGCGTGCGGACGAGGCGAAAGGCGATGTTTCCACCCAGCAGGACCGTGTCAATGGCATCGCACAGTCGCGCTACCGTGGTGATTCCCGTTCGGCAGTGTCTGGGGCCTTGGCAGCAGAAGATCCCTCCGATGCCGTAGAGCGCATGGGCTACCTCGGCGCGCTTTCCCGCAAGGCCCAGCGCACTCTTGATGCAAAGGCTAATGCCGCTTCCATGGCGGAAGAGGAAAAGCATAAGGCTGCCGACGCCGCCGCGAAGGTGCGCGAGGAAAAGAAGGCGCTGGAAGAGCAGCGTGAAGAGCTCCTCAAGGAGAAAGAGGAGCTGGAAAAGCAGCAAAAGGACATCGAAAAGCAGGTGGACGCCCTCGATGAACAGCAGCGCGAGGCCTGGGAAGGCCAGTTCGGCGGATCTGATAAGCCGGATATGGATCTGGGCGAGGTCGCAGACGGCGCTGCTTCCGCAGCGTTGTCGAAGCTGGGCGCCCCATATGGCTGGGGTGCGGCTGGCCCCGATCAGTTTGACTGCTCCGGCCTGATGTTCTGGGCGTATCAGCAGATTGGCAAGTCCATTCCGCGTACGTCGCAGGCTCAGATTGCAGGTGGCACATCGGTACCGTTGGAAGACCTACAGCCGGGCGATATCGTGGGCTATTACCCTGGGGTAACTCACGTGGGCATGTACATCGGTAATGGCCAGGTAGTCCATGCCTCTACCTATGGCGTGCCTGTTCAGGTGGTACCGCTAAAGTCCATGCCGATTACCGGAACGGCGCGGTACTAAGTGGCCCGCGTTCTGCTGGTAACCAATGACTTCCCGCCAAAGATTGGCGGGATTCAGTCTTACCTGCGCGATTTCGTAGCAACCTTAGACCCGCGCGACGTCGTGGTCTTCGCCTCAACCCAGGAATCGCCGGCGGAATTCGATGCTGGGGTGGACTACAAGGTCATTCGCTGGCCTCGCCGCGTGATGTTGCCGACGCCCGCCACGGTGCGTCGGATGCAGGAGATCATCCGCGCAGAAAATATTGACATCGTATGGTTTGGTGCAGCCGCGCCCCTTGCTTTGATGGGCAAGGCCGCAAAGGAGGCGGGGGCGACCCGTGTGGTAGCTACGACGCACGGGCACGAAGTGGGGTGGTCAATGGTGCCCGTTGCTCGGCAGTGCCTGCGCCGCATTGGTGACAATGCTGACGTGATTACCTATATTTCCGACTACACCCTACGTCGGTTGCGTCGACCATTTGGACCGAATCCGCGCTGGGAGCACCTGCCTTCCGGAGTGAGCGTGGAAGGTCTTTCTCCAGCCACGCCGGAGCAACGCGCAGCGGCGAAGGCAGAGTTCGGGGTCAGCGGGCCGACCATCGTCTGCATTTCGCGGTTTGTCCCCCGTAAGGGGCAAGACCAGCTGCTCCGCGCTATGCCGCTAGTGCGTGAAGAATTCCCGGATGCACAGCTCCTACTTATTGGGCGCGGACGCTACCGCGCGGCTTTAGAACGGTTGGCGGAAATCTATTGCCCAGACGCAGTGATTCAAGAAGCGGAAAGCATTGAGACTGCTTTGCATGCAGCGGATGTTTTTGCCATGCCGGCCCGCACCCGCGGCGGTGGGCTAGACGTCGAGGGCTTGGGAATCGTCTATTTGGAGGCGCAAGCGTGCGGCCTGCCAGTTGTCGCTGGAGACTCCGGTGGTGCACCGGAGACGGTAACGGGGGAGACGGGGGTCGTCGTCAAGGGCGGAGCTGTGCCGGAACTAGCTGGAGCGTTGAAAGCTCTCTTGGCCGACCCGCAGCGTAGGCTGTGCATGGGGCAGGCGGGGCGTCGCCATGTGGAAGAGAATTGGACGTGGCGGATAATGGGGCAGCGTTTGCGGCAGCTGATGTCTTGATGTGACCCTAACCCGGTTGTCGGTATATTCTGTTATGCATGCTTAAGAACAACTCCGCCGATCTGACTATCGGCTTCGACGTCGGTGGTACCAACGTGCGCGGCGGAGTGATCACTCGGGAGGGTGAGATTCTCGCGAGCCGCACGGTTCCTACTTCCATGGACGCCGAGCAGCTGGAAGCGGATATTGTGGGCATCGTCGATGAGCTGCGCGCTGACTATGAGGTAGACGCCGTTGGCCTCGCCTTGGCGGGATTTTTGGATCCTACATGTGAGGTAGTGCGCTTCGCCCCGCACCTTCCCTGGCGGCACGCCAATGTCCGGGAATCGCTCTCGCAGAAGCTCGGGATGCACGTGCGGTTGGAGCATGATGCAAATTCTGCCGCGTGGGGTGAGTGGTGCTTTGGCGCTGGCCGGGGGGCGGAGGATTGGGTTTTCTTTGCGGTAGGAACTGGTATCGGCGCCACACTGATGACGCATGACACCATCTACCGCGGTGCGTTTGGCACCGCCCCAGAATTTGGGCATATCGTGGTAGTCCCTAATGGCCGGCAGTGCTCCTGCGGCAAGCGCGGCTGCTTGGAACGCTATGCCTCTGGTACCGCGTTGCCGGATACCTGCGCTGATCTGCGTGGGAGCTATGAAACCTCGCTGCCGGCTGAGCCCACCGGTAAGGAAATTACCCAAGCGGCGCGCCGTGGAGATCCGCTTGCCGTAGCGGTAATGGAAGACTTCAGCCGGTGGCTGGGCCAGGGCCTATCCATTGTTGCTGACGTGTTGGATCCGGAGCTCATCGTGCTCGGAGGCGGCGTGTCCCAAGATGCGGACCTCTACCTCGAGGGTGCTGCCCAAGCCATGGGACAGGACATTGTCGGGGCAGGGCATCGCCCCCTCGCACGTGTTGCCACCGCAGAATTAGGGTCGGCAGCGGGTATGATTGGCGTAGCCGATTTGGCCCGCAGCGGCCGTTAAAACTAACAAAGGACGACCTGGCGATGAAAAACAAGTGGTACTGGGCTTTTAAGCACATTTTCTTCGGACCCGCCCTGCGAGTATGGAATCGCCCGTGGAGCGAGGGTATCGAGAAAATCCCCGCTGAAGGCCCTGCGATTTTGGTGTCGAATCACCAGGCCGTCATGGATTCCTTCTTCTTTCCTTTGGTGTGCCCGCGCCAGATCACGTTTCCGGCTAAGTCGGAATACTTCACCACTCCGGGTCTTGTCGGCAGCCTGCAAAAGTGGTTCTTTACCTCGGTAGGCCAGGTCCCCATCGAGCGCGATAGCGAGGACGCTGGCGACGCCATCGTGGAAACCGCAGAAGGCATTTTGTCCCGTGGCGATCTCTTCGGTATCTATCCGGAAGGAACTCGTTCCCCAGATGGCCGCGTGTACAGGGGACGCACCGGCATGGCGCGCATCGCCATGGAGACTAATCAGCCAGTATTTCCCATCGCGATGATCAATTCGCGCAAGGCCAATCCCATTGGCTCGTGGATTCCCCGCCCCTTCAAGGTTGGCGTGCGGGTAGGAGACCCCATCTGGCCGCATGAGTGGGCCAAGGAGCGCGGGATGAATCCGGCCGAGCATGACACTATTCGCGCCTTCACCGACTTTGTGATGCGCAATTTGGCCGAGCTGAGCGATAAGCCTTATGTTGATGTGTACGCCTCCGATGTGAAGGCTTCGCTCAAAGCCGGCCATGGTTACCCCGCCGGCGCTGAATACAAGGGGAGGTAATCACTATTCCCAAGGCCCGCTTAGCTTGGCCAGATACCGCTAAAGGCGTATCCATTATCGGCGTGGTGCTCTTGCACGTCACGCTGGTGGTTCCGGAAGGTGAGCTAACGTGGTTGGCTGACCTAAACGTGTGGCTGGACCCGCTCCGCCTACCCCTGTTTTTCCTCGTATCCGGCTATTTCTCTACCAAGATCTTTCGCTATTCTTTCAGCGAGCTTTTTACCCGCCGCCTGTGGTTTTTCCTCGTGCCCTATACGGTGTGGATGACCGTTGAGCTGTGGACTAAGCGCATCGAGTACCACTGGGTATTTGGTGATCCCTATCTGCAGCTTACTGATCTGCTCTATAACCTGCTGCTGGGCCATACCATGGCGTGGTTCATTCACGCGCTTATCTTTTTCAATATATTTTTGTGGGCCGTACGCAAGTTGCCCGCGTGGGCAGGCATTGGCCTGAGCTTTGCGCCGCTGCTGTTTATAGCGTGGCAGGATCATTATTACTTTATTGGCAAGGCAATCATGTTCTTGCCCATCTTCGTCGGTGCAGCCTATCTCCGCGGGCCTATTACGCGGTTTGCCGACGCCGCCGAAGCACCCTTTAAAGGCACCTTCCGCAAGGGCTCTATGTGGGCATATGGCGCGGCAATCATCAGCTACATCGCGGGACTAACCATCCGGCACACCTGGAATTCCGTCGAAGGCGAGGTAGCGGTGCAGTGGCCTCTGCCAGGTGGGGACATTCTTGGCCGAGGCGATCTAGACCTGTTGATCCGCTTTGCGGAGCAGACGCTTGAAACCCCAGCGGGCATTGTTGGTGCTGTCCTTATTAGCCATATTCCGGCTCTGTCCACTTTTGTAAAGTTCGTGGGCCGGCATACCCTGCCCATTTACTTGGCCCACCCAATCGGCATGACGCTGGGGTACGGCTTCTTCATGGCCCACCGCGATTATGTGGTGAGCCTTGCTGGCCAGTGGCCGATGGAAAACACCTGGTTCTGGATCGGAATGTGCTTCTTCTACTCCGCAGCGGCATCGGTAGCGCTCTGGGTCCTCGGGAAGGTCCCTATCCTTGGCTGGACGCTGGTTCCGCCGCGGATTGATAAGCGCCGGCCCGTCGTAGAGCCAATGGTAGCGAGCAAAGAACCAGCAGAGCGGTAACGATGGCGTAGTCATTGCCCACGATGTGCTGCCACCATGCCCAGTCCAGCTCTTGCTCATTGGCATGGGGGACAAGCCAATGACCGCGGGCCAAAAGCGCCAGCCACGTCAGCGCACCGAGCACCCAGTGGCGCCGCGCCACTAGCAATACGCCCGCCAATACCAACCAGGTGAAGTGGTGTGACCATGACACCGGCGAGCACAGGAGCGATACTGAAGCGGCCAGCAGCATGAGTACCGCCTGGTTCTCGTGGGAGAGGCGCTCCATAGCAAACCACACGATGGCAACGACGAGGACTACGGCTACAAGCCACAGCTTTTCAGCGTGTTCGGGGACTAGGCGGCTAAAGAAACCGCGCAGGGATTGGTTGGAGCTATAGGCAAGTCCACCTATGCGGTTGGAATCGCGCAGCGTTTCGCTCCAGTACTGGATGGAGCTATGCGGATTGCAGGCGAAGGCGATGAGCCCAGCTGCCAGAAAGGAACCCAGGGCGCTGAAAAATGCGCGCCATTCGCGGCGGACGAAAAATACGGCGAGAAATACCGCAGGGGTGAGCTTGATCGCCATAGCGATGCCGGTAAGCACGCCCCTGCCGCGTCCGGGGCGCAGCCAGAGGATATCGACCACGACGAGTGCGGTGAGCAGGATGTTGACCTGCCCGAAGCTAAAGGTCTCCGTTACCGGCTCCGTAAGCATTGCCGCTAGCAGCGCCCAGCCTGCCCAGCCAGGGCAATCAACGGCGCGCAGAACCAAGGCTATGCAGCCCCACAGCGCAAGAAAGGAGGCGATAGAAACCAGGATGCTTGCAGCAGTGAGGGGAATCCAGCTCAGTGGGGCAAAGAGCAGCGCCGCAAAGGGCGGATAGGTGAAGGGAAGAGAGACATCGCGATTGCTGCCAACGAGGTAGTCCTTGGAATAGAGGTCGCTGCCAAAGCCGGCCCCGCCTTCGCGGTAAACGTCCAGGTCAATGTGGTAATACGTGGAAAAATGGCCGGAGAAAAGCTCCGGAATATCAATGAGCCACCAAAGGGCCACGAGGGCAGAGAGGCACAAGGGCAAAGCAGTAAACCACAAAGATTTCTTCACGCCAGAAGTCTACAACCGTCTCTTTAAGGGGCCAATTTATCGCCGCAGACTAGGCGGCACTAGGCTTGGGAGACGTGCGCTACTTCTATGACACCGAATTTATCGAAGATGGACAAACCATTGAATTGGTCTCCATCGGCATCGTCGGTGAGAATGGCAGCGAGTACTACGCCGTGTCTACGGATTTCGATCCGTCCAAGGCCAATTCTTGGGTCAAAGACAATGTACTGGCCAAGCTGCCCAGCCCGCGGGACCCAGTATGGAAGCCTCTGGAGACCATTCGCACGGAGGTCTTCGAGTTCCTGACCCAGAGCTCAACTCCGGTAGAGCTGTGGGCTTGGGTGGGCGCTTATGATCATGTGGTTTTGGCGCAGCTGTGGGGCGATATGGCCGGACTGCCAAAGCGCATGCCACGCTATACCCGCGAGTTGAAGCAGTACTGGGAGTTTGCAGGCCGTCCGAGCCTGCCGGCCGTGCCTAAGGGCAATCACGATGCGCTTGTCGACGCCCGCCATAACCTCGCCAAGTTCCGAGCCTGCGCCCAGGTGCTTCCGCTGTCTAAGGGCAATAGAATTAATATCTAGGATTTAACTAACTCGCGATAGGCGCTTGATGGTTAAATAGCAGTGTGAGTTGGACAGTAGATATTCCGCAAGGCGTTCTCCCAGACCTCCCGCCATTGCCCGCCGGCATCGACGAGGTCTTCCAGGACGTCATCAAGCGTGACGCAAAGCAGCAGCCCAGCTGGGATACTTCCCAGGCCGATAACGTGCGCAAGATTCTCGAGTCCGTGCCGCCCATCGTGGTTGCGCCCGAGATCGAGGCGCTCAAGAAGAAGCTGGCAGACGTTGCCTTGGGTAACGCCTTTTTGCTGCAGGGTGGCGATTGCGCGGAGACCTTTGAGTCCAATACTGAGCCGCATATCCGTGGCAATGTGAAAACGCTGCTGCAGATGGCCGTGGTGTTGACCTATGGCGCATCCGTTCCCGTGGTTAAACTCGGCCGCATCGCTGGCCAGTACGCCAAGCCACGTTCTTCCGATACGGACTCCAATGGTTTGCTGAACTACCGCGGTGACATTGTCAACGCCGTGGAGCCGACCGATGAGGCTCGTCGCCACGACCCAGCCCGAATGATCCGCGCTTACGCGAACTCTTCGGCGGCAATGAACCTCGTGCGTTCTTTGACCTCTTCCGGCACTGCGGATCTCTACCGCCTGCATGAGTGGAACCGCGAGTTCGTGCGCAATTCCCGCGCTGGTGCCCGCTACCAGGACTTGGCCCGGGAGATTGAAAACGGACTGAACTTCATGAATGCCTGCGGCGTGCATGATGACACCCTGCGCTCGGCCGATATCTACTGCTCGCACGAGGCTTTGCTGAAGGACTATGAGCGCTCCATGCTGCGCTTGGGCCAGGACAATAACGGCGATACCAAGCTCTACGATCTCTCCGCACACCAGGTATGGATTGGTGAGCGCACTCGTGGCATCGAAGATTTCCACGTGAACTTTGCGGCGATGATTGGTAACCCAGTGGGCATCAAGCTGGGACCGGGCGTCACCCCGGAGCAGGCCGTGGAGTACGCGGAAAGGCTGGACCCGAACCGCGAGCCGGGGCGCCTGACCATGATCTCGCGCATGGGCCACGATAAGGTGCGCACGGTTCTGCCTGCCATTGTGAAGGCGGTGGAAGACTCCGGCCACAAGGTGGTATGGCAGTCCGATCCGATGCACGGCAATACCTTCACCGCTTCTAATGGCTATAAGACTCGCCACTTTGACAAGATCGTGGATGAGGTCCAAGGCTTCTTCGAGGTTCACCGCGAACTGGGCACCCACCCGGGTGGCGTACACCTTGAGTTCACCGGTGAAGACGTCACCGAGTGCTTGGGCGGCGCCGAGGACATTACCGACGTGGATCTGCCGGGCCGCTACGAGTCGGCTGTGGATCCCCGCCTTAATACGCAGCAGTCGCTCGAGCTGTCCTTCCTTATCGCGGAGATGCTACGTAACTAGATCCACAGGTGCGGCGTCATGCCGTAGAGCGAGGAGCCGAACCACCACCCGCCGATAGCCACTGCGCCCACCGCAATCGCGACCACTACTAAGTACAGCACTAGTGACAGCGGATTGCGGTTGGTCAGCGGACGCTCGGCGGGTTCTTCATGCGCGCTCTGGACCGGCTGCTCGGGGACTGGAGCAGGTACCGGTGCAGGCGCAGAGGCAGCTGCCGGCGCAAATGGTTCGAGTGGGGGCTCGGACGCGGAATACGGCTGTGCCTGGGGTTGTGACAATGATTGCGGCTCCGGTTCTGGAGCGGCCCCGGCCTGTGGCAAATCCAGTTTCGTCTCAAAGCTAAGGCGCTGCGGCGGGATGACTTCAGTCGGGCCGCCGTCGAGATGCTCCGTTTCGCCCTGCGGAATGCTGCGGGTGGGTTCGAAAATTTCCGTGGCTCCAGTGCCCGAAAAATCCGTGGGTGCTTGTGCCGTGCGTGCCGCGGCAGCGTTCCTTGGCACGGGGATGGTCACGTCCGGAAGATCGAGCTCCCGGCAGACATCATCGAGCGCCTCGAGGAATTCTCCGGCGTCGGCGAAGCGCTCGCGGGGATCGCGGGCGGTGGCGGTGGCCACGAGGGCGTCGACAAGCTTGGGCACCCCAGAAATCCGCGAGGACGGCGCGGGGACGTCGGAATCCAAGCGGGCAGTGGCGTGCGCCAGGGGAGTATCCCCCGAAAAAGGAACGGTGCCGGTAAGAAGCTCGAAGAGGACAATGCCGGCTGAATAGACATCCGAGGCCGGTGTAATTTCTTCGCCCGTGACCTGCTCCGGGGCGAGGTAGGATACGGTGCCCACAATCATGTCCGAGGTAGCCTCGGCATTGGTGGCACGCACCAGCCCAAAATCGCCCACCTTTACCCGGTGGTGGGAGGTAATAAGCACATTATCGGGCTTGATGTCGCGGTGGATGAGCCCGGTCGAGTGCACCTCTTCCAAGCCGCGCAGCACATTGCGCAGGGTAGAGGTGGCCGCCTGCACCGGAAAGGGGCCGCCCTCGGCCAGTAGTTCGCGAAGCGTACCGCCATCGATGAGCTCCATGATGAGATAAATGGGCTCGCCGTCGGCGGAAAAATCGTGAATAGCTACGAGATTGGGATGCTGCAGGCGGGCCATGGCGCGAGCCTCGCGAGAAAAACGCTTGATAAAGACGGGGTCATCGGAATAGCGCTCGTCCATGACCTTGGCCGCGACCGCTCGCCCCAGCCGCATGTCCACGCAGCGATAGACGGTAGACATGCCACCGCGGGCAATGGGGCGATCGATCCGGTAACGGTTCTCCAGAACGTCACCAATTTCCAACCTAGTCATGCTTCCCAGTATGGCCGATCATCTAGCCCGCGTTAAAGTAGAAAACGTGACTAACCAAGAAAAATCCCTCGATTCCTTGCTCGTTAACGAAGAACTGCTCAGCATGCAGCAGGTGGCAGAAAAGCTAGACCTGCCCATCACCCGCGCTTATGACCTGCTGCAGGACCGAAAGTTCATTGCCTGGGATTCCCCAGAAGGAAAGCGCGTACCTCTGGCCTTCTTCAACGACAAGGGTGTGATTGCCAAGCATGTAACTGCCGCAATTACCGTGTTGACAGACGGCGGCTATAAGGACGACGAAATCTTCAAGCATCTCTTTACCGAGGATGACTCGCTGCCGGGCCGCCCGATCGATGCCCTGCACGGTCACCTTGCCCGCGAGGTTATTCGCCGCGCGCAGGCTGCCGCTTTTTAGGCACGCCTTCAAAGATCCACTGGGTGGCAAACCACGCCACCACAATCATGCCGATCACCCAGAACCAGTTGTAGAGCTGGTGATTGCCATCGCCGGAGAAAGAGACGCCAATAAACAGGGCCACGCCGGTGGTGAATTTGATGAGCCAGAGCGGCGGCCGGAAGGTGCCCATCAGGGTAAAGATAGAGGCGTAGTACCACGGTAGGGTCACGGCGTTGAAAACAAAGGCAACTTGGTACGCGGCCGCGGTGCCCATAATGGCGTCGCGGTTGTCCTTGCGGCAAAGCCACCACACCGCCACCAGCCCAATGAGCATGCAGGCCATGGCGATGCTGCGCAGGACGGCCAGGATGGCGTTATAGGACGCATCCGGCATAAATATTTGTACCGCCGGGAAGATAACATCGGTGGCCAAGGTGGGACCTGCCAGCGGGTTAATCACCTTGGAATTGCCGCTTACCTGCGATAGCCAGCCCCATGACGTGCCGGAAACCCACGTGATGAGGGCTACTGCGGCGATGATTTCTGCCACTGCGGCGATGCCAGATAACACAAAGACAGCAAGTTGTCGCCACTTACTGGAGCCCTTGGGAGCGTAGTGGTGGAGCATCATCCATACGATAAACGGTGCCGCAATAACCGCAGTTGCCTTCATAGCCACGGCCGTGCCCACGAGGATGAGGGCGGCGTGGAAGCGCTGATGCAATGCCGCTAGCAGGCCGATAGACACGAGCCCTACCATGAGCGACTCATTATGCATGCCGCCGATAAGGTGCACGATAATAACTGGATTAGCTACACCAAGCCACAGTGCTACCGCAGGATCCGCGCCGAGTTTGCGGGCGATGCGGGGGATTGACCAGGCGATGGCAATAAACCCGAGCAGAGAAAGAACCTTATAGATCACCACGCCTGCAGTGACGTTATCTCCTACCAGGCTGGTGACCAGTTCTCCTATCCACAGGTGAAGGGGACCATAAGGTGTGGTGGTATTGCGCCAATCTTGTGATACCTCAAGGAGGAAGGGGCCGGGGTTAACGGCGGCACCTTCGGTATACGGATCGAAGCCATCGCGAACCATTGCACCTTGCATGAGGTAGGAATACACATCGCGTGAGGCCAAAGGCCCGGCTAATAAAAGGGGAGCTACCCAGGCGATGAGAATGCGCTGGATGTCCCGCAAGCCGCCCTCGGGCAGAGGATTTTTGAGCTGCGGGCGAATGATGGTGCGCCCAGCAAGCACCCACGCTGCGGCTAAGAGGAAAATACCCACCCAGTACAGCGCTAGGCCGAGATTGCGCCCGTGCCCATAGGACAAGAAGCCAATATTTAATGTTTCAAGGAGTCCTCCACGGTTGCGGGTGGCGCCGCCAGAGAAGGACGCTAGCAATAAAATGCCGGAGGCAGATAGCCCCAGCGGCAGCGCGCGTGGAATGGGGAAAGAGTACGTTTTTGCCACGGCACAACCTACTTGCGGCGAGCAGTGGCCTTGATCGCCAACTGCTCTAGGGCTTCGGTCACCGCGGGATCCACCTGCGCGGCGTGCAGGTGCTGCAGTCCCGATCGCGTTAGGGCATCGATGCGGCGCTCAATTTCTTCTGGTGCGCCCGAATCAGCGATGATCTGGGCCAGGCGCGATAGCTCCTGGGGATCTGAGGTGTGGCCAATGAGCTTGCGCAGGGTAGCAGCAGCTTGTGGATCGGACTCATCCGCGCGCTGGAGCGCTAGCGCTAAAAGTTCGGTTCGCTTTCCTTCGCGCAGATCATCACCGGCAGGTTTGCCGGTCACCGCGGGATCGCCAAAAACACCCAGCTGATCGTCGCGCAACTGGTAGGCAATGCCTATATCGTGCCCATAGCCGCGGAAGGCTGCGATAAGTTCCTCGCTCGCACCGGCGATGGCGGCGCCCAAGTGCAGCGGGCGTTCAATGGTATAAGCGGCCGTCTTATAGCGGTTGACGGAATTGGCAAGCTCTACCGATTCGGACCCTGCCGCCTCCAAAGAGATGTCCAAGAGCTGTCCACCGATAACCTCAGTGCGCATGCCGCGCCACGGGCTGCGGGCACGGTGCAAAGCGGCCGCACTCAGGCCGGAATCTTGGAACATGTCTTCTGCATACACAAGCGCTAAATCACCCACCAAGATTGCCACGGAGGTGCCGAAGAACTCTGGATCCCCCAAGTATTCCGATTCGCGGTGCAGCTTTTCGACGCCCCGGTGCACCGTAGGATTGCCGCGACGGGTATTTGAAGCATCGATAATGTCATCGTGGATAAGAGCGCAGGCTTGGATAAATTCCAAAGAGGCGGCCGCGCGGAGCATAGCCGCGGGTTCTTCTTCTCCTCGACCTGCAGCAAGGTAGCCCGCCCAAGCATAGGTAGGGCGCACTCGCTTGCCGCCGTCAAGTACGAAGGATTCCAAAAAGCTCACGGCCTTGGTTACCGGGGCACCAATTTCCGCCACCTGCCCTCGGCGTTGATCGAGAAAGGTGGCGAGTTCCTCGCGCACCGCACCGGGGATTTCCGCAAGCTCAGGAATATTCTGCATAGTCACACCCCACACGATACCGGCTAGGCTGCGCAAGAAATAACAGAGGTTTACAGCGGCAGGCTCGCGCCCAATATGGCAAAGGGGCGGGCATCGGCGGGGTAGAGATGATCACGGAGGACATCGAAGAAGCCGGCGGCTCTATAGAGGCGGAAGGCACCGTTATCCTCGTTCGGCACCTCGGGTGTGGACAACAGTGCGTAGCGCGCCGGAGCATTCCATAGCAATCCCTCTAAAAGTTTTCTGCCTAGGCCGTGCCCCTGGTACTGCGGCAAGACGTGGATCTCTGCCAACTCAAAGTAGTTGCGCACAATGTCCCACTGTTCTTCGGTGGGCCCGCCTTGTAGTAGGAGCCCCCGGCGAAGCTCAGCGTCCCACCAGCTATCTGGGGAACCTAAGAACCCATAGGCCACGCCGACGATGCCATTGTCATGGGTGGCAATCTGCGCGCTGAATCCGGGGCGGGTCACGTCATTTCGCCAGCTTGAAATGCGACTATGCAAGATCGCGGGGTTGTAGTGCATTGCCTCGATGTAGATTTCCACCAGTTGCGGGGCTAGCAGGGAGAATTCCGGCGGGGTTAGGCGGCGAATTTCAAAGCTCACACTTCCTATGACACCAGAAGTCTGTGGCGGAGGGGAAAGCAGGGCTCGCTATATTCTTCGAAATTCATAAAAGTGAATCGAACAAGAAGACTGAGGAAAGCGTGTGTCCAGCTATTAACATTGCTCGAATCGAACAGGTGAACTATACTCGGGGTTGAAATGTCTAGCGGCTTACTTAGGGTCAGGGGCAGTTCAACGACGTTATTTATTTAGTTAAGGGCAAAGACAATGGCACAGATTATTTCGGCAACGCGTACCCGTTCTCTTGGGCGAGAAGGTGGCAAGCGGGCACGGTTCCTCTTTCAGGCACGAGAATTATTAGACGCCGCGCGCGGTTATGCGGCTGAGGGGCGATTCGATCAAGCCTTAGAGGTGGCGTACCAATCGGCTCTACGTACTGCTGGCGCACGAGTGGCTGCATCTGTAGTGGCTCGGCGCCGCCGCCTTCCCTCCAGCGCATGGGATCGTTTAGCGCTCGTCGGTGTGGAGGACAAGCGGTGGGCTGAATCCTTTAAGGGGTATTCGCGGACTCGTGCGCGCGTGTCTTCGGGGCTGGATGAAGCGCCGAGCGAGGAATATGTTTATGGCCTCATGCAGCGTGCTGCACAATTTTTGGATGAAAGTGAGGCAGGGACTACTTTCGGCACTTTTGCTGCGTAGTCACTTCGTGGGGGCGCTCACTACCTTTTGGGGAACATACTGATTATTCTGGGCGTTAATATAGATAGAACTATTACCGCCCGAAGCTCAATCCCTAGTTGGAGGAACAGTGTCTCTTTCCGAGCAGGAGCAGCGCACGCTCCGTGAAATTGAGGAATCGTTACTTGCTGACGATCCTAAGTTTGGCGCTTCCGTTTCTGAGCCTACGTCGTTCGGCGGATCTGGCGGTGCGGTAACCCTCCGAGGCGTAGCGCTCGTTGTCGTTGGCCTTTGCATGCTTATCGGCGGTGTTGCTCTCGCACAGCAAAGCCTGTGGTTTATCGTGCTTTCTATCGCGGGCTTTTTGGTGATGTTTGCCGCCGGTGTGTGGATGCTGCGCGGAGATGGATCTGGGCATTCTGCCCAGGGGCATTATTCCAGCGCTCGTGCAAAGAAGTCCGCGTCCCGCAGTGGTGGAGTCAGCGGCAAGTTGGAGGAAAACTTCCGTCGCCGCTTTGAGGAGCGTTAGCGCTTTTTAATTTAGTTCGCCCCGGTTGGCCCAGTGAGGGTCAACCGGGGCATTTTTGTGCCGCGCCAAAATTCCCCACTTTGCCCCACGGATGAGGCGCTGGGTGGGCAATGGTGGGGTGGTTGCCCCATGGGCTTAGATAAAAGTCCTCGATAACACAGCATATGGGGTCGGTGGGTGGGGTGGGGCGCATTATATTGGTG
>NZ_JAKRDT010000030.1:0-10718 GCF_022347385.1 Corynebacterium tuberculostearicum
CAAACCACGCAAAGCACTCAACTGGCGCACCCCAGCCGAAGTCATGACCAACGCCCTCACACAAACCGGTAGCATCAAACCAAACTAACCATCATCGTTGCAACGACCCCTAGAATCCGCCTTGGGATGAAGACACCAATCCCTTTTTATTTGCAGGAAATCCTCACCAAGGTGCGCGATAATCGCGACGGTGCCGTGGCGGATTATATTCCGGAGCTGGCCAAGGCGGAGCCTGAATACCTCGGCGCCGCGATGTGCACCACCACCGGCCACGTTTATTCTGCGGGCGATGATGAGGTGGAATTTACCCTTCAGTCCTTGTCCAAGCCTTTTGTTTATGCGCTGGCTCTCCAGGAGCTTGGTCTTTCCGCGGTGCGCGAGATTGTGGGTATGGAGCCTTCGGGCGAGGCTTTCAACGAGCTTTCGCTCAACCGCGATGATCACCGGCCGGTCAACCCCATGATTAATGCGGGCGCGATTGCGGTCACGCAGCTGATTAATGGCGTGGATTCGGAGCCTGCCGCGCGCGTGGAGCGTCTGCGCACCTATTTCTCGCGGCTGGCGGGGCGCGATTTGCTTATCGACGACGCCATGCGCGCCTCCGAGCTCGATGTCAGCGAACGCAACCTCTCGCTGGCGCACATGTTGCGCAACTACGACATCATCCAGGACGAGGCGCACGATGCGGTGTCAACGTATGTTGAGCAGTGCTCGATTGTGGTGACGGTACGGGACTTGGCCGTGATGTCGGCAACGTTGGCGAACGGTGGCGTGCAGCCAGTGACGGGCGACAAAATTTTAGACGCGGACGTGTGCCGGTTGACGCTATCGGTGATGAGCTCGGCCGGCATGTATGACGGCGCCGGCCGCTGGATGGCCGAGGTGGGTATCCCGGCGAAGTCGGGCGTCTCGGGTGGCCTGCTGGGCACGCTGCCGGGCCAGTTGGGCGTGGCGACATTCTCGCCGCGGCTGAACAAGGAAGGCAACTCAGTGCGCGGGGTGGATGCGTTCAAGCTGCTGTCGAAGGACATGGGCCTGCACCTGATGTCTACGGACGAGCGCTATGGCGTGAACCCGGTGCGCAAGGTGGAGCAGGATGCGGAGCTGACCGTGATCTATCTGCAGGGCCTGATCAATTTCAACGCGGCCGAGACCATCTTGTACGAGCTGATGGAGTCAGATTTTGGCGAGGGCACGGTGGTGCTCGAGCTATCGCATATTACGGGCACGAACCGCATGGGTCGGCGCATGCTGAAGGAGGGGCTGCGCCGAATTCGCGAGTCTGGCTTCGATATCGCCATCGTGGATCCGGATGGAGAGCTAGAAGATCGCACCATGTCGGACGGTACGAAGGTGCCCAAGGGCGAGCCGGAAGACTACGCGATCAACGGCGAACCCGTTTAGGTTTGGGTTACCTTACCTAGTCAGGTTAGGATGTCCTATGTAAGGCCCTTCGCGTTAGCCGCGAGGGCATCCAACGATCAAGGACTGAAAATGGCTCATACTCCCCTTAAAGTGATGGCGGTTGTGGCGGCGTCGGCAATGGCGCTGGTCGGCTGCGGTGCGGCCGAGGAAGTAACCGGCGGAGCAAGCGACGATGCCGCCTTCTCTTTTACCGATATCACCGGCCGTGACGTGGAACTAGATAAGGCTCCCGATCGCGTGATTTTGGGCGAGGGCCGATCGCTTTTTGCTACCGGCGTTCTTAATACCGATAATCCGCTGGACAAGGTCGTCGGCATTGGCACGGATCTTAAACAGACCGTGCCGGATTACTACGCGGCGCTGGAAAAGGAACTGCCGTCCGTAAACGAGGTTCCAGAGATCGGCGGCTTTGCCAAGGGCGATGTCACCGTAGAAAAACTCGTGAGCCTAGACCCGGACCTCATTGTGCTCTCGCTGGATCAATACGATGCCTCCCGCGAAGCTGGCCTGACCGACAAGATGGATCAGGCTGGCTTGAAGTATGCGGTCACCGACTTCCGCCGCGACCCGCTGGAGAGTACGCCTAAGACTATGGACATCTTCGGTGAGATCTTTGGCCAAGAGGACCGCGCTGAGGAATTCAACGCGGATTGGCAAAAGACGGTGGACTTGGTAGAGGAGCGCGCGGAGAAGGTTAAGGATAAGCCAAAGACCTTCGTCTGGCGTTCGGCCGGCGTTTCCGACTGCTGTGGTTCGTGGAACGATTCCAATATCTCCCAGCTGGTCAACGCGGCCGGTGGCGAGAATGTCGGCGATAAAGTCATTCCGGGCGAGTCTGGCACGATCACCCCGGAAAAGGTCCTGGAATCTGACCCGGATATGATCATCGCCACCGGTGGCGATTGGTCTGAGATGAAGGACGATGAAGGCCACCCTGTCGGATACGCTGCAGTGGGCTACGGCATCGATGAAAAGGAAGCCAAGGGCAGTGTGGCTAAGCTGCCGGGTAAGCAGGCTGGCTTCGATAAGCTGCGTGCGGTCAAGGAACACCACTTCCACAGCATGTGGCACCAATTCTATAATTCGCCGTTTAATTACCTGGCGCTGCTGCAGATCGCGGAGTGGATTGACCCGGAGGCGTATGCCGATGTGGACGTCGCCAAGCAGTGGATGGATGCGCAAGAAAAGTACTCGCCGGTTTCCGGCGAGGGAACCTTCTTTAGCACCAACTAATGGAGGGCGCAGAGGTAGCCGCGCTGGCGCGGCAGCACAAGAAGTTAACGTGGCAACGCATCGGCATTGTTGCGGGCCTGACCCTGATCGCAGCCGTGGCTTTTATTATCAGCAACTTCGTGGGTGCGATCGATATCAGCCCGGGCGAGGTTATGAAGGGCATAGTCAATCCCGCGGGGCTGGATGACCAGACGCGCACGGTGCTATGGCAGCTGCGCCTGCCTATGGCCGTGATGGCCGTGCTCATTGGCATGGCGCTGTCTATGGCTGGCGCGGAGATGCAGACCATCCTTAATAACCCGCTAGCCGAGCCCTTCACGCTGGGCATTTCGGCGGCCGCCGCGTTTGGCGGCGCCAGCTCCATCGTGCTCAAATGGCAGCTGATTGCGCAGCCGCAGTTCAATCTCGCGTTGGTGGCGTGGCTTTCGGCCGCGGTAGCCACTGCGATCATCGTGATTGCGGCCGTTATTCGCGGCGCTAAGGCGGAAACTATGGTGCTGCTGGGCATCGGCCTGGTGTTCTTCTTCCAAGCCATGCTGGCGCTTATCCAATACCGGTCTTCGGCCGAGGCGCTGCAGCAGATTGTCTATTGGTCCATGGGTTCTCTGACTCGCGCCAACTGGGCGGCCAATGGCGTGCTGGCGGCCGTGCTCATTATCGCCCTGCCTATCCTGTGGGTGCTGGGCTGGCGCCTGACGGCCTTGCGGCTTGGCGACGCCCGCGCTACCGCCATGGGCATCAATACCTCGCGCCTGCGCGTAGTGGTGCTTATCGTGGTCTCGCTGGTCGCGGCGACGACCGTGGCCTTCGCAGGCATCATCGGCTTCATTGGCTTGGTGGGCCCGCACATCGCCCGCATGCTGGTAGGCGAGGACCAGCGTTACTTCCTGCCGGCCTCCATGGCGGCGGGTGCGGCCGTGATGTGCGCCGCGCATGCGGTGAGCCTGATGATTAAGCCGGGCCTGGCCATTCCCATTGGTATCGTTACTTCGCTTCTGGGCGTGCCATTCTTCATTGCCATCGTTATGACCCGAAGGAGGGCACTGTGGACGTAGAACTGACTATTTCCGGGCTGAGTGCGGCCTATGGCAAGCACTGCGTGCTGGAGTCCGTGGATGTGGAAAAACTCCACGGCGGGCAGCTGGTGGGATTGTTGGGGCCGAATGCCTCCGGCAAGACCACGCTTATCAAGTCCCTGGCCGGCGTGCACCGCGGCTGCGATGGCGAGGTGGATTTCCGCGTCGATGGCACGGCGCCGCGCGGCAAGCGACGCCGCCAGCTTATCGGCTACGTGCCGCAGGACCTTACGAGCACGGCCGCGCTGCGGGCCTTTGAAGCCGTGCTGATTTCCGCGCGCCGGGAGGCCTGCGAAGACCCGATTACACGCACGGGTGAGGTGCTGCACTCCTTGGGGCTGGACGCGATCGCTTCGCGCTACCTCAATGAGCTCTCTGGCGGCCAGCGCCAGCTTGTGGCGGTGGCACAGATGCTGGTGGGCAATCCAGGCCTCATGCTTCTCGACGAACCCACGTCCGCCCTCGACCTCCATCACCAGATCTTTGTCTTGGATGAGGTCCGTGCCAAAGCGCAGCGCGATGGCAGCCTGGGACTTGTGGCCATCCATGACATCAACCTGGCCGCGCGCATGTGTGACCAGCTGGTGGTGCTTAAAAAGGGTCATATTCGCGCTCAAGGTAGGCCTGCGGACGTTCTCACGGGGGAGCTCGTGGAGGGCGTGTATGGGGTAGAGGCGGACGTCGTCCAGCATGGCGGCGCTCCACTCATTGCCCCGTTGCGGGTGAGATAGCACAGGGCCGGGTAATCACCCGGCCCTGTTTTAGTGGTGAGCCATCAGGCGTCTGGTTTCTTGGCGCTGTGAGCACATAAGTCATGCGCAGCGCGGTGACAGGGACTGGCTCGTAAAAAGAAAAATCTCGAGGTATCGTTCTAAGAACAACGCCTCGAGATTTATATTGTGCGCCATCAGGGAATCGAACCCCGAACCCACTGATTAAGAGTCAGTTGCTCTGCCAATTGAGCTAATGGCGCATTGTTGACTTCCTGCCGTGTGGCTCTCTGTGCAACGAGTAGATACTCTAGCAGCCATTCTTTAAAAGTGTAAAATCGCCTGGTCAAAGCGGTTTTTGAAGGGTGTATAACAAATTGGTTAATGCCTGAAGTGGCTTCTGGTAATTGGCGAAGGGAGACGCTAATCTATGTTGGTCTTTGAAAGCAGCAATTACGTGTCTAAGGGCAACTCAGTGAAAAATTCCCTCCCTATCGCGCGCCGTCTCGTAGCGGCCGCAGGCGTTGCGTGCATTTCCCTAGCCGCCGCCTCCTGCTCCTCTGATTCCTCAGCCGAGAATCAGGCTGCCGACCAAGAATCCACCGCCGCCGCACATGCGGATGGAGACAGGGACGGCGGCAAAGAGTCCGAGAAAAAGAAAGGCGGCCTTGTAGCCTCCGTAAAGGACGGGGCGACGGATGTAGATCCGTCCAAGCCAGTCACCGTGGAGACCACGGGCAAGCTCAAGAGCGTCACCATGACCAATGAAATGGGCGTGGAAGTTAAAGAAAAGCTCTCCAAGGATGCCAAGACGTGGTCTACTGCGGAGGACTTGGGCTATAACCACACTTATTCCATCGTGGCCTCCGATGTGGATGGCAACAAGAAGAAACTCAGTTTTTCCACTCCGCAAGCAGCGGGCGTTGCCGAGGTCTCGCTTACCCCGATCCCGGACTCTGAGGTGGGCGTAGGCCAGGTCATTGGTGTGAATTTCGGCGTGCCGATTACGGACCGCAAGGCGGCCGAGAAGACCATTACTGTCACCACCAACCCTGAGGTTAAGGGCGCTTTCTACTGGGTCAACAACCAGGAGGTGCGCTGGCGTCCAAAGGAGTACTGGGAGCCAGGCACCAAGGTTGAGGTGAAGGTGGACCAGTACGGCAAGGACCTGGGTGGTGGAATCTACGGCGGCGAGAACGCCAAGACCAATTTCACTATCGGTGACCGCACCGTGGCGATTATCGATAACGCCACCAAGACCATGAAGGTCTTCAAGAATAAGAAGTTCTTGCGCGCCATCCCGGTCTCGTTGGGTCGCGATTATCAGTACGATACGCCGAATGGGCGATACATCATTGGCGATGAGCACCCGCAGCTGCTGATGGACTCCGAGACCTTCGGCCTTTCCCACTCCGCGGGCGGCTACCGCACAATGGTGGACTGGGCTACCCAGATGTCCTATTCCGGCATCTATGTTCACTCCGCTCCGTGGTCCGTAGGGGCGCAGGGCAATACCAATACCTCGCACGGCTGCATTAACGTGACGCCGGAGGCCGCACAGTGGTTCCAGGAAACCATGAAGCGCGGCGACGTGGTGCGCGTGTTCAATACCTACGGTGAAACGCTTAATGCGCTGGATGGCCTAGGTGACTGGAATATGTCCTGGGGCGAGTGGTCCAAGGGCAACGCGGACGCCAATCAGTAGCGCCCGAGAGCGGCGCAGGCGATGAGCGCATGGCTACAGTGGTGGCCATGCGCTTTTCTGTTTTAGACCGCGGCGCGGCCGGGCCGTTGGACCAGGTGGCTGAGCACGCCCGGCACGTGGAGAGGCTTGGTTTCCGGCGATTTCTGGTGGCCGAGCATCATGGCGTGCCGGGAATTCCGGCGGGCCAGCCGGGGATGTTGGCGGCCCACGTGGCGGCGCATACGCAGCGCATTCGGGTAGGCACGGCCGGCATCATGCTGTTAAATCACCCGCCGTTTTTGGTGGCGGAGCAGATAAACCTCCTCGAGGCGCTGTACCCCGGGCGCATCGATATTGGGATTGGCTCCTCCGTCGGCTTTACCGGCCCGGTGCGGCGGGCACTGCGCCAGGGCGACCCAGCCGAGGTGAAGCAGCGCTTTGAGGCGGAGCTGGCAACGCTGTTGCGCTACCTGCGCGGCGAGGAAGCGGTGACGGTGCGGCCGGAGTATGCGGGCACGCCGATCTACGTGTTGGCGGGCTTTCGCTCGGCCATGGTTGCGGCCAAGATGGGGCTCGGCGTCATCTTGGGTGGTCCGGTGGCCACGCAGGAGGCGGCCGCGCGGGTGTATCGGGAGCATGCGCTTGCCGACGCCCCACCTATCATCTCCTCGCTCAATATCGCCGTTGCCGATACGTCCGCGGCCGCCCGTGATCTGTTGCTACCGGAGGCCTATGCCAAGGTGCTCGCGCAATCCACCGGCGAGTTCGCGGCCCTGCGGCCTGCAGGAGAGCTGGACATGGATGCGCTGACGGGGCAGCAGCGCCGGCGCATTGAGGAAGCGCTCGCCCATGACGTGTGGGGAACGGTGAAGGAAGTGGGGGAGGAACTAAGGGGCGTCGGCAAGCGGCTGGGCGTAAGCGAGTTTGTGGTGACCGGAGACATGCCAGATGTGGGCGGTCGGGCACGTTCGGAGGAGCTGCTGGCGAGCCTGTAGGTGGAAAACTGAAAAAGCCCGAGCGCAAGGCTCGGGCACTTGGGGTGGCTGACGGGACTCGAACCCGCGACACCCAGGATCACAACCTGGTGCTCTACCAGCTGAACTACAGCCACCATCGCTGCGTGAAAGCAACGAGATATAGGTTAACTCACGCCGCCTAAATTACAAAAACGCCTGGTAATCTGCGGTGGTTTCGGCCTTGATCTCCTCTGCCTCGGGGGAGGTGGGGCCCTCGTCAGTGCGGAAGACGCTGCGGCGGTAGAAGTCCAACTCGCGGATGGATTCGATGATGTCCTGCAGTGCGCGGTGGGCCATGCCCTTATCGGGCTGGTTGAAGTAGGCGCGCGGGTGCCACCGGCGGGCAAGCTCCTTGATGGTGGAGACGTCGATCATGCGGTAATGCAGGGCGCTATCGAGCCGCGGCATATAAGCACGAATGAAGGTGCGATCCGTGGCGATGGAATTGCCGGCCAGGGGAGCGGGGTGCTCAGGATCGCAATGTTCATTGATGAGCGCGAGTACGGCATCCTCGGCCTCTCCGATGGAGGTGGTGGACTCGCGGATTTCCTTATCCAGCCCGGACTTAGCGTGCATCTGTGTAACAAAGGAATCCATCTGTGCCAGCTCATCCTCGGTGGCGTGGACGACGAGGTCGATGCCTTCGCCCAGGATGTTGAGGTTGCCATCGGTGATGACGGCGGCGACCTCAACAATGACGTGGCGCTCGGGGTCGAGGCCGGTCATCTCCAAATCGATCCAGACGAGGCGGTCGTGTTTTGCGGCTATCTCGGAATGTGGCATGCGGCCCATTCTACGCCCGCGTGCTTTTACCCCTGTATGGGGTACGAGCCGGGCTGCCCTGGAGGGGCGATTGCTACTGGACAACGCCAGCTTTCAGTAAGTGTGGCACTATACTGCATAAAATTAATCGGTGATTTGCCTCACTCTAAGATGTGAGTTAGGGCATACTCTGGTTAATCGCTCTTCATTCGGGAGGTGCGACAGACTTAGGAGAGACCAGATGGCAAACTTCCTCGATGCCCTCAATACCGTAATTTGGTCCCCCGTCTTGGTGTTTTTATGCCTCGGCGCGGGTATTTATTTCACCGTGGTGACACGCGGCCTGCAGGTGCGCTGCATCCCGGACATGCTCAAGCAGATCGTTAACGGAGAAAAGTCCGCAGATGGCGTTTCTTCCTTCCAATCCTTGATGGTTTCGCTCTCCGGCCGCGTGGGCGTGGGCAATATCGCCGGCGTGGCCACAGCCATCGCCTTCGGTGGGCCTGGCGCCGTGTTCTGGATGTGGGCAGTGGCGCTGTTGGGCTCGTCCACCTCGTTCATCGAAAGTACGTTGGCGCAGATTTACAAGGAGAAGGACCAGGACACCGGTGAGTACCGCGGCGGGCCCGCCTATTACATCGAAAAGGCCTACAAGCACACTAAGGCGGCGCCGTTCATGGTGGTCTACGGCATCGTGTTTGCCGTCGCCATGATCTTGGCTACCAGCTACTTCTTGCCTGCCATCCAGGCCAATGCGGTGGCCGCCGCGGCCGATACCGCCTGGGGCATCAACTCCACCTGGGCAGCCGTCGTCTTGGCGGGCATTCTGGCCATCATCATTATTGGCGGTGTGAAGCGCATTGCGACCTTCGCCACCATTGTCGTGCCATTCATGGCAGTCATTTATATCGTGATTTCCGTCGTAGTCATGTGCATGAACTTCTCGCAGATTCCGGAGGTCTTCGGACTCATCTTCAGGTCCGCATTCAATATGGAAGCCGGATTCTCCGGCATGCTGGGCGCGGCCATCATGTGGGGTGTTAAGCGCGGCATCTACTCCAATGAGGCTGGCCAAGGTACCGGCCCGCAGTCCGCTGCAGCCGCCGAGGTCTCTCACCCTGCTAAACAGGGCTTCGTGCAGTCCTTCGCGGTTTATGTCGATACGCTCTTCGTCTGCTCGGCTACCGCGTTCATGATTATTTCTACGGACATGTACACCGTCTTCCGCGGCAGCTCCGAGGACGGCGAAGTGGTCTACAACGGCTCGCTTCCTGATGGCGTCGAGGTCGGCCCTGGCTACGTGCAGTCCGGACTCGATAGCGTCTTCGCCGGCTGGGGCCCAACCTTCATTGCCGTCTCCATTGCCTTCTTCGCCTTTACGACAGTCCTAGCGTACTACTACATGTCTGAAGTTAACCTGACTTACTTCAACCGCTGGGTCCGCTCCCGCACGGCCCGCCGTGGTCTGATTTGGGTCCTGCGCGCGCTGATTATTGTTTCTGTCGTGGTTGGCGCCACCACCACTCCGGGTGCGGCGTGGGCGCTGGGCGATATCGGCGTCGGCACGACGGCATGGCTCAATATCGTCGCCATCCTCTTCCTGCAGGTTCCCGCCATCAAGGCACTCAAGGACTATGAAAAGCAGAAGAAGGCCGGCAAGGATCCGCAGTTCGACCCAGAAGCTTTGGGTATCAAGAACGCGGACTTCTGGGTAGAGCGCAAACGAGCACGCGGCGAGGGCAGCGTGCTCAAAAACAAAGACAAGGACTTAGAAGGCGCCGGGGCCTAGCCCATCTTGGCGTAGAAGCTGCCTACCAGCGGTGCAATCACCGGGGTGGGCAGCACTTGGCTGAGGGTATTCATCGCCTTAGATAGCGGGCCGGGCACCACGCGGCGCTGGTTGCGGCGCATGGCCTCGATGGTTTCTTGGGAGCAGGACTCGTAGGTGGTCCACAAAAAGTCCGGTACCACCTTGTCCACGATCGACTGGTCTTCCTCTGCGATGGTGGCCTCGCGCACGGGGCCGGGGGCGAGCAGGGTGCACGAGACGCCGGAGCCCTTCAGCTCGTAGTGCAGGGCCTCCGTAAAGGCATTGACGCCCGCCTTGGTGAAAACGTAGGTGGCGTTATTAGGGATGGGGATATTGCCCGCGGCAGAGCCGACATTACAGATAGCGCCGCTGCGGCGAGGCAGCATTTGCTCCAAGGCGGCTCGCGTGAGGTGGTGGACGGCAGTGCCGTTGAGCTCGAACTGTGTCGTCTCGTACGACCAGTCTTGGTCCATGAAGGGGCCGAAGCTGGCGATGCCGGCGGAATTGACCAAAATAGACACCTCGCGGGTGGCGATGGTCTCGGTCACACGGGCGACGTCGTCAGCTATCGCTAGGTCCGCCGGCAGGGCAATGGCCTCGATATTATGGCGCTGCTCGAGCTCGGCGGCGATGGACTCCAGGACCTCGCGGCGGCGGGCCACAAGGATGACGTTATATCCCAGTGCGGCGAAATCCTGCGCCATGGCCTTGCCAATGCCTTGGCTGGCGCCCGTAACGAGGGCGTAGGACGTGCGGGAAGGGGCGGGAAGTGACATGGTTAAGCCTTTCCGGAGTGGGGGCATGGTGAGTCCTAGCGTAAACAAAAAGCCTTGAAGCGGCGAGAAACTCGGCGCCTCAAGGCTTTCGCGGTGCCCCCAGCAGTGTCTGGTTCGGAGACATCGTTCCGCATGTCTTATGAGATAGTTCCGGTCTAACCAGCACTAATGTCTCATTACATCGATCCGGTAGAAAACTCTGAAGTTAAATTTGCCCGGCCGCGAC
>NZ_JAKRDT010000031.1:0-8668 GCF_022347385.1 Corynebacterium tuberculostearicum
TCCGGACGCGGTGATCGTCAACCGGGTCTTCGAGACGGCCTGAGAACGCCGGCACGCAGCGGCCATCAGGAAATGAGAAACTGGGTCGTCTCGGCTCTCCGCCCAACTTTGCAACAGCACCGAACGAAACTCCTGGAGCGTCCAGGAAAGACGCGCTCCGGAGCGTTCCTCGCCGAGACAGACCCGTACAGTGTCATTAGTTCGCCGGTGGTTTGCCCCAGTCAGGGCGCTTGGTTAGGTGCCACGACCCGCACGAGGGGCATTCGTAGATCCGCAGCGGCCCTGCCCGTCGCGACCGTTTCAGTGCTACATGCACGGCGTCATCATAGTGCTCGTGTTCACGTTTACCAGTTTCGGAGCACAGTACGCGTTCGACTGGCGGCTTCTTCGACCTCCTCCGATGGTGCTTCATCACACAATGATTCTAAACTTCAGGTGTAACTGGCTCCTGTAGGTGACTGACGATGGTGGCAGCAACTACGAGCGCTGCGGCACCGAAGACTCCACCGGCGACCGCGACGGCTGTGTGGAAGCCTGTGAGGAACGCTCCACTGGCGACCATTACGCCGAGGACTGCGACGCCGACGACGCTGCCGGTCTGGCGGGCGGCATTGATGACTCCTCCTGCAATGCCGACATGTTCCGGCGGGGCCGAGGCCACTGCGGCCGAGGTCGCGGCCGGCATCGCGAAGGCCATCCCGAATCCAGCCGTGAAGGTCAACACCGCGACCACCACGTAAGGGGTTTCTGCGGTGAGCAGCACGAGGCTGCTGAAGCCGATCGTGCCGACTACCAGGCCGGTGAGCATGGTGGGGAACGCGCCCCACCGGGCGACGGCACGGCCGCCCAGCGGTGACGCGACCACGGCGCTGCACGCCTGTGGTGCCAGCGCGAGGCCTGCCAGCCACGGCTCGTATCCCAGGTACTGCTGGAAGAAGAGGGAGAGCACGAAGAGTTGTCCGAAGAAGCTGATGTTGAGCGCGAACCCTACCATTGCGGCCACGGAGAACCGGGCACGAGTGAACAAGGCCATCGGCAGCATCGGGTCCGGGTGTCGTCGCTCTGCGATGATGAACAGGGCGAGGAAGACGCCCCCGGCGATCAGCGCGGCTACCTGCCAGGGTGACCATCCGTGTTCGCCTGCGGTGATGACTGCATAGGTTACTGCCACCAGCGTGAGCACGGAGAGCACCTGTCCGGGTAGGTCCACCCGTCTCGCGCGACTGCCCGTGAGCGCGGGAATTGCCCATAAGGTGAGCAGACAGCCGATAGCGACGATGGGGAGGTTGACCCAGAACACCGCCCGCCACCCGATCGTCGACACCAGCGCTCCGCCCAGGACCGGTCCGATCGCGGCGGCAACACCTCCTGCGCCGCCCCACAGCCCGATGGCGCGTGCTCGTTCCTTCGGATCGTCGTACACAGCCGACAGCAATGCCAGAGAGCCCGGCACGATCGCTGCCGCGCCCACGCCCTGGACGGCGCGACCAGCGACGAGGAACCCGCCTGTGGGAGCGAGGGCGCACACGGCCGAGAGCACAGCAAAGACCACCAGGCCAGCGAGGTAGACCCTGCGGGCCCCGAGACGGTCGCATGCGGCCCCAGCTGTGAGAAGGAACGCGGCGAACACGAGGGTGTAAGCGTCGACGACCCACTGCAGTGAGCCCACCGTCGTGTCGAGGCCAGTGCCGATCTCGGCGAGGGCGACATTGACGATGGTCGTATCGAGCATGACGATGAAGAAACCGAGGAGGGTCGCGACCAGCGCCGTGCGTCGATGCGCGGTCATACGCGAGACTCCAGCGAAGCCTCGGCGGGCGGGTGGCCGAAGTAGGTGCGCTTGCTCAGGTCTTGATCCCAGGTCCGGTAGGACCGGTCCAGCAGTGTCGGCAGCACCAGATCGAACAGGCGCCAGGACGCGGCGAAGTGCATGTCCCGGATCTCCCTGGCCGTCTCTCCCCCGGTGAGCGCGAGGAGTTGCTGGGCGACGAGGGGGCCCTCGTCGAGCCCAGCTGTCGTTCGCACTGCGGAGACTCCGCCCTGGGTCTCGTGGTTCTCGGCCATCCAATAGAACGGTGCCAGCCCCGCATAGCGGGGCAACGGGCTGGGGTGGAAGTTGAGGGCGTCGTAGCTCGGAACCGCGAGGAGTCGCTGCCCGAGCCGCAGCTGGTAGTTGGCGACGATGAAGTAGTCCGGCGCCAGGCCCCCAATGGCGGTAATGAATTCGTCGGTGTTGATGTGCGCCGGCCGCAGCGTATGCACATCCAGCTCGGCGGCGTCCTTCGCGAGGTCGAGGGGCTCGGGCTCATCGAGGTAGTAGTCACAGAGTGCGCCGGGTTCACGCAGCACCACAGCCGCCAGGATGACATCATCGTGCCTGGCAAGTCGGGTGAGGAAGTAAGAGCCAAAGACGGAATTGGTCTCGGTGAAGAGCACCATGCGTGTCATTTCGCCCACCACGCCTTCTCAACGGTCTTCGCTTCCCAGGTCAGGGTGTCGAAGAGCGCGTACCCGGGCTGCACGGGCAGAGGCGTACGGCCGGGCAAGTCCATGATCTCTTGGGCGAGGCGTTCAACGAGGACGCCTTCGGCCAGGGGCGGGCAGGCTCCGAAGATCGGCATCGTCTGCTTCTCCACGAACCACTCATCCAGCGTGCCTGGCGAGGGGAAGTCCTGATGCTCGGGCATGATGCGTTCCATCAGCCGGTGGATCACGTCCGGGGTGAACTCGGCATCCTCGGGGAGATCGTAGACCTCCTCGATGGGCATCGAGTCCTTCGTGTAGGTGAACACGACCGTCGAGTGCGCGACGGTCGGGATCTTGAACATGAACCTGCACCGGTCCGAGGCGCGGAAGGCGCGATGGAGGGCGTAGCGGTTGCTGATCTGGTAGAACTCCATCTGGTCCATCACATAGTCGCAGCCGTCCATGAACTCTTCAGCCGTGTCCGGGGTGATGCCCTCGGGGAAGACATCGATGTTGACATCCCCGGTCAGTGCGAAGACCTGCTCCGCGACGACTTCGGCCTTGTTGCGGCCGATCGTGTCTCGCCCGGCGCCGTACTGGCGTTGCACGTTAGTCAGGTCGAAGTGGTCGGGATCGGCCAGTTTCAGGTTGAGTGCGCCCATGCGCACCAAGCGGGCGGCTGCGGCACCGCCGATGCCCCCGGTGCCGACGATGCCGATCACGGCATCGCGCAACCGTGCTTGGCGTTCACGCTGTTCCTCGGTGGTGTCGCCGAGCCAACCCAGGTTACGGTCAACGCGTTCCCAGTAGAAGTCCTCATCGTAGTGCCCGCGTAGCCGTTGGCGGTCCCCGTTCATCGCGATCGCTCCCTTCGCCTCCTGATGCAATGAATCTGGTGAGTTCAGACTATGCCTGCGATTGTTCGGTCGTCACCGAACAGTTCCGGGTGCACACTGGAGGCATGGTTGCGCGCGTGTTTCCTGAAGCGGTCCCGGATATCTCGACAGTCGCGTCGGCTCTGGCTGACTCGTCGCGGGCGGCCATGTGTGCTGCGCTCATGGACGGGCGGGCCTGGACGGTTGGTGAACTGGGCAGGTACGCGGGCCTGGCCCGGTCGACGGCGAGCGAGCATGTTGACGTGCTCGTCACCCACGGTCTCGTCCACGACATTCGGCAGGGCCGGCACCGCTACATTCGCCTGGCCGGGGAAGACATCGCACGAGTGGTCGAGAGCCTTGGCGTGGTCGCCCGCTCGCCCCTGCCCACTCCTCACAGCCTCAGCGCGTCACGGGCGAATGCGAACCTACGTGAAGGCCGCACCTGTTATCAGCACCTCGCCGGTAAGCTCGGGGTGCGCCTGGCTGAACAACTGGAAGAGCACGAGTTCATCGACTCGCACTGTCAGGTCACTAATCAAGGTCATCGCTTGTTCATACAGTGGGGTGTGCCCCCGAAGATGCTCGACACGGGCAGGTCGTGCATGGACTCCACCGAACGCCGCTTCCACCTCGCCGGCCCTCTCGGCACGGGAATCTGCAAGACTCTGCTGGATAAGGAATGGCTTTCCCGCAGGGGTCGTACCCGGGCCGTGCGTCTCACTCCCGCCGGGCGGGCAGCGCTCAACGACGCGGGGATCTCCCTCAATGGGCCCGAACCCCGGAAAGTGGAGACGTGACCTCTTGGGCTTTTAGGCGCTCTAGGATGTCTTCGAGGTCGCGTCTAAAGCGTGGGGCGTCGATGTAGCGTCCCTGGGGCACTTAGTTACCTTTTCTGATTCTTTGCCGCTCTTTTTCTTTGTCCTAAGATTCTAGAAGATAAAACGGCCACGTGGAGGGCAATAAGGTGTGTGGTTGTTGTGGGGTGTGTGGTGGCAACCAAATCTATTGATTTGGGCGGCAGCCCAACGAGCCGTCAGGCGAGGCGGGAGCATGAACAGTAACTCGTATTGAACGGTTTTGTTGGTTGATCGGCTGGGGATATAGATCTACAGGGATATAGTTATAAGCGACCTGGGAAAATAGGTTTAATCGCAGGTGAAACCCTGGGGATAAGTGGCCTAATGATGGTAAATCAGCGCAGACTTGGCAGGACAAAAATGAAAGCACCCCGTAGGGTGCTTTGTCTTTGTTTTTCTAGGGGCTAGTCCAGTTCCGGGCGGGGTGGTCGTTGCCGGACTGAGGTGGCGGTCTTGGTGACGGTTGCTCCGTCCGTGTCGGCTTCGATGCCGGCGTTAGGCCACGCTGGAAATATAACAATTCCGCTACGCAAAAAGTCGAATGATTGTCCCTTGCCCCCTTCACGCGTTAGGTTATGTTTGTCAAGGACTAGGACGATAAGAACTCAGATTGGAATTCAGATGAAAACCAACACTGAAAATCACAAGAAGTTGTCAGCTTTTGCAGCAAGTGCAGTCTTCGCACTGAGCATGGCCAGTGGCATGCAAGCTCCCGCTATGGCAGATAGTGAAGGTAATTCGGTTGAGCTATCTAAAGCCAAGGAAGTGACCAACCGTGTTATGGAATCCTCGGCTCCCGAAGAAGCCATTGAAAAGCTATCATCGGCTGATCGAGAAGCTTTTGATAAGTATAATACTCCTGGTGATGTTGTTGTTTCTGAGGCAGCAGACTCGGGAACCGCGACACGATCTGCAGACTATTGCCGCAAGGATGGTGTGCATTTCGAGCAGAAAGCTTTGCTTGGAAACACACTTTACACATGGTGGCAGACCGTCGAAATTTGCGGGAACCCCGGCGTAAGTATTGATAGCGTCAAAGTAATTGATGCTGGCGGTGAGACCAAAACTCCAACGTGGTCATACGACGGTCACGCAAATGATCCAGTCGCATACGCGACTGGAAATGGAACTTGGACGTCTAAGTCTTCTGAGTCTTTCAGTCAAGTAAAGTTGAACCGTCGGACTGAATGCATCACAGCAAATATTGTACCTTCAGGAGAGTACAATGCAGACAAGACCTGCAACTAAAGCAGGGTCGGGGATTTTACCTGCCTCGATAATTTTGATTTCTATGGGCGCAGCCGTTGCTGGGTTTCCCTACCTATTTTTCTTTCCTCTTCTTTGGGTTGCTGCGGACATTAAATGGCCCCAGCTTAATAGTCTTAAAAGAGGTAAGGTTCTTTTTTGGAGGGCAACTTCTATCGTTGTGTCCATTGCCTTAACAGTTAATCTACTTGTTTTAACTCCTACTCCTCTTTAGGGAAACTCACGAATGGAATTTTTTCGGTAGAGCTCACCTTGAAGAAGTCTGTGTTTGGGCAGAGAGCATGGACAGCAACTTTGGACCAAAAATCCTTTGAAACAGCTATCGTTCATCTCGACCTTGTTGGTGAAGTAGAGCAACAAGCTCAAGCTACCCGCGACCAACTTGCCGCCATCCGCGAGCGTGAAGCGCACGAGCTTGCCAATATGTCGCAACATGCTCGGCAGCTAGCGGATGGTAGGTATGACTACCGCGATATTGCCTACCTTCTTGGC
This sequence comes from Corynebacterium tuberculostearicum, assembly GCF_022347385.1. Taxonomy (GTDB): domain Bacteria; phylum Actinomycetota; class Actinomycetes; order Mycobacteriales; family Mycobacteriaceae; genus Corynebacterium; species Corynebacterium tuberculostearicum_M. The sequence goes on from NZ_JAKRDT010000031.1 coordinate 5,960, forward strand.
ATCACCTACGGCAGGGTGGGGCAAATACTCAAAGCGAAACCAGCACTGCCTAAGTATGCGCGACAGCCGCAAGCAGCAGGAGTACTCCGTGACGCTATACATATAGCTATAGGTATTGCTATACCGGTTGCTATTTGTAGTGCTATGTGCTTTGTTTCTGCTGGTAAGCGCAATGGCCCCTAGTAAGATTCCGTTCGCCAGCCTGGATGGGCTGGTAAACCGGCGAGTGCAATGTTATCAATACATTTGACAGTACACTATTGCAATAATTTATGGCCGCCGCTGCCTACCTCATCATTCAGCGACCGGGTAGCCGCGACACCAACGGGCACGCGCTTGGAAAGGCCATCCGCCTTATCCCAAGGAACGGCACGGACTATTCCGCTTCCTTGTCCGCAGCGTCTTGGCGTAGGGCTTCCAATTGCTCTTGCGGAATCGAGGGTGCTGACACGCCAAACTTAGGCGCTAGGTTTTGCAATTCGTAATTGACCACGGCAACGAGCTCATCAAGCTTGTAGCCCAAGAGAAGCTGATCCAATTCTTCCGGCGTTAACTTTTTATGTTCTGAATTTGGCCAGTCACCACGTAGGGCCAGCGCCAACTTCGCGCGCTCCGGCACGTCAACATCAATGCGAACTTCAAGCACCAGAGTCTCACTAGTCTGACCTCGCGAAACCTGGAAAGATACTTGACCTTTCTTTTGCACTACATCCTTCGACTGTTGTTCCCCGATGCGCTGCCCCTCAGCGCGAAGCAACTGCCACGTCGCATAGCCAGCCCGTTGTTCCTTAGACAAGAGTCCACTCCATTGTGTAGTCCATCTGCTGCAGTACTCCTGTTTCAGCGGACTCTACCGGGGCAGCAAATACAAAGTCCGTTCCCAGCTGACCACGGCCAGCATCAGGGAATTGTTCGTGAGCCTCGTTCACGTTTGCCAAAGCGGTAATCCGCCGAGCAATATTTTCTTTAAGCTCGGCGTAGGGAGCACTTCCGTGCTGGATACGACCATCTACTACAACGTGCGCCACATACGCTTCAACGGAGTTTGCGTACGCACGAATCATCTTCATTGTGTGGTTCTTCTTCCCAAGTCCCACCAATGATTCAAACTTGGTGACAACAGAGCGGTCGACACCCATGCGCGATGCCACCTCGCTTTGCGTCATACCTCGCAGTTTTCGAAACTCCACGAGTTGCTCAATGAGGTCCATTTGCGACCCGATGAGGTCCCCGGGCAACGCATCCTTCGGCTTGATAGTTAACTTCGCCATTATCAATTCACCCCTGCTTCCCTATGTTCCATCCCATCATAAGCTATGTGCATTAAAATGCACATCCCTATTTCGGCCATGGCCGAAAAGTGACCCGGTTTTTCTGACACCATCGCTTCCCTAGACGCATAGCCCGCAAAATATCTCGATCCTGCGCCTCGTTAGTCCTATGAGCTCCCTGACGCGTGTCATCAAAGATCCGCTTTTCTTTACACAAGCTCACAAGCATCTGGTGGGCCGGTTCACCCGGCCTCGAAGAGATATCGAGGAAGTACAGTCGAAAATGACGGTCCTCGCCATTCCCACCAGTTCCCCACCCTTTCAACTCGCCTAACCATGGCGGGTTCAGAATTTCATTGAGAACCCTCGTGCCCGATGGCTCCACCAATGCAACGTCATCTTCTCGGGCGCCACGCTCACTCCAACGCAGCAAAAGTTGTTGCATCTCGAGAAAAGCATCTTTATTGATACCTTCAAGCTTCTGGAACTCATCCAACGCCCCCTGCAGAAACTCCCAACGCGTCAACCCATCGTCCGCATTAACTGCCGGCAGATACACGTGAGGCATCTCCGGAAACTCGAAATCATTCACTAGTTCCTCCCGAACTCCCCTACGCAGGTATGCCCTTCAAATCTCACCTTCCCCCGTGACAAGCGCCAGCCGTGTCTACACAGCGGTATCTTTATTCATGTTTTCTCCTGGCTCCCGGCACACGTCGACGAGTGCGATGTTGTCAATACTTTCGACAGTACGCGATTACACTAAATCATGACCTCCCGCGTCGAGCTCCCTCATTGATTTCCCCACTGTGAAAGGCCTTCATGCCGCACGGTGATGCCACCGCCACCCGCCTGCCGATTCTCTGGCGGGTAGTTCTACCTGCAATCTTGGGTGCCATCGGACTGTTCTATTCCTCTCAGGCGCCGGCTGGTTCGGGAGGTTTCTACGCCGCCACATTCTTCACCGCCGCCATCTGGCTGGGCACATGGTGTTTGTGGGTCGACCGGTCATGCTTCCACGGCCACACACTCAAGGAGCTAGCCCTCGGCGCCGTCATCGGCATTGGGCTTATCGCCTTGTTCATCGTTGGCGCGCTCATGGTCCGCCTCGTCCCCTTTTTGGCGGCCCTGATAAACGATCTACTGGACATTTGCAACAAGTTGCCCAATGGGGTGTTTGGTGGCAACCAAATCTATTGATTTGGGCGGCAGCCCAACGAGCCGTAAGGCGAGGCGGGAGCCTAAACTGTAACCCGTAGTGAACGGTTTTGCTGGTTGATCGGCTGGGGATATAGATCTACAGGGATATAGTTATAAGGGTGCTGTTGCAAAGTTGGGGCAGTAGAAAGATCGGCGTGAAATAATCAGAGCCATGGGCATCTTCTCCGGTCGGCATTTCCCCCGTGACATCATCCTGTGGGCGGTGCGGTGGTATTGC
>NZ_JAKRDT010000032.1:0-6736 GCF_022347385.1 Corynebacterium tuberculostearicum
ATACGCAGCGGTAAGATGCATCCCACATCTTTTAGCAGCTTGGCGTACCGACAGTCCGCTTCGGACTAGCTCTACAAGCTGGACAGCCTGGCTGCCGCGGCGATCAACTCGTTTGGCTTTAAACACGACTGGCAATCCAAAGGCATGGCAAAAATTCAAAGCATGCCCGTAATGACAACCAAGCTCACCAGCCGCCGAACGGACACTACGCCCACTGCCAACCAAGGCAACTAAGCCACGACGATCCGACTCAGACAACGAATGAAACGGGCCAACAACCCCAGACACAACAACACCCTCCTAAGGGAAAGTGTTGCAACGACCCTCTGAACTCAAGCCTTTTTGTATGACAGAAAAATCCCCGCACCAAGGCGGGGACATACTCTAGCGATTGATGCGAGTATAAGGGTGAACGTAGTTCAGCTTCTCTGCCGGCATCGGCAAGATCAGATCATCGCCGTAGGGGCTGGACGCACCAGCAAAAGGCGCAGAGATTTCGGTGATTGCGTGCTCGCGATTTTCGTTCTTCGGCCAAGCCGGGGAAACGTGACCCTTCTTCTGATTCGACATAGCCCTTATTATTTCAAACCTTGCGCAAAAACGTAACTCAAACGATAACTAAACTGGGGTGACATCATGACTCAGTCTTCCCACCTCCCGCATTTCCGCACGTGGCTCGCCTCCCTTGAGGAAGAAAAGCTCGCCACCATCCTCCGCAACCGGCCGGATGTGCTCAATCCGCTACCCCCGAGCATCGCAGCGTTGGCTACCCGCCTGCTACTGCGCACTTCTATCGCGCGGGCGCTCATGAACTGCACTGCACGGCAGCTTGCGGAGATCGAAGACATCGCGCGCCGCGGCGGAGAGCTCGAGGAGGTAGAAGACCTTAATCCGGACATCACCCGCCAGCTCAAGGAGCGCGGCCTGGCCTACGGCAACGTCCTCATCCCGCCCGAGGTCATGCCCGCCCTTCCCACGGGCTGGTCCCTCCTCGACCAGGTCCAGGTCAGCCCGGAGGACATCGCCGAGCTGCCGGATGAAGAACGGAAGGTTCTCCAGACCCTATCGCGCTCCAATGGCCTGGGTACCACGCGAGATGCGGCCATTGACGCGGATCCGGCCCGGCCGATTCCGCGGCTCATCGCCAAGCAGCTGCTCCAGCGCGTGGACGCCACCACCGTCCGCCTGCCGCGCGCCGTGCACCTTGCGCTCAACGGCAAGCCCACCGCCCCAATCCCAGTAGAGGGAATCACCGAATCCCCCGCCCCGGATTCCAAGGTCGATGATGCCGGCACCGCGGCCGGCCTTTCCGCCGTGCGCGGCATGCAGCGCGTCATTGACGCCCTAGGCGCGCGGCCGATAGAACTGCTCAAGGACAAGACCGTCGGCGTTCGCCAGCTCACCAACCTGAGCAAAACCCTCGACATCGGCGAAGCGGAGCTACGCCGGCTCATCGAACTCGGCATGAGTGCCCGCCTACTAAGCCGCGGCGAGCCGAAAAACATGGAGGGCAATTTCCTCGCCCCAACGGAGCTCGCCCAAACCTGGCTCGACGCAAACCTCGCCGAAAAATGGCAATTTCTGCTCGAGGCTTGGACTGCCTCCCCATGGACAAAGGAAGGCCGCACGCTAGCGCACACCAATGACCGGCTACCTAGCTTCAGGGACAAAGTCCTGCAGGTCTACCTGCGTGGGGCGAAACCCACCTTCGAGGAGTCCCTGCGCTTCCATTTCCCGCTCTTTGCCACGCACACCTCGGACGAGACCATCGCCGAACTCCGCGCGGAAGCCGAGTGGATCGGTGCCGTTGCCCTCGAGCGCCCCACCAGCGTGCTTATCGACGGCCCCGACGCCGCCGCCCGCCTGACCCCCGACACGGTCGATTACTTCCTCATCCAAGCGGATATGACCGTCCTGGTTCCCGGCCCGCTCGATCCGGAGACCCACCAACGGCTCGAAGCAGTCGCCGACCTCGAGTCCCCCGGCCTGGCCAGCGTCTATCGCATCTCGGACGCTTCCCTGCGCCGCGGCCTGGATCGCGGCATGACCGGGGAGGAACTCCAGGCCTTTTTCGCCGCCCATGGGGAGGTGCCACAGACGCTGGAGTTCCACATCGGGGACGTCGCCAAGCGCCATGGCACCCTGCGCTCCGGCCCGGCGCTGTCCTACCTGCGCAGCGAGGACCCGGCTCTCCTCCAGATTGCGCTGAAGGCGGCGCCCTTGCGCCTGCTCGCGCCCACCGTGGCGGTGTCCCAATTGCCGGTGCACGACTTGCTGGAGCGCCTGCGCGAGCACGGACTCACCCCCGCGGCAGAGGACGAAAACGGCGCCAGCCTTACAGTCGCGCCCGAACCGGCTACCCTGCCGACGCCCACCGCCCGCCGGGCCACCGCTTCCCCGGACATCGCGAAGGCGATGCGCACCCTGCGCGACGACGCGGCGCCTTCCACGCCCAGCCTCGATATAGTCCACGCCGCCGCGCGCACTGCCCGGCCGATCACCATCGGCTATGCGGACAAGAACGGCAACGAAAAGAAACGCACCGTCACCCCGCTGACCGTGGCGGGCGGGCAAATCGACGCTCGCGCGGCCGATGGCTCTACCATCCGGTTTCCCTTGCACCGGATCACCTCCGTTACGCTGGAGCCATGAATGGACCATTGATTGTGCAGTCGGATAAGACCGTCCTGCTCGAGGTGGATCACGCCCAAGCCGCCGAGGCCCGCGCCGCGCTCGCTCCCTTTGCGGAGCTGGAGCGCGCCCCCGAGCACGTGCACACCTACCGCATCACCCCGCTCGCGTTATGGAATGCCCGCGCGGCCGGGCACGATGCCGAGCAGGTCGTCGACGTCCTCGAAAGCTACTCCCGCTTTCCAGTCCCCCAAGCCCTGCTTGTCGACGTCGCCGAAACCATGTCCCGCTACGGCCGCGTCCGCCTCCACGCCCACCCGGCCCACGGCCTCATCCTCGAGTCCGAAGAGCCACCTATCCTGGAAGAACTCTCCCGCGGCGCTACCGGAAAACTCCTCGGCGCGCGCATCGACGAGCACTCCATCGCCGTCCCGCCCTCCGAGCGCGGCCGCCTTAAACAAGCCCTCCTCAAGGCCGGCTGGCCGGCCGAGGATCTCGCCGGCTACGTCGATGGCGAGTCCCATCCGATCGCCCTCAATCACGACGGCTGGCAGCTGCGTGACTACCAGCAGTACGCCACCGAGGCCTTCTGGTCCGGCGGCTCCGGCGTCGTCGTACTCCCATGCGGCGCTGGCAAAACCATCGTCGGCGCGGCTGCGATGGCCAAGGCAGAATCCACCACGCTCATCTTGGTCACCAATACCGTCGCCGGCCGCCAATGGCGCGACGAGCTCCTGCGCCGCACCACCCTGACCGAAAACGAAATCGGCGAATACTCCGGCGAAAAGAAGGAAATCAAGCCCATCACCATCGCCACCTACCAGGTGGTCACGCGCAAAACCAAGGGCGAATACCGCGCCCTCGAGCTCTTCGATTCCCGCGACTGGGGCCTCATCATCTACGACGAGGTCCATCTCCTTCCCGCCCCGGTGTTCCGCATGACGTCGGACCTTCAATCGCGGCGTCGGCTAGGGCTTACCGCTACCCTCGTGCGCGAGGACGGCCGCGAGGGCGACGTCTTCTCCCTTATCGGCCCCAAGCGCTACGACGCCCCGTGGAAAGAACTCGAAATGGCCGGCTATATCGCCACCGCCGAATGCATCGAGGTCCGCGTGGATATGGACGCCGAGGAACGCATGCTGTACGCCACCGCCCAACCTCGCGACCGCTACCGCATCGCCGCCCAAGCCGCCGCCAAGCTCCGTGCGGTGGACAAGATCCTGGCCCGCCACCCACAGCAGGCGCTCATCATCGGCGGTTATGTCGACCAGCTCAAAGAGCTCGGCGCGCATCTCGACGCCCCCGTTATCGACGGCTCCACCTCCACCGCCAAGCGCGAACGCCTCTTCCAACAATTCCGCGAGGGCACACTTCCCGTTCTCGTAGTATCCAAGGTGGCCAATTTCTCCATCGATCTTCCCGAGGCAGCCCTAGCCATCCAGGTCTCCGGCACCTTCGGCTCCCGCCAAGAAGAGGCCCAACGCCTCGGCCGGCTGCTGCGCCCCAAGGAAGAGGAAGCTCTCTTCTATTCGCTGGTCACCCGCGATAGCCTCGACGCAGACTACGCCGTGCATCGCCAACGCTTCCTCGCCGAGCAGGGATATGCCTACCGGCTTATCGACGCACTAGACTTGGAACAATGAAAATCTTCAAGTTCGACGTAGACGAGTCCTTTGCCAAGGCCAATAACGAGCTCTTGCGCGATTCAAACCGCCTTCGCATCTCCGGCCTCGTGCTGGGCATCCTGCTCATCATCGGCGGCGCAGCCATCTGGTGGGGATTTTCTTGGGGTATCACCCTCGGCTTGGGCATGATCCTTTTCGGAATCATGGTGGCCATCGTCGGCTTCGCCGCCGCACGTAAAGTTGGCACCGCCCAACAGCTCTATGACTCCTATCCCCTTGCTCCGGCTGTCATCGCTGAGGTCAACGAACGCGACATGGTCCTGCTCGCCCTAGTCAATACCAATGTGGATCCTTCCCTGCCTCCCCGCTGGGCCGCTTGCCTGCGCACCGTGACCGCTATTCCCGGCACTCAGCGCACCGTAGGCACCAAGGTTCCCGTCGCCGCTGTGTCCGGCCGCGCAGACAACAACCACTGGCAGCAAATCACCCCTATGCCCATCGCCTGGGGCACCCCTGACGCCGAAACCGTCACCATTGCCCGAAAGTCCATCCCCCAGGAGGAATGGCAGCGCCTCGAGCGCGCCCGCAAGCGCCTGTCCGACGTGAAGGCCACGAAGTTCGACCTTCTAGTTCTCTAGGGCTCCACAAACCTTTCTGGATACAGCATTACTTCTAGGAGCGGGTCCGGCCACTTGTTGAGAACTATCTGGGCGACCTCTTCCTCCCTTTCGGAGAAATGATCCCTCGCTAGTTCCACCCAGAATTGCCCGCAAGACCGCGCTTGCCAATCTGGATCAGATTCGGTTCCACGCTTCGCGTACTCCCACGCAGCGTCATTCTCACCGATTTCTTCTAAGGCTTTAGCTGCCTCTTCGAAATAAACCGCGTAGCTACCCTCAGCCAGGTGTGTACGAATGATTGCTTCGACGTCTTGATCTAAAACCGCAAAGCGCTTCTCCATATACTTACGGCGGATAACATCTGCGTTTTCCGCCCAAGCGCGCACCCGAGCCAGGTCGTCTTCTCCGAGGACCGTTGAATATGCAACAGGGTCAAGATCGAAGTAATCAACCTCGTTGCTCTCATGGAAATCAATGAACCACTCGGCCAGCTCCCTTGGCGCAGGCTTGGCGCGCTGTGCGCTCTTAGCGTGGAGCTCGATAAGCTCTTCAACAACCTCACTTAACATACCAAGTGAGTCATCCGCATTGGCTATCACATCTACGGCAATCTCCAGCGCTTCTTGCACAACCGAGAATACTTGGGCTGGATCCTCCGAAGGGTCCTCCACGGCAAAATCGAGCACGCCAATTCCATCTTGCATTTTCAGTGCACGTCTAGCTGCCCGATCCTCATCAAGAAAGGATCGGGTCCTACTCTGAAAAAATGGCAAGGCGATGGCAGCCAGTGAGCTCATCAGTTCGGCCTCCTCGGTAGGCTGTCAGCCCATTTTAACGGCGTCCCCTACCCTTTGGAGGTCTTCCTTTCTGTTCTTTGTCGTTGGTGTGTGAGGTATTGGGCCCAGGTGTGGTTCCAGTGTGTGTGGTGTGTGGTTAGTGGTCCGGTGGGGTGGTCTAGTTGGTAGGTGCCGTCGCGGTGGAGCCAGGCGATGGTTCCGGTAATCGGGTCGAGGATGTAATGGACTCTGCGGTCGGTTTTGATGTTGTGGTGGTGTTGGCAGAGGTTGACTAAATTGTCTGGGCTGGTTGGCCCGCCAAGGTGGTATTCGATGCGGTGGTCGAGTTGGCACCGGGTGGCGGGGACGGTACAGCCGGGCCAGCGGCAGTTAGCGTCTCTGCCTTGGGTGTAGGCGCGGATGTCGGTGGTGGGGGTGTACGAGTCTGCCTCGTCGGCTAAGAGTCGGCGGATGAAGGTGTTGTCTGTGGGGGCATGGTTGAGGTTTATCCATCCGGCACCGGGGTGGAAGACGAGGTTGGCTTTCTCGTTTGTGGTGAAGGTGTTGATGGCAACACTGGTGTGGGTGTCTTCCAAGATGAGGTCGATGAGTGCTTGTGCTGCGGTGGTGGTGGTCTGGTTGGTGTAAGCATCGATGTGGCGGGCGATGATGGTGGCGGTGGCACTATCGCAGGTCAAAGATAGTGTGGTGGTGTTATCCGGGTTGTAGTTGATGCGCAGGCGTGGTTCGGGTTGTTGTTCTTTGTCTTCGGGGCGCAGGTGGGTGTCGATGAAGGTGCGAATGAAGCGGCGAAGGTCGGCGGGACCTGGCCCCCGTTAGGTAGACACCTGATATCCAGCCCGGTTGGGTTGGGAAGAAAGGTAATCTACCACCATGCCTAGGTACTCCGAACAGTTCAAACGTGATGCTGTAGCCCTCTACGAAAACAATGAGGACCTCTCGCTTCACACGGCTTCAGCAGAGCTAGGAATCAATCGTTCTTCACTTTATTCCTGGCTTAAGCAGTACGGCACCGGCAAACGTGCCCACTCGAAAAACATGCGTGATAAAGCTCAGGCGACGA
>NZ_JAKRDT010000033.1:0-6617 GCF_022347385.1 Corynebacterium tuberculostearicum
CAACCTCAACCTTGCCGTTGGAGGCCTCTGGCTTGAAGGTCTTCTCACCGGTACCCAGAACAGACTTGCCGTCCTCCTTGCTAATCAGCTCAGCCTTCAGGGTGTATTCCTTACCCGGAACAAGGTCCTTATACGTCACAGTGTCAATAACCGTGGCACCCTTTTCTACACGGTTACCATCCTTGATGGAAGCTTCCGTTTCAATCTTGGGCTCAAGACCCTTCTCCTGCTCACTAGTAGTAGGAGTCGGTTCCGGATTAGGCGTTACATCAGTCGTCTTATCCGGAGTCGTCTCGGAGGTGGTGTCCTTCGGAGTGGTTCCCTCAGACTCAGACGGCTCAGGATTCTCAGTTGTCTCGTTCGGAGAAGTCTCCCCGCCAGGATTTTCCGGAGTCGTCTCGGAGGTGGTGTCCTTCGGAGTGGTTCCCTCAGACTCAGACGGCTCAGGATTCTCAGTTGTCTCGTTCGGAGAAGTCTCCCCGCCAGGATTTTCCGGAGTCGTCTCGGAGGTGGTGTCCTTCGGAGTGGTTCCCTCAGACTCAGACGGCTCAGGATTCTCAGTTGTCTCGTTCGGAGAAGTCTCCCCGCCAGGATTTTCCGAAGTCGTCTCGTCCGAAGAAGTCTCCTCAGAAGAAGTCGTGGGCTCTTCGGAACCACCACCATTGTCAGGCTCATCAGGCAGACCGGGCTGGTCTACCGGAATGACAGACTGAGCCTTTGAATTGCGATTGCCATTCGGATGCACAACGGTAATAAACGCATCTTCAGGCTGCTTCGCTATTTCCACCGTCGGGTCTTTTACAAGCTTCGGCACTTCTTTGGGTCCCTCGATTTTATAACCCGTAAGCGCCGTAAACTCTTCGTGTGATCCAGTAAACCCTGGGAAATAGTCTTTGCTATTTCCTACAATAGTTTCAAATGGTAGGTTCTTTGGATTCTGATGCGAATCAAGGAACATCAACAGGTAGACGTAATAGTTGGCAGCCGCCTTTTTATCCCCTCGTGCAGCTGCAGCTTCCATCTTCCGCCCGAGATTGATGACGGCGTCGTGATACTTCTCATTAAACTTAAGTTTCGTAGCGTTCTTCTTTTTATACGCGTCCCACGTATTGAGAGGGGTTTTAGCGTGCGGTTCAATACACCAACCCCAGCCCACATCATTATTTTTGTTTCCACCATTGCCAAAGCCGGGCCCTGCTGGCTCTCCCGCCCAAACAAGCAGACCCCAAGAGTAGTCCGCGGCAAAATGCTGTGGGTCTTTTTCTTCCTTCTTAAGCTCGTTGCCCAATGTATTGTTGGGCGTAAAATCGGTAGGCTCAGCAGCCTCCGCCTTCGCTCCCGGAACGGTGACCATGGCCGCAATAACCGCAATCGCAGCAAGCACTGCAGTAAAGACCATCCACCCCTCTCGGGATATGTTTTTTAATCTACTCATTTTTCCTCTTCGAGCGGTACAAATACTTACATTCGCTTCCTGTACAGCGAGTTTTCGCTGAGCAGAACCTGAAATTGAGACTTGAACACACTGCAGTTAACCAGGGGATTCTACCCAAATCTAGATCAACTTTTATTGTGTACTTAGGATGGTATCATGGGAAAATTCAAGGCGCTAGCCGGGGATTTTTTAGAAACGTGCATGCTATGCAGGCTTTCTAATGTCCTAGACGCGGATAGACGCATATGCTTTCGCGAAGTGCCCAGTTATAAGCATATTTAATTGAGTTATAATAATCTCATTTTCCGCATACACGGCTAAAATGTTGACCTATTTCACACTAGTATTAATCTTAACCATACCCGCTTAAACCCTTCCATGCGCCGCGTTTTTAGTTGAACTTGTACGAATTTGAGAATTGGCTTTGCATGTAGTTTCCCACACTACTCCGCGTGGTATCCATTTATAGTTTGTCGCTACAGATGTTGCTAAAGTGCATTCGAAAGCAGTGCACACCTGTTCTATCATGTGGCCATTCAGCGAGCCTTAACTCCATTGCCATTTATCTTCGAGAAAAATATGTGATCGCCAACTCCCCCTAAGGTCGCCACAATCACACTTTAATGCTGAGAGCGGCTTGTTGGTAGGGGTGTTGTGGAACGGTGATAGGGCTGGATTCCGACTAGGTGGTGGGCCGGGCAGCTGGCCTTGTCGAGGCCAGCTGCCCGGCTTCTATTCCGATCGACTTCTCGTTGGGGCTATGTGTGGTGCTTGCCAGGTGTTGGCGCATGTCGTAGTCGTGGAGTTCGATGCGCTGTCCGGCATGGACTCTGCTGACCAGTGAGTCTGCTCCGACGGGGTCGGGTAGTTTCTTCACCCAGTAGGCCGCAGTCGTTTGGGAGACGATGATGGTCGGCAGTCTGCCGTCGCGGTCGAATATGATCTTGGTTAGGTCTTCTTGTCCACGCTGGTTGATTCCTATCGTTAGGAAATCATCGAGGAGGAGCACGTCAACGTTTTGTAGCTTGCGCATTTTAGCTACGTAGCGTTCATCTGCCGGCGAGAAGGCCGCTAACTCATCGACGAGCTGATCCAGCCGGTAGTAAGCGACGCTGTATTCGGCCTGGCAGGCAGCAATACCGATAACACAGGCGATGTAGGTTTTACCCGCACCGGTGGGGGCGAGGACGTGCACATTGGACGGCTCGTCGCGCCAGGGAGTTGCGGCCAGCCGATTGAGCTGGCGCAGGTTCAGCCCGCGCTTATTGGGGTTGATCAATTCGGTCAGTGTTGCGCCTGGGTACCGAAATTTCGTCTGGGTGATGGCCTTGGCGATGTTGGTCTGTCGGCGTTTGGAAGCGGTTTCTTCCACGGCTTTGAGGAAGATTTCCTCGGCCAATGCGTTGTTCGTGTCATCGGCGGCGACTAGGTCGAAGAAGATGTCAGCGAAGGTCGACAGACGCAGTATGCGCAGCTTAGCGCGCATGTCGTCGTAAAGGTTGATGGTGGTCATGGTGGTCTAGGCCTCCTTCTTCGAGGTTGTGGTTGGGGTGTCGTAGTAGCTGGCGGGGCGTAGGCACACCACGTCTGCGATGTCGGTGATATCTCCAGTGCGCGATCAGCCAGTGGGAGGGGTCTGGGCGGTTGGCACTTGGTCGTGGGCGTGACCGTTGCGGGGGATATCGGCTTGAATCCGCGCGATGACCTGCATGTTGGGCGCCAGGTTATGGTCGATGACTTGCTGGCAAGCAGACTCTAGCGTGGTCTTGTTGTGCTTATTGCCCAGCTTGACGAGCACGTTGTGGGCGGTATGCAGTCTGCGGGGCACGGCTTTGGCGTTGCGTTCCAAGATTGATGAGACAACCTTGGTGGTTGCCGGCCCAAACGAAGAGGCCCGAGCAAGCAGCTCGTCGGGGGGGGTAAGCGGTTTGACCCCGGCAATGTCCCTCTCCGGGATATGGGCTGGGTCGTTGCAATAGCGGTACTTGAACCTGTGCATGCGTGAGTGCTCTGCGACTAGGTCGTCGTCGAAGATGCTCACCAGGCTGTTGGTCAGCCGTGTCTGCAGGGTTTTGCCGATGTATTGGACAGGCACTGAATAGTACTGATAGTCGCAGCAGATGTGCCAGTTGCGGTGAACTTTGACGTTTCGCCAGGACACTTCCGTAAACGGGGCATCTGGTAAGTCGCGCATCATGGGTGCTTCATCAGCATCAAACAACTCTTTACGGGTGATCCCATCGAGCCTAGGCATATTCATGTTGATGTCGTCGACGCGCTGAGCGATAGCCTCATTGAGTTCATCAAGGCTGTAGAAGGTGATCCCGTCGAAGTAGCCGAGGATGCGCGAGTAGACGAGTTGGACGGCACGTTCCACAGCGGCCTTATCCCGAGGTTTTCCAGGCCGGGCCGGCACGAGCAGGATGTCGTAGGAGTCGGCGAAGTCCGCGTAGCGTTCTTGAATGCACCGGCCGGGCTTGTTCTTCACCGGCTGGTAAGTCGCGGTCGGTGCGTTGTCAGGAACGATGATGCCAGGGCATTTACCGAGGTAGTCCAAGGATTTCACATGGCAGGACATCCAGTTGTCCATCTTCTCGTTAGCTGTTGCTGACACAGACAACAGCGAAGAATAGGGGCAGATGGCCACGAATAAGCTGGCTTTCATGCCGACTTCACCGGTGGCCTTGTCAATGATGGAAACCTTGTGGCCAGCCCAGTCGACGTAGAGTTCCTAGCCTGGCTCGTGTTCGACAATCGAGGTCATTCCGGTGGTGCGGATGAGGGTGCGCAGACGTTCGCAAAACTGGGAGTACTGATACTTCGACTCGCCTTCACCGGCAGGTGCAGCAACGTAGCCCATCCACAGCTTGTGGCGGGTCAAGTGCTTGTTGTTGGCTAGTCGCTTAGCGAGCTTTTCGAAGTCTGTCTGGTCGCAGCGCTTGCGACGGGCCTCGCGATGGTCGCTGAAGTGCTCGTCGAAGAATGCTGGATCCAGCTGAGCATACGACTCCTTGGTGATGCTCAGATCCGCAATTAGTGTCTTGGTTTTGGTAATGTCCCGGTTGGAACATCCCAACGCCGCAGTGATGGCAGCATAGCTTCCCCCGTCCAAACACATCGCCATGATGTCTTTGAAGCTGGCCATGAAAGGCCCTCCTTAAGGTCATGAAAGGTGATAACGCGCCAGCACAAGCTGTGCCAACGCCACCTATACAATGACCGAAAACAGGGAGTCCTACCACCTATCCGGAAAACCCCGACCAACTACGCGGATTGCCCCCTACCCACTACGCCGAAACGGCAGGGTGGGTGTTATCAGACTCGATGCGGACGGAAGCATTGCCGCTGCAAGCTCTTAACCAGGCGATCGTGTGTGCTGAGGAAACAACAGGTCTCATTTACCATGATGATCACGGGTCGCAGTATGTCAGCGTTGTCTACAATGAGCGGCTTGCCCAGCATGGGATTGCTGCTTCCACTGGAACGGTTGGCGACTCCTATGACAATGCTCTTGCTGAAAACGTTAACGGCTCCTACAAGAACGAGCTGATCCATACCCGCAGGTGGGATGACGTTATCGAGGTAGAAATCGCGACGCTCAAACGGGTGTCATTGTGGAACGAAACTAGGCTCCACCAAGCTTGCGATACCGAACCCCGGTCGAGGTGGAAACCGAATTGTGGAAGCAGAACCCGCCAGAGGAAATAATAGCAATCAAGACAAATGCCTAGGAACAAAGTTCGGGGCACTTCATTTTAACCCTTACCCAAATGTTCCTCACTAGAAAATAGCTGATTTCTCAATCCAAGCAAGGGGGAGCAGTTCACACCCTGGAGGGGATTTTTGGTGTTTAAGTCTCAGCCCCGGTGGGGCGACCCGCAGGCCGCCTCACCGAAGCTTATGGACTACTTGATGTAATCCTGCATACCCGGCTCAAGCTCGGTTGCGCCGGACGGTACGGACTTAATCTCAACGCGGTCAGCGTTGGATGGCAGTGCGTTACCAGTCTCTTCAGGTTGCTGACCCTGGACCTCGACGCCACGGCCATGTCCATTGTCAGAGTTGCCGCCCTGAGGAGCATCCTGACCCTTGTCCTCGTGACCATTGCCGCCCTTGTGGCCGTCGGTGTGCTTACCGTTACCACCATCGTGGTTGCCGGTGTTATCACCGTGGCCACCATTGTGGTTGCCATGATCCTTGTGGTCGTGGTGATCCTTGATGATCTTGCCCAAGCCGATGCCCGGAATCAGGATGAGCCACCACGGAATCTTGCCCTTGGAGGAACCGTTAGAGGATCCATCCGAGGAACCGTTGGAAGAACCGTTAGAGGAACCATCCGAGGAGCCGCCTGGCTTGTCCTGATCGTGGACCTCGTGGGAGGTCACGGTCTGGTCCTCATCATTGATGTCCTTGTGCTCAGCAATGTGGTTTGGCTTCTCCGGAGTAGTACCCGGAGTCTCCTCGCCCTTGTCGTTGACCTCAGTGGAGGTGAGCTCCTCGAAGGCAACCGCAGCCTCAACCGGCTCGGTCACATCATCATTGACGGTGATGGTGACAGGCTCCATGCCGTTGGACTTCTCCGGAGTGAAGGTAGCTTCACCCTTGCCCAGCACAGACTTGCCGTCCTTCTTGTTAATGAGCTCAGCCTTCAGGGTGTATTCCTTACCCGGAACCAGACCCTCGTAAGAAACCTGGTCCACAACCTTGGCACCAGCAACAACCTCACGCAGGCCACCCTCGAAGTCAGCGTTAGTGGAAACCTTCGGAGTCTTCTCAGAACCCTCAGAGGTCACAGTCTGATCTTCGTCATTGATGTCCTTGTGCTCACCAACCGGATTCGGGTTGTCCTCATCGGTCGGGTTGTCCTCACCGTGCTTATCCACCTGGGTGGAAGTCAGCGTCTCGAAGGCAACCGCAGCCTCAACCGGCTCGGTCACATCATCATTGACGGTGATGGTGACAGCCTCAGTGCCATTAGCGCTCTCCGGAGTGAACTTGTGACCCTTAACCTCACCAAGAACGGTCTTGCCGTCCTCCTTGGAAATCAGCTGGGCATCCAGAGTGTATTCCTTACCCGGAACCAGACCCTCGTAAGAAACCTGGTCCACAACCTTGGCACCAGCAACAACCTCACGCAGGCCACCCTCGAAGTCAGCGTTAGTGGAAACCTTCGGAGTCTTCT
>NZ_JAKRDT010000034.1:0-6089 GCF_022347385.1 Corynebacterium tuberculostearicum
CCAGAGTGTATTCCTTACCCGGAACCAGACCCTCGTAAGAAACCTGGTCCACAACCTTGGCACCAGCAACAACCTCACGCAGGCCACCCTCGAAGTCAGCGTTAGTGGAAACCTTCGGAGTGTCCTTCTCGTCGTCACCAGGGGTACCCGGCTCGTTAGGCTCGGTCGATTCAGAAGGCTCGGTCGGCTTATCCGGGGTCGTCGACTCGCCGTCCGAAGGCTTGTCAGACTCAGAGGTCTCGGAAGCTTCAGAAGACGTGGTCTCTACAGACTCGGACTCAGAAGACTCACTGGACTCAGACTCAGACGGTTCCTCAGACTCGGAAGGCTTCTCACTCTCAGAGTCACCCGGCTCCTCAGACTCGCTGGCCTCGCTAGTCGTCGAGGTAGAGGAATCCTCAGAGGAAGAAGGCGTAGAGGTTTCACCCTCGCCACCGTGACCAGGCTTATCCGGAACCTCCTCGGTAGAGGTGGCGGTCTCCGGAGTGGTGGTCTCGGAAGGCTTGTCAGACTTTACAGTCTGAGCCTCGTCCTCGATATTGGTGTGCTCGGCGATGTCATTCTTCTCACCAGTGGTGGAATCCTCGCCGTCCTTGTTAACAGCAGTGGAGGTCAGGTACTCGAAAGCAACTGCCTCATCAACGGCCTCGGTAACACCCTCATCAACGGTGATCTTGACTTCTACCGTGCCCTCGGAGGTCTTCGGTACGAAGGTCTTCTCACCGTGGCCGATTACCGGGAAGTCACCAGTGGTCTCGTCCTTGACCTTGGAACGCAGCTCTGCATTCAGAGTGTATTCCTTGCCAGGAACCAGGTCGTTGTACTTAACCTTATCGGTAATGACGGTGCCAGCCTTGATCTCATCGCCCTCAGCCTTCTCAGCCTTGGTGCCGATGGATGGCTCCATCTTGGAGGTTACGGTCTGTGCCTCATCATCGATGTCGCGGTGATCGGTAATCTTCTTCTCTTCGTCAGAGTTCGGAGTGTCCTTACCGTTCTCATCGACCTGCTTGGAATAGAGATCCTCGAATGCGACGGCAGCCTTGATAACGCCTTCAACGTCATCGTTGACCTTAATGTCAACAACCTGCTCGCCGGAAGACTTCTTCGGAGTGAAGGTTACATCGCCCTTGCCGACGACCTCGTGCTCACCCTTATCATTCTCAGCCTTGTTACGCAGCTCAGCCTTCAGGGTGTATTCCTTACCCGGCACCAAGTCGGTGTAGGTAACGGTGTCCTTGACGGTGACGCCAGCCTTTACCTGCTTAGCGTTGTCAAATTCAGCCTTAGTCTGGATAGACGGGGTCCACTTGGTGTTAACGGTCTGCTTCTCATCGTTGATGTCTTCGTGAGTAGCAATCTCGTTCTCATCGGAGGAGCCAGTGGTCTCGTTGCCATCCTTGTCTACCTCGGTAGATACAAGCTTCTCGAAGGCAACCGCAGCGTCAACAGCAGGATCTGCCTTCTCGTTGACGGTGATCTCAACCTTCTGTTCACCGGCGGACTCCTTCGGAGTCAGTTCCGCAGAGCCTTCACCCAGTACGGTTTCGCCATCTTTCTTGGAGATGAGTTTTGCCTTCAGGGTGTACTTCTTACCCGGAACAAGATCCTTATACGTCACAGTGTCAATAACCGTGGCACCCTTCTCTACACGGTTGCCATCCTTGATCTTGGCCTGCGTGTGAATCTCAGGATTCCACTTGGTATTGACGGTCTGCGCCTCATCATCAATGTCCTCGTGCTTCGCAATGAAGTTGCCATCGCCGGAATCGTTCGGGACATCCTTGCCGTTCTCATCCACCTCGTGGGAGTACAGCTTCTCATAAGCAACGGCAGCAGCAACAGGGTTCTTCACACTGTCATCGACATTGATCTTTACCTCAACGTCCCCGGACTCACCCGTAGCTTCAAAGGTCTCAGAACCGGTACCAAGAATAGCGTGCTCGCCGTTCTCGCCAGCAGCCTTGTTACGCAGCTCAGCCTTTAGGGTGTACTTCTTACCCGGGACAAGATCCTCGTAGTGAACCTTATCCTTAACGGTAGCGCCAGCAACGACCTGCTGCTTGTCGCCATCAAAGGAAGCTTCAGTCTTAATCTCCGGATTAAGGTCCTTCTCCTGCTCTTCAGTGCCTGGAACCGGAGCGGTCGGCTCAGTCACCTTAGTGGTCTCGTCAGGAGAGGTCGGTTCAGTAGTGGAATCCTTTGGAGTGGTCTCCTCAGTGTTAGACGGCTCAGAATCCGTGGTCGTCTCACTATTAGGGGTAGTCTCCTCACCCGGATTCTCAGGAGTGGTCTCATCGGACGGATTTTCCTCCGTCTTCGGAGTCTCCGGAGAAGTAGTAGGTTCCTCAGTTTCACCTTCATCGTCGGGCAGACCCGGCTGATCCGGCGGCATTACTCGCTGCATGCCTGGAGCCCTTTTCCCATTCTTCTCAACCGGAATAACCACAGTGACGAAATAGTCTGCAGGTTGCTCAGGAATCTCTGAAACCTTCTTGAAAGAAGGGCCCTTATTTCCCGGAGTATAAGCGCTCTCAATCTCAAGACCCGTTAGATCTGTGAATTCTTTCATAGAGCCATTAAAGGTCGGAAAGTTGACTTGATCATAAGGGTTGTTGTACTTGGGCTGTTGCCCGTTAATGGTATAGGCGGCCGCAGTCCTGTTATCCGGACGTTCACTTACCAGCGCTATCATGTATACCACATACGTACCCGCAGCGGCCTTATCCCCAGCCTTAATGGCCTTTTGCCACTCGAGAGCTAACCGAATCACAGCGTCCCGATACTCGGAAGGAATGCTCAATTTTGTCGCGTTGTCCTTCGAGTACAAAACGCTAGTTTTGTTATTTGGGTACTTGTCAAGAGGATCTATACACCAAGCCCACCCCACGTTGTTATTTGGGTTTGCCTTCGTGCCATCCTTAGGGGGACCTGCCCACGTCAGAGAGCCCCATGCCTGGGCGTCCTCGCCTACATTAACCCTACCGCCCATCTCTACGTTCGGCGTAAAGTCGGTAGGCTCAGCAGCCCCTGCCTTACTGCCCGGAACGGTGACCATGGCCGCGATTACCGCAATTGCAGCAAGCACTGCGGTAAAGACCATCCACCCCTCTCGGGATATATTTCTTAACTTACTCATTCTTTCCTCTTCGAGCGGTACAAATACTTACATTCGTTTTCCTGTACAGCGAGTGTCTTCGCTGAACAGAACCTGAAATTGAGACTTGAACACACTGCGGTTAATCAGGGTTTTGAACCCGAATCTGGATTAACTCTTATCGTGCTCTCAGCATAGTATCACGGGAAAATTTAAGGCGCCAGCCAGAAAGCTTTAGAAAACTGCAGGTTATGCAGGATTTCTAATTTCATACCCACAGGTGGATGCACTTATTTCCACGGTTAACCTAGGTTTAAATACGTATGTTCAATGTATCCTAGGCCTTTCTTAAGGTCTGGACACCACACTAATGGCTTAATCAATACTAAGATTAGCTTTAACAAGACCTACGTAGATATTTCTTTACGCTGTGCTTTATCTAATTTCTTGCAAATTTTAGAGAGGGGGGATTGCACGCAATTTCTTCGCGTCACCCCGCTACCATCCCCAGAAAGTTGGTGTTACAGGTGTAACTGCATGGCATTCGATAAGAGTGTACGCACGTTCGACATTTAGAAATGTAGTAATCCTTAACCCTTTTGCCTCTCATCTCCAAGAAGGGCTGTGTGAGCGAAAACTCTGCCTAAGGTCGTCACAATCACACTTAGGACCCCCGAATAGGGAGTGAGGGAGAATTGGGCAAAGAAAAATCCGCACGGGCGTCGGCAAGCGGATGCTTTACCGAGGCCGCAGTGCGGATCCTGGAATGAACTAGGCCTTAAAGAACGGCAGTAACCCGGTAGCCCTTTTCCTGCAGGAGCTGGGAAACCGCCTCAAAAGTATCGCCATCCTTGTCCGGGTTGTAGGTCTCCGGGTTCAGGGCAATATGGGCGGTGTCGCCTTCGTAACGGACGCTGATGAAGTCGTAGCCGGCTTCGGCATGGGCGGCGTCGATAAGCGCCTGCACGTCGTCGTTGTTGCCCTGCTCAGCAACAGCAACCTGCTCCTGCTCAGGTGCCGGCGCAGCCTCCTGCGCCGGGGCGCCCAGGCCGAAGAAGCCCATAATCGTGGCTAGCAGGCCGCTCACAAGCTTGATAATCATTGAAGTAACTCCCTGTGTAGTAATACGCGGGAATAGGGCCCGCGAAAGCTGAAAAACTCTCAGTACTTAAAGCAATCTTAACTTTAGCTTAGTATCTAGTTACGTTCAACAGGGAAAGCCTTAATTCACCAAATCATGAGCTTGTGGGTGGTTAAGGGGCGCTGAAAACGCCACAGCGCCCGTGCTCCGTCTCAATGACGGGACACGGGCGCTTTCACTCAATTAGGGCTAAATCCTTAAAGGGACCGCGAGCTGGATAGGGGGTAGCAACCTTTGTTGTCTGCTTGGAGGGCTAGAAGAAGCATCGTGCAGAGAGCCAGTTCAGCTGTGCTAGAGAGTGGGGCTCTCACCCCAGGCTAATAAGGACTACATCCTTACTGGTCTTCCATGACATCGTGACGCACGATGGTCTGGTCGCGACCCGGACCAACGCCGATATAGGAGATACGGCAGCCAGACAGCTCTTCCAAGCGCAGGACGTAATCCTGTGCCTTCTGCGGCAGCTCCTCGAAGGTGGAGCACTCTGTGATGTCTTCATCCCAAGCCGGCATGGTCTCGAAGATGGGCTCGGCGTGGTGGAACTCGGACTGGGTAAGCGGCAGTTCGTCGTAGCGCTTGCCGTCGACGTCGTAAGCGACGCAGATCGGGATCTCGCCAATGCCGGTAAGAACGTCCAGCTTGGTCAAGAAGTAATCGGTAAAGCCGTTAACGCGGGTGGCATAGCGCGCCACAACGGAGTCATACCAACCACAACGGCGCTTGCGGCCGGTGTTCACGCCAATCTCGCCACCGGTGGTCTGCAGGTACTCGCCCCACTTATCAAAGAGCTCGGTGGGGAACGGGCCGGCACCCACGCGGGTGGTATAAGCCTTGATGATGCCCAGCGAGGTCTTGATGCGCGTTGGGCCAATGCCGGAGCCCACGGAAGCACCACCGGCGGTCGGGTTAGACGAGGTCACGAACGGGTAGGTGCCGTGGTCCACGTCGAGCATGGTGGCTTGGCCACCCTCCATGAGCACGTGCTTGCCAGCTTCGAGGGCCTGGTTGAGCTCCAGCTCGGCGTCGATAACCATCGGGCGCAGGCGGTCGCGGTAGCTTAGGAAGTACTCCACAATCTGATCCGCCTCGATGGCCTTACGGTTGTACATCTTCACCAGCATCTGGTTCTTGATATCCAGCGCGGATTCCACCTTCTGGCGCAGGATAGACTCATCAAAGATGTCCTGCACGCGGATGCCAATGCGCGCAACCTTATCGGCGTAGGTCGGTCCAATGCCGCGGCCGGTGGTGCCGATAGCGCGCTTGCCCAGGAAGCGCTCCTGCACGCGGTCCAGGGTCTGGTGGTACGGCGCCACCAGGTGCGCGTTGGCGGAAATCTTCAGGCGCGAGGCGTTCGCGCCGCGGGCCTCAAGGCCATCAATCTCATCAAAGAGCGCCTCAAGGTTGATCACCACGCCATTGCCCAGCACCGGGGTGGCGTTCTCGGACAAAATGCCGGCCGGCAGGAGCTTCAGCTCGTATTTTTCGCCGCCTACCACGACGGTATGGCCGGCGTTATTACCGCCGTTCGGCTTGACCACGTAGTCAACCTTGCCGCCGAGGATGTCGGTCGCTTTGCCCTTGCCTTCGTCGCCCCACTGGGCGCCGACAATGACGATCGCTGCCATTGTTTAGTCACTTCCTCATTATTGAAGCCAAAATACTCTCCAACTTTACACTTTCCCGGCGCAAAAAGCCCGCGTAGCATTGACCGCATGCGTTTTTTGTTCCTCCGCTGCGGCGCCCCGGGCGTGGCCATGCCTGCCGACGCCCACGATCTCTCCCCCATCCCTACCCGCAAAGAGCTCGCGCTTATCGACGCCTTCCTCAACCCCCTCCTCCCCACAGACC
>NZ_JAKRDT010000035.1:0-4866 GCF_022347385.1 Corynebacterium tuberculostearicum
AAACCACGCAAAGCACTCAACTGGCGCACCCCAGCCGAAGTCATGACCAACGCCCTCACACAAACCGGTAGCATCAAACCAAACTAACCATCATCGTTGCAACGACCCCTAGAATCCGCCAAGCAAGAGTCCCAAGGATGAGTCCTAAGCCTTAACGTCATGGGTTCGCAGCCAGGCAACAGATGCAATCCAAGCTCCGATGACGAAACAGATAGAAACAGCCATCCTGAACGCGATACCGCGCACATCAGGAGTATCATCTGCGCCGAAGGCGGTACTGCCGAGCGAAATCGTCGACGTAACCATAGCCGGTGGCAGCAGCATCGGGATGAGCCGAATACCGCTATAGAGAATTCCAACTGAGACAATCGCGCCCACAAGTGAAATCGCCACGGGCGTGGCAAAGCTGCGAAAGATCATCGAGAAAAAGGATTGCCAGGCCCCGACTGCGAACGCCGGGATGATTGCTAAGAACAGCGCGCTCAAGTTGAGAGGCGAAATCTCTCCCTGTATTCCTAAGCCGCGTCCAATGCCTAAGGCCAGCGCGATGAACACCGTCTGCATTAGCGCGATGAGGACCATGATGGAGAAAAGCTTGGCCGCGACTACTTCTCCCGCCGAGCGCGGTGAGGTCAAAATAGTGTTCCAATTGTGGTTGCGGTGTTCCAGGCGCCAGGCAGCTGCAGCGATGATGGCCACTCCCACAGTCATAAAGATTAAGCCGTAGAACAGCGTTGCTTGGGAAAGATAGCTTGCCCATCCGGCATTAAGTGACGCCAAGTTAGCGTGATAATTCGCGGCACCAATGCCGACTGCTATAGACGGCACGAGGAAGATGACAGCCCATACGTAGGAGCGTCGAAATTTCAGCAGGTCGATAGCAAACATGAACTTATTCCTCCTGGGAGTCAAGCGTGCGACAAAGCACGGTGAAGATGACGGTTACAACGGCGATGAACAGTGCCCATGGAATCCACAGTGGTTCGATGCTCACCAGGCCTTCGGGGCGGAAGGTAAATGGGGATAAGACTGCGTAGTAACCGAAGGGATTAATGAGCGTGACCGCGGTTGGAGAAAGCATTCCTGCCACACCGAGGAAGCCGCCTACTACCCCAGTGCTGAGCACCACGAGCTGGGATTCCACGCGTGCTGCCTGCCACAAGAAAATCGCCATCAGTGCGCACGAGGTTCCATATAGACCAGCTGCTGTGAGAACCCATGTGCCGGGTGAATCAATCGACTGTGCGCCAAGGAAGAATGGAGTGGTCAAGACCGCGAGCAATTCAACTACCTTTACTGCGGCTAGGACAAGGGCTAAAGCTGCGAACTTCGCGCGGAGCAGACCACCGCGGCGGTATCCGGCGATGGAATTAAGCCGCCAGCCGCCGTGGAGATGCTCTACATCGGCTGCGCGGCTGGCTAGCAATGCCACCTGCACCGGAGTGAGGAAGGCCGTCACCATGATGTAACCAAGGAGATGTCCGCCCCATTGACTATGCGGATCTTGCTGAAATTGTTCGGCGGTGTGCTCACCCACCAGATTCATACTGGAAAAGGCAACGATGGCGAGCGTGACAGCAAGGGCTAGCGGCAGCATCCGGGTATGCCGCATCTTGGCATATTCATTCTGCAACATCATTGCAAGCCACCTCGTCCCGTAATCGAAATGAAGATCTCTTCGAGACTGCGGTGCGTTCTTAGCACCTGGTAGATGGGCACGCCATGGTTGACGAGCTGCGTACAAGCCCCCGCGACGTCGCGCTCGCTTAAGTTCGGGACCCGAATGCCACCTTCTACAAAGCGCACTGAGATACCCGCGAGTGCTTGCGCCGCTTCCTCGGGGTTCGGGGTTTCGATAAAGACTTCAGGCGGCTGGGAATGGAAAAGCTCCTGCTTTGTACCTTGGAAGAGCAACTGCCCGCGATTGATAATGGTCAGCTCACTAGCCATCTTTTCGATTTCCGAGAGAAGGTGGCTCGAAACCAATACCGTTCGCCCCTCATCGGCAGCGAGGCTGACGATGAGATTGCGAATCTCTTCGATGCCGGCAGGGTCAAGACCGTTCGTTGGTTCATCAAGGATCAGAAGCTGCGGGTTACGAATCATAGCCATTGCGATGCCGAGGCGCTGCTTCATGCCCAAGGAATAGTTCGCTACTTGCTTGTCCAGCTGCTTTTCCAGCCGCACGAGGTGCACTGCGCGATCGACGTCTTCTGCCTCAGCGCGTAGAAGCCGCGCAGCGATGCGCAAGTTCTCTCGCCCGGTGAGGTGCAAATAGGCCGAAGGCTGCTCGATGAGCGAGCCGGTGCGGGCCAAGGCCCGGCTGCGCGTCTTAGGCCCGAAAGGCTCGCCGAACAAACTGATGCTTCCCTCAGTCGGCTTTGCCAGACCCAAAAGCATTTTCATGGTCGTGGACTTGCCCGAACCATTCGGCCCCAACAAACCGTGAACGACACCGGGGCCGATTGCCATATCAAGGCCGTCGACGGCCTTGAATCCCTTATATTCCTTGGTCAAACCCTGAGTTTCGACAACATATTCTGTGCTCATAACTCAATCGTTGCCCGGCGCGCCTACGCCGCACATCGCCGCGAGGCACGATTTTGCGAGTCATACCGGGGTATTAGGAGCTAAGCAGGTCAGCACGGGAGACAACTCCTGTGCGATAGGCGAAAAGGGCTGCGTGTACACGGTCCCTAGAACTCGTCTTGGCGAGCACTCGTCCAACGTGCGTCTTGACGGTCGGCATAGAGATGAACATCCGCTCACATATCTCTGTGTTTGACCATCCCATCCCGATTGCTTCAAGGATTTCTTGTTCACGGGCAGTCAGCGATTCAAGTACCCGACGGTCTGCGCCGCTAATACTCAGCGTGTCCGTGGAATCATCCCTCATACTGTGGACAAGGCGCTTAGTGGCGCGGGGTGAGATTACCGCGTCTCCGCGATAGACAGTGCGCAACGCGCTTAGTAGCTCCTCTGGCTCTGCGTCCTTGAGCACGAAGCCACTCGCTCCTGCTCGCAGCCCGGCTACTACATAGTCTTCGTCATCGAAGGTTGTCAGAATGATGACCTTCGTCTCTGGAAGAGTGGATGCGATCTCAGCAGTGGCGCTAATTCCATCGCGGACAGGCATCTGTACATCCATGAGCACCACATCAGCAGGCGTGGCCGCGCATTGGGTCAGCGCATCTTCGCCATCGTTTGCTTGCCAGATAACATCCATGTCTGGCTGCGAACTAATGATCTGGGCAATCCCGTGCAGGAAGAGAACCTGGTCGTCTACCAATCCGACTTTCATTGCTTACTTCCTCCTACGGTGGGTAACTCTGCTTCTACTATCCATGTGCCAGCATCACTGCGCTGTTGGAAGGTTCCTCCAACCAATTCCGCTCGTTCCTTCATGCCAGCAATGCCATGTCCCTCGCCTCGAGCATCACCCATATATCCATTGCGCACCTCAAGGCGGACGATACCTTCAAGCCATTCGACTAGTACGTCTGCTTGCCCGCCACCATGTTTGTTCGCATTGGTCAAAGCCTCTTGGACAATTCGGTACAGACTTAGTGACGTCGCGGCGGAAAGTTCTTCAGGTGGCGTTCCTGTGCAGCGATATCCCGCAGCAATGCCAGCGCTTCTAACGCTGTTAATGAGTTCTGGAAGATCACCGAATCCCGCCATCGGTTGAGTGCCGCGCTTTTCCCCTGTGCGCAGCAAGCCCACGACTCCCCGCATCTCCCTCAAAGAGGTCCTTCCCACGCGGGAAATAGACTTCAAAGCTTCTTCTTGCGCTTCCGTGTCTTTGGTGTAGAGCGCCCCATCGGCCTGGGCAACTATGACCGATAGCGAGTGCGTGACGACGTCATGGATCTCACGTGCGATAAACGCCCGTTGTTCCGTCGAGCTTTTCTCGAATTCCAGGCGTTGTTTCTCTAGAGCACGCGAAATCTCCCGTGTGCGTTCTTCCTCTGCTCTCCTACGCAGTTCACCCACAAGCATGCATACCGCAAGGACCAGTAGGCTCCAGCCCACGACGAAAAGGCGCCGCGCAATATCCTGTGCTGCTTCCTGTACCGTTTGGCTCACCCAAAATACGCCGATAAAGTCCGCAGCAAGCATCCCTATAGTCATTATTCGACGCAGGGGATCTTCCAGCCTGCGGCGAATAATGTAGGCGACCTGCCCCGCAAGGATTATGATGCCTACAGTGAGTTCCACCTGGAAAAGGCTGGCGAAGAGCACCATTGATGCAACGAAGACCACCAGGCGCGGCCACCGCCTGCTTATAATTGGCATTAGCACGACCAAGGCGATAATCAGGTAGTCAAAGAGCGGCCGGGACATCAGCTCCCTACCGATGAGAGACGCCGCTCCGCACAAAAGCGACACCGCAAGGTCACGAATCATTCGCCTATCAGAAAAGACTTCCACGCCTCTACGCTATCCGGTTCGACGAGTTAAGTAGTCATGCCTGAGTACGATTCCGTCGGCCATTTTTATCCAAGGCCGGGTCTAGATAGACCTCCTTCCCCACAAATTCGGGAAGCCAAAGGTAGGAAAACTGCGCCCCGCTCTGTGAACTGGCCCCCAAAAGTTTGGGGTTGCCCGCAAATCGTGGACACGTAGTGGGGCTACCTAGTGTTTAGGCAGCTATTTCTTTTCTACTGGTGGTTAGACCAATGTGGTTTTCGAAGTCGACGGGGCTGACCATCCCTAGTGCAGAGTGCCGGCGCCGACGGTTGTAAACGACTTCAATCCAGTAGGCAACGGCCTTGCGTGCGGCATCACGGGTCGCCCAGCGCTTACGGTCGTAGAACTCGGTTTTAAGCGTTGACCAGAATGACTCGGCCATCGCGTTATCGAAGC
>NZ_JAKRDT010000036.1:0-4690 GCF_022347385.1 Corynebacterium tuberculostearicum
TCCGGACGCGGTGATCGTCAACCGGGTCTTCGAGACGGCCTGAGAACGCCGGCACGCAGCGGCCATCAGGAAATGAGAAACTGGGTCGTCTCGGCTCTCCGCCCAACTTTGCAACAGCACCATGTGAAGTGACCTGTTGCCTTTTTCGTTACGGTTCCCGTGCTCACCCTTGATGAATCGCGTGTACCGCACGATCGCTGGCTACTCACGCTCCGCCTAACTCAGTAGTTAGGGGTGCTCGCTGCCTTTATCCGTGCGGCCGCTTCGGGCGAGGGGCCTGTAACAAAGTGGATGTACAGTTTTTCTCCCTTGTAGCGGGAGACTCTTTCCGCAGGTCATGTGGCATTCCCGGGATTTTGACGCGTTAGCGTCGAAAAAAAGAACATGGGGGTACCTACCTACGGCAAGACCTGACTAGCCTAGCAACCAGCTAAAACATGTCCAAATCCCTGCTCAGAAGCATAGAGCTGAGGTGTAGGGTCGGCGCCATTCAGGGCCGACCGACCTCACTAGCCGCACCTGCTGGCTCACACACTCACCTGCACAGCTCCACAATCCCTCCTTGTAGTACTTTGATTAGGCTTACCTTGTTCATATAAGCTTGCTCCCGTTAAGATCATGGACTTTCACGCGTCAAGGAGGGATGCATGGCTATCTCTACCCCGCATGCGCAATCCCCTTCTCAATCACACCTGGGGTCTCGCGCGGACGCTACTGCGGACGCTTCTGCCAGCGCTCCATCAGGTAAAATCCCGCGTCGCCTCGTCGGCCTCGGCGTCCTTTTCCTCCTATTGCTCGCCAGCATCGTTGCCAGCATCGTGTTTGGATCACGGCAGATCCCTTTTGGAGAAGTGTCCGCCGTGTTCCGCGATCTCGGCACGGCGTTCGGCCACGCGGAGGGGCTGAATGTGGATCAGCGCGTGATCGTCGAGCTCCGCATTCCCCGCACCCTGTTGGGCCTAGTCGCCGGTGCTGCCCTTGGCGCCTCCGGTGCATTGATCCAAGGGCACACGCGCAACCCTCTCGCGGACACGGGCATTCTCGGCATCAACTACGGTGCGTCCCTGGCCGTGGTTGCCAGCTTCTCCTTGCTGGGTGTGACGTCCGTGTGGGCTACCAGCATGTGGGCGTTCGGTGGGGCCATCGCTGCTACTGCGTTGGTGTTTAGTTTGGCGTCCATAGGAGGAGGACAGGCCAATCCAATGACGCTGGTCCTCGGCGGCGCGGCTTTGTCCGCGGTCCTCAGCGCCATCATCAGCGGTTTTATCCTCACTGACGATGCCAATCTGGATCGCATGCGCTTCTGGACCGTCGGCTCCATCGCGGGCCGGGATCTCACCGTGTTCTACGGCGTGCTGCCGTTTATCCTGGTGGGCCTCCTGCTGGCGTTCATCACGGCACCGCAGCTAAACCTCCTGAATCTGGGCGATGACATCGCCTCCGGACTGGGCATCAACACCCAGCGCGCCCGCCTGATTGGCATGGCTCTGATCGCACTGCTGGCCGGTGCCGCGACAGCTGCCGCCGGCCCCATCACCTTCATCGGCCTGGTGGTCCCGCACCTCGTGCGCGCCATCACGGGCCCTGATTACCGCTGGATCCTCCCTTACTCTGCCCTGACGGGTGCGGTGATGATGCTGTTCGCAGACGTGGTGGGCCGTCTGATCGCTCGTCCGGGCGAGTTGCAAGTAGGCATCATCCTCGCGTTCGTGGGCGCGCCGTTCTTCATCGCCCTTATTTATCGACGCCGGGTGGTGGCCATTTAATGAGTTCCCTCCTTGCCCGCCCTACCTCTTCCACTATCCCTGGGCGCCCGCCATTCCGCGTGGGCTCATTTTCTGTGGTCTGGCGCCCTCGCGCGTTGACGGTGTCTCTATTGCTGCTCGTGGCGATCGTCTTGCTAGCGGCGGTCTCCATCGGCCTGGGTGACTATCCTGTGTCCCCGGCTCGTGTGCTGGAGGTGCTGTTCACCGGCCAGGGCACCCGCATTGAGCGTCTGGTGGTTTTGGATTGGCGCATGCCTCGTGCGCTGACGGCCATTCTGGTGGGCTGTGCGCTGGGATTATCCGGAGCCCTCACTCAGTCCGTGACTCGCAATGCGCTGGCCAGCCCGGATATCTTGGGCTTCACTACGGGCGCGTCCGCGGCCGCGGTCACCGTCATCACTCTGGGTGGTGGCGCTGGTGGTTTCCTCGGCTGGCTCAGCAGCATCGGCATTCCCTTGGCCGCGGTGCTTGGTGCGGCTGTCACCGCAACGGTGATGTGGGCTCTGGCGTGGAGGAGATCGACTGATTCCTTCCGGCTAGTGCTGTTCGGCATCATCATCTCTGCTCTGTTGACCTCGTATATCAACTTCCTGATGATCCGCACGGAGTTGCGCGATGCCGCGGCCGCGCAGTTCTGGCTTACTGGCTCCCTGAGCACTGCGGACTGGTCCAAGATGTGGCCCATCGCCATTGTTGTGTTGGTGTTTACACCGCTGCTGGCCTGGATTGGTCACCAACTTTTAGCCACCTTGCTGGGCTCGGATACTGCACGGGCTTTGGGACAAAACGTCCAGGGTGTGCAGGTGCTTCTGCTCGCCGCTGCCGTGGCTTTGGCAGCAGTGGCGGTCTCGGCCGCTGGCCCCATCGGGTTCGTCGCCTTCGTGGCCCCACAGGTGGCGCTGCGCTTGTGCAACTGCTCTGCACCACCGCTTCTGGCCTCTGCGCTGACCGGCGCTGCGCTACTCCTGCTGGCAGATATCAGCACCCAAACTCTTCTGCCCGTAGAGCTGCCGGTGGGCATTCTCACCTCGGCAATCGGCGGTGCGTTCCTTATTTATTTGCTGGTCCAACGGAATAGGTCAACCACGGCATGAGAAAAGATCCCACCCTGGAAGTTAGCAGTGCCGCGAACAAAGAAGGACACATGACTCAGAAGCACAGCATGAGCGCACGCGGCCTCGCCGTGGGCTACGGCGACCGGACGGTCATCGAAGGCTTGGACGTGGACTTTCCTCGCGGGCAGATCACCACAATCATCGGCCCCAATGGCTGCGGCAAATCCACGTTGTTGCGAGCCATGTCTCGTCTCCTTCCGGCGAATGAGGGCGAAGTGCTGTTAGACGGCGCCGATATCTCATCCATCAGGCGCAAGGACCTCGCACGGACCATCAGCGTGCTGCCACAAACCCCTACCGCCCCGGAGGGACTCAACGTGGCTGATCTCGTCTCGCGCGGTCGGCACCCACACCAATCGTGGATCCGTCAGTGGTCGTCCACGGACGAAGCCGAGGTGCACAAGGCGCTGGAAATGACTGGCTCGATGGGGCTGGCGGAGCGCACCCTGGATTCTCTGTCCGGAGGGCAGCGGCAGCGTGTGTGGATCTCCATGGTTCTTGCGCAGAACACGGACATCCTGTTCCTGGACGAGCCCACCACCTACCTGGATCTGGCCACGTCGGTAGAGATTTTGGAGCTGGTGCAGCGTCTACGCCGAGAGCTGGATCGGACTGTGGTGATGGTGCTGCACGATCTCAACTTGGCTGTACGCTACAGCGATAATCTCGTGGTGATGAAGGATGGACAGGTCCTCGCCACCGGGCGTCCCAGCGAGGTCATTACCCCAGAGCTACTGCTCGAGGCGTTTGCCCTCAACGCGCTAGTCATCGAGGATCCTGTCACCGGCGGTCCGCTGATCGTCCCCAAGTGACGATCAGGGCTTAGTCCTCCATCAGCTCCTGGGCGGGAGTCTTCTTGGACTTCCGCCAGTTGATCATCGCGGAAATCACCACCGGAGTCACAGACACCAGCACGATGACGATGGCGATCATGTCGATGCGATCCGCAATGCCCGGGATATCCCCCAGCAGCACGCCAATGCCGACCATGCTGACAATCCACAGCACTGCACCCGTGACGTTCCATCCCACGAACTTCTTGTACGGCATCTCCGCGGTACCAGCGGCCACGGGAATGTAGGTACGCACGATCGGGATGAAGCGCCCCAGTACCAGAGCCAACGGCCCGTACTTCAGGAAGAAAGCCTCGGCTTGTTCGAGGTGCTCGGTTATGAGGATCTTGGCGTCGGGCTTAAACAACTTGCGGCCAAAGCGGTGGCCGAGCCAGAAACCTACCTGGTCGCCCAAGAACGCCGCGACGATGGCCACGCCCACCAGAATCGGAACGTTCAAGCCCAGCTGATCGCGCAAGATTGCCGCGGTGACCAGCATGGAATCGCCGGGGAGGAACGGGAAGAGCACGCCGGATTCAATAAAGATAATCAGCGCAATGCCGCCGAGCGCCCAGCCGCCAAAGTTCTGGAGCAGGGTGGTGGCGTCCATGAGGTCGCTTAAGTGCACAGGGAATCCCTTCTAGAAAACAACTGGTCTATTCTTACCCCGGTTTCTGACCGGAATACAGGCAGCTCGCCCCTAGCGTGCATCCGTTATCCCCATGAGTGCCCGTCCCCTAGCCAGCAACAGCAAAACCGCCCCAGCACGTTCTGAACTGCTCCCCATTAGTTGGACTGAGAAATCAGTTTCCGATTAGTGGGGAGTAGTTTTCATTGAGAGCTCGAAGTTTGGTCAGTGAGCATCAGCGGGAGCAGTTGGTTGAACTATTTGAGCAAGGCGTGGGCTATCGTGCCGCTGCTACTGCTCTTGGTGTCTCCACATACGCCGCCCGTATGCTCTGTCGTCGGTTTAAGC
>NZ_JAKRDT010000037.1:0-3542 GCF_022347385.1 Corynebacterium tuberculostearicum
GTAGAGGGCTACAGCATCACGTTTGAACTGTTCGGAGTACCTAGGCATGGTGGTAGATTACCTTTCTTCCCAACCCAACCGGGCTGGATATCAGGTGTCTACCTAACGGGGGCCAGGTCCCCGCGACCTTGCACACTTCCGCCATCCCCCCTTCCGCCGATCACGATTTTCGTCCATATAAACCGGCACAACTGTCGACGGAAACCACGGTTTGTATGGACGAAAGTTGCGATCGCAGCCAATTCGACCCCCTGAACCCCACCACGTAGAAAAAGTCCGGCCCCTCCAAAGAGGAAGCCGGACTACATGCTGTGGAGCATAGGAGAATCGAACTCCTGACCTTCTGCTTGCAAAGCAGATGCTCTACCAATTGAGCTAATGCCCCAGTGCCTAAATACTTTACTACCGCAGGCGAAGTAACTCCAAACCTGAACCACTCAAATCACTTTGACCACTTTAGGCATGTCCTATCACTTCAGTTACACGCAGGCGCTAGGGTCATGGGCACATCGTGTCCACTTTCCCTCATCCTTAGGAAAACCATGCGTCGCATTCTCACCTCCGCCCTCACCGTGCTCGTCGCCGCTGCCGTTCCAGCGGCCGCTAACGCACAGTTGCCGCAGATTCCACAGCTGCCTGTGTCCTCCAGCTCGAATATCCAAGACGAAATCAACCATCGCATCGATGACGCCCGCACACAGGTCGAGGACATCACCTCCAAGGCCTTCCCGCAGAAAGCTCCTAAGCAAAAGGCACCTACCCCAGCGAAGAAGACAGAGCCGCGCAACAGTGGCGGCGTCGACTGTGCCAACTGCGTAGCTATCACCTACGACGACGGCCCAGGCGCCGAGACCAACCGCCTGCTGGACAAACTCAAGGCCAAGAACGCGCACGCGAGCTTCATGGTGCTCGCCCCCAGCGCTGAGCAACACCCCGAGCTCCTCAAACGCATGAAGGCCGAGGGCCACACCATTGGCAACCACACCAAGAGCCACCGCCAACTCAACACGCTGTCGCCTGCGCAGGTATCCCAGGAAATCGACGCCGGCAACGCCGCTATTAAGAAGGCCACCGGCCAGAACACGCGCTGGGTACGCCCGCCCTACGGCGCTACCAACGCCACCGTGGATCAGGTAACCCGCGATAAAGGCGTCTCCCAGGCGCTCTGGGACGTCGACACCGTGGATTGGAAAGACCGCAACTCTGAGCACGTCTGTTCCTCGGCCGTACAGGGTGCCCGCGCCGGCTCCATCGTCTTGATGCACGATATCCACCCCACCACCGTGGACGCCGCCGATTGCGTTATCGATGGCCTACGCGCCAAGGGCCTCGAGCCTGTGAGCCTGGATCGCCTCCTGCGCACCCCCGTGGCAGGTAAGCGCTACTACGCTCGTGGTTAATGATTGATTTTGCCCTTACTGCCGACGCCGTCGCTCCCCAACTCCTCGGCTGCACTCTCACCCATGCCGGGGTGAGCATCCGCCTCACTGAGGTCGAGGCTTACCTAGGCGCCGAGGACTCCGCGGCACACACTTTCAATGGCAAGACCCCGCGTAATGCGGCCATGTTCGGTCCGCCGGGCAGGTTCTACGTCTATATTTCTTATGGCATCCACCGCAACGTCAATATCGTCTGTGCCCCTGAAGGCACTGGCCAAGGCTGCCTGCTGCGCGGCGGTGAAATCATCGAGGGCGCCGACACCGCCTTTGCCCGCCGTGGCGCTTCTGATTTTCATAACCTCGCCCGCGGACCGGGAAACCTCGGCAAGGCCCTGGGCTTCACGCTCGAAGACAACCACCAATCAATACAGCTTGTCGAGCGCACCACCGAGCCAGAATGGGTGCGCGGACCGCGTATCGGTATCTCTAAAAACAAGGAAGCGGCCCTACGGTTTTGGATCCCCTTCGATAAAACCGTCTCGGGCCGCCGCGGCTATCCCAAGAAATAGCCCTGCTAGTTCCGCTAACTAATAGCGCCCACCGTAGCGCTCATCATTCTCGATGGCCTTAATTATCCGCTGATTAATCTGCAGCATCTGGCGAATCTGCGTGCGGGTCAGGCTATCCATGACGGACTTGCGCGCCTGCTTAGCGTGTCCAGGCGCAGTCTCTACTACCTTGTCCCAGCCGCTATCCGTCAGCTGTGCCATGGTGGTGCGTCCATCAGTCGGGCACGGCTGGCGCACGACCCACCCCTGCTTTTCTAGGCGCGTAACGACCTGGCTCAAGCGGGACAAAGATCCATTGGCGGTAATCGCCAAATCGCGCATACGCATCTCGCGACTTTCCGCCTCCGATAGCCGAGATAGCACTGTATATTCAAAAAAGCTCAAGCCTGCGTCATCGCGCAGCTGAGCATCCAAAATATTGGTTAAGCGAATATTTACGCTCATTAGAGACATAAATGATGTGAGTTCTTCATCATCCAGCCAGTAGTCATCGCGCTCGGTCATGGGATTTATTCTATCAACTTGGCTTTAATTCTAAAGTGACTCGTCACTGTCCTAAACGCAAAGGCCTTAGTGTCCAGAGGACGGCTCGATCGGCCGCTGCCTTCTCGGCAGCTTCTCTACCACCAAACGATAAGAATCCGTGACCAACTCCTCTATCAGCTGTTGGTGCAGCTCTGCGTGTGGATAGACGGAAACCCAATGCCGTTTATTCATGTGGTAGCCCGGCGCAATGAATGGATACTGCTGCTGTAGCGCTTGGCAGTCCTCCGGCTCGGCCTTAATGATCATTTGCTGTTGACCGGTCACCGCTGTCAACAGCAAGAAAATTTTGCCGCGTACTTTGAATACGTCCCAGTCGGGACCAAAAGGATGCAGCACCTGCGAGCCGAACATCTCTTCGGCGCGCTGCCGCGCAACCTTGTAGATGCCGCTCCCGTCCAACATCGCCCCCCATTTCGTTGTTAGCAGTTCCACCTCAGGGCGCCGAAGATTCATAGTCTGTCCACCCGATTGGGCGGGCTATGTTTATTTCCGTTCCCTCCGTCTGAAAGGACAGTAGAACTAGTCGCGGGCTTCGGTATGGCTTATTCCCGCCCCTGTCTGAAAATGATCCGGGGGTGATGCCGCCGAAGACAGTGACATACTCAAACTGCTAATAGGAACCTGACCCAGCCCAGGTGGTATGAGGTCTCACAGTAATGTAGATGCCAGTACTAAGTATGTCCGACCACCCCCAGCGATGAAGCTCAAATAGTCCAACTGGGGTTGCCCGCAAATCGTGGACACGTAGTGGGGCTACCTAGTGCTTAGGCAGCTATTTCTTTTCTACTGGTGGTTAGACCAATGTGGTTTTCGAAGTCGACGGGGCTGACCATCCCTAGTGCAGAGTGCCGGCGCCGACGGTTGTAAACGACTTCCATCCAGTAGGCAACGGCCTTGCGCGCGGCATCACGGGTTGGCCAACGCTTGCGGTCGTAGAACTCGGTTTTAAGCGTCGACCAGAACGACTCAGCCATCGCGTTATCAAAGCACACACCAGTACGCCCCACAGACTGAGCAATGCCCAGGTTATGGCAGACTTCCCAGAGCT
>NZ_JAKRDT010000038.1:0-3176 GCF_022347385.1 Corynebacterium tuberculostearicum
CCGGACGCGGTGATCGTCAACCGGGTCTTCGAGACGGCCTGAGAACGCCGGCACGCAGCGGCCATCAGGAAATGAGAAACTGGGTCGTCTCGGCTCTCCGCCCAACTTTGCAACAGCACCAGTGGGACAAGCAGCGCGCCGGGATCGTGCCCGGAGAAATGAAATAACCCCCCCGCCTAACCCGCGGGTTGAGAGCACCGTTAGAGGGGCTGACTAAGCAACCGAGTAAACAGCCTGCTGGGGTTCCTAAGCCGCAAGGCCGGAGCAGAGGACGACCAGCCCCAGGAGTACGCCCGCGCAGTCAATTAGCTTGAGACGCGCCAGAGCTTTTACACACGCCGTACGGTGCCGAGGATTAACTACCTTGGCCGGAATCTGGCATACCTACACCTGCCATCCCATACCGGAGACCAGCAGATTCTGCCCCCGACCCAGCCCTTAGAAATAAGGGTAGGGCGGGGGCGCCCTTCCCAAGCGCTCCCGCCCGGAGGGGCGCGCAGGTGGCCTTCTGGTCACGCCGTTCAGTCGAAAAATAAGCCGAATGAGCGAAAGCGAATTCGATAGAAGCCCGCCGCAGGCGCCGCCACTCCTAGAGGGGCTAAGAAGCTTTGAGAGGGAGCCAGATGGGCGCTAATCCAGCAACCAACTGGGTGAGCAAGAAGCGGTGAATCTGGCCCAGACCCGATTAACACTAAGAGTGCCAATAGTGTGTTGCCGCTAGCGCCAGAAGACGAGCAGGTCGAGTAGTTCGGCCCAACCGTGGATCGTGGCCATGGGGTCGGCAAGTATTGCGCCCAGGGCAGCGCCTAGTGCGAGCGAGCGCAGCTCGGAGAGTCGCCTAAGACTGGTGCGGGGGTTCGGGTTTCTTTGCATACGAAGCTCCTTTGCACGTCCCGTATTTCGGTCGTGCGGAAAAGGAATATCGCAACCGCCGCGTTGTCCGGCTCCAGGTGCTCGCCGTCGAGCTGCCGCCCGAGCCGTCCGGCTCGGTTGCCCCGGTTCAGTCCTCGCGCACTCAATCGCGCAGAAGCCCCCAGCCCTCCATGGGTACCGCCGCCGGGTCTTTAATCGCTTAGACGGGCACACAGCGCGCCGTGTGAAGCCGTCACACCGCCCTGCAGGACTGACAAGCGCGGTCGGGCGGAATGTACCCAAATATGTTGCTGGCCCACCCGCCAGTCCTAGCGGACAAGCCGGGCAGTCTTGCGGCGGTCTGTCGCCTGATTTTCGGGCCGGAGGAACCGGCCCGAGCCCACGCCGCGAAGCGGCTGGGGAGATACACACTATATGCACTCTTAGTGACATCGGGTGACCAGGCATTTCAGTGCCTGGCAGGTTTTATCGCACGTGCGATAAAGTGGGGGTATGGCGACCCAAAAAGAAGTCTGCGAAAGGTGCGGCAAACCAATCCCGCAACGGACGGATCCGCGTGGGCGGCAGGCCCGGTTTTGCTCGGGTGCATGCCGCGCTGCTGCGTCGCGTGAGCGCCGTAGGCGACAGCACCAAGAGGAGTTGGCGCAGGCGCATGAGCAAGCCACGCTGAAGCTGCGTACCCCTAGAGAGGAGGTGGCTGACGCGGCTCGTGTCGTCAGGGAGATGACTCGCGATCTCCGGATGGGGCGCGAGTTTTACGTCAGTGATGAGCACCAGGAGTTAGTGCTTGCGGTGCGTGAGTTTGCCGAGCTTATGGAGAAAAATGCGCGCCGTTCTGCCGCGCCTGCTGGCTTGAATCGTGCCGCCCGTAGGGCAAAGAAAAAGCGGCGACATTAAGCGATTGCCTAATTCTCTGCCGAGTTTCCATAGTTGAATAAGTCGGCAGTTAACACACCTTATTTTCCGTAAACTGCCGACTATGGAAGAGAAAAACCTATCGTCATTAGTGTTCGGAAACGTCGTCCTTGAATCTCAGTTTTTGGGGACAACTCCTCGAATATATGCCGCTGACATGCGGTCTTATTCTTTACGCCCCAGTCCTTATGTCACTCTCTCTGCCCCCTTAAATGATTTAAGAGGGCAGCTTCAACCTGACCATGCTGAGGCTATCGCTAAGAAAATCTTTGACTCCGTGGCTGAAGAGCTGAACGAAAACTACCCAGGTGGTTGTGAGCGTGCAGAGGAGGAACTAAAAGCCTGGCTTATGCAGAGTAATTAGTGCACATTGCATGGAAGATGGACTTCTTTGGAGATACCAATGTCATGATGCTTTCCTGCAAAAATCTCTCCATCAATTCGATAATCATGCCCTGAAGTAGTTGGGTCACAGATCGCTTCTCCACGAACAAATCCGTAGCCACCCTCAGGAAGATTCTTAGAGGTTTCATCTACGGTCTCATAAGCAAATCCGAGATGTTCTTCTTGAAGTCTGATCTTTGCGCTTAAAGGAAGAAACCCAGTTCCAGTACACCGGACATGCAATCCATAAGAGAGAATTCCTCCGGCTTCTACCTGGGGATTCGCAAATGTTCCAGTGCATACACCTGCATTCAAAGAGCGAGTTGATATTCCATCATTCGATGTTTCCTCATCAAGCGTAAAAGTAAAGCTATCTCCAGGCTTCACCTCAGCCCGAGGTGATGCGCCTTCTGATATCTCAGTCGAAGTAGCAGATGCTAGCGGGCAAGAGAGGGCGAGGGCAGAAAGAACAGTTGCAACGACAGTACAAGTTGACCTGGTTTTAATTCTCATAAAAGTGATTATGTGGGTGGATAAAGAAGTATGCAACACTTTGAAATAGAAATCCGACTAACGAATCTGGAGAATTAGCGCCCCTTTTTCTGTTCGCGCTCGAGCTTGCGGTGCGTGAGTTTGCCGAGCTTATGGAGAAAAATGCGCGCCGTTCTGCCGCGCCTGCTGGCTTGAATCGTGCCGCCCGTAGGGCAAAGAAAAAGCGGCGACGTTAATGCCGGCGCTCGGCTTTTGAGAAAAAGTTTTTAATTTTTCCCGCAAAAACCCCTGACAAACGAAAAGACCCCAACACCGAAGTGTTAGGGTCTTCTCTAGCTATCTAAATCAATATGTAGCGTAC
Organism: Corynebacterium tuberculostearicum; assembly: GCF_022347385.1. GTDB lineage: Bacteria > Actinomycetota > Actinomycetes > Mycobacteriales > Mycobacteriaceae > Corynebacterium > Corynebacterium tuberculostearicum_M. The sequence goes on from NZ_JAKRDT010000038.1 coordinate 3,026, forward strand.
CACGTAGACGCCCGTGACTGCGAGTGGGACGGTGCTGTTGCAAAGTTGGGGCAGTAGAAAGATCGGCGTGAAATAATCAGAGCCATGGGCATCTTCTCCGGTCGGCATTTCCCCCGTGACATCATCCTGTGGGCGGTGCGGTGGTATTGCC
>NZ_JAKRDT010000039.1:0-3151 GCF_022347385.1 Corynebacterium tuberculostearicum
TAGCGGGGCTGGGGACGAAGCGTGGGGTGTTACTCCACGGCGGTATCCAGGCGACGCGGCCATCGATGCGCACCATGCGTCCGCGCTCGGTGGGGCGGGAGGGGTCATCTTGGTTGACGGAGTTGTGGTGCGCGCACAAGGTGACCAGATTTTCTTGGTTGGTGGGCCCGCCGGCGGACCAGGCGGTGAGGTGGTGGACTTGGGCGTCGTCGGCAGGCGTATTGCAGCCCGGCCAGGCGCACACGGGGTGCTCGGCCGCGGCGAGCATGCGCTGTTTCCACGTGGCCATGCGCTCGGTGCGGTACAGGTTTACCGGGCCGTGCTCGGGGTGGACCAGGCTGACATAGCCGCGCTGGGCTAAGGCACGGGCGACGAGCTGCGCGCCGGTCATGCGGGCGCCGTTGGTGAGCTGGAGGGTGATATCGGAGGCGTCGGCAGGCGCGGCGACGATGCGGTCGAGCTGGTCCAAGGTGAGGATGACGTTGGTGTGTACGGCCGGCAACGCGCCGGGATTGCCCTCGAGGAGGACCTGCTTGGCGGCGGCGAGGGGATCGTCCTTGTTGACAGAGGAGAGCACGCCCTTGATATCGGCGATATCGGTGGGATCAGCCGTAATGGAGATGGTGTGGGGGCCGTCGGGGCGGCGGGTATAGCGCACGCCGGGCTCGGGGCGACGGGGCGGATTAAGCTGCTTGAGGAGCTTCTTGGCCACGGAGGGGATGAGGCGGGCCTCGGTGCGGCACAGTTCTAGGCGCAAGTCCCAGGCGCGGTTGGTATCGCGCACGCGGCGGGTATAGGACTCGATGCTATCGAGCGTGGCGAGGTCGTGAGCGCGGGTGCGGGCGGCGTCGCGGGCGAGGCGCTGCTTGCGGCTATTGGATGTGCGGCCGAAGTAGACGTGTTGCAGGCGGGCGAGCTGGGCAGCCAGAAGGGGGCTGGCTCCGGCCTCGAGGAGTGAGTCTTCGGAGCAGCCCTGAAATTCGGCGACGAGGTCGACGCCGCGGCGGCATAGCAAGAGGAATTCGGTGTTCACACGGCCGAAGCTAAAAGGCGTGCGAGGGCCGAACAAGCGGTGCGCGGCCGGGAAGGTGGAAAATGTGGATAGGTGGGGGAAAAGGGGGCGTCGGCAAGAGCTATCCACAAGCCGGCCGACGGCCGAGATGCGCGGGGACGGCGGCGATGGTAAGGGCGGTCTTCTATGCTGGAAGGCATGTCGGAAGCGAAGGAAAGAGTCTCAACGCGGCAGAAGCTGCGGGTGATTGACCGCTCGGTGCTCTCGCGGGTCAACCGCATCCGCTCGCGGTTTGTCTACATCATCCAGGCGACCATTGGCGCGGCGCTCGCGTACTGGGTGGCCGGCGATGTGGTGGGGCACCCGCAGCCGTTCTTTGCGCCGATTTCCGCGGTCATCATTCTGGGAATGTCTGGTGGGGACAGGATGAAGAAGGCGCTGGAGATGTCGATTGGCGGCATCATCGGCGTGGCCGTGGGCGACCTGCTCTTCCAGATTGTGGGGCAGGGGCCGTTCCAGATTTTCTTCATTGTGGGCGCGGGCCTGGTGGTGGGCTCGTTTTTGACCAAGTCGCCGCTGATTACTAACCAGATTGTCTTTGGCGCGATTTTGATTGCGACGATTTTTCCACCCACGGAGGGCCCGGGTGGCCTGCACCGCGCGATCGACGCGATGATTGGCTCGGGCATTGGCCTGATAACCATCGCGTTGATTCCCAATTCGCCGTTGGTGGAGGCGCGGCGCGAGGTATCGAAGGTGCTTAAAATTGCCTCGAGCATTCTTGCCGACGTCACGTATGGCATCCGCCAGCAAGACCCCGCCGTTATCCGCGATGCGCGCGAGGCGGTCCGCGGTACGCAAGACAGCGTGAATACCCTGCTGAGCGCGGCACAGTCAGGCAGGGAGGCCTCGGAGGTCTCGCCGCTGTTGTGGGCATCGCGGCGCAGCATTCGCTCGCTGGAGCGCATCCTCATGCCGGTAGATAACGCGGTGCGCGGTGTGCGCGTGCTCTCCCGCCAGGCATTGGGCCTGACGGAGGACCGCGATAAGGTTTCGGACGAGCAGGTGGAATTGCTCGATGAGCTTTCTGAAATCATGCTCGCCATCAGCGAGCTCTACGGCCAAGGCAAACAGCACGGGCACGACGAAGCGATTGAGATTCCGGACCTCGTGCAGCGTCTGCGCATCGTGGGTGGGCGCGCCGGGATAGACATTATTGACAAGGACGGCACGTTATCGGCCTATATGATTTTGGGCCAGACGCGTTCCATCGTGGTCGACATGCTCATGGTGTGCGGGCTCTCGCGGGAGTCGGCCGTGGCGCACCTGGTGCCGACGTCGCAGCATCCGGCCTATCCGCCGGAGGTGTGGGGGCGCGAGGACTAGCGTCCTCGCGCGGAGGCAAGGACGTCGCGCGGGGGCTAAGGGCGCACGATCTGGAGATCGCGCAGGTGGCGGTAGAACGTCACGCGGGTCACCGGGCGCTTGTGGGGGACGGAATCGACGATGACGCGCAGCTGTGGGCCGCCGGCCTGGACGGCGCGGCCGGTGCGCACGGATTCGGGGTCGAGTCGGCCGGGCTTGCGCAGGAGCGAGCGCAGGCGGCCCTGAGGCTCGACGGGGGAAGTGGCGCGGGCGGCGAGGATGCCGGGGGCATCGGTCATAGGAACGAGGCGTGCACCGAAGGTTGTGGGGGATGAGGCGGCCAGGGTGTGATCGTCGATGATGACTTCACCGGTGAAAGAGCCGTTTGCGGCGTCCGAGATGGTGGCGGAGCCAGCGACCGCGAGGCCGGAATAGTTGCGAATGAGCGGGGCGGGGCGGACCGGGGCGGTGCGGGCGAAGTCAAGGGCCTCGGCCGGGGAGGTGGGAAGTCCCCAGTTCTGCGCGGCCGCGGATGCGGTGGACGGAGTGGCGGAGGCCGAGGGGACGGGGATGAAGGCGACCTCGGCCCAGAGGCGGTCGGAGCGCATGAGGCGGGTCAGCACGGCCGAAAGGGCGGCGTCGGAGCCGGCGACGACGATGCGGGCGGGCTCTACTAGGTGCGGGGCCTGTGGGGCAGGTTCGGGGGCGCCGAGGTGGCGGACGTCGGGTTGCGCGGCGATGTCATCGAGCGAGGGAGTGGGGTCTGTGGGGAGG
>NZ_JAKRDT010000003.1:0-190432 GCF_022347385.1 Corynebacterium tuberculostearicum
GTCGCGGCCGGGCAAATTTAACTTCAGAGTTTTCTACCGGATCGATGTAATGAGACATTAGTGCTGGTTAGACCGGAACTATCTCATAAGACATGCGGAACGATGTCTCCGAACCAGACACCACTGGGGGCACCATGTGAAGTCTCGAGACATCGTTCCTACGGTGTCTCGAGACTTTTCTCGTCAACAGGTCTCCACAGACTTTATGCGGAAGTTACCCACAAAACTTCTAGCTAAATGGAAAGAATGTGGAACTTTATGCGGTGGTGTCTCGTTGAACGGGGTGAGATAGCTAATTTGCACCTCTCTTAGAAAGGACAACCGTGCGTTCAAGCAATCCGGTAATGAGTTCTCTGACCGAAAATAGTAGCCGCCAGAATTCTGGTTACGCGGACGAATCTGCTCGTCCCATGACCGTGGATGACGTAGTGACCAAGACGGGCATTACTCTCGGCGTTATCATCGTCGCCGCAGCCATCAACTTCGCCCTGGGAATGCTAGTAAGCCCAGGTATCGCCATGGCCTTGACCTTGGTCGGTGGTATCGGTGGCTTCATTACCGTGCTCGTTGCCTCTTTTGGCAAGAAGTGGGGTTCTGCTGCAGTCACCCTGATTTATGCCGTATTTGAAGGCCTATTTGTCGGTGGCTTCTCCTTGATGTTCGCCAACGTCAACTTCCAGGGCGAGGGCGGCATGGCCATCATTGGCCAAGCGATTGTCGGCACGATTGGTGTATTCATTGGCATGCTGATTGTGTACAAGACTGGCGCAGTGAAGGTGACTCCGAAGTTCACCAAGATCCTTTTCGGCCTGATTGCCGGCGTTGCTGTCATGGCTCTTGTTAACTTCTTGGGCGCGATTTTCTTTGACTTCAACCCACTGCGTGATGGTGGCCCGATTGCCATTATCTTCTCGCTCGTCTGCATCGTTCTGGGTGCCCTGTCCTTCCTGACCGACTTTGATCAGGCTGACCGCATGATCCGCGCTGGTGCTCCTGCTAAGAACGCTTGGGGCGTAGCTCTTGGCCTCGCTGTGACCCTGGTCTGGCTCTACACTGAGATCCTCCGTCTGCTGAGCTATTTCCAGCGAGACTAACTGACTCTTTTGCATTGGCCCGCACTTCGGTGCGGGCCTTTTTGTTGCCAAAAATCGCTTACAAACGTGTAATTTCTGGGGTAATTCTGGGGGATAAAGTGCGGGTTTAGCCTTCATTTGGTCTACAAAACCACTCCCAGGGGTGGTACAGCTAATGAGCAGGAAATTTCGCCCTTTAGACGTTATGGATGTGACATATGGGGCAAATAATTTTGTTAAATTGCCGTTAACCTTTGCGGTTGCATAGAAAATTCTTGGGGCCTCATGCATGCTGTGTACCGGAACGGGAAATACGAAGTGAAAAGTTCTCTGTTTCACTTTTCCTGTTCCTCTCGTCAGGAAGTGAGTGCGCGAAGGATTGTTGTGAAGCGTCAGGTCACCGTAGCAACGTTGATGGTCAGCAGCACCGTTATGCTGAGTAGCTGCGTTGCGGATATCGGTACGAGGAGCGCGTCAGAGGAGACCGCCAAGGTCGACGAGGCTGGCGGCATTAGTTCGGCCGACGGTGCAGGGGGAGCCAACGGGGACCCGGGGGATGATGCGGACGACAATCAGGGGGAATCGGCACACACTAATGGCGGGAAGAATGCGGACGGCGCCGGCCAACCGGGGGAGGCCGGCGCCACGGGGTCGGGAGATACTTCCGGCGTCCTACCGCCACTGGGGGAATTCGATCCGGCAGACCCGAGTTTCGAGCTTTTTGATCCGTGTACGGAGATTCCTCGCGAGCATCTTCGAGCCTTCGGACTCGGTGAGCAGATTGAGGAGTCAGGACAGCAATCGGGGTTTTCCTTTTGTGCTTTTGACAGTGTCGAAGGCTCTGGAGGAGCTGTCATTGGATTGACTACTTCTAGGCAATCATTTGATGGCGCAGAAATTCAAGTAGCCTCCCTATCTGACGGTGGGGGACACAGTGTGCCGATAGTGCAGATCGAAAGTGAATTGTTCGGGGATATGTTCTGTACTGTCGGCGTTTCTACTTCGCGTGGAATTCTAAAAGTTAGTCATTCTGGGAAACGACCTGACGATGACTACGAAGCTAAATGTTCACAGGCCGAAGAACTGCTAAACAAATTTTACTGAAAATAAAAATCGGGGGAATTATGGAATTGCGACCGGACAACATCATGGCTACTGCTATGAAAACGGAAAATCTGAAGGAGGAAATTGCACTATCTGGAGGTCGCACATATTCGCCTCTTGATGCTGGATTTTCTCCCGTTGTTGGAATCGACCATGTGGGAGCCGTTCACCAACGAGTTCTTGAAACCGATCCTGGCTCTGCTCGGTCTTCGTTGAAGGCATTTTCGGAACAGTTGGATTGGCTACAAGATAGCCTGGGTAGGGAGGCTCGAGGATTTCAGGCGCAGGAGGACGCGAATAGTCGGGGAATGGAGATCGCGGATGCGGGTGGGGACATCGGTATTGAGTCGATGCCGATTATGAACCAGCCTGAGCCGGGGTACAGCCCATTTGGGTTTTCCATGCCGGTGGTGAATGTCGGTACGGACATTGTGAAGCTGGCTACGGACCTGATGTCGACGCAGATTTGGAATGTGTCTGAGGCGAATGCGCGGTGGAGCTCGTTGGCGTCGGAAGTCGACGATATCGTTAGCGGGCTACAGGAAGCAGCCGGGTCTTTGGAAGGCGAGAACGACAGTGAGGCAACGTCGAGGGCGGCGGCAAGGATTAGGGAAGTGGCGGCGTCGGGAAGCCACTTTGTAGCAAATGCCAAGGTCATGGGGGAGAAGCTGACCGGATTCCACGCCAAGCTGATGGGCATGCAGCCTACTGCAATGGCCATGGCGATGGAAGTGATGGCCATTCCAGAACCGGTTGAGCGCGAGATTGCGGAAAAGGCCGCATTGGCCGCATTGCAGCCTGACCTGCAGCGCTTCGCGGTTGAGGCAATGCCGTACCAGCACGCTTTGATGGAACAATCGCCGGCTTCGGGAGGCGGCGGTGTCGACGCGGGCCTCGCTGGCGTTGACGGTGATGGGCAGCGCTACACCACCGATGCCGTGGTATGGCCAAAGAAAATTGCGGAAGCGATAGCGCGAGGAGATTTGGGGCCGGGGAACTTCGACGTCGTCAATGGCAATGTGGACGGGCTAGAAGCAGTAGGGATGAGCCCACAAGAAATTAATGAGTTTCACCAGCAGATGCATACCAGCGGCAGGAATGCGCTGGAGAAGCTGGGCCTGGGAGACCACGTAGCCATCGGCGGAAATGAAGTATCCACCCAAGGCGCATCCATGCCGGGCGTAACTGCGCCGAATGGGGCGATGGGGCAGGTTTCTAGTGGTACAGCGCATCCGGTTGCCGCGGGAGCAAATGCTGGAGCGCTTCACGGCGGCGGTGCGATGGCGCCGGGAGCTACAGCGCAATCCGCCAATACTGGGATGGCACCGATGATGGCAGCCGGAAGGCCTGCGGATGCGGGCCGCGGCGTACTCGGCGGTCAATCGCCACGAGGTGGAATTGGATCCGCTGCAGGAAATGTAAGTGGCGGCGCCGATATTGCGCGTTCCGGAAAAGGGGCGCAGTCGGGCCTGCACCTTGGACGCGGAGCCGGAGCGCCCTACGCCGGTGTCGGTTCAGGCGTGCGCGCTGGCCATAGCAATGCACTCGGCGGCGGTTCGGGCATGCGCGCTGGTCTTGGCAGCGGTGCAGGAAACGGTGCTGGTGCGGGCATGCGGCCCAGCGTGGGTGGCGGCCTAGTTTCCGGAACGGGCGGCAGTGAAAGTGCCGCGGCAGCACGCGGTGGCAATGCGGGCCGCTCAACCGGAGGGGCACGAGCCTATGGTCCAATGATGGGGATGCGCGGAGGCAAAGACAGTGAGAAAAAGCGCGTAAAGTCCGTCACCACGCAGGTGGAACGGGATCCAAATAAGCGCGACCTCCTGGGGGAGCCGCCTGCTGTCGTACCCGGTGTCATCGGGGATTGGGTTCGGGAAGTGGACCCAGAAAAATAGCATGAAAAAGGGCCGAGGAAATCCCTCGGCCCTTCAAGCCCTTATTACTGCTGTGGCAGTTCGGTGGCGGTACCGTTCAAGTGCGGCTGTGCCGGCTCCTCTGGAACACCGGACTCGACTACAGGTGCTTCCTCTTCAACAACGGTCTCGGGTGCGGAAGAGCTGGTCTCAGCATCCTTCTGCATCGGGGCCTCACCGGTGAAGGTGGAGGCATTTTCTACCTTGGAATCAGAATCCTGCTGGTTCGGTGGGTGGCAAGCAGCGAGGGAGAGGCCAGCGGTAAAGACCAGACCAGCGGCGGCGAAACGGGAGAACTTCTTCATGGGGATGTGCTCTTTCTCCAGAGTAGTAAGTGGTTAAAAGTTTAGGACTCGCGTGGAGCAGCGGCCTTAGCAGAATCATACGGCGCTGCGGATTCGATGGTGACCGAAATGGTCTTGCCATTCGGAGCGGTGTACTCGCGGGTCTCGCCCTCTTGTGCGCCAAGGATGGCAGCGCCCAGCGGGGACTGCTCGGAATAGGTTTCCAGGTCCTTGTTATCGGAAGCAGCGGCGCGGGTACCGATGAGGAAGGTCTCCTTATCGTCCTTGTCACCGTTGTAGTAAACGTGAACTACGGAACCGGTGTGGGCGACGCCCTCCTGAACAGCACCGCGCTCGGTGGTGGCATTCGCAAGAACCTCAGAAATCTGCTTAATGCGGGCCTCTTCCTGGTCCTGCATCTCACGTGCGGCGTCGTAACCGGCGTTTTCTTTGAGGTCGCCTTCCTCACGGCGCTCGTTGATTTCAGCCGCGACTACTGGGCGGTGGTCGATGAGCTCCTGCAGCTCGGCCTCGAGCTTCGCCTTGGTTTCCGGGGTGATGTACTGCTTTTGCTGCTCAGCCATTCTACAACCTTCCGTAGATAGGAATTGTGGTCAAAGCCCCTGTTAATCCCTGGGGCTGTAGGTAAAAGTGGAACCGGGCATATGCCCAGTTCTAGGCGCTACAAATCCTAGCACACGCGGCTAGCGGCTTTCCGCGTAGTCAGGACTATCCATATCCAAGTATTCGGGGATGTTGCCGGAACAACCATAGGCCCCGCCGGCTACGGCACGAGCGTTGGTCGGGACGTCGACAGCGATGCGCTGGGTTTCGTTTCCGCCCGCGGGAACAGGGAATTCGCGGCGGCCTACTTCGGACTTGGAGTAGTCAAAGGCCTGGACAATGCAATAAGCATCTTCATCGGTGTGATTGCGGGTGACATCGACCCAAACGCGGGTGGAATCATCGCTCAAAACCTCCTGGGTCACGATGGACACCTGTGCGTTCACGCGTTCCTTTTCTTGGAAGTACCGGAATCCGAAGAAAATAAGCGCGATAAAAATGGCGACAAAGATGAGCACCAGCGCCTTATTAGTCCAGCTACCAGAGTTCTTTTCAGAGGAGCCGCGGGAGCCGTAGCGGGCGACTGAGCGAGATTTTCCGGCGGAAGTCATGGCTTCCACTCTAGCCGAGGACCACTGTTTTCCAATTATCTACTAGGATAATCATCTGTTCAAAGAACCTAGATTAATAAGGGGATGGATTTTCAGTGAGCGATTTTCGCCTACTAGCGATCCACGCGCACCCAGACGATGAATCATCCAAGGGTGCTGCAACCACCGCGCGCTATGCCGCAGAAGGCAATGAGGTTTTGGTGCTAACTTGTACCGGCGGCGAGCGCGGCGATGTGATTAACCCCGCCATGGATCGCCCGGGAATCAAGGAAAAGATGGGCGAGGTGCGCCGGGAAGAAATGGCTAACGCTGCGCGGGCGCTGGGCGTACAACACCGCTGGCTGGGCCACGTTGATTCCGGATTGCCCGACCCAGTTGAAGGCAAGACTATGGAGGAATTGCTTCCGGAGGGCTGTTTTGCGTTGCTGGGCGATGACACCGTCGCGCAGGAATACGTCCAGGTTATCCGCGAATTTCGTCCACACGTCATTGTTACCTATGACGAAAATGGTGGCTACCCGCACCCAGATCACCTAATGGTCCACCGGGCTTCTATGATCGCGTGGGAGAAGGCGGGCGATGCCGAGTATCACCCAGAGCTGGGTAAACCGTGGGCGCCGCTGAAGCTTTACTATTCGCACGGCTTTGTTTATCAGCGCATGAAGATGTTCCATGATCTGCTCCTGGAAGAGGGTAATACCAGTCCTTATGGGCCAATGTTGGCGCGTTGGGACACCGCTTTTGGCGATATCATGGCGCGTGTCACCACCCAGGTGGAATGCGCGGATTACTTCAGCAATCGCGAGGAGGCCTTGCGGGCGCACGCCACGCAGATCGATCCGGCGGGTGCCTTCTTGGCGACGTCGGTGGAGGTACAGCAGCGCCTTTGGCCCACCGAGGAGTTCGAGCTGGCGAAGACTCGCGTTTCTACCTCTCTGCCCGAAAATGACCTCTTCGCCGGCATCGAAGAGGAAGAGGAGGCCTAAGACATGAGCATGTATGGCTCTTTCGTGTTTGCCGCACATGACGTATTTGTACTCGCCCAAGGAACCGAGGGTGCCGAAGGTGGCCCAATGGGCCCTGAATTTGGCAAAGCTTCGCCCATCGGCCTGCTGATCCTGGCGCTTATGGGAGTTGCGGTGTTGTTTGCGGGCTGGAATTTCCATCGCCGCTACTCACGCTTTCGCCGCCGCATGATGTTTGCGGAGGATCACGGAATCGATCCATTCGATGAGGAAGCCGTGGATAAGGCGATGAAGGAAGCCGGCATTTACGATAACCGCAAGAAGTCCATTTTCTAGGCGGATAGACTAATGAGCGTGAGTTCTCTCAAGCAGCTGGCCTACCCAGCATATGAAGCCCGTCTGGCGCGCCTGATCAAGGGAAAGCCGCAGCCTAAGCACATAGCCATCATGGCCGATGGCAATCGTCGGTGGGCGCGTGAGGCTGGTTTTACCGATATCAGCCATGGTCACCGCCAAGGCGCGAAGAAAATCGGAGAGATGATCTCGTGGTGCCGCGATACCGATATCGAAGTGGTCACCATTTATCTGCTGTCCACGGAGAACCTGAAGCGCAGCGAGCAGGAAGTAGAGCTGCTCTTTGACATCATCTCGGACGTGGTTACGCACCTATCGCATAGCGACGTCGGCTGTCAGGTGCGCTTGGTTGGCCACCTCGATCTGCTCCCGGACGATATTCGCCAGCGCATGGTGACGGCGGCGGCAGAAACCAAGGACAATACCGGGGTCATCGTCAATGTGGCGGTGGGCTATGGCGGGCGCCAAGAAATCGTGGACGCAGTGCAGAACTTGGTGCGCGCGGAAGCAGAGAAGGGAACTACCGCAGCGGAGATGGCGGACCGCGTCACCGCAGAGTCCATTGGGGAGCACCTGTACACCAAGGGACTACCGGACCCGGACTTGGTTATCCGCACCTCTGGTGAACAACGCCTGTCGGGCTTTCTCCTGTGGCAGGCCGCGTACTCCGAGATCTGGTTCACGGATACTTACTGGCCAGCATTCCGCAAGGTGGACTTCCTCCGCGCCTTGCGGGATTACTCCCAACGTTCGCGCCGCTTTGGTAAGTAGGCGCTAGAGCTTGCGCATCCGCACCTGTTCTACCAGGTGATGCGAGCCCTTTTTCAGCACGAGGGAGGCTCGCACACGGGTGGGCAGGATATTTTCCACCAAGTTCGGCAGGTTAATGGACTGCCAAATTTCGCGGGCCTGGTCGCGGGCCTCCTCATCGTTCATGTCTGCAAAGGCAGAGAAGTGGGCGTTGGGCTCGCGAAAAGCGGTGTGGCGCAGAGTAAGGAAGCGGTCGATATACCACTGCTCGATATCGTCGGTGCGGGCATCAACATATACCGAGAAATCAAAGAGGTCCGCCACGGTCAACGTGGGGCTCGTTTGTAGTACATTGAGCCCTTCCAGAATAAGGATGTCGGGCTGGTGAACTTCTTGATATTCCCCGTCCACAATGTCATAGGAGATATGGGAATAAAGCGGCGCCTTGACCAGAGGCTTTCCTGATTTTACGTCCGTGACAAAGCGAAGGAGTGCACGCCGGTCGTAGGATTCTGGAAATCCCTTGCGCTGCATGAGGCCGCGTTTCTTGAGGGTTTCGGTGGGGAAGAGGAAGCCGTCGGTTGTCACGAGCGCCACCTTGGGGTGGGACTCCCAGCGTTGCAAGAGCACCTGAAGGAGGCGGGCGGTGGTGGATTTTCCCACTGCCACGGAGCCGGCTACACCGATGACAAAGGGAACGTGCGTCGGAGGGTTGCCTAAGAAAGATTCGGTAGCCGTGGTGAGCTGCTGGCGTGCCATGACCTGCATATGGATGAGACGGGAGAGGGGGAGGTAGACATCAGCTACCTCGTCCAAGTCGATGCGGTCTCCTAGGCCGCGAAGCTTTTCCACCTCGGTTTCCGTGAGTACCTGGGGCATGGATTTACGCAGTTCACGCCAGGTCTCGCGGTCAAAATCTAGGTAGGGACTCGAATCCAATGTGCGCGCCATGGCTCCATTGTTGCACTTGCATAATCTGTGGGTAAAAGTATGCCCCCTTAGGGTGCATGGCACGATAAGATATGCAGCAGCCCATACCGCATGATTTTGAGAAGGGGACCACACCTTTATGGCTTCTTTTACCTCTGACCTCCGCGACCTCGATCCGGACGTATTCGGCGCAATTCAGGGAGAGATTTCCCGCCAGCGCGAAACCCTGGAAATGATCGCCTCTGAGAACTTTGTGCCTCGCGCCGTGCTCCAGGCACAGGGCTCCGTGCTCACTAACAAGTACGCCGAGGGCTACCCGGGTCGCCGCTACTACGGCGGCTGCGAGCATGTCGACGTCGTTGAGGACCTAGCCCGCAACCGCGCTAAGGAACTCTTTGGTGCGGAATTCGCCAATGTTCAGCCGCACTCCGGCGCGCAGGCGAACGCCGCGGTTCTTTCCACCATCGCTGAGCCGGGCGACAAGATTTTGGGCCTGTCCCTGGCTCACGGCGGCCACCTTACCCACGGCATGAAGCTGAACTTCTCCGGCAAGCTTTATGATGTCGCAGCCTATGAGGTGGATCCAGAGACCATGCGCGTGGACATGGATAAGCTGCGCGAGCAGGCGCTGAAGGAAAAGCCGAAGGTCATTATCGGCGGCTGGTCTGCCTACCCGCGCACCATGGATTTCGCGGCCTTCCGTGAAATCGCTGATGAGGTCGGCGCTTACCTGTGGGTAGATATGGCCCACTTTGCGGGTCTTGTGGCGGCGGGCCTGCACCCGAGCCCAGTTCCTCACGCGGATATCGTGTCCACCACCGTGCATAAGACCCTGGGTGGCCCGCGCTCCGGCATGATTTTGGCCAAGCAGGATTATGCCAAGAAGATCAATTCCAACGTCTTCCCGGGCCAGCAGGGCGGACCGCTGATGCACGTGGTCGCTGCCAAGGCCATTGCTATGAAGATTGCTGCTACCGAGGAATTCAAGGAGCGCCAGGAGCGCACCTTGGAGGGTGCTCGCATCCTGGCAGAGCGCCTTACCGCAGATGATGCCAAGGCGGCTGGCGTGGACGTGCTGACCGGCGGCACCGATGTGCACTTGGTCTTGGCGGACCTGCGCAATTCCGAATTGGATGGACAGCAGGCAGAGGATCTGCTGCATGAGGTGGGCATTACCGTTAACCGAAATGCCGTGCCGAATGACCCGCGTCCGCCGATGGTCACCTCCGGCCTGCGCATTGGTACTTCTGCGCTGGCAACCCGCGGCCTCGATGCCGAGGCCTTCACCGAGGTTGCAGATATTATCGGCACCGCCCTGGTCCAGGGCAAGAATGCCGATGTGGAGGCCCTGCGCGCTCGCGTGGACAAGATTGCCCAGCACTACCCGCTGTATGAGGGCCTCGAGGACTGGAAGCTGGTTTAGTCCTTCACCTCATGGCCACGGGCCTGCGCCATGGTAGCGCGGGCCTGCTGAAGCCATTCCGGCTGCTCTTGGAGGAGCTGATTGATTTCCGCTGTGGTCAGCGGCTTATCCATATCGTTCTTCTTGAGCGCGGTAACAGAGATTCCCAGCTTATGGGCAACCTCGGGGCGGGGGTGGGGCCCTTCGCGGCGCAAGGTTTGCAGCCACTCGGGTGGGTTATGCTGCAGTTCGCGCAGCTCTTCGTGGCTAATGGCGCTATTTTGGAACTCGTCCGGCGCGGCGGGCAGGTAGATGCCTAGCTTCTTCGCCGCGGTTTGGGCACGCATGGCGGTGCCGGATGGTTGCTTTTGTTCTTCAGTCACGCTTTTACCGTAGCACTTTCAGTAGACTGTCCTCTATGCTGCGCTTAGCTTTTGCCACGGGTACAGAACCTGGAAAGTGGTTCCGCCGATTCGAGGAAAATACTGCTCATGGTGGCTTGTCCACCATTGATGCGGACGATGCGCTTGCCCCGCTGGTAGCCGGCGAGGTGGACCTAGCTCTCGCGCGCTTGCCGGATGCGCGGGTGGATGACACCTTTCACGTGGTGCGACTTTATAAAGAGGCCCCTGGCATTGCCGTTCCCAAAGACTCGGTCTATGCGGAGGTGGGCGAGGAGCTTGCGCTTGCCGACGTCGCCGATGAACACCTCAACTACCGCCTCGCCGATTCCGGGCGTGTCGATGTCCCCGCCGTCCGCGACGCCCTACAGGTAGTGGCAGCCAATGTCGGTATCGCGATTGCGCCGCGGCCTCTGCTGAAGGTCTTGAGCAAAAAGCAGGTGGTGCCGTTGAGCCTCAAGGACGAGTCCGTGCCGGTAACGGAGATTGCATTGGTGTGGCGCAAGGACGATGACGGGGAGGCAATCCAGGACTTCGTGGGCGTCGCTAAGGGCCGCACGGCGCGTTCCTCCCGCCAAGAGAAGCCGAAACGCAGCGCCAGGGAAAAGGCGAAGGCGAAGCAGGAGCGGAGAAACGTTAACAACTCGTTACAAAAGAAAAAGAAGGCCCCTAAGCAGCGCAAACGTAGGTAGTCCTTTACTGTTTGCTGTCTACTTCCTGTCCGGGTGGGTGGCGCGAGCTGGGAGTCGTCGTTATGGTGGGCGTCGTTCGTCATGAAGGGCGATTTAACAAAAAATTTAGAATTAACTTACTTTTTCGATGAAAGGATGATGCAGTAATGCAGAAGATGACCCGTCGTATCGCAGGTGGCTTTGCAGCCGCAACCCTGTCCGTTGCTCTCGTAGCCTGCTCCGATGCTGAGGATGCAGCTAACGACGCTAAGGATACCGCCGGCTCCGTAGCTGCAGACGCTACCGACGCTGCTGGCTCCGCTGCTGCTGAGGCTACTTCCAAGGATGACGCCGACGATGCGGACGCTTCCGAAGGTGCGGATGCTTCCGACGACGCCGATGACAAGGGCGGCGCTACCAAGTCCATCGCTACCGCTAACGGTGACGTAGACGTTCCGGCTGATTTCGCTTCCGCTATTGAAGAGAAGAAGGCTGAGTGGGGCGACGTAAAGAGCATCGAGCAGGGTGACGACGATGAGTTCCTCGCTAACTTCGATAACGGCAACCTGCTGACCTTCGACGACGATGAGGGCGCTCAGCCTATCGTCGGCAAGATTGCTGAAACCTGGAAGGAGCAGGGCGGCCTGGACTCTGAGGTAGGCCTGCCTAAGGCTGCTGAGGAAAAGGCTGCTCAGGGCAAGGGCTGGACCCAGCAGTTCGACAATGGCGTAATCTCCTGGATCCAGGACGAGAGCGGTAAGTTCACCTCTTCCGTAGAGAAGTAAAAAGCTCCTTTAGGGCTTCTCCCTCTGCAGCAAGTGCTGCGGAGGGATTTTTCGTTTTCTTAATGTTCATCTTGCACCCATGTAATTTCAACCTTCGGTGCCTACTTTGGGTGGCAACCCCGGGGATTCGGGGTGATTCGGAAGAAGTCTGATCTACCGCACACTAAGGGAGAACCCTGCCACCATGTCTCGTCCCTCTGTACTTTCTACTCCGCTTGCCACTACTGATAACACCGTCGCTACCAAGACCTATGTAGTGGATACCTCGGTCTTGCTTTCTGACCCTTGGGCCCTGCGCAAATTCGCAGAACACGATGTGGTCCTTCCCGTTGTAGTTATTTCTGAACTGGAAGGAAAACGTCATCACCCGGAGCTTGGCTGGTTCGCCCGCCAAGCTCTTCGCTTTTTGGAGGAGCTGCGCGCTACCTATGAGGCCTTAGACCAGCCGGTTCCCGTCAACGTCGATGGCGGCACCCTGCGCGTGGAATTGAACCATCAAGACCAATCCTTGCTGCCTACCGCGTTCCGCGGCCCAGAGGGCGACCACCGCATTCTGGCGTGCGCTCTCAACCTTGCGCACGAAGGTAAGGACACTGTACTGGTCACGAAGGACGTGCCCCTGCGCGTAAAGGCCGGCGCGGTTGGCGTGCAGGCGGACGAATATCACGCCCAGGACGTAGTCTTGACCGGCTATACCGGAATGGCGACGGTACAAACCAGCTCGGATGTCATCGATGCCCTCTATCGTGATGGGGAAGTCATGCTAGACGGCGTCGAAACGGTAAAGGGTACCGCAGTGGAGGAGCTGCCGGTGCACTGCGGCCTCACCTTGGCTGCGGGCGCGCAATCTGCGCTGGGTCGGATGACTGCGGATGGCGTGGTCGAGCTTGTACGTGGTGATATCAACGCCTTTGGCCTCCAGGGCCGCTCCGCAGAGCAGCGTATCGCTTTGGATTTGCTGATGGACCCAAACGTGGGAATTGTCTCCATCGGTGGCCGCGCCGGCACCGGCAAGTCGGCACTTGCGCTGTGCGCCGGTTTGGAGGCGGTGCTCGAGCGCGGCGAGCACCGGCGCATTGTGGTCTTCCGCCCGATGTATGCGGTGGGCGGGCAGTCGCTGGGATACCTACCGGGCACGGAATCGGACAAGATGAACCCGTGGGCACAGGCGGTCTATGACACCTTGGAGGGTTTGGTGTCTGACAACGTCATGGAAGAGGTGCACGAGCGCGGCCTCATCGAGGTCTTGCCTCTGACGCATATTCGCGGTCGCTCGCTGCATGATGCGTTTGTCATCGTGGATGAGGCGCAGTCCTTGGAGCGAAACGTCTTGCTTACCGTGCTTTCCCGGTTGGGGAAGGGCTCGCGTGTAGTTCTTACTCACGATGTGGCACAGCGCGATAACCTTCGCGTAGGCCGGCACGACGGAGTGCAGGCAGTGATTGAAAAGCTCAAGGGACATGAGCTTTTTGCGCATATTACGCTGCAGCGTTCGGAGCGCTCTGCCATTGCGGAGCTCGTCACTGACCTGTTGGAAGGCGGCAACTAGGCCAAGTTCGTTCGCGTTGGGCGATCTTTATGTGTACAGCGTGGCGAAGCTGGGCATGTCCCAGTAATAATGTTGTATATGAGCGAGAACGCCAAGCAGACGTCTTCGGACGATAAGAAGAAAGATTTCCGCATCCGTCCCTTCACCGCGGCGGACTACCCGCAGATGCGAGAGATCTATGAACAGGGTCTCAATACTGGGCACGCCACCTATGAGACCCGCTCCCTGACCTTCGAAGAATTCAAAGCAGGCAAGATTATGCCTTCGGTGCATGTTGCCGTTGAAGCAGATGATGACTCTAAGGTCTTGGGGTGGGTTTCTGCGGCCCCTGTATCTACCCGCACCGTCTTCCATGGAGTAGTGGAGGACTCCATCTACCTAGGTGCCGAGGCACAAGGACGCGGCATTGGCGGCGCACTTCTGGATCGTCTGATTGAGGTGTGCAAGGACCTGCACAAGTGGGCCATCCATTCGTGGATTTTCCCTGAAAATGCAGGTTCTGCGGGACTGCACAAGTCCCGCGGCTTCGTGAAGGTGGGCACCTACTCGCATATGGCGAAGATGACCTACGGCGAGCTTGCGGGCCAGTGGCGCGACACCGACGTATATGAGCTGCTTTTGCCCAAGCCGGAGGAAAAGAAGCGGTAGCTTCCCCGGCGCATACTAGCCCCTGCTCGTACCACACTCGTGGTAACGATGGCAGGGGCTTTTTGTTTAGGCCTTAGAACCAGGGGAGCGGCAATAAAAATGCCCCGCCTAGGGCGGGGCATATCGGCCCACCGTGCGCGCGGGCTTGCGCCACACTTCGATGGGACCGGCCTGGATTTGTAACGCCGCTTGGAGGCCGCCGGGGGCATAGCCGAGGGCGGATTCAATGGGGGCGTCGGCAAGCGGGAATGCATCGCGCAGGGCATGCAGCTCCCGGCTAGTGGCCTGTATTTCTGCAGGTGAAGGTGATATTAGTCAATCGTTTCCTTCAGCCGCTCCTCGCGCAGTGGCAGGAGGAGGATGAGGGCGACGATAACCAGCGGAACCATGAGGGCGATGACCGGGGTCAGTCCGTCATTGTAGGAGTTGAGGATTGCTTCCTCGATGGGCTTGGGGAAGGAGGCAACCAAATCCGGGGTGAGGCTATTGGCACCGCCATTGGCGTCGCCGAACTTCTCTGCGTAGGCGGCACCCTCCGGGCCCATCTTCTGGAAAGCTTCCGGCATGCGGGTGGCCATCTCATCCTTCATATTGTGGATGAACATGGAGCCAACCAGGGAAGCACCCAGTGCGGAGCCGATCTGGCGGAAGAAGTTATTCGCCGCGGTAGCCGTACCCACCTGGGACAGCGGGAAGGAGTTCTGGACGATGAGCACGAGGACCTGGATAACCATGCCCAGGCCGATGCCGAAGACGAGGAACTCGCAGCCCAGCTGCTTCAGGGAAGTCTCTACGGAGAGGTGGGACATCCAGAATAGGGCGCCGGCGGTAATCGCCAGGCCGATGATGGGGTAGACCTTGTAATGGCCGGTGCGGGCGATGATGAAGCCTACGCCGGTGGAAGTGCCGATAAGGCCCACCATCATCGGGATCATCATGAGACCCGCCTTGGTTGGGGTCAGGGTGTGCACCATCTGCAGGTAGGTTGGCATGTAGCCCAGAACACCGAACATTGCCAGGCCAAGTACCACGCCGGAGAGGGTGGTCAGGGCCATGTTGCGGTTCTTGAATAGGCGGACCGGGATGAGCGGTTCCTTTGCACGCAGCTCCACCAGAACGGTGATGATGGCGCCAACAATGGTGATGGCACCCAAGGTGAGGATCATGGAAGAGCCCCACTCGTACTCGGTGCCGCCCCAGGTGGTCATGAGGATAAGGGAAGCGGTGGTGATGGCGATGGAGGTGGCGCCAAGCCAGTCAAAGCGCTTCATATCGGCATCGCCTACGCGCAGGTGTAGCACGAGGGTGCACACGATGATGGCGAGGATACCCAGCGGGATGTTCATCCACATGCCCCAGCGCCAGCCTGGGCCGTCGGTGAACCAGCCGCCGAGGACGGGGCCGAGAACCGAGGACAGGCCAAAGACGCCGCCCATGATGCCCATGAACTTGCCGCGCTCACGGGAGGAGGTGACCTCGGCGATGATGGACTGGGAGGAAATCATCATGAAACCTGCGCCAAAGCCCTGTACAGCGCGGGCGATGATCAGCAGTGTCATGGAGTTTGCAAAGCCGCCGAGGGTAGAGCCCACGACGAAGGTGGCGATACCACCGATGTAGAGCCACTTGCGGCCCAGCATGTCACCCAGCTTGCCGGAAATAGGCATGGCGATGGTCATGGTGACAAGGAAGGCGGAGATGACCCAGCTCATGTGGTCGACGCCGCCAAGCTCACCAACGATGGTGGGAAGAGCAGAAGAGAAGATCATTTGGCCCAAAGAGCTCATCAGCATGGTGAGCATCAAAGCCGAGAAGATAAGCCCGAGGTTATCGGCTCGGGATTGGCCCTGCGAGGGGGCTTTAGTAGCCGTATCTACCATCGCATTCCTTTCATAAAATCTGTTATTAGCGTGAGGGAGGTATCGAGTCGCGCGTGGAGGTCCTTGCTGCAATCCGCATCGGGGGATGCCATCGCGAGCCAAAGTGCCTCGCGGACGAGGCCGGCGATGAGCATCGCCTCGGTACTTGCGGAGCAGTTATCGAGGACGCGAAGCTCCGGTTCTGTGGTGAGGCGTTCTTCAATGAGATCGATAAGCTCAATGGACTTTGCCCGCTTCCGGCTTATTGCCGCCGCGGCCGCATCCGGATCATTAGAGATGCGCTTGCGGCGGTCCCGGATGGTCGGGTTGATGTGGTGGCCTTCCATGTGTTGCCTGACCAACTGGAGGACGAGTCCCACCATGCTGGTCGTTGGTTCCGTGAGGAAGAATTCCCGCATCTCCTCCGTAAACTCGGTGCTTGGAGCACCTAGTACGGCGGATTCCTTGGAGTCGAAATAATTGAAGAAGGTGCGCCGAGAAATACCGGCTACTTCGCAGATCCTCTCAATCGTGACCGCGCTAAAGGATTGTTCATCCACCAGCTTCGTGGCGGCATCCTCAATGCGCAGGCGCGTCTCGAGGCGCTTCTGCTCGCGTAGTGATAATTCTTCTTGCACGCCATGCAACTTTACACTCGGTGCAAACTTGCACCAAGTGCAAAAGTGGTGATTTTAGAGGTGCGTTTTCCCTAATGTGTGCTATGCCATAGCGCTTGCCGACGCCCCCTTACCCCAGACATGCGAAACCCCGCCCGAGTCCTGCCCGGGCGGGGTGGCGGTGCGGCGAATACTTAGAAGTTATCGCGGTCGCGGTTAGTCATGCTCAGCACGTTGAGGCGCTTATCCAGCTCCTCCTCGGTGAGGTTTTCGCCGTCGACAAAGCCCAGGTCAATAACGGCCTGGCGGACGGTGATCTTCTCGTGCAGGGCGTGCTTAGCCGCCTTAGCTGCGTTCTCGTAGCCAATGGCAGAGTTGAGCGGGGTCACGATGGAGGTGGAGGACTCCGCAAAGTGCTTCATGCGCTCTTCGTTGGCCTCGATGTGATCGATGCACTTATCGGCGAAGACGCGGGAAGCATTAGCCAGCAGGCGAGCGGACTCGAGTACGTTGCGCGCCATCATCGGGATGAAGACGTTGAGCTCGAAGTGGCCCTGGGCGCCGCCGAAGGCTACGGCTGCGTCGTTGCCCACCACCTGGCCGGCCACCATGGTGACGGCCTCCGGAATAACCGGATTGACCTTGCCCGGCATGATGGAGGAACCCGGCTGCAGGTCCTTCAGGTGAATCTCGGCCAGGCCAGTCAGCGGGCCGGAGCCCATCATGCGCAGGTCATTGGCAATCTTATTGAGGGATACAGCAATCGAGCGCATGGCGCCGGAGAATTCCACCAAGCCATCGCGGGCAGCCTGGGCCTCGAAGTGGTTTTCTGCTTCCTTCAGTTCCTGCACGCCGGTGAGCTTCTTCAGCTCCTCGGTGACCTTGGCGCCAAAGTCAGCGGAGGTATTCAGGCCGGTACCGGTGGCGGTGCCGCCGATGGCCAGCTCGCCCAAGCGTGGCAGGGTGGCCTCAATGCGCTCGATGCCCAGCTCGATCTGGCGGGCATATCCGCCGAATTCCTGGCCCAGGGTAACCGGGGTGGCATCCATCAGGTGGGTGCGGCCGGCCTTGACCACGTCGGCGAATTCCTTGGCCTTCTTGGTCAAGGACTCGTGGAGGACCTTCAGGCCCGGGATGAGGTCATTAACGGCAGCTTCCGTAGCAGCCACGTGCGTAGCGGTGGGGAAGGTGTCATTAGAGGACTGGCCCATATTCACGTGGTCATTCGGGTGAATTTCCACGCCATTGTTATGTGCCAAGGAGGCAATAACCTCATTGGTATTCATATTGGACGAGGTACCGGAGCCGGTCTGGAATACGTCGATAGGGAAGGCGTCATTATGCTTGCCCTCGGCGATTTCGGTGGCGGCAGCAATGATGGCATCGGCCTTGTCCGCGTCCAGCTTGCCGGAATCCTTATTTACCTGAGCGCAGGCTGCCTTGAGCAGGCCAAGGGCGCGAATCTGCGCATTTTCCAGGCCGCGGCCAGAGATAGGGAAGTTGTCCACTGCGCGCTGGGTCTGTGCACGCCACAGGGCATCTGCAGGAACCTTAACTTCGCCCATGGTGTCATGTTCAATGCGGTATTCAGTCATGTGAAGATCACCTCAGTTAATTGGGAGTGTGTGCTTTCCAGTATGGCGGAGAACCAAAAGAAGGGCCGCCTTCGGGGGTGGACCCTACTTCTTGGTTGGCGTGTCGTAGTCCACGACGGAATACTCCTGCAGCTTGGACAGCTTGTGGATGGAGTCGATGTAGCGGATGGTGCCGGACTTGGAGCGCATAACCAGCGAGCGGGTAGTAGCACCGGAATTGCGGTAGGAAACGCCGCGCAGCATGTCACCATTGGTCACGCCGGTGGCAGCGAAGTAGCAGTTTTCAGAGGAGACCAGATCATTGGTCTTGAGGACGCGGTCCAAATCATGGCCGGCGGCGCGGGCCTTTTCTGCTTCCTCTTCATCCTTCGGCCACAATTTGCCCTGGATTTCGCCGCCCATGCAGCGCATAGCGCAGGCAGTGATGATGCCCTCCGGGGTGCCGCCGATGCCCATCATCATGTCGATGGAGTTCGAATCCTGGCAGGTGGCGATGGCGCCGGCTACGTCACCATCCATGATGAGGCGCACCTTGGCGCCTGCGGCGCGAATTTCAGAGATGAGCTGTTCGTGGCGGGGACGGTCAAGGACCACCACGGTCAGATCGGTAGGGCGAATATTCTTCGCCTTAGCCACGGACTGGATATTCCATTCCACGGATTCGTTGATGTCAATGGCACCTACGGCCTCTGGGCCGACAGCAATCTTTTCCATGTAGAAGACTGCGGAAGGGTCATACATGGTTCCGCGCTCGGCGGCTGCGATGACGGAGATGGCGTTGGGGCGGCCTTCCGCCATCAAACGGGTACCGTCGACTGGGTCCACGGCGATATCCATGGCGGCACCCTCGCCGGTGCCGACCTCTTCGCCGTTAAAGAGCATGGGGGCCTCATCCTTTTCGCCCTCACCAATGACAACGACGCCGTTCATCGCTACAGAATTGATGAGCTTGCGCATGGCGTCGACCGCCGCGCCATCGCCCTCATTCTTCTGGCCGCGGCCTACCCAACGGCCGGAAGCGAGTGCTGCTGCCTCGGTGACACGAACCAGTTCCATTGCCAGGTTGCGGTCAGGAAGATAAGACGTATTTTCGGACATGTGTAGTGGTTGCCTTCCATAGTTTTCTCATCGAGGGGTGTTCCCCTTGATGCTCTACCTTTCCATTCTCGCACTTTTTTGCTCTAATGGGTTCGATTTTGCGCCCCATTTGTGGGGGATTGACAGATCTTTCGGGGGAAAAGGGGCCGTGTGGCTTTTTGAAAGCAGGCCGTGCGATACTAAGGCGCGTGGCTGCAGAAGAAAGACCAAAGATTTTTGAAGGCGCGAAGGACATCTCCCTGTCCCTCGCTGTCGTGGTGATTATGATGCTGCTCGCCGTGGGAGCGACCGGCCTGTGCTCAATTAACTCCGAAACCCAGCAAGGCGCGGTGCAGGAAGTGGATGAACAAACCTTCCTAGACACCCAAGCCCGCGCAGGGGTCGGTGCTATTCGCAATCCCGAAATGCCAGAGGGCTGGGAGGCCAATGCTGCCCGCCGCGTTGATATGGGCGGCGAGAACGCCACCGTGGTCAGTTGGGTAACCGCTGACCAAGGGTTTGTGGAGTCTACGCAGACGCAGGTCGCGGCAGATAAGGCAGGCGAGGCGTACGACGCCAACTACCGCGGCATCGAATCCGCCCGCGAGGTCAAGGGCCACCAAGTGCGGGTGCTAGAAAGCGACGATGATTCCGTGCGCCGCCTGTGGGTTACGGATTTGGGCGATGCCCGCCTCATCATCTCCGGCGCCGCGGACGACAGTGACTTTGAGGCTGCTACCGCTGCGTTTATCGACGCCGCACCTATAGCCGAAAAATAACCTCGCCCAAGCCTTCTTCCGCGGCGGTGGCGCTAAGACCGTTGCCGGCCTGGGCAATAACCTCCGCCAAAGCCTCTGCATCCAGGCCGCTGAGGCGTGTCTTTCCTGCAAAGACATCGATGCGCTCACGCTGCGAGCGCTGCGGATAAATGGCAATCTCGCGTACTTTGTCGTCCGTAAAGCGCAGCACCACGGATTGGGAGAAGTAGCTCACCTCATTATCGTCGCGGGTGTGTGCAGGGCCGAAGAATTCTTCTACGAAGTCTCGGGAGTCTCCCGCCATGATGGAACCGGCGGCCGCGGATTTCGACACAAAATCCACGCGCTCGCCTGGATAACCATAGATCTGCACTACTCGTCTCCTTCAGCGTCTGCTTCCTCGGCCTTATCGAGCGCGTCTTCCACACGCTTTGCCGCGCCGTCGAGGTGCGCCTCGCACGCACGGGCAAGCGCCTCGCCGCGTTCCCAATACTTCAGCGACTCATCCAAGCCCATTTGTCCGAGTTCAAGTATCTTGACGGTTTCAATGAGCTCATCGCGGGCTTGCTCATAGCTCAATTCTTCTACTGGGGTAAAAGCATCCTGGCCTGGCTGGCCGGTACCAATGGTGTCATCGGACATGATTTTCTCCTCGGTTGGTGATTAATCGGCGGCCTGGGAGGCCATAGAAACTGCGGTAATAGATCCATCGCCCACTCGAATGCGCAACTGTGCGCCGGGTGGGGATTGCTCATATGAAGTCACAACCTCAGGGCCGGAGCCGTCCTTGGGCACTACCTGGACGATGGAGTACCCGCGGGCGAGAGTCGCCGACGGACCCAAGGCCGAAACGCGGGCGCGCAGCGATTCCACGTGGCGGGTTTCGCGTTCCACCATGACTTCAATTTCTCGCCGCATGGTGGCACGGGTGCGCTCCACCTCTTCGCGGCGCGCACGGATAGGGGTCATCGGGTCCGCCATGACGGGCCGGGAACGGAGGTTGTCCAGGCCGCGCCTTTCCCGCTCCACCCAGCCGCGCAGCGCGGCCGCCATGCGGGAACGAGCTTCTGCGACGATGGCACGCTCCTCTGCCACAGAGGGCACGACGCGCTTAGCGGCGTCGGTAGGCGTGGCAGCGCGCAGGTCGGCGACGTTATCGAGCACTGGGCTATCCGGCTCGTGACCAATGGCAGAGACTACCGGGGTGCCGGCCGCAGCCACTGCGCGTTGCAGTGCTTCTTCCGAGAAAGGCAGCAGATCTTCGACGGAGCCGCCGCCACGGGCGATGATGATGACGTCGACTTCAGGATCCGCATCAAGCTGCTGGAGCGCATCAATAACCTCAGGCACGGTATTCGCACCCTGGACCGCGGTATTGAGGACGCGGAACTGCACCGCTGGCCAGCGGTCGTGGGCTACCGCCATCACATCCCGCTCTGCAGCAGAACCACGGCCGGTAATCAACCCGATTTTGTGTGGCAGGTAGGGGAGGGGCCGCTTGCGTGCGGGATCGAAAAGGCCTTCAGTAGCCAGCTGTTGGCGCAGCTTTTCAATACGAGCGAGCAGATCGCCAATGCCTACATGACGAATTTCGGTGGTCCACAGCGAAAAGGAACCGCGTCCCGCGTAAAAGGCGGGTTTACCGTGGACAACGACGCGGTCGCCGTCTTTTAGCGGCGCCGACAATGACTGCAGCATCGATGATGGGCAGGTTAACTGCACGGACTTTTCCTGCTGTACGTCACGCAGCGTGAGGTAGGACAGCTTCCAGGTGGGCTTGAAATTAATTTGGGTCAACTGACCCTCTACCCACAGGTAACCCAGGCGCTCAATCCAGCCCTTGACTTGGTCATTGACCTTGCCAACGGGCCAGGGAGTATCCGGAGTATTTGCCGGTTGATTCACACAGCCTCCCTTTCTTCAGTCTGCCGTGTTCTTCCGTCTAGTTTAGGGGCCAGCGTGGTCTATTGCCCCGCTCGGGGTAGCCAGAAAGGTGACGTTAGGCCCCACTATTGTTTTGCGTAGTGTTTCGATACTCTGGGAGCCATGACTGATGGTAAAAATGTACTCCTCGCGGCCCCGCGCGGATACTGCGCAGGCGTGGACCGCGCGGTCGAGACCGTAGAAAAGGCGCTGGAAAAGTACGGCGCGCCCATTTATGTACGCAAACAAATCGTGCACAACCGTTACGTCGTAGAGTCTCTGGCAGAACGCGGCGTCATCTTCGTCGACGAGGCTTCTGAGGCCCCAGAAGGCGCCCACCTAGTCTTTTCCGCCCACGGTATTTCCCCTGCCGTGCGCGCAGAGGCAACGCAGCGCAAGCAGCTTACTCTGGACGCCACCTGCCCATTGGTTACCAAGGTGCACAAGGAAGCCCAGCGCTTCCAGCGCGATGGCTACCACATCCTCTTGGTTGGCCACGAAGGTCACGAAGAAGTGGAAGGCACCGCCGGCGAAGCTCCTGAGGTCACCCACCTCGTGGATGGCGTAGAGGGCGTCGCCAAGCTGCCAGAGTTCCTGCAGGATGAGAAGCTTATCTGGCTGTCCCAGACCACGCTATCGGTGGATGAGACCATCACCATTGTCAATAAGCTGCGCGAGCGCTTCCCACACTTGGAGAACCCGCCTTCAGACGATATTTGCTACGCCACCCAAAACCGCCAAGAATCCGTCAAGGCCATCGCCCCGCAGTGCGATCTGATGATTGTGGTGGGGTCTAAGAACTCCTCCAACTCGGTGCGCTTGGTTGAGGTGGCGCTGGAGGCAGGCGCCAAGGCTTCCCACCTCGTGGATTTTGCCAAGGAAATCGACGAATCTTGGTTGGAAGGCGTCCAGACCGTCGGCGTAACCTGCGGTGCTTCGGTACCTGAGTTGCTGGTACGCGAAGTGTTGGAGTTCCTAGACGAGCGCGGTTATAGCGACGTAGAACAGGTAACTACCTCTACCGAGACGATTACCTTCGCCCTACCGCGCGACCTGCGCCCAGCACGCACCTAAGTAGCGCGCGCCTATACGGCGGTTAAAACGAAAGAAAGGCCCGGAAACGGGCCTTTCTTTTTGCTTTAATCCTCGTCGTAGAGGTTATCGTCCCAGCCTTGCTTGGGCTGTTCCTTCTCCTGCTGAGACGCCGGAACGGAATCGCCAGCGCGCCGGGCTGGATCCGGGCGCCGTGGATTGTCGCGTTCCTCTTGTTGCATTCGGCGGCGCTCTTCACGGTCGCGCCCACGTAGGCGATCCTTGGGGGCGGGGCGTGACTTCTTCAGCGTGTGCGAGGCGCGGGCGCGCTGCGGAGCGGCTTGCGGTTTCTTGGATTGCTTTGCCGGTGTATCGCGCGCCATCAAGTCTGCAACCGATAGGCGTTCTTCGCGGTTGCGTCGGTCTTGTTCGGCGTCGGAACGGCGGGAAGCGGTTTCCATTTCGGCGGTGCGCTTGGCCGTCTTGCGGAAGCGCGCCCAGCGCAGCCAGGCGATGATTGCCGCGCCCACCAAGGCAATAAGGAGCCACAGGAACCTCTGAACAAGGGGGAACGCCGCAGTGACGATTGCCGTCTTGGAAAACGCCGATGCACCCTCTGGCAAGTTGGCCTTGGTGATAAAGAAACCGGCCACACCCACCGTTATGGCATACACAATGGGGATAGAAGCCACGGTGAGGAAAAGACCCCGTTCTTCCACGACGAGCGCCGCCAGCAGCGAGCCGATGACAAGGAACGCGAGGTAAGCCCACCCGATGGAACCCATCAGGATGGAAATAAACGCACCGGTGAGCAAGAGTGCCGCGAGCAGCCCAAGGCCCTTGCCCAGCGTGATGCTGGGGAGACCGGAGCTTTGGGCGGCGGAGGACTTTCTTTGCTTGGCTTGTGACACGTCGGAAGATCCTACCGGTTGCCGCCGGCCCATGGCTATTTCCACGCACGAAAGCGGCGGATTTATAGTGCCGAATTCCCGCGCGGCCACGTATCAATAGGCAAGGGCTCCCGCGGGGTGCGGTCCGTGCGGCCCGGGATATCCATCTCATGCAGTTTGCGGGCGGTGACGCCCACGCGGGAATCAAGTGAAGAAAGCGTGGCGTTATAGGCCTCGACCGCCTTTTCCAGGTTGTGGCCCACTTTGCCGTAGTGATCAGAAAGCGTATTTAGGCGCGTATACAGTTCGCGCCCCAAGCGCTGGACTTCCTTAGCTTTGGCGGAGATATCTTCTTGGTGCCAGCCCATGGCCACCGTGCGCAGGAGGGCAAAAAGCGAGCTGGGGGTGGCAATGACTACATTGCGTTCAAAGGCATACTCGATTAGCTCTGGATCCACCGATAGTGCGGCATCAAGGAAGGGGTCAGCGGGAACGAAGAGGATGACGAACTCGGGCGTTGGTTGAAACGCCTCAATATAGTCCTTCTGCGATAGTGCTTGGACATGGCCGCGCATGAGATGTGCGTGCCGGCGGAGGAAGCCGGCGTGCTCTTCCGGGTCATCGGTTTCCAGGGCGTCAAGGTAAGAGGTAAAAGGAACCTTGGCATCGACGATGATGTGGCGGCCACCGGCTAAATTGATGAGCATGTCAGGGCGGACGATGCGCCCGCCTAATGGGGCGGAGACCTGGCAATCAAAGTCCACGTGTTTGGTCATACCGCCTAGCTCCACCACGCGCTCTAATTGCACCTCGCCCCAACGGCCACGCACATTGGGCGAGCGCAAAGCGGTCACTAGTTTGTCGGTGCGTTCGGTCAGGCGGGAGGAGGTGCGGGTCACCGCCTGCACCTGGCTGGAGAGGGAGGCGAGCAGCGCGGTGCGGTCTTCCTCAATTTCTTGGAGCTGAAATCCCAAGCGGTCCATGGCCTTTTCTAGCGGCTGGAGTTCGGCTTGGCGGCGCTGTGAGTCTTGCAGCGCGCGGTGCTCGGCGCTCGGCGCGGAGCGGGTAGCGGAGTAGGAATGTGCTAACCAGCCCATTACCGCGCCGAGGATGAGGCCGATAAAAAGTAGCAGCACGGGCAAAGTGGAAGTCATGGTTTCCAGCATGGCACGCGCCGCCGACACGACTCACTATTTTTTCGAATCTCCGTTCAAAAGGCCTTCGAAGGCGTCGCGGGCGCGGCGCAGGTTTGCGCGCATGCCGGGCTTTTCATGCTCCTTGGGGGTGGACTCCACATTGAGGGCGGCGTCGAGGGAATTGGAATCGCCGTCTGCGGAGACGTCGGCAAACGCGCCTTCTGGCGCTGCATAGTCCGGCATCTTGAGCCATGCCTCGCGCTTATAACGCCCTTGGTCTTCGGTGTAGCGGCCGATGAGATAACCGGCCACGGTAGAAAAGTCCAGATCCGCGGCGGTCTTTTCTCCCGACTGCAGCTTCATCATGTCTTGGCCGTAGCGGTAGGCCACTGCAAACATCGCGGCCGCCGGAACCGCGAGGAAGCCACCTATCAGGCCAAAGAGAGCCGAGCCTACCGTCACGGAAACCAGGACGATGACCGGGTGCAGGTCCATGGCCTTGGACTGCAGCCAGGGCGAGAGGACATTGCCCTCCAACTGCTGGACCAGCAACACTAGGCCGAGAACGAGCAGAGCCTTGGTTACGCCAAGGGAGACCAACGCGATGGTGACGGAAAGGGCACCGGCGACGATCGCGCCGACGAAGGGGATGAAGCCCGCGATAAAGGTGATGATTGCCAAAGCCATGGCCAGCGGAACGCCGATAAGGGCGAGGCCGACGCCGATAAAGACGGCGTCGACAAGCGAGACAATTGCCTGCGCGCGAATGAAGCCGCCCAGTGTCGCCCACGCGCGGGTAAGAAGCTCAGTGAGGTGCCAGCCGGCGCGCTTGCCCGTGGCATCGCGCAGCCAGGGAAGGAACTTTGCGCCGTCCTTCAGGAAGAAGAAGGTCAGCACCAGGACGATGAAGAGGGTGACGAGGATGGAGGTAGCAGTGCCGATGCCGGTAAAGACCGAGCCTGCGATGGCGCCGGCGCGCTGCTGCAGCCAGGACGCCGCCTCGTCGATGTAGCTGCTCATGTCATCGCTATCGAGGTTAAGCGGCGGGCCTTGGGCCCAGAGCTGCAGGCTTTGGATGCCGGAGACCGTCTGCAAATACAGTGACCGGGATTGGCGCACGAAGTCTGGGGCAATAAAAGCAATGAGGCCGCCGACGGCCGTGAAGGAAACCAAAATGGTTACGGCGGCCGCCAACGCAGCGGGAAGGCCAATGTCGCGCAGCTTTTTCGCTACCGGTGCCAGAACGGTGCAGATAATCAGGGCCAAAAGCACCGGCAAAAGGCCCTGCCAGAAGTTGCCCAGCAAACGGTACAGGGCGTAGAGGAATACGCAGATGATGAGCAGGCGAACGGCCCATAGGGATGCGGCCTTAACCACCTCGCCGGCGATGACGGAGCGGTCTACCTGATCGCCCGGCGGATGTGGGGATACATCCTCCAGCTTGCTGGTGTCAAAGCTTTCATCAAACTTATCGCCCAGGCCCGCTTGGGGGTCATCGGGCAGCGGTTGGTTATCAGAATTCACCCCACCATCTTGCCTTAAAAGAAGGCGGGTGCGTTAGGATTGGCCCCGTGAGTCTTACACTAGGAATCGTCGGCCTGCCCAATGTGGGCAAGTCCACTTTGTTTAATGCCCTGACCCGTTCCGAGATCCTGGCGGCGAACTACCCGTTTGCCACCATCGAGCCCAACGTGGGCCTGGTGGAGCTGCCGGATTCCCGCCTGACCCAACTGGCGGAGATGTTTAACTCTGAGCGCATCCTGCCTGCCACTGTGTCCTTCGTGGACATCGCCGGCATCGTCTCCGGCGCTTCGCAGGGTGAAGGTATGGGCAACGCCTTCCTAGCCAATATCCGCGAGGCAGACGCCATTTGCCAGGTAGTGCGCGCCTTTTCTGATGACAATGTCAT
Source organism: Corynebacterium tuberculostearicum (assembly GCF_022347385.1). Classification (GTDB taxonomy): domain Bacteria; phylum Actinomycetota; class Actinomycetes; order Mycobacteriales; family Mycobacteriaceae; genus Corynebacterium; species Corynebacterium tuberculostearicum_M. The sequence continues at coordinate 26,798 of NZ_JAKRDT010000003.1, forward strand.
TCACGTCGATGGCAAGGTGGACCCGCGCAACGATATCTCCGTTATTAATACCGAGCTCATTCTTGCGGACCTCCAGACCATCGAAAAGGCCCTGCCGCGCCTAGAAAAGGATGCGCGCAAGAATAAGGATTTGGCCGCCGAGGTGGAAGCAACCAAGAAGGCCCAGGAGATTCTGGAAGATGATCGCACCCTCTTCGCCGCAGCGAAGGAGGGCGAGATTGACCTCGCCCTCGTGCGCGATCTGCACCTGATGACCGCGAAGCCCTTCCTCTATGTCTTTAACTCGGATGAAGCAGTGCTTACCGACGACGCTAAGAAGGAAGAACTCCGCCAGCTCGTCGCCCCAGCTGAGGCCGTATTCCTCGATGCGCAGACCGAAACCGAGTTGCTCGAGCTAGAAGAAGACGAAGCCCGCGAGTTGCTCGAGGCCGTAGGCCAAGATGAGCCGGGTCTAGCCACCCTGGCTAAGGCAGGTTTTGCCACCCTGGGCCTGCAGACCTACCTCACTGCCGGGGAGAAGGAGGCCCGCGCCTGGACCATCAAGCAGGGCTCTGCCGCACCGCAGGCCGCTGGTGTCATCCACACCGACTTTGAAAAGAAGTTCATTAAGGCCGAGATCGTTTCTTTCGATGACCTTGTAGCCGCCGGCTCCATGGCCGAGGCTCGTGCGCATGGCAAGGTCCGCCAAGAGGGTAAGGACTACATCATGCAGGACGGCGACGTGTGCGACTTTAAGATCGGCGGCTAATTCCACTCCGCTGTGAACCGGCCCTTTGTCAGAGGGAGAAGGCGCCGCCCACTCGCGCCCAAGAGAAGGTAGCGAAGACGAAACTTCGGCGTTACTGTGGGCGGCGTACCCGAACAAAGGAGGCTGCAACATGGCTGAACTAGAGAATAAGACCATTGCTATCATCGCTACCGATGGCTTCGAAGACTCCGAGTTGACCTCCCCGCTAGAGGCCGTGAAGAACGCCGGCGCTACCGTGCGTGTCCTCGCTCCAAAGGCCGGCACCATTACCGGCAAAAACGGCACGGAGATTTCCGTAGACGCCGCTACCGGCGACTCCACTGGCGAGTCTTTCGACGGCATTATTCTGCCTGGCGGTACCGATAACGCCGACCTCATCCGCTTGGATAAGGCCGCGGTGGAAATCGTGCGCAACCACATGAGCAAGGATCTGCCGCTCGGCGCTATCTGCCACGGTGCTTGGATCCTGGCTGATGCTGAAGCCCTCAAGGGCCGCGCCCTGACGTCCTTCCCGTCCCTGCAGACCGACCTGCGCAATGCAGGTGCCACCTGGGTAGATGAGGAAGTTCACTGCGACCAGGGCTTGGTCTCCTCCCGCACTCCAGATGACCTGCCAGCCTTTAACGCCAAGCTGGTAGAAGAGTTTGCAGAGGGCCAGCACTAAAGCTTCACGAATTCAAGCCACGGGAGTTTCCCGTGGCTTTTTCGATCTTGCGCCGGTGTCACCTGCCCTATAAAGTTGGGGTTTCCTGAAGGGGAGTAGTTCCCTCGGTTAATTCTGAGATGACTGGTCGACATACTGGCGTTTAGCCCGGCCAGCCAGCGCCCGCAGTGCCCGCGGCCGTGAACGAGACCTTCGGTCCGCAACCGAACCGAAGGGAGAAGTGACTATGTCCTCCATGGGCTCAGAACAGCGCATTCTTGAGCGCTTCATGCAGCTATCCATCGCCGCCGCAGTGGCTACCATCCTCCTCAAGGCCTTGGCCGCGTGGTTTACGGGCTCGGTGGGCTTCCTCTCCGATGCCTTCGAATCCATCGTGAATCTCGTCGCGGCCGTCGCCGGCTTTTATGCCCTCCGGATTGCCTCTAAGCCGGCCGACGATAACCACCAGTTTGGCCACGGCAAAGCCGAGTACGTCTCCGCCTTGGTAGAGGGTGCAATGATTTTTATTGCGGCCGGCATGATCGTGTACACGGCGATCCACCGCTTCTTTGTTCCGCAGCCGATTGAAGAGCCAGGCTGGGGCTTGGCGTTGTCAACGCTTTCGTCCGTGCTCAACGGCGCGGTGGGCATCGCGCTCATCCGTGCAGGTAAGCGCTACCGGTCTGCCACCTTGGATGCGGATGGGCACCATTTGCTTACCGACGTCTGGACTTCCGTCGGCGTCCTTATAGGCATCGCCGCCGTATTCCTTACTGGTTGGTGGTGGCTGGATCCTGTAGTGGCGCTTGCAGTGGGCATCAATATCTTGTGGACGGGCTATAGCCTCCTGCGCGATTCGGTGAGTAGCCTACTTTCTGAGGCGCTTCCCGACGACGAGCGTCAGAACATTAGGCAGCTCCTAGCTCGGCTGGAGCAGGAACACTCGGTAAACTTCACGGATCGTCGCACCGTGGCCTCTGGCCGCCAGCGGTTGGTGTACCTGACCATGGAGGTGCCAGGGGAGTGGAGCGTCATGCACTCTCACGAGGTTGCAGACTCAGTGGAAATTGCCCTCGACGAGCTGTACCCAGGCTGCAGTGCGTTCATTCATGTGGAACCAGCCGGCCTGGAAAATCGACGCCCGTACCTATTCCGCTAAGACTTAATCTTCTCAGCTTCCTGCCGACCACTGTGGTGTATGCGCACTAGACCAATATGTGTGTAGGCCCGTTCGGGTGTACGGGCCTGTGTATCGCCTGTGGATACTGGGAGAAAAAGTACACCCTCGTTAAAGAATCCTGTGGGGTAGTTGTTACCGCATTTCGGGGTGTGGTGAGCAGTGGACGATTTGGAGATCGTGAAGGGGTGTGTCTAGGGCGTTGCGGGCGAGAGAATCGACATCCGGTTTCCTCAATTCGGGTGCTTATGGTGCAGATTTTCCAATGTTATAGAACTGTTACCAACCGTTCTGAGCTGCATGAAGCTTGGCTTTGGTGAACAAAATCGAGAAAAATCTCCGCTATCGGTCGAAAAATTTTGAATTCTCCGTATGGTGGTTGTCACAGCAATCAATTGGAGATTTTCACCCCCACACTCCACGTGGCGGGGTTAGAAAATGTCCTTTTGTTTGGTTGAAGATAGCTATACCAATAGCAGAAAGGATTTACTGACAATGGGTAAGAACATTAAGGACCTTTTTAACGCAACCGCATACGACAAGGACGGCGAGAAGCTGGGCGACGTTAACGAGGTATTCGTTGATGACCAGTCCGGCCAGCCTACCTTCGTTGAGGTTAACCACGGCCTGTTCGGCATGAACTCCAGCCTGGTTCCGCTGCGTGGCCACGACTTCTCCGGCGATGACCTGAAGCTGGGCTTCTCCAAGGACCGCATCAAGGATGCTCCGGACTTCGACTCCGATAAGCCGCTGACCCCTGAGGCACAGTCCGATATCTTCAAGCACTACGGTCTGGATAACGCACACGACGTTACCGACTACAAGGATTCCAACCTTGACTCCAAGCGCGACGCTCAGGCTGGCGCTGACAAGGAGCACAACCTGACCGCAGGTGCCGGCGCTGCTGGTGCTGGCGCAGGTGTTGCAGGTGCAGGCGTTGCTGGTGCACACGCTGACGAGAAGAAGGCAGCCACCCACACCACCGACGCCGCTGCTACCGAGCGCAAGGCTGACGTAGCTGACAACGCTGCAGCTGCACGCACCAACAACGATGGCGAGCTCATCCGTTCCGAGGAGCAGCTCAACGTCAACAAGGAGCGCGTGGCTACCGGTGAGGCTCGCCTGCGCAAGTACGTTGTGACCGACACCGAGACCGTTGAGGTTCCGGTTGAGCGTGAAGAGGTTAGCGTCGAGCGCACCCCGATCAGCGCTGAGGATGCCAAGAACTACAACGGCACCATCTCCGGTGACTCCGAGGAAGCTTCCGTCACCCTGCACGAGGAGCGCGTAAACGTGAACAAGGAAACCGTTCCGGTTGAGAAGATCAACCTGAAGAAGGACACCGTTCGCGACACCGAGACTCACACCGAGGAGCTGCGCAAGGAGCAGATCGACACCGATGGTGTTGACGGCCTCAAGAAGTAAAAGCGCATAGCTAAACGCCCGCAAGGAATACCTTGCGGGCGTTTCTTTTGCCTTATTTAGGAGACTGGTTTAAGCCTTGACGCCGATAGCCTCAGCCGAGTCAGAATCCATAATGTCCTTGACGCCGTTCTCGGCAGCATCCCAGGTTGCCTTGTCCTGGATGCCGGCGCGCTTAGCCACGATGGTGGCGCACAGCACCTGTCCGGTGACGTTCAGTGCGGTACGGCCCATGTCAATGATCGGCTCGATGGCAAGCAGGAGACCAACACCGGCCAGCGGCAGGCCGAGCGTGGAAAGCGTGAGGGTGAGCATCACCGTTGCGCCGGTGGTGCCTGCGGTAGCGGCGGAACCGATCACGGACACGAAGATGATGAGCAGGTACTGGGTGAAGTCAAGGTCGATGCCATAGAACTGGGAGACGAAGATGGCAGCGATGGCTGGGTATACGGAAGCGCAGCCATCCATCTTGGTAGTTGCGCCCAGCGGAATAGCAAAGGAAGCGTACTCGGAGGGAACGCCCATAGCCTTTTCGCTGAAACGCTCGGTAGCTGGCATGACGCCCATCGAAGAACGGGTGACAAAGCCCAGGGAGGTCACAGGCCATACGCGCTTGAAGAAACCAATGACCGGGATCTTGTTGAACTTCAGCACTGCCGGGTAGACCACGGCAAATACCAGGCCCATGCCGACGTACATGGCCAAGACGAACTTGCCCAGCGAGCCTAGTGCGTCCCAGCCGTAGGTAGCTACGGCCTTACCAATGAGGGCCGCGGTGCCAATCGGGGCAAGGCGAATAATCCACCACAGGATGACCTGAATGACCTTCAGGAAGGACTCGGTAAAGCGCAGGAAAGGCTCAGCAGACTTGCCAGTCTTGACGGCGGCGATACCAATGGCCAGCGAAATGACGAGGAGCTGGAGGGCACCAAAGCTGAGGGATACTTCGCCATCGGAAAGCGAGGCGGAAAGGCCCATGAAGTTCTGGGGCAGAAGCTGCTCAAAGAACGCGGTCCACGAGCCGACGTGGGAAGGATCCTGCGCGGTGGCAGCATCGATGCTCGTGCCGATGCCCGGCTTCATCACGACGGCGACGATGATGCCCGTCAAGACGGAGAAGAATGCGGTGATGGCAAACCACACAAGCGTGGAAATTGCCAGGGACGCGGCGTTGGCGACCTTGCGCAGGTTAGCGACGGAGGTAACAACAGCGGCGAAGATCAGTGGCGGGATCATCACCTTGAGCAGCTGGACGTAGGCGCTGCCGACGCCCGTGAGCAGGGTGGTCAACCAGCCCGGGTTATCTGGGTCGGTATCCATGCCGGAGGCAATGAAGCCCAGGATAAGGCCGATGATGAGGCCCGCGATGACCTGAGCACCGAATCCCGTGGCCCAGCCGGGAAGCTTGGAGCGCGAAGATTCTTGTTGAGACATAAAGATTCCTTTGAAAATAGAAATGGACAGATCGGACTATTTTCCAGATACTGTCCTGTTCAACTTCAACATCGCTCAGCTTATTCCTTCTGCGTCCATAGGCACAAAGTGCGAGTTATATGCAGTGGCCGCAACCTCATCCTTCGCGCTCACGGAGAGGTGGTTTTGTGCTTGCTTTTCGACGCCGGTGAGCGCGAAGGGAAGGGACCTTGAACTACCACGTGTGTCCCATTGCTAACTTTAGATAGCTACTCTCTCTATCTTTCTCAGGAGGAACATTCATGGGCTGGGTTAAACCTCTCGTTGGCATTTTCGCAGTTGGCGCAGTGGCTTCCGTTGCTTTAGGCGGCGGTGATGAAGATACTGTGGTGGTCAACCGAGTGATCGATGGCGACACCATTGACGTCGACATAGACGGCGAAAATACCCGCGTCCGGCTACTTAATATTGATACGCCGGAGATCGGCCATAACGGCGAACCGAGTGAGTGCCTCGCGGAGGAAGCGAAGCAGTACCTGGAAGGACGGCTGCCAAAGGGGACGGAGGTTCGATTGGAATATGACTCCGAGCGGACTGACAAGTATGGCCGCACTCTTGCCGGTGTGTTTATTGACGATGACTTCATTAACGCGGATGTCGCGGCCGAAGGGCTGGCTACGGCGGTTGTATTTGGCGGAAACGACAAGTTTTACGACGAAGTGCACAATGCCGAACGCGGCCCTAAAGACGCCGGCGAAGGGATCTTTGGGGTCTCAGACGAGTGCAAGGTTTCCAGCGATAAGAACATGGCCGAGGCGGTTAGCGGCGCTGAAGCTGCAGCGGCAGCATTTGCAGCTTCCGGGGAAGCTGATATTGCAGGGTACGAGGATGTACTGGACAAGTCAGCAGCTGCGAAGGCCGGATTGGCGGTTCTGACTCGCCACAAAGATGATCGAAGCACCTTCCAGAAAGCAGCGTATCCGGATGCTCCCAAGGAGATTGCCGCGAAGAAGGAACGCGAGCTTGAGGGGGAGGAGAAACAAGCCCGCGAAGGGCTCGAGAAGTTGGAGGAGAAAGAGCGGGAGGAAGAGAAGCGTGAAAAGGAGCGCCAGGAAGAAGAACGCCGCCGTGCAGAGCAGCGGCAAGAAGAGATTCATCAGCAGGAGCACTACGCGCCGGAAGTAGAGGTAGCGGAGCAGCCAACGCACGATGAGGTGGCTGATTACCAAGCCCCCGAGCAGCAGCCGGCACCTCAGCCGGCGCCGGTGGTCGATAACTACACCGGGTGCCGAGCTTATGGCGGAAACTATGCCTTGACGTCCGTGGATAAGAAAGGGCGTTCCTACGCGAAGATCGACTGCACTACGAAGCAACAGATTGGTTAGGCAGCCTGCCCTTCGCGCTCACGGGCAGGGCCCTGAGTGCTTTGAGTATGGCTCCCGGTGAGCGTGAGGGGAGGGGGAGAATCTGGCGTACACCCTTGCTGCTCACCGGGGCCAAGGGGAAGCGCCATTTAGGTGCTGCCGGTGAGCGCGAAGGGCGGGAGTGTCCCGGAATCTGGAATACTGGCAGCATGAAAATCCTCGTAACCGCATTTGACGCTTTCGGCGGAGAGAGCATCAACCCCACGGAACGAGCTCTTCAGCAACTACCGGATCGCATTGGAGACGCGGAGCTCATCAAGCTGGTGATCCCGACGAAGTTCGGGGAATCGCTGCGTCGGACGATTGAGGCCGCGGAGGGTTCGGCGGTCGATGCAATTGTATCTTTGGGCCAGGCCGGTGGGCGGGCGCATATCACCCCGGAGCGGGTCGCGATTAACGTTATGGATGCCGATATTCCTGATAATGCGGGTTATCAGCCGGTGGATGTACCGGTTGTGGAAGGGGGCCCGGCGGCATACTTCTCTACGCTGCCGGTAAAGGAAATGGTTGCGGCGATGGAGGATATTCCGGCGCGGTTGTCGAATACGGCCGGAACTTTCGTGTGTAACCAGCTGCTCTATGGTCTCTTGCATCACTTCGCGGGCACCGGGATAAGCGCCGGATTTGTCCACGTCCCATTCATTACAGAACAGGAGAAACCGGATAAGCCCATGATGGAGCTGGCGGAGATCGTTGAGGGGATCGAGCGGGCACTCTGGGCGGTGCAAGCTAGTTAGGGTAGCCTTTGTGGCTTTTTTAACCGGCAAAATATAGATTAAAGGACATGTCTCGCTTTAGCCCTCTCAACTGGCCGGTTGTGCGCCAGCTGCGCAGTGGCGATCCCTTCGGCAGGGACGTCAATACGCAGTCTCAAAAGAGTAAAGATAAGCATGGGCGCACCGTGGAAGCAGACCGCGTGGTGCAGTCGGTGTGCCCGTACTGTGCGGTTGGTTGCTCGCAGCGCGTGTATGTCAAAGATGACCGCGTCATCCAGGTGGAGGGCGATCCGGATTCGCCTATTTCCCGTGGGCGCCTGTGCCCTAAGGGATCCGCGTCGGAGCAGTTGATCAACTCCGCTACGCGCTTGACCAAGATTAAGTATCGTGCGCCGCACTCTACGGAGTGGCAGGACCTTGATGAAGATACCGCGATGGAGATGATTGCGGATCGTTTCTTGGAGGCCCGCCGCAACGGTTGGCAGGATGTGGACGATGAAGGTCGTGTGCTCAACCGCACGATGGGCATCGCCGGTTTGGGCGGTGCGACCTTGGATAATGAGGAAAATTACCTCATTAAGAAGCTATTTACCGCCGCTGGTGCGATTCAGCTCGAGAACCAGGCGCGCATATGACACTCCGCCACTGTTCCTAGTCTAGGAACTTCGTTTGGCCGCGGCGGCGCAACCCAACCGCTGCAGGATATGGCGAATGCGGACTGCATCGTCATTGAGGGTTCTAACATGGCCGAGTGTCACCCAGTGGGATTCCAGTGGGTGGTGGAAGCCAAGAAGCGTGGTGCCCGCATCATTCACGTGGATCCGCGTTATACGCGCACGTCTGCCTTTGCGAATCGCCACATCGGCATTCGCGGCGGCACGGACGTGGTGCTTTTGGGCGCAGTCATTAACTACCTGCTGGACAACGAGCTGTACTTCCACGACTACGTGGTGGCGTATACCAATGCGCCGATGATCATCTCGGAGGACTACCAGGACACCGAGGATTTAGACGGCCTGTTCTCTGGTTATGACCCAGAGACTGGTAAGTACGTCACGGATTCGTGGCAGTACGTACAGAAGCCGGAGGGCGCGTCGTGGAATGTGGAACGTGATGAGACGCTAGAGCATCCGAATTCGGTCTTCCAGATTCTCAAGCGGCACTATGCGCGCTATACGCCTGAGGTAGTGGAGGAGACCTGCGGTATCGCGCAGGAAGACTTCTATTACTTAGCGGAGTCGATCGCGCAGAATTCCACGCCGGACCGCACCACCTGCTTTGCCTATGCCTTGGGCTTTACCCAGCACACCCTGGGTGCGCAGTTCATCCGTACCGCGGCCATCTTGCAGCTGCTCACCGGCAATGTGGGTCGCCCAGGTTCGGGCATTATGGCGCTGCGCGGTCACGCCTCGATTCAGGGCTCTACCGATATCCCGACGTTGTTCCACTCGTTGCCGGGGTACTTGCCCATGCCGAGCGTCGATAAGCAAAGCTGGCCAGAGTTCGTTGATGGAATCCGTAATGAGTCGCAGAAGGGCTTTTGGCAGATTGGTGAGAACTACGCGGTCTCGCTGATGAAGTCCTATTGGGGCGATGCGGCAACCAAGGACAATGGATGGGGCTATGACCTCATGCCGCGCATTTCTGGTGCGCATTCGACCTATGAAACGCTCATGGCCATGCTGGATGAGCAGGTGGAAGGCTACTTTGTGTTTGGCCAGAACCCGGCCGTGGCACAGTCCAACGGCGGTATGCAACGCCGTGGCTTGGCGGCGCTGAAGTGGCTGGTCGTACGCGATTTCCAGGAGATTGAGACCGCCTCCTTCTGGAAGGATTCGCCGGAGATTAAAAACGGCGAGCTTAAGACCGAAGACATCGGCACCGAGGTCTTCCTGATGCCGGCGGCCACCCACGTGGAAAAGGCAGGAACCTTTACCCAGACGCAGCGCATGTTGCAGTGGCGTTTCCAGGCAGCCCCACCGCCAGGGGATGCCAAGAGTGACCTCTGGTTCTTCTACCAGCTGGGCAAGAAGATCAAGGAGCGCCTGCGCGATTCCACCGATCCGCGAGATATTCCTCTGCAGAAGGTCACGTGGGACTATGTGGAAACCGAGGAAGGCGAGCCGAATTCTGAGGACGTCCTCAAGGAGATCAACGGCTACTACCTAGAGGGCCCGAAGAAGGGCGAGCTTTTGCCTGCCTTCGTGGAGATGAAGAATGACGGCAGCACCTCGGGCGGTTGCTGGATCTATACCGGCGTGTTTAAGGACGGCATTAATCAGTCCGCGCGCAAGGTACCGGGGTCGGAGCAAAACGAGGTAGCTCCCGAGTGGGGTTGGGTATGGCCGGCCAACCGTCGCCTGCTCTACAACCGTGCTTCGGCGAAGCCGGACGGCACTCCGTGGTCGGAGCGCAAGAAGTATGTGTGGTGGGACGCTGACCAGGGTCAATGGGTTGGCGATGACGTGCCGGACTTCCCGGCTACCAAGGCCCCGGACTACAAGGCTCCGGTCGACGCCGTGGGCCCGGACGCCCTCGATGGCACCGATGCCTTCATTATGCAGGCAGATGGCCGCGGTTGGCTCTTTGCACCGACCGGGCTTTCCGACGGCCCATTGCCCACCCACTATGAGCCGCACGAGTCCCCGGTGCACAACGTGCTGTACAAGCAGCAGCAGTCGCCGACGCGCCTGACCATTAAGCGCCCAGACAACCTGTCGCGCCCAGAACCTGGCGAGCCGGGCTCCGAGGTGTTCCCGTTTGTCTTTTCCACCTATCGCCTCACCGAGATGTATACCTCGGGTGCGATGTCGCGCCGCCTGCCGTATTTGGCGGAGCTGCAGCCGGGCCTTTTCTGCGAGGTCGATAAGGCCTTGGCAGAAAAGCGTGGCTTGGAAAACGGCAAGTGGGCCACCATCGTCTCGCCGCGCGGCGTGATTGAGGCACAGGTCTTGGTCACTGACCGCATGCAGATGATGAAGATCAACGGTGAGGAGTTCCACCAGATCGGCTTGCCGTATCACTATGGCGAGTCCGATTCCACGGCCGTTGCAGGCGATGGCGCCAATGATCTGCTGGGCCTTACGCTGGAGCCGAACGTATTCATCCAGAATTCCAAGATCGGCGCCTGCGATATCCAGCCGGGCCGTCGCCCGCGCGGCGAGGCTCGTGTGGAGATGCTCAAGGAATATCAGAAGCGCGCGCACCTGAACCTGGATTCCGGCAATGATCTGCTCACCGTGGATGATTCCTTCACCTATAACCCAGAGCCGCAGCAGCCCGCGGATGTGGATGAGCACGGCGAAAAGGGCGAGGAAAGCGAAGAAGGTAAGTAAATGACAAATCTTCTGACCGAAAACGCCAGCCGGCATGGCTACGACAAGTACCGCCGCATGGCCTTTTTCACCGACACTTCCGTGTGTATCGGGTGTAAGGCCTGCGAGGTGGCGTGCAAGGAGTGGAACCGCAACCCGGTAGAAGGCTATGACGTCACGGGTGATTCCTATGACAACACCGGCGCACTGGGAGCAAATACCTGGCGGCACGTGGCCTTTGTGGAGCAAAACAATGACCGCATCGAGCAAGCCCGCGAGGAGGGCAAGAATCTCATTTCCCTGGGTATGCCCTCGGTAGGGGCGCAGGCCCCAGAGGTTGATACCACCCCGCCGGATACGGATACGTTCCGGTGGCTCATGTCCTCGGACGTGTGTAAGCACTGCACGCATGCGGGCTGCTTGGACGTGTGTCCTACCGGCGCGCTGTTCCGCACCGAGTTTGGCACCGTTGTGGTCCAAGATGATGTGTGCAATGGCTGCGGTACCTGCGTGGCCGGCTGCCCGTTTGGCGTCATCGAGCGCCGCGATGACGGCGGTGTGGCGCTGAAGTACGACAAGACGGCCACGGTGGATTACGTGGATAATTCCCATGCCGGCGTGAACGTGCTGAAAAAGCTTAAGCAGCTTGCCCCGCAGGGGCCGGACCACACGCCAGGCGAGTCGATGCCGATTAAGAATTTGGGTGTGGCCCAAAAGTGCACCATGTGCTACGACCGCCTGAAGCAGGGAGAGCAGCCAGCATGTTCTAAGACCTGTCCTACCGATTCCATTCAGTTCGGCCCGTACGAGGAGATGCTGGCCGCAGCCAAGGAACGCGTGCGCGTATTGCACGAGCAAGGCCTTACTGAGGCCCGCCTTTACGGCGCCAACCAAGACGATGGCGTGGGCGGAACCGGCTCCATCTTCCTGCTTTTGGATTCACCTGAGGTCTACGGTTTGCCGCCGGATCCGCGCGTGCCGACGGCCGATTTGCCGCAGATGTATAAGACCGCAGCCAAGGCTATCGGCGGCATGGCGCTGGCCGTGGCCGGTTCCTTCCTGATTGGGGGACGCAAATGAGCAACTTTGATGAGTACCGCCCACCGCAGCCGGAGCGCCGCAATCGCTACCGGAAGTTCGACGGTACAAAGCCGAAGAAGAAGCGGAAGCGGCCGGGCGCCGGCGCGCAGGACGGCTCCAAAGAGGAGCGCATGGCGCAGGACTTCGAGTTCTCGTCTTACTACGGCCGACCTGTGGTGAAGGCTCCGCCGTGGGAATGGCCTATCGGCGCCTACTTCTTTCTGGGCGGTGTGAGCGGTGGCTCGGGACTCTTGGCCGCTGGTGCACAGGCCGTGGGCAATGCGCCGCTGCGTCGCACCACGCGGATCTCTGCCTTTGGCGCGGCGGCCGTGGGATCGGTCTTTTTGATTCTGGATTTGGGCCGCCCGGAACGCGCATTGAACATGTTCCGCGTCTTCAAGGTGACCTCGCCAATGTCCATGGGCTCGTGGATTTTGTCGGGCTTTGCCAGCGCGGCCGCGCTGCCTGCCGCCGCGGAAGTGGACGCGGCGACTGGCCACAAGCTGCCGCTGCCGAAATTCGTGCGCACGGCGCTGAAGAAGTCGGCCGGGCCGGCGGGCGCGGTCGCGGGTGTACTCGGTGGTCCGCTCGCAGGCTATACCGCGGTATTGCTGTCCAATACCTCGAACCCGGTGTGGAATGACATGAAAAAACACCTGCCGTATGTCTTCGTTTCCTCGGCAGGTGCGGCGTCGTCAGGCCTGGCTATGGTGACCACTCCGGTCGAGCACGCGGGACCGGCCCGTGTGTTGGGCATGGCCGCTGCAGCAAGTGATCTGGCAGCGACCAAGGTGCTGGAGGAAGGCATGGAGCCGGAGCCGCGCGAAGCTCTGCACCAGGGTAAGCCGGGCGCGTTGATGAAGGCTTCGGAATACTTCATCGCGGCAGGCGGCCTCGGTAGCGCGGTGGCTGCGGTGACGAAGTCGCGGGCAGTCTCGGTGGCTGCGGGGCTATCGCTCTTGGCAGGCTCGGCGTGCACGCGCTTTGGCGTGCTCAACGCCGGCTTGGAATCGGTGAAGAACCCGGAGACCACCATCGGGCCGCAGAAGCGCCGGGCGGAAAAGCGCCGGCGCGAGCAGGGCCTCGACCACGATGTGGTGAGCCCGGACTAGTCCAGGTCCTGCAGGGCGGGGGCGAGCTCCGCGCCGATGTCTTCCATGCGTTGTTGCTCGGCCGCGGAGCCGCGGCCATCACGGTGGAGGTAGTAGTTCAGCAGCTCTAAGCAGCGCTGTGCCGCCTCGTCGGAGTCATCGGGGCAGACGGGTGCACCCTCGGACGAGCACCCCACCAGCCCTGCCGCCGCAGGGGAGGTGGCGGCAAAGGCTAGGAGATGGGGGTTCCTCGCTGCACTTTAGGCCTTGATATAGGCATCGCCGGTGCGCTCGGTGGTATGGCCGATGACGGGGTAGCCGGGCACCTCGCCGATGAGGAGGAGGCCGCCGGAAGTCTGGGCGTCGGCAAGCAGCACCAGCTCCTCCTCGCTTAAGGAGGTATCGAGGTGTGGGCGCACCCAGTCCAGGTTGCGGCGGGAGCCGCCGGGAATGAAGCCCTCGGCCAGCGCCTCCTTTGCGCCTTCGACGGTGGGCACGGCGGAAAAGTCGAGCTCCGCGGCGATGCCGGAGGCGCGGCACATCTTGTACAGGTGGCCGAGCAACCCGAAGCCGGTGACATCCGTGGCGGCACGCACGCCCGCCTCCACCGCGGCGCGGGCGGCCTCGCGGTTCAAGGTGGTCATGGAATCAACCGCGGCCTGGGAGACCTCGCCGGTGGCCTTGTGCTTGTTGTTGAGGATGCCCACGCCAATGGGCTTGGTCAGGGTGATGGGCAGGCCGGGTTCGGCGGCGTCGTTGCGCATGAGCTTGTCGGGGGCCACGATGCCGGTAGCTGCCATACCGTAGAGCGGCTCGGGCGCGGTGATGGAATGGCCGCCCGTTACGGAGATGCCGGCCTCGGTGGCTATATCCATGCCGCCGCGCAGGACCTCGCGCAGCACGTCCAGACCAAGCTTCTCATTGGGCCAGCCCACCAGGTTAATGGCGGTAATCGGGGTGCCACCCATGGCATAGACATCAGACAGCGCATTGGACGCGGCCACCCGTCCCCAGTCATAAGGGTCATTGAGCATGGGCGTAAAAAAGTCCGCGGTGGAGATAACCGCCAGACCATCTTGAATCTTTACGGCCGCGGCATCATCGCCATCGTCCAAACCAACGAGCACGTTGGGGTCGGCCTTACCAATGAGGCCTTCGACGGCGGATTCCAACTGTCCAGCGGGAATCTTGCAGGCGCAGCCGCCACCAGCCGCGAAAGAGGTGAGCTTAATATCTTCGGTCATACGGCTATTTTACTAGTTCTACGGGAGCCCCTTGCTGCGTATTAGCGGGGAATAATGCGCAGCAAAGGAATCTCCTCGGGCGCCGCAGGAGCCATCGTGGCGCACCGCGGTGAATGTAGCGTCTGGTAGGTGTCTCGGTACCGAGGAATGCCCGTGTAAGGTGAGCACACGGAGGCGTACGTGTCCTGGTGGGCGCCCCGGTCTTCAAAACCGGTGAGGCCGAGCATCTCGGTCTGGCAGGTTCGATTCCTGTCCGTCTCCGCCACCCGCGCGCAAGGAGGAATGCCACAGTGCCCACGCCCACGCCTGCTGCCAGCCCGGATCCCCGCAGGAATATCCCCCGCATGGACGAGCTGCTCCAGCTGCCGGAGGTAGAATCCGCGCGCCAGCGCCTAGCCGAGCACACCATCCGCGCGATTATCCAGGGCGCAGTCACCCAAGCGCGCCGCGGTCAGCTGCCGGTCAGCGATATACCCGCAGAAATTGCGCAGCGCCTGGAACAAAAGAATGCGCATTCCCTGCACCCAGTCATTAACGCCACCGGCGTCATCATTCATACGAACTTAGGGCGTGCCCCGCTTCCCAGCGCCGCGGTAGAGGCCCTGCACGCCGCTGCCTCCTATACAGATGTAGAAATGGACTTGGGCTCGGGCAAGCGATCCAGAAATCGCGGCGCCGGAGCCACGGCCGCGCTGCTCGCAGCCTGCCCCGGTGCAGAAGATGCCCTCGTGGTCAATAACGGCGCCAGCGCCTTGCTCCTGGCCACCGCTGCACTCGCCCCCGGCAAAGAGGTCATCATCTCGCGCGGCGAGCTCATCGAGATCGGAGCTGGCTTTCGCCTGCCCGAGCTCATCGAGTCCACGGCCACGCGCCTTAAAGAAATTGGGGCGACTAATCGCACGCACCTGGCCGACTACGAGCGCGCGCTGAGCGATAACACTGGCGCCATCTTGAAGGTGCACCCTTCCAATTTCCGCATCGAGGGGTTTACTTCCGCAGTCGGGGTAGAGGAACTGCACCGCCTAGCGGTGGAGCACGATACGCGACTCATCGTGGACTTGGGCTCCGGCCTGCTCACCCATGACCCGGCGCTGCCAGAAGAACCAGATATCCAGGCCCAGCTGCGCGCCGGCGCCGATATCGTCATAGCCTCTGGCGATAAGCTACTTGGCGGCCCGCAGGCAGGAATCTTGCTCGGCACCAAGGAGGCGATTGCCGCGGTAAAGAAGCACCCGCTCGCGCGTGCGGTGCGCATAGATAAGCTGCGCCTCAACGCGCTGGAGGCGGCCATTTCGACGCCCTCGAATGCGGTGCAGGACGCCCTCCACCTCGATCCTCAGACCCACCGCGAGCGCACGGAAACCATCGCGCAGGCAGTTGGGGCAGAAGTGGTGCCTCATGATGGCCGCGTGGGCGGTGGCGGGGCGCCTGAATACCCGTTGCCGGGCTTCGCGGTGAGCCTGCCCGAGCGCTATGCGGACGCGCTGCGCCGCCAGAACCCGCCCGTGGTAGGCCGCGTGCATCAGGGCCGCTGTTTGGTGGATATTCGCTGCGTTCCTGCCGACCACGACGCTGCGGTTATTGCCGCTATTAAGGCGGTGGGCTAGGTGTACGTCGTCGCCACTGCCGGTCATGTGGACCACGGCAAGTCCACCCTGGTCCGGGCCCTCACGGAGATGGACCCGGACCGGTGGGAGGAAGAAAAGCGCCGCGGGCTTACCATTGATTTGGGGTTTGCCTGGACCACACTGCCTTCTGGCGCGGATGTGGCTTTCGTAGATGTGCCCGGACATGAAAAATTCTTGGGCAATATGCTCGCCGGCGTGGGCCCAGCCCCAGTCGTCCTCTTTGTGGTCGCGGCCGATGAGGGATGGCAGGCCCAGTCCACCGACCACCGCGATGCCTTGCGCGCGCTGGGAGTAGAGCACGGCATTATTGCGCTCACTCGCAGCGACCGCGCCACCGTGGACCGGACCGCAGAAATCCGGACGCAGCTGGCCGGCACCCCGCTTGCCGACGCCCCCATTGTCCCCGTATCCGCCCCGACCGGCGACGGCATTGCGGAGCTGCGGCAGGCGCTCGATGGGATCCTCGCTGCAGTGCCCGTTCCCGATGCGCAGGCGCCCGTGCGCCTGTGGGTGGACCGCGCCTTTAGCGTGAAGGGCGCGGGCACCGTGGTGACCGGAACGCTTGCCGCGGGCACCCTGCGCGTGGGCGATAGCCTTAAGGTGGCCACGGCCGGTGGGGAAAGGGACGTGGAAGTCCGCGGCCTGCATAGTGAAAATCGCGCGCAGGATTCACTCGGCCCCGTCACCCGCGCGGCTGTCAACCTGCGTGGGGCGGATGCCGCCGATATCCACCGCGGCGATGTGCTGCTTACCCCGGGTGCGTGGCGCCTAGTGGACCACCTTGATGTCCGTCGCACCTTTGGCGCGGAGCTCGATGGTCTGCCCGATAACCTCGTCGTGCACACCGGTACCGCCGGGGTAGAGGCCCACCTGCGTCCCTTGTCTGCCGATTTCGCGCGCATCAGCCTGGCACACCCGCTGCCGCTGCGGCTCCTTGATCGTTTCGTAGTGCGCAGCCCTGGCGGCCGGCACGTCGTCGCTGGGGTAGAGGCAGTAGATCTGCGCCCGCCGGAGCTTAACCGGCGCGGTGACGCCCGCCGCCGCGCAGAAGAGCTCAGCGCCCAGGACTCTTTCCGCGATCCCGCCTCCTACCTGCGCCGCGTCGGCTTCGCCCGTGTGGATGACTTAGCCCGCGACGGCTTTATTACCGCAGCGCCGCCGCAAGGCATTATCGCTTTCCGCGACTGGTGGATTGCGGCCTCCCAGGTAACTCGGTGGAAGCACGCGCTTACCGACGCCCTGCAAGCCCACGCTGCTGCACATCCCCTGGCACCGGGAATGCCCCGCAAAGCAGCCTTGGATGCCCTCGGCCTGCAAGAAGAAGGCTTGCTGGGCCTTGCCATCGCGGCTACGAAGGCGGAAAGCAGTGAGGGAGTGTTGCGCTTTCCCGGGCAGCGGGCGGACCTCGGTGCGGCGGAGCGCGGGGTCGCTGCCATCGAGGAAAGGCTTAAGGTAGAACCTTTTGCGGCACCCGAGGCAGATGACCTCACGGAGCTGGGCTTGGGCACAAAGGAGCTTGCCGCCGCCGAGCGCGCCGGGCGCCTTCTGCGCCTCAAGCAGGGAATCGTGCTCTTGCCCTCGGCACCGGAGGAGGCGCGCCGGCGCCTTAGCGTACTGGAGCAACCCTTTACGCTTTCGGCAGCCCGTAAAGCGCTGGGCACCACGCGACGGGTAGCCATCCCGCTGCTGGAATACCTCGACGCCCAGCGGATTACGCGCCGCGGCGACGGGGGCCAACGCACCCTGCGCTAACGAGGCCATCGTGGCCGGTCATCGCACCTATTTACGGTGATTGCCCCCACGGTGGTGAGAGGTTTCGCGGGCCACGCGCCGGGCCCGCACGCGCGCGGATTCGGAGGAAAAGCGGCCCGGTTCTTCGGCTACCGGCAGCGCACGCCAGCTGAAATTCTGATCGCCCGGGATGGAGGAGACCAACTCCGCCAGCTTGGCGCTGGCCTGCGGTTGTTGTGATTGCTCATTGTGCTGCTGAGCTGGCGCATCTGGCTCAGCGGGTGCAGGCGGCTGGGCCTGTGGCCCTTTCGGGCGGCGTGAGCCGGTGGGCAGCGCCGTGACGATGTCCTCGCCGGCAAGCGTGTGCTCCCAGACCTCGGGCTGTGCGGGCGCGGCGGCGGGCGCAGCAGTGGGAATCGCAGGCTGGGGTGCGGGCACGCGCAGCGGTGGAACAGCGGGGGAGAAGAGCTCCGTGGTGGTGGCCTCATCGGCGGGGATATCGACGGCAAGCATGCCGTGGCTCGCGTAGGCGCGGGCGGAAAGGCCCGCTCCAGAACCGCTGGCCGCGGCGAATGCGGCGCGCAGTCCGGGGAGCGCGGCACTGTCACCGAGGGGACCGAGAACCGTATCGTCGCAGGTCGCCACCGCGGTGCCGGCAAGGTCGTCCAGTGTGACGAAAAATTGCTGCGTGCCCATCTGCTCAAGCTGGGCGGGCGATAGGTCGCCGGCGGCGGCATCGATTAGCACGCCTCGTCCGCCGGCGAGCAGCGCGGTTCCTTGCAGTTGGTCATTGACCGGCACCATCCAGGGCCACAGGCCCAGTGACACGGCAACCTCGACCTGGCCGTCAATTACCTCCACGGTGGCGATGGTTTGTGGCTGTGCGGAGGAGGCCTTCAATCGCTCCAAGGCGGGATACTCCGCCGCCTCGACCTCGTCCAGAAACCCCAAGAAGCCGAAGTCCGAGCGTACGCGCCAGCCGTTGGTGTAGGTATCGGGTTCTAGGGAGACGTCGACAAGCGCAGCGTGCTCTGCCACGCCGGGGATACTCAATGCGGTGCCCACCACTGGGTGCTCGAGGACCGCAACATGCTCCACGCCGAAGTAACTAGTCGCGAGCGGGTAAAGCGCCATAGAACGTCACTCCCAAGGTTAAAGGCCGGTAAACAATGCGTAGCTCATTTTACGCATAAGGGGGATAGGGCTGACGCCAGCTTTATATCCAGCGAGTTTTTATTAATGTATAGACAGCTCTCTTAAAAGTGAAACCCGGAAAACAGAATAGGAGTAGACCCATCTCTTCTTCATCGTCTTCCTCATCCCGCCCTGTGCGTGGGGTAAATAGCTCGGAGGAAAGCAAAAAGCGCACCCGCAACGCCAAGCGCATCTTAAAGGACATTATGTACCCGCATAATATCCACCCCGCGCTGGTGCCGGGCGTCTCCATTGAGGACCAGAAAGTCAAGTACGGCGTGGACAAGCCGATCCTCTTTGTAGTCGGCGGACTGGTCGTCGCCTTCGTAATCTGGGGTGTGATTGCGCCCGAGCAGGTCTTCGATTCTTCTTCGACAGCGCTCGATTGGGTGATGCGTAACTTGGGCTGGATCTTTACCGCCCTGGCGACGTTCCTGATGTTCTTGCTCATCATCTTGGCGTTTTCGAAGTACGGCAAAATCCCTCTCGGGCTAGATGGGGAGAAGCCGGAATTTTCCACGGTGAGCTGGGCCGCGATGCTCTTTGGTGCCGGCATTGGCATCGGCATTATCTTCTTCGGCCCCTTCGAGCCGCTGAGCTACTACCTTTCGCCGCGCCCTGGTGCCTATGAGGCTGCGAGCGATGAAGCGGTGCTGGGCGCCATGGCGCAGGCAGCCATGCACTGGGGCTTTAATGCCTGGGCAATTTACGCCATCGTGGGCCTGTGCGTGGCCTACGTCTCCTTCCGCCGCGGCCGCGTGCCGCTGATGAGCTCCATCCTGATGCCGCTCTTTGGCAATCGCTCCTCTGATTCCCTGCCCGCGCGCATCATCGATGGCCTGGCCATTATTGCCACTCTCTTCGGCACCGCCGCCACGCTGGGCATCGGTGCGCTGCAGATCGGCCGCGGCGTGGAATTGGTTAGCGGCTGGTCTACCACCGGCAATGCTGCGGCGCTGGTGATCATCGTGGTGCTGTCCATCGGAACGATCTTCTCGGCCGTCTCCGGCGTGGCCAAGGGCATTCGGTGGCTCTCTAATATCAACCTGGTGCTGGCCATGGCGCTGGCCTTGTTCTTTTTCGTTGTGGGACCGACCGCCTTCTTGGCCAATATGCTGCCGGCCGTGGTGATTGAATATCTCGATGAAATGCCGCAGATGCTCTCTGCCAATATGGGCGAGGGGGAAGATATGGTTGCGTTCCTGTCCTCCTGGACCACCTTCTACTGGGCCTGGTGGGTATCTTGGTCGCCGTTTGTGGGTGTTTTCGTAGCCAAGATTTCCCGCGGGCGTACCATCCGCCAGTTCGTGCTTGGCGTGCTGCTTATTCCCTCCGCCATCATTGTTGCCGCTTTTACCATCCTGGGCGGTACCACCATTTGGCTGCAGCGCCGCGATGGCGATATCGCCCCAGATGGCACTATTGATTCCATGCCGGCGGCAGAAGACATCTTTTTCAAGGTCTTGGACCATTTCCCGGGAGCGGAGTGGATGGCGCCCATCGTCATCATCATGCTGGTGGTCTTCTTCATTACCACGGCTGACTCCGCGTCCATTGTGAATTCGCAGCTCACCCAGCGCGGCAACCCCAAGCCCAACCCGGCAGTAACGGTCTTTTGGGTGGTATGTATGGCTGGCATTGCCGTGGTCATTTTGCTTGCCGGTGGCCGTAATGCGCTGCAGGGCCTGCAGAACCTTATTACGGTGACGGCCCTGCCTTTCGCGGTCATCATCGTGCTCATGTGCATCGCGTTGGTGCGTGAGCTGCGCCATGATCCTGCCTCCATCCGTCATTTCTACGAGGACGAAGCGGTCTCTAATGCGATCGTGCGGGGCGTGCGCGATTATGGCGATAACTTTGCCCTGTCTATCGAGCCGACAGACGGCGACTACGCAACGGGCGCGCACTTTAACTCCACTGCAGCAGAGGTGACCGATTGGTACGCGCGCACGGACGAAGAGGGCCGCGCCGTGGGCTATGACTATGAGGCAGGCGAGTATGTGGACAACGATCCATCTATCAAGAATGGCGAGTTCATCTCTCCGGTACCGGAAGATAAGGAAGAAAATTAATACTTGACAATTATTGGCTGGTAGGGTGCCAGCTATGACTTTTAGTACCTTTGCCTTTGCCTTCGCCTTGGTGCTGCTGTCGGGTCTATCGACCTCGATTGGCGGCGCTTTGGCGGTGGGAAGGCGCCAGCCGGGGCCGGCTTTTATGGCCGCTGCACTGGGGCTTTCGGCCGGCGTGATGCTGTATGTCTCCTTTATGGAGATCCTGCCGGAAGGCATTGCGCAGCTTTCCGACGCCCTCGGCGAGGAAACCACCGGCACCTGGGCCGCCGTCGGGGCGTTCTTTGCTGGCATCGCCGTCATCGCCATCATTGACCGGCTCGTGCCGGAGGAGATTAACCCCCATGAGCCGGCCACCACGGCCGAAGAAGCCCGCCGCAAAAAGCTAATGAAAACCGGCGTATTTACCGCCTGCGCGCTGGGCCTGCACAATTTCCCCGAGGGGTTTGCCACCTTCCTATCCGGCCTGGATTCTAAGGAAGTTGCGGTGCCGGTGGCGGTGGCCATCGCCATTCACAATATCCCGGAAGGCATTGCGGTGGCTGTTCCGCTGCGCGAGGCCACTGGCTCCCGCAAGAAGGCCTTTTGGTGGGCCACCTTGTCTGGCCTGGCCGAGCCGCTCGGCGCGCTCATCGGCTTCGGCCTTCTTATGCCGGTCATTGGGCCGGCGACGATGGGTATTAGTTTCGCCGCCATCGCCGGCATTATGGTCTTCATCTCGCTGGATGAGCTATTGCCCACCGCTGAGGAGACCGGCGAGCACCATCACGCTATCTACGGCTTGATTGCCGGCATGGCCGTGATGGCGGTTTCGCTGATGCTATTTATGTAGCCGGCTATGCAGCCGGGCCACGGCGTTTTAAGCCTCCGCCGGCTGGGCGGAGGTGGCCGAGGTCTTGCCAAAGGAGGCCTTGACCGCCATCACGATGGTGGCAACCACTACGCCAAGCACTAGGCCGCAGACCATGGACATGCCGGTATCCGCCAGCCATGCCAGGGCGCCATTGGAGATCTTCTCAGTCACGGACGCGATGAATTCATGTGGCTGATCCATACCGAATTCGTGCAGGCCCTTGACCACGATATGGCCGCCTACCCACAGCATGGCGGCGGTACCGATGACGCCGATGATATCGAGAACGATCGGCATGCCCTTGACCAAGGTGTTGCCCACCGTGGACTTGCCATTGTGGCGCTTATTAAGGGCCATGCCAATATCGTCCATCTTGACCAAGAGGCCAACGGCGCCGTAGACACCCAGGGTCAGCAAGATACCGACGAAGATGAGGGCACCCAGGCGCATCCAGAATGGCTGGTCGATGACCTCATTCAAGGAAATGACCATGATCTCGGCAGACAAAATGAGATCCGTGGTGATAGCGGACTTGACCAAGCTATCTTCGGCGTCTGCGCCCTTTTCCTGGACTGATTCAGTTTCCTTCTCTCGGTGGGGAAGAAGGTGATGCAGGATTTTTTCCGCGCCTTCAAAGCATAGATAGGTACCGCCGCACATCAAGATGGGCGTGAGCGCCCACGGCGCGATCCAAGAGAGGATCATGGCGATGGGCAAGATGATTACGAGCTTATTGATGAGCGAGCCCTTGGTAATGCGCCAGATCATCGGCAACTCGCGCTGGGGCTTAATTCCCTCCACGTATTGTGGGGTTACGGCAGCATCGTCGACCACCACGCCTGCGGCCTTCACGGAGGTCTTGCCCGCAAGGGCGGCCACATCGTCAACGCTAGAGGCAGCGGAGCGGGCGATCAGGGCGACGTCGTCAAGCAGGGCAAAAAGGCCACCGGCCATAAATTATCCTTCTGGGGTTAAGGTGATGTTATCGGACCACGTTAAGTGTATCCCCTGATGCGCCAGCCAAGCCATCGCATCATCACCGCTGCGAGTAATGCCCTCGACCGCGGCAAGTGTGGTGTCGATCGCCTTCTCGGCGTCCTCGGCGGAAATCAAACCGGCGGAGGTTGCGGCAGAGAGTTCATCAATATCGAGCACGGAAATGGGCTCGCCGCGCGTGGCAACAAGATCCACATAAAGATCGCGGGTGGTCCACACCGCGCCATCGCGTTGGATTTCGGCCACATCAATATAGAAGTCCTGGTGGACGTCTACACCAGGGCGGAAATGGAAGATATTGGCGCGCAGGTTGAGATCGGGCAGCAGCCACGATTCCAGGTAGCCAAAGCGCGGGTGATCGGCGCCGCGCGCCATGTAGAGGCCGAAATCCGTCTCGGTGTACGTGTCGACCTCGCGCAGGAAACCCTTGGGGTCGGTATTGGTGTACTCGGCGGTATTAAAGGTCTCGCGCTTGACCGGATGGAGATCCGCCGGCATCTACTTCACCTCAAGGAAGGCGGCGGTGGGGGCAAAATTGCAGCGGGATTCCTGGGTGTTTACGCCGCCAGAAAGCAGTGCGATGACGGTGCCCTTGCCAGTCTGGGCGGTGCCGGACAAGGTGGTAGGGCCGTCTTGATTGATGCCGTTGTTATTCAGTGGGGTGACGCCGCTGCGCAGGGTGTCAAGGTTGAACCACTGCACGTTCATCCCGCCTTGTTCGCGTGCGGCCGGTGGGGTGCCGAGGGCGGTGAAGAGGAAGACGGTTTCGCCAGGCTTTGCTCCCGGTGCTGGCATTTCGGTGGGGCCAGGAACAGCGATGGCCGAGCCCATGGCATCGCTGGTGCCGCCAATGCAGTGTGCGGAAACTGTGGGCCAGTAGAACTGGCGGAAGTTCGGGTTATTGCCCTCTGGCATGGCTACGCCGCCCTTGCCATTGCCGCCGCCGGCGAAGAACGCGAGGCCCGACAAGATGGCGTTGCGAACATCCTCGGGAATCCAAGGTTGTGCCGCAAAAGCGCGGATGCGGTCCTGGGTTTCCTGATTGGGGCGGCCGAGCTCGTCCAGCGGGCTATGGGAGGATGCCTGCTGCACCAAGGAAGAAAGATCCGGTGCGGAAGCCTGCGCAGGGGCGACGAGCGGAGAGGCGAGGCCAATGAGCGCGGCCGTGGCAGCGGCGATATAACCGGTGCGGCTGGACAGGCGCCAGGTGGTGCGGGCGTGGCTCACGTTATCAATTCCTTGGGTGCGGTCTCGGGATGGGCGTTCAAGCCCCATTAGTCACATTTGTAACAATATTACCTACAGTAACGATAGTGATGGCAAGGGCGGTGTCAAGTATTTTGGCAATCTATAAGAGTTTTCGCTCTCCCTATACGGTGCGTTACGGGGTAAAGCCATCCCCAATGCTGCACTTGGCCCTTTAAGGGGGTATCGTGGGAGCTCGTTCAAGATCAATTTCGCGCGCGCAAGCGCTGTAGATCCTCCGAAGGAGAACCCCACTAGTGAGTAATACCGAGTTCCGTAATGTTGCCATCGTCGCGCACGTTGACCATGGCAAGACCACCCTGGTCAACGGCATGCTGGAGCAGTCCGGTGCCTTTGGTGACCACGGTGAACACACGGACCGCGTCATGGACTCCAATGATCAGGAGCGCGAGCGCGGCATTACCATTCTGGCCAAGAACACGGCGATTCACCGCAAGGGTCTGGGCAAGGACGGCCAGGACCTGATTATTAACGTCATCGACACCCCAGGCCACGCCGACTTCGGTGGCGAGGTCGAGCGCGGTATTTCCATGGTGGATGGCGTCGTCTTGCTCGTCGATGCCTCCGAGGGACCGCTGCCGCAGACCCGCTTCGTGCTCACCAAGGCACTGGAAGCCAAGCTGCCAGTTATCATCTGCGTGAACAAGACTGACCGCCCGGATGCCCGCATCGACGAGGTTGTCTCCGAATCCCAAGACCTCCTGCTGGAAATCGCCGCCGGCCTGGAGGATGAGGAAGCTGCAGCCGCCGCCGAGGAGCTGCTGGACCTGCCGGTTCTCTACGCTTCCGGCCGCGCCGGCGTTGCCTCCACCGAGAACCCAGGCGATGGCAACGTCCCTGAGGGCGAGGATCTGCAGCCGCTTTTCGACGTCATCTACAACGTCCTCCCAGAGCCTTCCGCTACCGTCGACGCCCCACTGCAGGCGCACGTGACCAACCTGGACGCCTCCGACTTCCTGGGCCGTATCGCGCTGCTGCGTATCTACGCCGGCCGCATCAAGAAGGGCCAGCAGGTGGCCTGGATCCACTACGACGAGGATGGCAACCAGCACACCAAGACCGTGAAGGTCGCCGAGCTGCTGCGCACCGTCGGCTTCGAGCGTCAGCCGGCCGAGGAAGCCATCGCCGGTGACATCGTGGCGATCTCCGGCATTTCTGACGTCATGATTGGTGACACCATCGCCGATCCAGAGAACCCAGAGGCCCTGCCGCGCATCACCGTGGACGAGCCGGCCATCTCCATGACCATCGGCGTTAACACTTCCCCGATGGCAGGCCAGGGCGGCGGCGATAAGCTCACCGCACGTATGGTCAAGGCCCGCTTGGAGCAGGAGCTCATCGGTAACGTGTCCCTGCGCGTGCTGCCTACCGAGCGTCCCGATGCTTGGGAGGTCCAGGGCCGTGGCGAAATGGCGCTGTCCGTGCTCATCGAGTCCATGCGTCGCGAGGGCTTCGAGCTGACCATCGGCAAGCCGCAGGTTGTGACCAAGGAAATCGACGGCAAGACCTACGAGCCATACGAGATCCTCACCATTGACTCCCCGTCCGAGCACCAGGGTGCTATCACCCAGCTGCTGGCCACCCGCAAGGGCCAGATGCAGGCCATGGACGTGCGCGAGGGCGACTGGGTACGCATGACCTTCCGCGTTCCTGCCCGCGGCCTCATCGGCTTCCGCACCCAGTTCATGACGGAGACCCGCGGTGCCGGAATCGCTAACTCCATCTCCGATGGTTTGGATGTCTGGGCCGGCGAGATCAAGTCCCGCCCGACCGGTTCCCTGGTGGCTGACCGCACCGGCCAGATTACCCAGTACGCGCTGATGCAGCTGGCTGACCGCGGCAACTTCTTCGTCGAGCCGGGTGCCGAGGCTTATGAGGGCATGGTCGTTGGTGCCAATAACCGCGATGAGGATATTGACATCAACATCACCAAGGAAAAGAAGCTGACCAATATGCGCTCCGCTACCGCGGATGCCACGGTCACCCTGGCTAAGGCTCACACCCTTTCCCTGGAAGAGGCGCTGGAATTCTGTGGCAACGACGAGTGCGTCGAGGTCGCCCCAGACGTCCTGCGCGTGCGCAAGGTAGAGCTTTCCGCTACCGACCGCAAGCGTGCTGCTGCTCGCAAGAAGCAGATGAATAAGTAAAAAGCTGCACCCTAGGTGATGGTGATTGCTGCTGAAGCGGCCACCATCGCCGCAACCGCTGCCGCCTCCTCAACTACGGCCTTGACCGCAGAGGAGGCGGTTTTGTCATACTCGACCTCTTCTTTGATTTCCTGAATGCGCGCCCGCATCTCGCGGCGCTTCATTCCCTCCGCATCGTTTTTCAGCAGGGTATAGGCGCCGCTGACCTCGCGGAGGATATCGAGGATGATGACGTCATTGACCTCGGCTGGCCGCTGCGCCTCTAAGACTGCAACCAACCGCTCGCGCAGTTCCTTTTCCAGCTCCAAGTCCGTCATGATGTAGCGGTCGCCGCTTATCTGCCACCACTTGGCCTTTTCTACGTCAAGCTGTCCATTCGCGTGGAGATCCAAGGCGATGATTTCCCGCGGGGTAAACCACGAGGCCTCCAAGAGGCTCTGCATGCTGGTGGCCTTGTGCTGCTGCAGCTCCTCCCAAGCCCACGCCAACACGGGGTGATCCGGGCGCTGTGGAGTGGTCTCTACCTTCTTTTTCTCACCGAGCTCTACGTGCCCGCCCAGCAGCAGGTCCGTGAGTACGGTGGCGCGCAGAGCGGCCTCATTATTGGACACCCAGTCTTCCTGCTTGCCGTTGTCCTTGGTCAGGAGAAGGAACATTTCTTGGCAGATGAGCATTGTGGACTCCTTAAAAGTTGCGGTCTATGGCCGAGTCTAGCGCCAATAATCTTCGTTTCGGCGGGGTAGAGGGACTAAAGTAGTCCGCGATGAAAAAGAATCCGGCTTCACCAAGGCGCGCGGCGTCGGCAATCGCAGCGGTACTCAGCACCGCCAGCCTTGCACTACTTAGCGCCTGCGCGGCTAACCCCGGCCCACCACCGGTGGTGGAGGACCATTCCTCCGCGCTGCAAGAAGATCAGACCACCAGCACGCCAACCCCGGAAGAAGAGCAGCCGCAGGATGCTGACTCCGCCAAGCGCCCCACCATCTCGGTGGGCGTGGATCCCTTGCGCGCGGGATTGAACCCGCACCTGGTGGCCAATAACTCCGAGCTGGTCGACCAGATTGCAGAACTGGTGCTGCCCTCAGCGTTCCACAACGGGCAAAGGGACGCCGATATCCTCGAATCCGCCTCTGAGGTCATCGCGCCTAAGGGCGTGGCGCAGCGGGTGCGCTACGTCATTGCCTCGCCCGCACAATGGTCCGATGGCACACCCATTTCCGGCGCGGACTTTAGCTACCTGTGGAAGCAGATGACCACCACCGCCGGTGTGCGCGATCCCGCCGGCTACCACGCCATATCGGCCGTCAATACTTCCGATGGCGGCCGCGTAGTCACCGTGGACTTTTCTGAGAAGGTGAAAGATTGGCACCTGCTTTTTCATAATTTGCTGCCTTCCCACCTGCTGCAGGACGATAACTTTGGCTCTGCTTTAGCCGATAAGATTCCGGCATCGGCCGGGCGCTTCCTCGTCGACAGCGTGGACCGCGGCCGCGGAGTCATTACCTTGAACCGGAACGACCGCTTCTGGGGTGCTAATCCGGCGCAGGTGGACGTCATCCAGCTGCGCGAGGTGCGTGATAGCACCCAGGCGCTTAATATGCTGCGCTCCGGGCAGATTGGTTTCGCGGACTTCACGCCTGGCCAAACCTCGCAGGAGGCACTGGGCCTTTTGGGGCATGTTTCCGATAAGACACTGACCCGCCCGCGCCAGCTGCGCCTGCACATGTCCACCGCGGATGGAGCCCTGGAAGAAAAGGAAGCGCGCCGCGGATTGGCCTCGCTGATTGATACGGACCAGGTCGCGCGCTTGGCCACCGGCCGCGCCTCCAACCTCGAAACGGGGAATAACCCTATAAGTAAGGACACGGACCTCACTGCGCTGCGCACCCGCGCTAGTAAGAAGCCGATTCGTTTTGCGGTAGACCCCACCAGTCCCACGGCCTTGGCTGCGGCCAATACTCTTTATGACGTCCTCGAA
This sequence comes from Corynebacterium tuberculostearicum, assembly GCF_022347385.1. Lineage (GTDB taxonomy): Bacteria > Actinomycetota > Actinomycetes > Mycobacteriales > Mycobacteriaceae > Corynebacterium > Corynebacterium tuberculostearicum_M. The sequence continues at coordinate 54,935 of NZ_JAKRDT010000003.1, forward strand.
GCACACGGGATCGCCGCCGAGGTGGTGTCCGAGCGCCTGACCACGATCACCTCCAAGCTCCTGCCCGAAGGCGAGGTGGATGCGGTAGTGACCTGGGAGGATATCTCCCTGAATTCGGTGGCCGCGGCAAATATCTTCAGTTGCGATGACAAGCAGCCGCTTGCCGGCGACCTGTCCGGAATCTGCCCGGAGAACGCGGAGGAGATTCGCGAGGAGATTTTATCCGGCGCCCTGAGCCCGAAGGAAGCACTCGGACGCATTCGCGATGTGAACTCTAAAGAAGCCCTCTACGTGCCTTTGGTGGATGAGACGCGTATCCACGCGCTCGGGGAGGGTATTGTAGGCCCCGGCCAAAGCATCGATGATTGGGACGAGGGTCTTATCACCGCGCCCCGCTGGAGGATAGATGAAGACTAAGGACCTAACCGGCTACCGCGTGGTGGCAGTGCACGCCCACCCGGATGATGAAACCCTCTTTATGGGTGGCACCCTGGCAACCCTAGCCGCACGCGGCGCCGAGGTTATCGTCATTACGCTTACCTTGGGCGAGGACGGCGAGGTCATCGGCGAGCCTTACCAAGGCTTGGCCGATCATGATCAGCTCGGCGGTTTCCGCGCCCGCGAATTAGCCAATGCCCTCGATGCCCTGGGCGTCAAGGGGATCCAGCTGGGCGGGTTCGGCCACTTCCATGACTCCGGCATGGCAGGCTCTCCCTCGCACGAGAACCCGCGTGCACTGGTCAATCGCATCGAGGAAGCGGCCGATTTCCTGAGCGACGAGCTCGAGGCCATCCAGCCCCACGCCATCTTGACCTACGGGCCCGATGGTGGCTACGGGCACCCAGACCACATTGCGGTGCATAAGGCGGTGATGAAGGCGGCGTCGCCAAGCACGCGCATTTGGTACGGCATTTTTGAACGCGCCGCCAATTATGCCGGCCTGGACACCCTGGATGCGCCGGCCGGGTGGACCGAGCCCAGCCAAGAGTACTTGGACAATTTCACTAACGAGGGCGCGGATGTCACCGTCGCTCTTTCCGACGCCGCCCTTGACGCCAAGCGCAGCGCCATGCGCGCCCACGCCTCCCAAATCTGGGTGGCCGATGGCTCCACGACCCGCACCAACCCCGAGGCCGCCGTGGCCGCGCTGCACGAACCCGAGCACGTGTCCGGAGCCTACGGTCTATCCAACCTGCTGGTTATGCCCTTGCTGCGCGCCGAGTACTTCCAGCTGGGCCAGGGCGAGCCGGCCGACGACCTGTTGGGCGGCCTGTAATGCGCACGGATTATAGCCGCGGCGAGCAGGTCACCGGCCTAGTGTGGCTGGCCATCGGCGCGTTGCTCTCGGTCTTCCTCGAGGTGATCTACCTCACCGCCCGCATTCCGCTATCCAATGGGGCGAGTGTGGCTTTTCCCATCACCATCCTGCTTGCGTGGTGGTTTAACTCCGTGCTCACCCGCACCGCCCGGTTATGGAGCCCCGCGCCGATGGTCGGCGCCATCCCGCTCATCGTCTGGTGCTTGGGCTTTTTCGCCTTCATGCTCCTCGTACCGATGACAGGAGACATGCTCTTGGCCAATAATATTCTCAGCCTGCTCCTGCTTTTGGCCGGGATAGGCGGGGGCGTTTGGCCATTTTTCAAGCAGAAGTGACATACTGTTAAACATCCCAAATCCGTGACATCAGGAAGTTTCAAGGAATCTCCATGACTTATACGATCGCACAGCCTTGCGTTGACGTAATGGACCGCGGCTGCGTTGAGGAATGCCCTGTTGACTGCATCTACGAGGGCAAGCGCATGCTCTACATCCACCCGGATGAGTGCGTGGACTGCGGTGCCTGCGAGCCCGCATGCCCGGTTGAGGCCATCTTCTACGAGGATGATGTTCCCGATGAGTGGCTGGACTACAACGACGCCAACGCCGCTTTCTTCGATGACCTAGGCTCCCCGGGCGGAGCGGCGGCCCTCGGCCCGCAGGACTTTGACGTCCCGATGATTGCCGCGCTTCCGCCACAGAATCAGGAGTAAGACATGGCACGCACACCGCTAGGAAAGACGCTTCCAGACTTCCCCTGGGATTCGCTGGCCGGCGCCAAGAAGAAGGCCCAGGCCCACCCGGGTGGAATCGTTGACCTCTCGGTGGGCAACCCCGTTGACCCTGTGTCCCCGGGCGTGCAGCTCGCGTTGACCGCAGCCGCGCAGAACCCTGGTTACCCGCAGACCGCCGGCACCCCGGAGTTGCGCGAGGCCATCGCCGCCGCGCTCACCCGCCGCTATAACATGCAGGTGGACCGCGTCCTGCCGGTGGTCGGCACCAAAGAGGCCATCGCTTGGCTGCCCACGCTTCTGGGCATGCGCGGCGAGACCGTCGCCTTCCCCTCGGTGGCCTATCCCACCTATGAGGTGGGCGCCCTGCTCGCCGGTGCTAAGCCGCTGCGCGCGGATTCCGATTTCCAGGATGCCTCCCTGGTCTTTTTGAATTCGCCGTCCAATCCCACCGGCCGCGTCCTTGGCGTGGAGGAGCTGCGCCGCATCGTGGCGTGGGCGCGCGAGACCGGCGCCATCATCGCCTCCGATGAGTGCTATATGAGCTTGGGCTGGAACGACGAAAATCCACCGGTATCCATCCTCGATCCGCGCGTGACCGATGGCGATAACACCGGGCTTATTGCCATGCATTCGCTATCCAAGACCGCGAATATGGCCTCTTACCGCGCCGGCTTCTTCGCGGGCGATAATGACCTCATCGACGAGCTACTGCTACTGCGCAAGCACGCCGGTCTCATCGTTCCAGGTCCCATCCAGGCCGCCATGGTCGCCGCGCTAAACGACGACGACACCGAGGCCCTCCAGCGCAACCGCTACGCCTCCCGCCGTGCGGTGCTCATGCACGCGCTTGTCGACGCCGGCTTTACCATCGACCACTCCGATGCCGGCCTGTACTTGTGGGCCACCCGGGGCGAGAATTGCCGCGAGACCATCGACTGGCTTGCCGAGCGCGGCATCCTCGCGGCCCCGGGTGACTTCTACGGCCCGGCAGGCGAGAAGCACGTGCGCATCGGCCTCAATGGCACCGATGAGCGCATCGATGCCGCCGTGGACCGCCTCGCCGGTGCCTAATTCCGGCAGGCCTCCCGCCCGCGCGGGCATTTCGCCGCGCAAAACGGTCCTGCGCGGCCGTGTGCCAGAGGAAGGGGAGTACTTCGCCGCCCGTGCCGGCGACTCTCCCTTTTCGCCCGGCACCGTGCTGCCGCTCGGCGCCGCACTTCCGCACCCCGTGCCCGCCTGGTACCACCCTGCGGTGCCGCCGGAGCGCCCGATTCCTTTCGACTACTCCGTGGTCCACGCCGACAGCGATCTCATCGTGGCCGATAAGCCGCACTTCCTGCCCACGACCACCAACGGACGCCTCCAGCGCGAAACTCTGCAAACCCGCCTGCGCGTGGACTTTGGCGAGGACGACATCGTACCCCTGCACCGCCTAGACCGCCTGACCACTGGCCTCGTCATCTGCTCCCGCAATCCCGAAACCCGCGCCGCCTACCAGCGCATCTTCCTGGAGGGGAGTGCGGTGAAGAGATATCGTGGCGTCGTCAAGCAGCCGCTTTTCGTGGACCGGGAAATTGACCTGCGCATGCGCAAGCCCCGCGGGTCGCGCCAGGTGCTCGTGGCCCCCGAAGGTACACTGACCTCCACGTATGTGCGCGCCGCCGGCCGGAAGGTGACCATGTGGCCGCGCACCGGACATACCCACCAACTGCGCGTGCTGCTCAATCACCTCGGCCACCCGCTGCTCGGCGACGATACCTATCCCACCCCGCGCGAGCTCGACCTCTATGATTTCCGAACCCCGCTCGCGCTGCTCCATGAGGCTATCGCTTTTATAGATCCTCTATCACATTCCGAGCGTCAATTTTTCAGTTCCCAGGCCTTAAGAACTACAATCGAGTAGTTATTTAATCACTGGCTAGAAAGGCGGCCCATGGCAGACCTCAGCGTCGCGCGCTTTGTGTCCAATTTTGGGCAGTTTCTCAAATTCGGCATCGTCGGCGGTTCCGGTACCGCGGTTAACCTCATTACCTCGGTCCTAGCGAAGAAGTGGGGCTGGGCATGCTTCGAAGCGATGCCCAATGACCCGTTGGTCAACCTCTTCGGAACCCAATTTCACCTGCGCTGGTTCATGCTGTATTCCACCATCGCTTTCCTGGTTGCGAATACGTGGAACTACCAGCTCAACCGCATGTGGACCTTCAAGTCAGTGTCGAAAGTGTCTTGGATTCGCGGATTCTTCCCCTTCTTGCTCGCCGGTATTGGTGCTTTCTTGGTATCGATCGCGATTCAGCACCTGCTGATGAATCCCACCTCTCCGCTCCATTTGCCGGCCGATATTCTGGATGATTCCACCGGCCTGCGCACGATGTATTACTGGGCAAACGCCATTTCCATCATCGTGGCGATGCCCATCAACTTCGTCATCAACAAGCTGTGGACCTTCCGCTCGAAGCCGAAGGCGCCTCAGGTTGTCCAGGAAACTGAACCTGCCTAGCCAGGTCCCGGGCCGGCCTCATCCGCCTCGCTCCGACCCGCCTCATCGCCCGATCTGCCCATCGCCCCTTGGCCCCACCGCCCTTCGCGCTCACCAGCTCACGGCGATGGGGCTTTTTCTTGCTGCCGGTGAGCGCGAAGGGGGGCGTCGGCAAGCAATGCACCCGTCGCGGTCACCGGCATGTCTGCGACGACGGTGGGTGAGCCTCTCGGTGAGCGCGAAGGGGCGGTACCTCCCTACGCGCTCACTGGGGAAGAAAAACGCGAGAGCCCGCCGTCCGCGGTGAGCGCGAAGGGCGGGTGACGGGGGAGCGGGAGGGGGACTAGTCTTCGAGCTCGGCGTCGAGACGGGCCTGGTCGCGGCGGTGCTGGCGGCGACGAATGAAGGGGGTGAGGATAAGCGCCGTGATTGCACCGACGGCGGTGCCGAGGAGGTAAGAGGCGGGGTTGTGGCCGTCGGCAGGCGCGTAGGCGTTATAGGCAATGCCAGCGAACATGGCGATGAGCGGGATGAAGTAGACGGCCATTGCCGTCCAATTGCGGCCGACCGGTGGGGTGGCGACGCGTTGGCGCATCCACGCGGTGCCGATCGTGTTGCCGAGGATAGACGGTACGAGCGCGAGGAAGCACAGCATACTCATTTGGCCAGGGAGTACCCAGGCGAGGATTGCGGCAACGACGAGCTCGAGGAATGGGATGAGAGTGATGCCAATTGCGCAGGCTTTATAGAGCGTGTCGCGTTCGAATTCATCGCGAGTGGCGCGCTCGATTTCATTGAGGGAGTAGTTGGCAATGGCGTTAATCATGTTGTTCAGCTCCAAAGATTTCTTCGACGGTTTTTCCTAGTTCGTGGCAAATGTCCAGTGCGAGGTGCACGGAAGGGGAGTAATTGCCCCGTTCGATATTGGCGATGGTCTGGCGGGAGACGCCGGCTTTTTCAGCGAGTTCAGCTTGTGATAATTCGAGCCAGCGGCGCCATTTGCGGACCATGTTGGGGTGGTCGGCCATCTGGACTCCTTTACTGTGTGTCTTGCTTACATGTCCTAATGTAAAGGATAATTGTCATTAAAGCAAATGTTTCACACATAGATGCCACTTCCAGTAGGGCTGAGTTGCTGAGGTCGGAAGCTCAGGGTTGCGGCCTTTTAGCACCTCAAGAGTGGCTTTGATAAGCAGGATGGCTTCGCTGAGGTGGTATTTGATGTCGTCGGCAGTAAAGCGCAAAACCGTATATCCGTGGGCGACGGCCGCGTTTTGTTTGGACCGGTCAGCTTGAAAGGTCTCGCTGTGCTTGTGGTATTCCCAGCCATCGACCTCCACAAGGAGCCTTCCAATCCTGAGATCAAAGCGGTACCCCGCAATGAGAGCATTGTGTTCTGGGAAAATTCCTTCAGTGCGCAGCTTTCTGCTTAAAGTGCGCTCCGGTGGGCTATCCGCTCCAATCGCGGCGTGCCGGATCGTCTCTTTTAGACTCCTTGGGACGCGCCGCATTCGCCGACGGTCCGTTTCTAGACGGCCGGGGCCGTGTTTTCCTCGGTAGTGTTCTTCCAGAAGAGGCCTGCACGCACGCGAAATCCTTCGCGCGGCCCACAGCGGTTGCACTACCGGAAGGCCGTTGATCTTGTGCGTAGCCCGAAGCCGCGAGTGTGAAACGCGAAAGTTCTTCCCTTTCAAAGTGCGCGGTCCCTCCGCTTCCAGAGGAAACGTCAGCTGCCGGCCGAGGTAAATTTCTTGCGCCGTCTTTCCCGTGAAATGGATGCGGCTGAGCCCATGCGCCAGCGCCCGCGCCACCGCCCAGGGCGTCCATTCATCGGTATAAATCCCCCTGTGCACGCGATACAGCTTCCCCTCGCGCACTTTGCGACGAATCGCATCCTTGCTCAAACCTTGCCCGCGTAGTTCCGCGGTAGTCCATTCCCCCATGGGGCTTAACCTAAGCGGTCGTGTTGAGCTGTAGCTATGCGCGTCGCGGCATCCTGTGGATAACCCTGGGGTTGGGGGCGATTTTCCGCTGCGTGGTCTGGATAGCTGTGGATAACTTCCCTTCGCGCTCACCGGCGGCCCCGGGTGGCCCCGATTTGTGCTCCCCGTGAGCGCGACGGGAGGGGCGTGGGCAGAGCTCGCCGTAGGCGCTCACCAGGTGACGAAAAAGAGAGACCCCGCCTCGTGCCGGTGAGCGCGAAGGGCGGGGAGGGGCCAAGGGGAGTGGGCGAGCCGTGCCTCCAGGGGCGAGGGGCTAGGTGAGGGGCAGCGTCGAGGTCGGGTTGATGCCGCGAACCTTGGAATTGATAACGCCGGCGATGGCGAGCACCACGAACATGGCGGCGGCGGAGAGGAGTTGGGTGCGGGCGGTGGCGTCGGTAAGCATGAGTACCGCGATGGCCGCAAAGAGGGCGAGGGCGAACCAGGTGAGGTAGGGGAAGGCCCACATGCGGATGGGGAGGGGATGGAGGGCCTCGAGCTGGCGGCGCAGGCGCAGCTGGCTGACGGCGATGAAGACCCAGACGATGAGCAGGGAGGCGCCGGCGGCGTTGAGCATGAAAGTAAGGAGCCAGCCGGTATCGGCGTAGTTGAGCACCACCATGACGGCCGAGAGGAGGACAGACAGGCCGATGGCGGTGGTAGGAACGCCGTCCTTATTGGTGGTAGTGAAGATGCGCGGGGCCTCGCCGCGGGAGGCTAGGGAATGCATCATGCGGGAGGAGGCGTAAATCTGCGAGTTGAAGGCGGAGAGCAGCGCGAGGACGATGACGACCTCCATGATGCCGGCCGCGCCCGGGATGCCGGCGCGCTCGAGGACCATGGTGAAAGGGGATTCCGCGGCCGTGGAGGCGCCGCCCAAGATGGAATAGGGCAGGAGGAACGTGATGACGAGGACGGAGCCTAGGTAGAACACGGAAATACGCAAGATGGTGGAGCGCACGGCGTTGACTAGGGATTTCTCGGGGTCTTCGGATTCGGCAGAAGCGATGGCAACCACCTCGATGCCGCCGAAGGCGAAGGCTACGGCCAACAGGCCAGCCGCGACGCCGCCGAGGCCATTGGGCATGAAGCCGTCCTCAAGGAAGACGGAGGTGCCAATGAAGGAATGGCCGGGCAGGAGGCCCAGGATGAGCAGCGCGCCGATGATGAGAAAGGCCACGATGACAACGACCTTGATGAGGGCGAACCAGTACTCGAATTCGCCGAAGCTGCGAACGCGCAGCAGGTTGACGATGCCGAAGAGGGCCACGCAGATGGCGGCGGGAATCCACGGCGAGACGTTGAACCAAGAGCCGATGAAGCCGGCCGCGCCGGTGATTTCGGCGCCCAGCACGGCGACGGTAGCTAGCCAATAAATCCAGCCCTGGGTAAAGCCCGCCCAGCGGCCGATGCCGTGTTCGGCGTATTCGGAAAAGGAGCCGGAGGCGGGGATAACGGTGCCCATCTCGCCCAGCATCTGCATCACCAAAATGGCCAGAAAGCCTGCGATGACGTAGGCGAGGAGCACGGCGGGGCCGGCGGCGGAGATGCCGACGCCGGTGCCCAAGAAGAGTCCGGCACCGATGGTGGAGCCTAGCCCCATCATGGTCAGGTGGCGGACCTTCAGGCCAGAACCGAGGGTGGAGGAGTTATCAGTCACCCCTCCATCTTATTTTGCCCGATTGGGCTATAGGAATCGGGGGTGTTAATTCTTGTGCAGCTCGTCGTTAAGCGCGACGGCCTCGGCCTTCCACTCCACGGCCTCAACCGCACCGGAGACGGAGTTGCGGCGCAGCAGCATGCCGGAGGCACCGGAGAGCTGGGAGCCCTTGACGTTCTCGCCATTGTCGACGCCCAGTGCTTCCGCGACCTTGCCAAAGACGGCGACCTTGGTGCCGGCGGTGACGTAGAGGCCGGCTTCGACCACGGCGTCGTCGCCAAGCGAAATGCCGATGCCGGAGTTGGCGCCGAGTAGGCAGCGCTCGCCGATGGAGATGACCTCCTTGCCGCCGCCGGATAGGGTGCCCATGATGGACGCGCCGCCGCCGATATCGGAGCCATCGCCCACGACGACGCCCGCGGAAATGCGGCCCTCCACCATGGAAGCGCCGAGGGTGCCGGCGTTGAAGTTGACGAAGCCCTCGTGCATGACGGTGGTGCCCTCAGCCAGGTGGGCGCCCAGGCGCACGCGGTCTGCGTCACCGATGCGGACGCCGGACGGCACAACGTAGTCCACCATGCGGGGGAACTTGTCCACGGAGTAGACAACGACCGGGCCGCGGGAGGCCAGGCGGCCGCGCACCATTTGGAAATCGGACACGGCGCACGGGCCGTAGTTGGTCCAGACCACGTTATTGAGGTGGCCGAAGATGCCATCCATATTCAGGCCGTGCGGCTTGACCGCGCGGTGGGAGAGGAGGTGCAGGCGCAGGTAAGCATCGTAGGTATCGACGGGGGCCTCATCCAGATCCTTGATGGAGGTCTCAACGGCGACGCGGGCTACGCCGCGCTCCTCGTCCGGGCCAGCAAGCGCGGAGAACTGCTGGGGAACCTCCTCCAAGCGCTTGGTCTCGGTGGTCTCTACGTTCTTATCGGTGTATACGGCCGGGAACCATACGTCCAAGACGGTGCCGTCATGGGTAATGGTTGCTAGGCCACGTGCGGATGCAGAAGTCATGCCCGCTAGCTTAGCAACTACTTCTGCGCCTCCGCGCGCTGGCCGGTGGGAAGCACAAAGGACAAGATGACGAGCACCGCGGCGAGGATGAGCACCGAGATGACCTGGTTACGCGCGGCCGGATCAAAGAGCATCAGCAGGGTCAGTCCGGCCAGGGCGGCGGCCGTAACCCACGGAAGCCAGGGGAAGCCGGGTACGTGGATCTCGGTCAGCTCGCCATTATCGCGCAGGACGGGGTGCAACTTGATAAAGGAAGCCACGATGAAGGACCAGATGACCAGCAGGCACCCTCCGACCGCGTTGAAGAGGAAGGCCAGAAGCCCTGGCGGGTTCCAGAACTGCAGGCCCACCGAAGCGAAGGCGAAGACCATGGACAAGATGACGGCGTTGATGGGGGAGCCGGCGCGGTTTTGCTTGAGGAAGAATCCCGGGGCGCAGTGGTCCTTGGCCATATCAAAGACCAAGCGGGAGGTGGCGTAAATCTGCGCGTTGAAGGCAGATAGCAGCGCTAGGGCGATAATGGCCTCCATGAAGCCGGCCGCAAACGGAATCTTGGCGGCCGCGAGCACCAGGGTAAAGGGGGAATCGGCCGCGACGTCGGCGTCCTGGATGGAGCTAAACGGCAGCGCCATGGTGATCACCACGATGGAGCCGATGTAGAAAATCATGATGCGCACGATGATGGCGCGCACCGCGGTGGCCACGTTGTGCGCCGGGTTCTCGGATTCGGCCGCCGCAATGGTTACCAGCTCGATGCCGCCAAAGGCAAAGGCAACGGCCAGCAAACCGGCGGCGAAGCCCGGAATGCCATTGGGCAGGAAGTTATCGGTGAAGTTGGTACCGGCCAAGGAGAAATCCATGCCCGGCAGGATGCCCAGCGCCATGAGTACGCCGATGACGAGGAAGGCGACGATGACGCCAACCTTGATGATGGCGAACCAGAACTCGAACTCACCAAAACCGCCCACGGCCGCGAAGTTGACCACCGCGAAAAACGCCACGGCGATAAGCGCTGGAATCCATGGGGCAATATCGAACCAATTGGAAATGATGGCGGCCGCGCCGGTGATTTCGGCGCCCATGACCATGATCAGCATGAACCAGTAAATCCACCCCATGGTAAAGCGCGCCCAGTGGCCATAGGCCTGGCCGGCGTAGGTGGAAAATGACCCCAAAGAGGGGCGGGCGGCGGCCATCTCACCAAGCATCCACGTCACCAGTGCGATGAGTGCGCCGGCCACGGCATAGGAGATGAGGACGGAGGTGCCGGACATCTGGATGCCGAGGCCCACGCCGAGGAAAAGACCGGCGCCTACGGCAGAGCCAAGGCCCATCATCGTGAGATGACGGGATTTCAATTGAGTGGCTTCGGCCATTGTTATCACCTTAGGGAGGACGAATTATTTGCAGTGAAGTGAACTTTACACAATGCGGTGAGCTGCGCGGAGCGCTAGCATGGCGCTTTGTGACTTTAGATCTATATGCAGACCCCATCGAACTAACCAAGGCGCTCGTAGATATTCCGAGCCCCTCCCACCATGAGGAGGCCATCGCAGACGCTATCGAAGAAGCGCTGCGCGGATTGGACGTCGAGGTTGCCCGCTACGGCAATACCGTGTGCGCCCGCACGAACCGCGGGCTAGGTTCCCGCGTGGTGCTCGCCGGCCACATTGATACCGTTCCGTTGGCAGAAAATGTACCGCATCACATGGAGACCTCTGAAGACGGGGTAGAGATTATGTGGGGCTGCGGCACCGTGGACATGAAGTCCGGCATGGCCGTCTACCTCAATGCCTTTGCCCAGCTGCACGAAGCGGACGAGCTCAAACATGACCTGACCGTCATCGCCTACGAGGGCGAAGAAGTAGCCACTGAATTTAATGGCCTGGGCCACCTGCAAAAAGACCACCCGGAGTGGCTCGAGGGCGACTTCGCTCTTCTGGGCGAGCCCTCCGGCGCCATGGTGGAGGCTGGCTGCCAGGGCTCCATTCGCCTGCGCGTGACGGCCCATGGCACCCGCGCGCACTCGGCCCGCGCGTGGCTCGGATCCAACGCAGCACACAAGCTCGCGCCCATTATGAGCCGCATCGCCGCCTATGAGTCCCGCGATGTCACCATCGATGGCTGCACCTACCGCGAGGGCCTCAACATCGTCCACCTCGAGTCCGGCGTTGCCACCAATACGCTGCCGGATGAGGCATGGATGTTTGTAAACTTCCGCTTTGCGCCGGACCGCACGAGCGACGAGGCGCTGGAGTATATGAAGTCCATCATCGGCGAGGAAGAAGATGTCACCATCGAGATCGATGACATCGCGCCGGCCGCCCAGCCCGGTTTGGGCCAGCCGGCGGCCAAGGCTCTTATCGACGCCGTCGGGGGCAACGTCCGCGCCAAGTACGGCTGGACCGACGTTGCCCGCTTCTCCGAAATGGGCACCCCGGCCGTAAACTTCGGTGCCGGCGACCCCGGGTTCGCGCATAAGAAGGATGAGCAGGTCCCCACCGCGCAGATCGCCGAAGTATCCACCGCCCTCCTGAACTACCTGAAGGGATAATAATGACCCCCGAACAGATGCGCACCCTGCGCGGCCCGATGCTGCTGCGCACCGAAGGCGAGCAGGCCTCCACCTTTGACCAGCGGCTCTTGGAGTCCGGCGCGGACCATGAGTGGCAGCACGCCGATCCGTGGCGCGTCCTGCGCATCCAAGGCGAGTTCGTCGCTGGCTTCGATGCGCTTTCCAAGCTGCCGAAGGCCGTTACCGTCTTCGGCTCCGCGCGCACCACGCCGGAGGATGCGAGCTACCAGCTCGGCGTCGAGGTCGGCCGCAAACTGGCCGAGCACTCCTATGCCGTCATCACCGGCGGCGGCCCCGGCATCATGGAGGCAGCCAACCGCGGCGCCCACGAGGCCGGCGGGCTCTCCGTGGGCTTGGGCATCGAGCTTCCCCACGAGCAGGGCCTTAACGAGTATGTGGATCTGGGCCTGAATTTCCGCTACTTCTTTGCCCGCAAGACGATGTTCTTGAAGTACTCGCAGGCCTTCATCTGCCTGCCTGGTGGCATGGGCACGATGGATGAGTTCTTCGAGGTCATGTGCATGGTCCAGACCGGAAAAGTGACCAATTACCCCATCGTGCTCATGGGCACCGAGTACTGGTCCGGCCTGCTGGAATGGATGGAAAAGACCCTGGCGGCCAGCGGCTATATCAACGAAGGTGACCGAGAGCTTTTCCTGCTTACCGACGACCCCGATGAAGCCCTCGCCCACATCATCCAGCGCCACCAAGTCATGAGCGATAAGCGCATCAGGGAGCCGCGTTGAGCCTCGCGCGCGTGATGGCGATTGTCAATCGCACCCCGGATTCCTTCTATGACAAGGGCGCAACCTTTGACCTCGACCCGGCGCTGCGCCGTTGTGATGAGGTAATCGCGGCCGGTGCGTCGATCGTCGATATAGGCGGCGTGAAGGCTGGCCCCGGCAAGGCTGTGGACGCGGCGGAGGAAATCGACCGCGTGGTGCCGACCATCGAGAAGGTACACGAGCGCCACCCGGACGTGCTCATCTCCGTCGATACTTGGCGCAGCGAGGTGGCAGAGGCCGCCATCGCAGCCGGCGCCGGCCTAGTCAATGACACGTGGGCCGGGTGGGACCCCGAGCTCATCGAGGTCGCCGGCCACCACCGCGTAGGCTACGTGTGCTCGCACACCGGCGGCATCACCCCGCGCACCCGGCCGCATCGCGTCCACTTCGACGACGTGGTGGCCGATGTCATCGCGGAAACCACCCAACTGGCCGAGCGCGCCGCCTCCCTCGGCTGCCCGGAGGATTTGACCTTCATCGATCCGACGCATGACTTTGGCAAGAACACCTTCCACGGGCTCGAGCTCCTGCGGCGTATCGACGAGGTCGTGGCCACCGGCTGGCCGGTGCTCATGGCGCTATCCAATAAGGACTTCGTGGGCGAGACGCTCGACCGCGGGGTAGGCGAGCGCGTGGCCGGCACCCTGGCCGCCACCGCGTGGTCCGCCGCCCGCGGCGTGGCCGCCTTTCGTGTGCACGAGGTGGCCGAGACGGCCGATGTCATCCGCATGACCGCCGCCATCCAAGGCAAGGTGGCCCCGCTAGCAACCACGCGAGGCCTTGCATGAGCGTCTCCGTTATCATCCCGGCGCTCAACGAGGAGGGCACCGTCGCGGACGTCGTGCGCGCCTGCCTCGCCGATGATCCCCTGGAAGTGCTCGTCATCGACGCCGACTCCACCGACGCCACCGCCTCCCGCGCTGCCGCCGCCGGAGCGGACGTGCGCAATTGGCGCGATATCCTCCCAGAGGAACCGCGACCCGGTAAGGGCGAATCCCTCTGGCGCGGGGTTGCCGCGGCGAAGGGAGATATCGTCGTTTTTGTCGATGCCGACCTCGAATCCGCCGCGCCCGGCATGGTCTCGGCCTTGGCCGCGCCCTTCGCCGACCCCAAGGTGGAGATGGTCAAAGCCCGCTACCGCCGCAGCCTCAACGGCCAGCCCACCGGCGGCGGCCGCGTGACCGAACTGACCGCCAAGCCGCTCATCAAGCAGCTCTTTCCCGAGCTCGCCCACATCGATCAGCCCCTCGGCGGCGAATACGCACTGCGCCGCGCCACCGCCCTAGAACTGCCCTTCGTGGAAGGGTATGGGGTGGAAGCGGGGCTAATGGTGGACGTCGGCAAGCGGGGCACAATCGCACAGGTAGACCTGGGCACGCGGGTACACCGCAACCGGCCGCTGCACGAGCTGGCGCCGATGGCCGAGGTAGTCGCGCGCACGCTGCTCGCCCGCGCCGGGGTCATCGCTCCCGTTGCTCAACGCCCGCCGCTAAAAGGTAAGGTTTAAGCCATGCTGTCTTGGATTATGCTCCTCCTTGTCCTCATCGCCCTGACCGTCATCGGCACCTGGGTGTGGGGCTCCATCTTTGGCCGCGGCGAGGTCATGCACCCGCTCGACGAGCCGCAGAAGGTGCGCGAAAATAACCGCGCCGCCCTCCGCGAAGGCCGCCTTGACCAGGTAAAATTCGAGGTAGTTCCTCGTGGATACCGCCAGGACCAGGTAGACGATCTCCTCGCGCAACTGGAGGAACAACTATCTTCCGCGCAGAAAAGGTCTAAGCTGGAAGGAAAAGAAGTTAACTAAAAGGAGACTCACTATGGCAGCAATGAAGCCGCGCACCACGGGCGGAGAAATGGAAGCAGTAGAGGAGTCCCGCAAAATCGTCATGCGCATCCCCTCGGATGGCGGCGGTCGCATCGTCATTGAGCTGAGCAAGGACGAAGCCGCCGAGCTCGGTTCCCTGTTGACCGAGGTTTCTAGCTAGTCTAGGTACATGCTTTCTCATATCGTCGACATTCTGGCCGATCCCAATGATGGCACCGCGCTTTCTGGTGCCGATGATTTCTCTCGCCTCGTTTCGGAATCCGGCCACTCCTTTGATGTGGCCAAGCAGGGCTACGTCACCTTGGCCGCCGGCGCCGGACTCAAGCATAAGGGCGATGACATGGATATGGTCAACGCCCGCGAGACCTATTTGGCCATGGGCCACTTCGCGCCCTTCGTCGAGGCAGTAACCGGGGCCGTCCAGGACGCACTGGATTCCGCCTCCCTGGCCGAGTCCAAGCCCGCCTCCCTCCTCGAGGTGGGCGCCGGCACCGGCTACTACCTGGCCCACACCCTGGACTCCATCGCGGAGGCCCGTGGCGTCGGCCTCGACATTTCCCCGCACGCCGCGAAGCACTTGGCTAAGTGCCACCCGCGCGTCGGCGCCGTCGTGGCCGATGTATGGGAGCGCCTGCCCATCCGGGATGAGTCCGTCGACGCCATTTCCGTCGTCTTCGCCCCGCGTAATCCCGCCGAGTTCCAGCGCGTGCTCGCCCCAGGCGGCCAGGTCATCGTCTTGACCCCCGGCGCCGGACACCTGGATGAGCTGCGCGAGCCGCTCGGCATCCTCGGCGTGGAAGAAGGCAAGGTCGAGCGCATGTATGAGCAGGCCGAGGGCTTCCTCGAGCAGGCGGCCGACCCGGTCGATATCTCGTTCCCCATCGAGCTTGATAAGGCCTCCGTCGCCGCCCAGGTGGGCATGAGCCCGTCCGCGCGCCACATCAGCGCCGGCGAACTCGCCGAGCGCATGGCGGCTCTGCCCCCGACGCTCACGGTCACCGCCCGCGCCCGCTTGGATCGCCTCCGCGCCGTCTAGCTCCCGGCTGGCCACAGCCACCTCCACCGCCCTTCGCGCTCACCGGCAGCGCGTGGGGCGGTTCTTTCGTCTCCCCAGTGAGCGCGAGGGGAGGTTGCTCACCCTTGCCGCTCACCGGCACACGCTTTCCGACGTCCCAGCTTCTCCCCGTGAGCGCGAAGGGCGGTGTGTGGAGGAACGCGGGGCGCCGCCACCCGGCGATGTGGATTGAAAACGAAATCCCCGCCCTTGCCGCTCACCAGGGGAGGCGGGACCGCGGTGGGCGGCCGCGCCGGTGAGCGCGAAGGGCGGGGTGAGGAGAAACGGGGTCGGGTGAGGCGGCGCTGAGAGCCGGGGTTAGAGCTTGGAGCCGGAGCGCTGCCAGTCCTGCTCGATGACGGCATCGCCGGAGGTCTCGACTCGCAGGCCCGAGCAGCCGCCTTCGAAGTAGACGCGAGAGGCCATGGCGATGAGACCGCCGTCGACGAATACCTCAACCGTGGAGCCGTCTTGGATGATGGTGAGGGTATCGGAGTCGCCTTCGGCAAGCGTGGCGGTGGCGGGCTCGGAATCGGCGAAACAGTGGTCGAAGGCCTTGTTCATGGAGCGATCGAGGCTGATGTCGTCGCCGGAGTGGCAGATGGTGGCGGCGGGGTCACCGGCGCCGTCGAGAAGTGTGACCGTTACGCAGGAACCGGAAGGGACCTCCATGACGCCGGTCCAGGAACGGGCGTAATCGGAGAGCTTGACGGCATCGGGCAGGCCGCGGGCGGGTGCTTGGTAGAGGACGCCGCCCTCGAGGGTGACTCGGCGGGGCAGGGACAGGGCATTGGCCCAGCCTTCGGCCTCCCAGGAAGCGTGCTTGGTGGCGTCGTCGCCGCGGCCGTTGCCGTTGAGGAGGCCGACGATGACGGCCCGCTCGTAGCGCTGCTCTGGGGTGAGAGTGCCGGTGGTCGTATTGGTATTGCGCGGACGGGAGAAGTCGTGGCCGAAGTCTACGCGACGGAAGCCGGAGACCACGGTAAAGGTGGTGCCCTCCAGCCGGCCGACGAGGTAGCCGGAGACGTCGCGGCCGCCGCGCTCTAGGGTGACGAAGAGGACGTCGTAGATATTGCCGTCGACCTCATCGCGCAGGCGGACCAAGCGCGGCGAGACGACCGGCGGGATGGGCGAGGTAGCGGGGACCTCGCCTTCGAGGAAGCCAGGGTCGCCGTCGAACTTGAGGCTGCCGCGCAGCCGCCAAGACACGCCATCGGCCGATTCGAGGATGACGGGAACCGGGGCGTCGGAGTGGCCGGTGAGCGCGAGCATGAGCCAACCGTCGTGGCCGTCATCGCGATCCTCGGAGGCCCAGTCGGGCACCACGGAGGGGGAGCGGAAGTGATCGAAGTTGCGGGTATTGCCTACGACCTCGCCAAAACGAACGACATTGGGGTCGAGGGCCTGGGGGTCATCGGAGACCTCGCAGATTTCGTCCACATCGGCGTAGCGGGCGAGGTGAACCGCGATACCGGCGGCGGTCACGGAAGTGAAGTAAAGGTGGATATCGTCCGGGCCTTGGGCTACGGAACCGGCACGCAGGGAGAGCTCGCCGCCAACGGGCGCGAGGGCATCGTCGCAGTCCAACCAGTCAAAGGGAGACTCTTCGGAGTAGGTGTGTCCCCAGCGGGCAGGGGAGTCCGCGGTGGGGCGGTACTGGTAGAACAGGTGCCAGGTATCGCCGTCGCGCAGGATACCAGCGGGGGCGTCGAGGACGCCGTCTTCGGGGACAAAATGCAGTTCGGGGCGGTGAGTTGTCACGGCTATCCTTCCTTAAATCAAGCTGCGGTAAATATCGACGGTCTGGGCGGCAATGGTAGCCCAAGAGAAATCACGGATGGCGCGCTCGCGGCCGGCGCGGCCAAAATTGGCGGCGCGCTCTTTATCGGCGGCGACGTCATTGACGGCGGCGGCGAGGTCGGCTTCGAAGGCGGCGGTAGCGGCGGCGTCGTAAGGCACCAGCACACCGGTCTCGCCATCGACCACAACCTCCGGAATGCCGCCTACGTTGGAGGCGACAACGGCCGTGCCGCAGGCCATAGCTTCCAGGTTGACGATGCCGAGCGGCTCGTAGATGGAGGGGCAGACAAACACATCCGCACCGGAGTAAATCTGCTGGACCTCATTGCGCGGGAGCATGTCCTTGACCCAGAAAATGCCATCGCGCTGGGCACGCAGTTCCTCCACCAGCGCCTCGGTCTCCGCCGCGATTTCGGGCGTATCGGGCGCGCCGGCGCACAGCACCAGCTGGATATCCGGGTCGAATTTCTGCGCCGCCTGCAGCAGGTGCTTCACGCCCTTTTGCCGGGTAATTCGGCCAACGAAGGCAACGATGGGGCGTTGCTTATCGACGCCCAGCTTGTCCAACACATCTCCCTCTCGCGGCTGCCACAGCTCGGTGTCGATGCCGTTGAGGACGACGTGGACCTTGGAGGCGTCGATCCGCGGGTAGGCATCCAGGATGGAGTCCTTCATGCCGGCGGAGACGGCGATGACGGCGTCGGCATATTCCATGGCGTTCTTCTCGGACCACGAGGAGACGTCATAGCCGCCGCCGAGCTGCTCGCGCTTCCACGGGCGGTGCGGCTCCAGCGAGTGGGCGGTGACCACATGCGGAATATCGTAGAGCTGGGCGGAGAGGTGGCCGGCGAGACCCGTGTACCACGTGTGGGAATGGGCGATGTCGATATCGGAGGCGGCATCGGCCATGCGCAGCCCGGTGGACAAGGTCTTGAGCGCGCCATTGGCACCCTCGAGTGCGGGGTCCACGCCGTGCACAAAAACGTCCTTTTCTTCGCGCGGCGAGCCCATGCAGTGCACGGAGACATCGATGATATCGCGCATAAAACGGGTGAGTTCAGCTACGTGAACTCCGGCTCCGCCGTAGATTTCCGGCGGGTATTCCTTGGAAAAGATTCCGGCTCTCATGCCCACCCAGAATACGTATCTCTGGTGCCGCGTGCAGAAATACGGGATGGGGGTAGAAATGTGCATATATCTGCTGCGAAATGTGGGATTTGCGGATAGGTTTGAAAACGTGAGAAGCCTGCCAAATGTCCTAGCCATCGTCCTCGCCGGCGGCGAGGGAAAGCGCCTTTTTCCCCTGACCGAAGACCGCGCCAAACCCGCCGTGCCTTTCGGAGGTTCCTACCGCCTCATTGACTTTGTCCTGTCCAATCTGGTCAATGCCGGCTACCTCAAGATTGCGGTGCTGACCCAGTACAAGTCCCACTCCCTGGACCGCCACATTTCCCAGGCATGGAACTTGGCGGGGCCGACGCCGCAGTACATTGCCTCGGTGCCTGCCCAGCAGCGCCGCGGCAAGCGGTGGTACAACGGTTCGGCGGATGCCATTGTGCAGTCGCTTAACCTCATCTATGACGAGAAACCGGATTACGTCATCGTCTTCGGCGCAGACCACGTCTACCGCATGGATCCGGCGCAGATGGTAGAAGAGCACATCGCCACGGGGCTGGATTGCTCGGTGGCCGGCATTCGCGTGCCGCGCTCGGAGGCCACGGCGTTCGGATGCATCCAGGCCGATGGCATGGGAACCATCACGGAGTTCGTGGAAAAGCCGGCGGACCCACCGGCCACGCCGGATGATCCGAATATGAGCTATGCCTCGATGGGCAACTATGTCTTTACGGCGCAGGCGCTTATTGACGCCCTCTTGGAGGACGAAAAGAACGAGGACTCCGCCCACGATATGGGCGGCGATATCATTCCGTACTTTGTGGAGCGCGGGCAGGCGCATGTCTATGACTTCATGGCCAATGAGGTGCCGGGATCTACCGAGCGCGATCACGGCTACTGGCGCGACGTGGGCACCATCGATTCCTTCTATGAAGCGCACATGGACATGATTTCGGTGCACCCGATCTTCAACCTCTATAACCGGAATTGGCCGATTCACTCCACGGATGATTCCAATTTCCCGCCGGCGAAGTTCGTGCAAAATGGCATCGCGCAGTCCTCGATGGTGGCGCCGGGCTGCATCGTCTCTGGCGGCACGGTGCGCAATTCGGTGCTGGCGTCTGATGTCCACGTGGCCGATGGCGCCACGGTCGAAGGATCGGTCATCCTGCCGGGCGTGCGCATCGGCCGTGGCGCGGTGGTGCGCCGCGCAATCCTCGATAAGAACGTCGTCGTCAGCGATGGCGCAATTATCGGTGTGGACCGCGAGCGCGACGAGGAGCGCTTCAAGGTTTCTGACGGCGGCGTGGTTGTCGTCGGCAAAAACCAGAAGGTCTAGAGCTTCGTCACGAGCGTGAGCCCGGACCCCAGCGGCAAGCGGGTGACGTTTGCGCCCTCGAGCTCGCGCAGGTACTCGTCTGCTTCGCGGGCGGCGGCGGTGTCGCGGTCGGTCCGGGAGACGTCGGCAAGCGTGCCATCGAGCAAAGAATTAGCCAGGACCAGGGTGCCGCCCTGGTGCAGCAGTGGCCACGCGGCCTTGATGATGGCGGGGAGCTCGAGCGCGGCGACGTCGGCGTAGATGACCTGGTAGGCGTCATTAGCCAGGCGGCCCATGACTTCGAGCGGGCGAGACGGCAGGAAGCGGCCGCGCGAGGGCGCATAGCCCGCCTCGCGGAAGGCGGTCTTGGCACTGCGCTGGTGCTCCGCCTCGGGGTCAATGCAGGTCAAGATGCCATTATCGGGCATGCCAGCAAGCAGGTAGAGGCCCACCACATTGGCGGCCGGGGTGATCGCTACGGACTGGGGGCGTTCGGTGGAACCGGCGGAGGCGGCCGTCAGCGTGGTGAGCAGCTGGCCCGTAGATTCATCTGGAACCGGCAGACCGTACTCATCGGCGTGGTCGCGCGCGCCACGCAGGGCCGCGGAGGGCTCGCTGGTGGTCTCGATATAGGAACGCAGTGCTTCATATGCGGTAGTAGTCACGTAATAGACCTTAGGGAAAAGTGTCCGCCGATGTGGCAAAAACGCGCCTAGCCAGCGAGGTTGTGGTGGGTGGGGATAATGTGACGGACTCACAGGAAATTATCAGCACTGTGGCTGGAGTTTCACCATGAAGTGTAGAAAGATGACATGCATGACAACAACGAAGCGCGATGCCGAATCCCTTCAGCCCGCCACCCCTGAGGCGGAGTTGACCGGTACCGCGGCGTTCGATGCCGGCGAAGCCGACATGCCAGCCTGGGGTGACCTAGTGGCCGAGCATGCCGATGGCGTCTATCGCTTGGCGTATCGCCTCTCCGGCAACCAGCACGATGCAGAGGACCTGACCCAGGAAACCTTCATGCGTGTCTTCCGTTCCCTGGATAAATACCAGGCCGGTACGTTTGAAGGCTGGTTGCACCGCATTACCACCAACCTCTTCTTGGACATGGTTCGCCATCGCTCCAAGATCCGCATGGAGGCCCTGCCGGAGGATTATGAGCGCGTGCCCGGAACGGATATGACCCCGGAGCAGGCCTATACCGTGGCCAACCTGGACCCGGCGCTGCAATCCGCGCTCGATGGCTTGGCTCCCGATTTCCGCGTGGCCGTGGTGCTGTGTGATGTCGTAGGTATGAGCTATGACGAGATTGCGGAGACCCTCGGCGTCAAGATGGGTACGGTTCGCTCCCGCATCCACCGTGGCCGTTCCCAGCTGCGTGCGGCGCTCGAAAAAGAGGCGCAAACCAATGCGGAAACCCGCATGCTGCTGCGCACGCGTTAAACCATCGCGCGCTAAACTCTAAAGAAACTGCATAGTCCCCGCCGCCGGCGGGGACTTTCCGTGTCACTGAAGGCCAAGCAACTACTGGAGGAGGGTGTCGATGGACTCGCTGCGGGGACGCCGAACCTTGTCCACGCTGAGCGTGCGCGGCGGATTCGATGCCGTTCAGGCCAAGGCCCGCGATAAGGCGAAAGCCAAGGCGCGGCGCAGCGATACCATCGGGCACCTTGGCCCAGAGGCTGTCGTTGCCTTCGTGGACGGGGAGATGGAGCCGAAATTCATGCACCGCGTGCGCATCCACTTGGTGCACTGCGCCGAGTGCCGCGCGGATGTGCACCAGCAGCGCCATGCCTCAGAGTGGGTTCGCCACTGCGCGGATTCCGCTAAGGTCAAGGCGCCGCAATCCCTGCTGGCAAA
This sequence comes from Corynebacterium tuberculostearicum, assembly GCF_022347385.1. Classification (GTDB taxonomy): domain Bacteria; phylum Actinomycetota; class Actinomycetes; order Mycobacteriales; family Mycobacteriaceae; genus Corynebacterium; species Corynebacterium tuberculostearicum_M. Next base: position 76,457 of record NZ_JAKRDT010000003.1, read on the forward strand.
GCTCGCGGGCATTGCCACCGAAGAGGTTGCGCCCGGGCCGGATGCGGCAACGCCCGTGCACCGGCCGCAGCAGGATTTCTTGGACAAGGTGGAGATGGTGGTTCGCGCAATCAAGCACAATCAGCGCGGCTAAGAGTGAGGGACTAGTATTTAACCGTGTTTTCTTCCATTGGTTGGCCCGAGATTTTCGTCATCGTGGTTTTGGGCATCATCGTCATCGGCCCGGAGCGTATGCCCGAGGTGATTAAGGACGTGCGCGCGGCCATTTACGCGGCGCGCAAGGCCATCAATAACGCCAAGGCGGAGCTCAATGGCGAGATGGGCTCGATTACCTCGGAATTCGATGATATCCGCGGCCCGCTCACCCAAGCCGCACAGTGGACGCGCCTCGGCCCGAAGGGCGCAATTACCAAGGCGCTTTTCGACGGCGACGATTCCGCCTGGGACGATTTCAACCCGAAGAAGATGGCAGAAAACGTCAAGACCGCTACCGCTCCACAGGAGCCGGAGGAGCAGCCGCAGTCCCAACCGCAGCAGCAGCGCCCGAGCTTCGACTACTCCCAGGTCTATGCCGAGCAGCCGCAGCCAGAGCCTCAGCAACGCCCTCAAGCGCCCCAGCCAACGGAGCAGCCCGCGCCAGAGAAAAAGCCGCCACGCGGTGGGCAAGAATCCACCGGCGGCGGCTTGTGGGGCGATGTAACCTAGAGCGCTAGTTCACGCCCAAGTTGAGGTTTTTGCCCACCAGGGAATCAGAACGTATGGCCAGCTTATCGGCCACTGCCTGGATCTGTTGGGCGGCGGGGGACTCGGGGGAATCGAGAACAATCGGTGTGCCGGCATCGCCACCGCTGCGCAGGGTGGGATCCAACGGCACGGAGGCCAGCAGTGGCACCTCATGGCCCAAGATGACGCCTAGGCGATCGGCCACAATCTGTCCGCCGCCAGAGCCAAAGACATCCATGGTGGAGCCATCCGGCATCACCATGGCGCCCATGTTTTCAATTACGCCGGCCACGCGCTGGCGGGTCTGCTGGGAGATGGATCCGGCGCGCTCTGCCACCTCGGCCGCCGCGGCCTGCGGGGTGGTGACAATGAGTAGCTCCGCATTCGGGATGAGCTGGGCTACGGACAAGGCGACGTCGCCAGTGCCCGGAGGCAGATCCAAGAGCAGCACGTCGAGGTCGCCCCAGAAAACGTCAGCCAGGAATTGCTGTAGCGCGCGGTGGAGCATGGGGCCGCGCCAGACTACCGGGGCATTACCCTCCACAAACTGACCGATGGAAATGTGCTTAATGCCATGAGAAATCGGCGGCAGCAGCATCTCATCATCGAGCACGGTGGGGCCGTCGGTGCAGCCCAGCAGGTTGGGTACGGAGTGGCCGTAAATATCGGCGTCCACGATGCCAACCTTGAGGCCCTTCTGGACCAGCGCTGCAGCCAGGTTGACGGTCATGGAGGATTTGCCCACGCCGCCCTTGCCGGAGGCCACCGCGAAAACGCGAGTGGTGGAATCCGGCTTTGCAAACGGGATTTCCGGCTCGGCCTGGCCGCCGCGGAGCTTCTTCTTGAGCTCGCGACGCTGCTCATCGCTCATGGCTTCCATCGTCACCGTGACGTTTCCAACGCCCTCGATATCCTCTACCGCAGCGCGGGTATTGGACTCGATGGTGGATTTCATGGGGCAGCCAGCGATGGTGAGGTAAATTTCCACGGCGACGTCATTACCGGTGACGGTAACGGACTTCACCATGTTGAGTTCGGTGATGGGGCGGCCGATTTCGGGGTCTTCGACGCGGGAGAGTGCCTCGCGTACGGCGGATTCAGTAATAACGCTAGACATAACCCTTGCCATCTTAGTCATGCCGCAACAGGAGGTAAACACACCCTCGGTGTAGAATCAGCTAGACGCTCACGCGCCGCTAACCAAAAGGAGAAGAGTATCGCTATGCGCAGCTTTGCCCGCCCCGCCCGCGCCATTGCCGGTGTGGTGCTGTCCGCAACGCTGCTTACCGGCTGCTCTTCCCAGTTCGATACCAACCCTTTTGCCAAGAGTCCCCAGAGCGAGCCCATCGGCATTTTGGTGGATACCAATGAGACCGACCAGCTTGTCCTTGCGGAAATCTTCCGCCAGGAGCTGATGGGGCAAGGCCGCGAGGCATCCATTGTGAAGGAAGACATCTTCCAAGACACCAAGGGTGGGCGTTCCATGAACCCGGGCGGCAATTTCTATGTAGGCTGCACCGGCGCGTTCCTCAATATCCTTAACCCCGGTGAGGCGCGGGCGATTTCTAAGGATTACAAGAAGGCACAGAAAGCTTCCGAGCCCGGCGGCGAGGACTACCTGGCGCGGACCCACATTGCGCTCATGTCGAGCTTGCCCACGGATACCACCACGGTCGAGCCTTCCGGTGCTAGCGGCTGCGAGGACGCCGAGCCCGAGTTGCCAGAAAATTTCGTGGTGCTCTATCAAGACGATCTTTTCGACCGCGAAGAGCGCCAGGCCGTGGCCTCGCTGACTAAGTTCATTACCCAAAAAGATCTCTCTGACATGGTCGAAGAGGTAGAAAACGACGACTCCAGCGCGGAGAAGGTCGTACGCTCCTGGATGAATTCCTCCGGTGGCGACATCGCCCATGAAGAAGGCGACTCCGATTCTTCCGGCGGGTCGAATCTCACTGGTTCTTAATATTTGACCGTTGGCAGGTTTGTGTGAGTTTCCCGGGCTTGTTGGCAACTTGGAGCTCCTGATGGTTAGCAACCGGCAGACCAACACCTCCACAGGATCAAGGACACGTGTGACTCGATATGGAACCATTCTGGGCTCGTGAATACCGACGCTAGTGCTTTTCATTGCTCCCGGGTTTGAGTGACAAGCATCCGCGACACGATTGGACATATCGAGTAAGCGCGTTACTTCTTAACCCGCTCCCTTGGCGCTCATGGGAAAGCGACCGCCAAGACAACAGTGTTCCGCTGGTGAGCGCGAAGGAATCGGAGATGAGAAAAGACGTGAGAGGGCAAGAACGCCGAGGGAGTGCTCCGGCAGAAGCAAGAACTGAAGTTTTACTAATGCTGACGTCGGCATGAGTAAACCCCAGCGAGGAGGTCCTCACTGGGGTTTAAACGGGGTAGAGGCGACTAGATGTCGAAGGCCTCTTCCAGCAGGTTCTTCTGCTCAATCTGGTGCACCTTGGCGTTACCGGTGGCAGTAGAGGACTGAGCACGGCGGGAAACGCGTACCAGCTCCGGCATATCCGGAATCAGGGTGCGCAGGTGCTCGTTGTAGAACGGCCATGGGCCCTGGTTGGCCGGCTCGTCCTGAACGAAGCGAACCTGGGTGGCATTCGGGTAAGCCTCGAATGCCTCGCGCAGGCGGTTGAACGGAATTGGGTGGAGCATCTCCACGCGGACGATGGCGATGTCATCGCGGCCGTCGGCCTCGCGCTTCTTCTCCAGATCCCAGTACAGCTTGCCGGAGACCAGCATGATGGTCTTGACCTTGTCGGTATCGCCGACCTTCTTGCCGTAGACATCAACGAAGTTCGGGTCATTGATAACGGACTGGAAGCGCTTGACCTCGGTGAAGTCTTCCACGGCGGAGGTGGCCGCCTTGTTGCGCAGCATGGACTTCGGGGTGAAGACGACCAGCGGACGCTTCATCTCACCGAGTGCCTGGCGGCGCAGCAGGTGGAAGTGGTTAGCCGGGGTGGAAGGCTGAGCCACGGTCATGGAACCCTCAGCGCACAGCTGCAGGTAGCGCTCGATGCGGGCGGAGGAGTGGTCCGGGCCCTGGCCTTCGTAGCCGTGTGGCAGGAGGAGTACCAGGCTGGACAGCTGGCCCCACTTCGCCTCACCGGAGGAGATGTACTCGTCGATGATGGTCTGGGCGCCGTTGGCGAAGTCACCGAACTGTGCCTCCCAGGCCACGAGGGCGTCTGGGTTGCCCACGGTGTAGCCGTACTCGAAGCCCATGCCGGCGTACTCGGTCAGCGCGGAGTTATAAACCATGAACTTGCCGCCGTTGCCCTTGGAGGTGGCGATGGCGTGCATCGGGTTGTACTCGTTGCCGTTGCGTGGGTCGAAGGTGACGGCGTGGCGCTGGGTGAAGGTACCGCGACGGGAATCCTCACCAGCCAAGCGGACAACCTTGCCCTCGCCGGCCAGGGAACCGAAGGCGATGAGCTCGCCCCAGCCCCAGTCGATGCCGCCCTCACGGGAGGACTTCTCGCGCTCCTTGGCTACCTTGCCCACGCGCTTGTGGTACTCGAAGTCCTCTGGTGGGTTGCCATAGGCGGCACCCAGCTCGGCGAGTTCCTCGGCGGTAATCGAGGTGTCCAGGCCGCGGGTGAGCTCCTGGGAGGAGGTGATACCGGTCTGCTCCTTCGGGCGAGCCTTGCCGGCTTCCTTATGCTCAGCAAAGACGGATTCCATCTGGTCGTGGAAGTCGCGAGCGGCTGCCTCGGCGTCCTCGGCGGAAAGGTCACCACGGCCGATGAGGTCGTTGGTGTAGTGTTCGCGCACTGCCTTGTGCTCGTCGATGACGGAGTAGAGCTCCGGCTGGGTCATGGACGGGTCGTCGGCCTCGTTGTGACCGCGCAAGCGGTAGACCATGAGGTCAATGAAGACGTCCTTGCCAAACTGGCGGCGGTACTCGGCTGCCATCTGACCAACCCAGACAACTGCCTCTGGGTCATCGCCGTTGACGTGGAAGACCGGGCAGTCGAAGCCCTTGGCCAGGTCGGTGGCGTAGTGGGTGGAGCGGCCGGAATCCGGGGTGGTGGTGAAGCCCACCTGGTTGTTCACCACGATGTGGACGGTGCCGCCGTTAGTGTAACCGCGCAGCTGAGACAGGTTGATGGTCTCTTGGACAATGCCCAGGCCGGTGAAGGAAGCATCGCCGTGGAGCATGACTGGAACAACGGTGTGGCCCTCTGGGCCCTTGTCCAAGATGTCCTGCTTAGCGCGGGCGATGCCCTCCATGACCGGATCGACGGCCTCGAGGTGGGATGGGTTGGCGGCAAGGGTGACCTTGATTTCGCCATCGCCAAACATCTGCAGGTGGTGGCCCTCGGAACCCAGGTGGTACTTCACGTCACCAGAGCCGCCGAGCTGACCGCCCTTGTAGTTGCCGTCAAACTCGCCGAAGATATCGGCCAGCGGCTTGCCTACGATATTGAACAAAACGTTCAGGCGGCCGCGGTGCGGCATGCCGATGACGACCTCGTCCAGATCCTGGCCGGCGGCGGTATCAATGATGGAATCCAGCAGCGGGATGAGGGTCTCGGCGCCCTCGAGGGAGAAGCGCTTCTGGCCCACGTACTTGGTCTGCAGGAAGTTCTCGAATGCTTCTGCGGCATTGACCTTCTGCAGGATGTACTTCTGCTCCGCGTTGGTCGGCTTCGGCATGCCCGCCTCCAGGCGGTCCTGCAGCCAGCCGCGCTCATCGCGGTCCAGGATGTGGGTGTATTCGGAGCCGACCTTCAAGGTGTAGGCGGCGCGCAGGCGGGACAGCACCTCGCGCAGGGTCATCTGCTCCTTGCCACCAAAGCCACCGACGTTGAAGGTGCGGTCCAGATCCCAAATGGTCAGGCCGTGGGTCGCGATGTCGAGGTCGCGGTGGTCCGGGTTAGGCAGGCCCGGCTGTACCCAGCCCAGCGGGTTGGTATCGGCCAGCAGGTGGCCGCGGGAGCGGTAGGACTCGATGAGCTGCATGACGCGGGTGTTCTTGTCCACGCCGGAGTTCGGCACGTCCTGTGCCCAACGGAACGGCTCATAAGGCACGCCCATGGAGGAGAAGAGGTCGTCCCAAAAGGCGCCGTCGACAAGCAGCTGGCCAATGGTGCGCAAGAACTCGCCGGACTCTGCACCCTGGATGACGCGGTGGTCATAGGTGGAGGTCAGGGTAACCAGGCGGCCGACGCCCAGGTCTGCCAAGCGGTCCGCGGAAGCGCCAGCGAACTCGGCCGGGTAATCCATAGAGCCCACGCCGATGATGGAGCCGGCGCCCTTAGTCAGGCGGGCGATGGAGTGGCGGGTGCCGATGCCGCCTGGGTTGGTGAGGTTAATGGTCACACCAGAGAAGTCATCCATGGTGAGCTTGTTTTTGCGAGAACGGGTAACGATGTCCTCGTAGGCCTCAACAAACTCGGAGAAGGACTTGGTCTCGCACTCCTTGATGGCGGCGACGACCAATGCGCGGGAGCCATCCTTCTGCGGCAGGTCAATGGCCAGGCCCAGGTTAATGTGCTCCGGCTGGATGACATAAGGCTTGCCATCCTTCTCCTCGTAGCGCACGTTCATATCTGGGTGCAGCTGCACGGCCTTGACCATGGCATAGCCGATGATGTGGGTAAAGGAGATCTTGCCACCGCGAGTGCGCTTGAGGTGGTCATTGATCATGGAGCGGTTTTCCCACATGAGCTTGACCGGCATATCGCGCACGGTGGTAGCGGTAGGAATCTCCAGGGATTCTTCCATGTTCTTGGCAATGGCCTTGAACATGCCCTTGAGCTGGTGCTCCTCGCCGCCCTTGTAGTCTTCGATGCGGTCGAGCGGGGACTCGGACTTCTTCACGGACTGCTTGGCCTTAGCGGACTTTTCCTGCGCCTTGGCCACGGACTTATCCACGTTGGTCTCGCGGGCCTCCTGCTTGCGGGCGGTAGTCGTACCCTCAGTCTTCTTCGCGGCAGGCTTAGACGGCTTCTTCGGGGCTTCCTTGGCAGGTGCCTCAGACTTGGGCGCGCCGTTTGCTTCGAAGTAGTCGCGCCACTCCTTATCTACGGAGCTAGGGTCCTTGGAGTACTGCTGGAACTGCTCGTCTATCAGCCACGCATTGGGGCCGAAGATATTCGATGTGCTCACGGCAGGTATTCGCCTCATTTCTCTGCTTTAAAATGGTCGTTTATTCGACTTTAGTGCGGCCTTTGCACGAGCGCATGCGTCACTCGCCAAAGAGTCTGCCTACATGATACGGGTCATACCCCTAAACTCACTATGTTAGGGGTATCAATTGCCCCACTTATCGGTTCCCGGCTACCCCTAGGCTTGGGTGAGGGGAGAAAGCTGCTCGCTGGCGTGCTCGATGACCTGCTTGGCCAGCTTGCGGTTGGCGGTAGTGCCGAGCACGGCGCCGATGCCCATGGGCATGAGCTTGCTGATCCACGCCCACTCCAGGCGCTTGGTGATCTGCTTGGTAAAAAGCTTGGTCAGGCGGCCGTTGATTCCAGACAGCGTCGGGCCGGAGAAACGGGACAGGCTAGCGGCCGAGCGCATGCCCGCCACGCTATTGAGATCACCCACAAAGGTATCCACCAAAGCGGAGCCCTTCGAACCGGTCAGCACCAAAAGTACAAGGGCGCGGCGGCGCTCGGGGGACTTGATGTCATCGCCATGCAGGTAGGCCGAAGCCAAGATGTACCACGCGGTCGCCTCCAAAAAGACCACGGATTCGCCGGCGATGGTAGCTGCGCCGGTTACCAAGCCAACACCTGGGATGGCAGCGGAAGCGCCCGCGGCCGCACCCGTGCCGGAGGTGATATTGAGGAAGTGTTTGTCAATGAGCTCCTGCAGCTGCTGCGGGCTCGCGTCCTTATTGCGCTTCTTCAGGTTCTCGACGTACTTGATGATGACACCGGACTGCACGGCCACTGCGCGGTCCAGGGAATTGAGCAGGGCAGAGGTAAAGCGGTTGGTATCTTCCGGATCGATGTCATAGGTATCGACGGTGTCGACCTCGGTGGAGTTGTCCTTTTTGTCTTTAGTAAATAAGCCCATGTGTCCTTCTCTTTCGCTAAAACTTATCTGCGCCCAGCATAGTAAAGGCTCTATTAATGCGCCGCCGCGCCGTAATGAGATCGCCGAGGGCGTGCAAGCGACCTAAGCTAGTGGGTATGGTTACGCCGCACGAGAACAACCGCGACTCCGAGGGTTTCCCTCTGGAGGAGTCTTCCGCGGCGGCGCGCCTTAAAGCGAAACAAGCGCACGAACGCGCCCGCCGCGCGCACGAAGAGGCCCAAAACGCCCTGGCAGATGAGCTCACCGTGCGCACTACCTCCGGGTGGGTGCGCGGCGTTATAGAGGAAGACCTGCGCACCGATCGCCCCATTAGCGCCGGGCCGGTGCTTACCTGGCGCGGTATCCCGTTTGGTGATACCACCGCCGGGGACAACCGCTTCCGCGCGCCGCAGCCCGCACCGGCCTGGGAGGGTGTGCGCGATTGCAGCCAGTTCGGCCCACCGGCCCCGCAGCCCACGTATTCCTGGACCGATCGCATTATCGGCTCTGAGGACTGCCTGCACCTCGACATCGTGCGCCCGCGCACTGAAGAGAAGCTTCCCGTGGTGGTCTACCTGCACGGCGGCAGCTTCATTATGGGCTCGTCCCACATGCTCATGCTCCGCGGTTTTGAGCTGGCCACCCGCATGGACGTGGTCTACGTATCCATTAACTTCCGCCTCAATTCCCTGGGCTACTTGGATCTGCGCAGCCTGGGCGGGGACTGCAGCGCTAACCCGGCGGTGGCCGATCAGATCCTGGCGCTGCAGTGGGTGCGCGACAATATCGCGGCCTTTGGCGGTGATCCTGATTCCGTCACCCTCATGGGCGAATCGGCCGGCGGCGCGGCGGTGCTCACCCTCATGACGAGCCCGGCCGCGGAAGGCCTCTTCCACCGCGCCATCGCCCAGTCCCCGCCGATTGCCATGATCCATTCCCGCGCCCAGTCCACCTTGTGGGCGCGCGAGCTGGTCCACCGCATGGCCTTGCCCCGGCGTACCTCGGTGGAGGACCTGCGCCAGGAAAACTTTGCCGATCTGGTGCGTTCGGGCCAATCCATGATGTGGCGGGCCGGCGAGCTCATTCACCTCAATTCCTGCTACGCGCCCACGGTGGATGATGAGCTCATTCCGGAACACCCCATCGCCGCCTTTGAAAACGGGCACCAGCACCAGATTCCGCTGCTCATCGGCACGAACTCGGACGAGGCTAGCTTTGGCAAATTCCTCTTCCAGCGCCAAAGCTCCCGCGAGCGCGCCGCCTTGCGCCTCCTGGCTTCCTTCGATCCCCAGCACGCCCCCGAGGTCGTCGCCGCCTATGACGGGGCGGTGGCCCGGGAGGACTTTGCGCACCTGCTTGCCGACGCCCTCTTTTGGGCACCTTCCACCCGCATCGCCACCGCCCATGCCAAAGTGGCACCCACGTGGATGTATCGCTTCGACTTCGCCTCTGCCGTGCTCAAGTGGTTGGGCCTCGGTGCCATGCACTCGATGGAGCTGGGCAATGTCTTCGGTGACCCTTATTCCTCGCGCGCGTCTTTCCTTACCAATTGGGGCTCGCGCGCGGAGATGGAGGAACTTACTGCCACCATGCAGCAACACTGGTCTGCCTTCATCCATGGCGGCCGCCCGGAGATGAGTTGGCCGCGCTACGGGTCCACTCAGCGCGCCACCATGATCTTCGATGCCGAGGCCTATATTGAGCACGCGCCCCACGAGCTCAAGCGGCAAGCCTGGGAGGGATACCACATGTTGGAGTGGGGAAGTGGGCGCCCGGAGCTGGTGAGATCTTTGGGCTTCCAACCATCCGGGTGGGAATAACGGTAGACTCCACAGTGACCGCGGGCGGCGGCTTGCCTACCGTGGGAACCTCTGCTTCCGAAGGATGGATTTTAAACCACCATGAGCTTTTTCGAAGATATTGCTTCTGCCTTGGATGCCGAGGGCATCGAGTCCCGCGTCAACGATGACGTCATGTTCGTTCCAATCACCTCTGATCTGGAAATCCAATTTATTGAAATCGATCCGCTTCTTCCCGCCGCGAACGTCTACATTGCCGCGGCGGATGTTGATGAAGACGATGAAGAATTCGAGGCAGTCCTCGTCTCTGTCGCCTTCTCTGTAGACGATGCCGTGGAGGCGGTCTCCCGCCACATCGCTACCGATCAGGTGGTCACCGTCCTGCGGGACCTGCTGGAGGGCACCGATGAGCGCATCGCAGAACTGGAATTCGCCCAAGATGAGCTCAACCCGCACCTCGTCGTGGCCGAAGTGGCCAATGACTCGGAGCTGCGCGTGCTCGTGGAAACCATCGACGGTGTCCCGTCCGCCATCGTGCGCTTCCTTGCCTTCGATTTCGACGAAGACGATCTCGATGACATGGAGGATGAGGCAGTCGCCCTCGCCTGGGAAGTGGACGAAGAGGATGAGGACCTCGACGAGGCTGACCGCCTCGCCCTCTTTGATAACGCCGAGTTTGATGATGTTCCCATCGTGGAGGTTCCCGCCGAGGCCCTCGAACTTGGCACCTACACCGACTTCGATCGCCTCTTTGATGTCCTAGGCCTCGTCTCCGAACAGGCCCTGGACTGGGAAGCACAGCTCGTCTCCTTCGATGACGAAGACTACGAAGAACCTGACGTCTACGACATCTTCGGCGAAGACGACGAGGACGAAGACGAGGACTACTTCGACGGCGACGATGCCGACCTGGACGACGAATCCGCCGCCCCCGCAGCCGACGAAAAATAATCCCCGCCTCCCCATAGCCCAGCCCCGCCGCCTTCCGCGGCCGGGCTGGGCCTTTCCCGTTTTAGGGGCCCTTTTGTGTTGCTACTTTCCCGCGCCGCCAATTAGGCTTTAGGGCATTCCCAGCCTGCAGCTGGAAATCCGCCCTAAACCTAGCTCTGTGAGGAGGAGAAGACCATGGCGATGACCCGCGATACCACGTGGCGCTACGTCCTTGTTGTAGTAGCCGTGGCACTCTCGCTTGCCGCGTGGTTTTGCACCGTCTTTGGGGTGTACTCCACGGTAAATATGACTTTCGAGTCCTACCTGACCGCCAGCGTCTGGGTCCTCCTCCTAGCGGCCGCGGTGCTGCTATATACCTCGCAGCATGGGCTGGTGCCTAACTGCATCCTCCTGTATCCGATCTTCGGCGCCTCCATCAACCTGCTGTTGGGCTCGTTGACGGTGCGCACGCAGGTGCCGATGTTCTTCGATGCTGTCGGCACCGCCATCGTCGCCATCATCGCCGGTCCCGTGCTCGGCATGGCCACGGGGCTTACCACCACCGTATTGGGCGGAGCGTACTTTGCCTATAATCTCGCCTTTGCGCCCGTAGGTATCTTTATCGGTGCCGCAGTAGGCCTGCTGGCTCGCCGCGGGGTATTCAACAAGCTGTCCTGGATCATTTTCTCCGGCCTCGGAATAGGCATCGGCTCCGGCGTGATGAGCGTGTACGTACTCATCTTTTCCTTCAGTGGTCACCCACGCAAGGGGCCACAAAACCTCACCAAGTTCTACGAGATGATTTTCCAAGACGAGCGCCTGGCCATCATCTTGCAGGGCCTTACCTCGGACATTCTGGATAAGGTCTTTACCGTCCTCATCGCCTGCTTGGTCCTGCGCTTTATGCCAAAGGTAATTGCCCGGCACTACACGGTGACCTTCAACCACGAGGTGATGAGGAAGGTGCTCCACGCGCCTGACCCGCATGCAGAGTCAGACGCATCTGCGCAGTCAACACAACAGCGCGCGACCGCCTAGGCGGCTTGGCTGAAGCCGGCGAAGAGCGACTCGGGGGAGTGGACCGGCTGATAGGAGCTATCCACGAGCCACACATAAGTGGCATTCGGGCCACGGGAGACCTCGTGGACTGCACCTACCATCTCTGCCGGCACGAGCGTGCGCACCCAGCCCTCGGCCACGGCCGGATCTACCGGCTGACCAAAGTTCTCGGTAATGCGGATGGTGATCAGATAGGCAGGAATGCGGTCTTGCCCAAAGCCGCGCACGCGGGCCTTCACGCGCGCACCCACGCGGTGGCGGGTAATGCTCATGCAATACTCTCCGCCCGGTCCACCGGCGGGCGTCGGCAGTTGCTTTATCGGTGGGCGCCAGGTGGGAGTGGGGCGCGCCAGGGAGCGCGGATGGTGCATGATGGCAGCGATGGAATTGATGGTGTCATATTCGTGGTAGAGCAAGTCCGCCGCAATCTCGGAAGCGGACTGAGGCAGGTTCATCGCGGTGGGCTGGGGAAACTTCTTTTGTACGTTGTGCATGGCCATCACACTAGAACCCAACGCGGACACAACCCCACCACAAACAAACGTTTGTTCGAACATAAACCGCAAATGGCTTTCCCTGACACCAAGGATTAGAGTTGCAGCCGATATGATGAATACACGCAGTGGGGAAGTAGAACACGAGGAAGCGCCCAAGATTCCGCGCGAAATCTGGGTCATGGTTACCGCCGCCTTTATTATCGCTTTGGGCTATGGCCTCATCGCCCCGCTGCTTCCGCAGTTCGTGGTGAGCTTCGATGTCTCCATGGCTGCCGCGGGCCTTGTGGTCTCCATCTTCGCCGCTTCGCGCCTTATCTTCGCGCCCATGTCCGGCTCGCTTGTGGATCGCGTCGGCTCGCGCCGCGTCTATCTCATCGGGCTCATGACAGTCGCGGTGACCACGGGCCTAGTCTCCATTGCGCAAAGTTACTGGCACATCGTGGCCCTGCGCGCCCTGGCCGGCATTGGCTCGACCATGTTCACCGTCTCCGCCATGGGCCTTATCGTGCGCATGTCCCCGCCGACGATTCGCGGCAAGTGCTCTGCCACCTACGCCACGGCCTTCCTGCTCGGTAACGTCGCCGGCCCCGTTCTTGGTGCCAGCTTGTCCTTCCTGGGTTTCCGATGGCCGTTTTTCATCTACGGCGTGGGCGTGGCGCTGGCCGCGTTCGTCGTCTGGTGGCAAATGCCCCGCGTCAACCACAAGCAGGCCAGCAAGGATAAGCTGCCGCCCATGCGCCTGCAGGAGGCCTGGGGCGATACCGCCTACCGTGCGGTGCTGACCTCCAACTTTGCCCATAGCTGGATCAACATGGGCGTGCGCGTATCCGTCCTGCCGCTTTTTGCCGCCTCCATCTTCCACAATGGCGCGGCCGCCTCCGGCCTGGCGCTCGCAGTCTTTGCGGCCGGCAACGCCATCGTGTTGCAATTCTCCGGCAAGTGGTCCGATATCCACGGCCGCAAACCACTTATCCTCATCGGCCTCGTAGGATCTGCCATCTTCATGGTGCTTATGGGCATGGCCACCAGTGTGTGGTTCCTCCTGCTCGTCTCTGCCTTCGCCGGCGCCTCTTCCGGGCTTATCAACCCCTCCCAGCAGGCCGCGGTGGGTGACATCGTGGGCAATGACCGCTCCGGCGGCAAGGTGCTGTCCACCTTCCAGATGGCAGGAGACTTCGGCCAAATCTTGGGCCCCATGCTCATTGGCCTGCTTGCCGACGCCTCCGGCTTTCCCCTTGCCTTCACCGTCTGCGGTGCCATCGCCTTCATCGGCATCATCGCCTGGGCATTCGGCCGCGACCCGCACGCCGGGGTGGGGAACAAGCCGAAGCGAGTGCCGCAGGAGAAGTAGGTACTAGTTCTCGGTTAGAGAATTTCAGCCAATTGGGAAACGCAAAGATAAACGAAGGCAACGGAAATTACCGCCATCAAGGTGTTGACGATCCAACCGTTTCTCCATTGCTTTGGGGTGTGTTTGGTATTCAGCAGGACTAAAAGCGTAAGGCCTAAGAACGGCATAAACAAAGCGCCCAGGACTCCGTAGGCGATGATGAGTCCGGTTGGCTTTCCAAGGAGCAAAAGCAGCATTGGTGGGAAGGTCAGCCAGATGAGGTAAGCGCGGTAGTACTTTCCACCAGTACTGGTCCGGGGATCGCCTTGCGGGATCTTTTTGAGGTGACCGATGTAGTCAGCAAACATCAGGGATACACCGTTCCAAACACCAAGGCAGGAAGAGAACGCGGCGGAGAAGAACCCGACGATGAACAACTTGGACATGAACGTTCCGTAGCGGTCCTCGAGAACGTCCGCCATATCAACGAGACCCTGATCATTATCGGAGACCGCGACGTTGGCGCTGTAGAGGAGTTCGGCGCCCAGTGCCAGTGTGGCCAAGACAAAAATTCCGGTGACTGCGTAAGCCACTGCATTGTCCATGCGCATAACCTGCATCCATTTTGGCGTGTACCATTCCTTTTCTCGCAGCCAGTAGCCATAAGCGGCAAGCGTGATTGTGCCGCCCACTCCGCCGGCGATGGACAACACGTAGACGAAGGAGCCATCCGGAATCTGCGGTACCAAACCGCCGATGACTTCGGGAAGGTTCGGAGCCGTAATGGCTGCGATACCCACCACGGTGACAAACATGATTCCGACCAAGATGGCTGATAGCTTCTCGAAAAGCTGATATCGCCCAAGCCAAGTTAGAGTAAAGCAGGATATTCCGGCAATAATTGCCCACATTTCTAGGCTGGTACCTGGGAAAAGAGCGCTAAGGGCGAGACCAGCGCCGGACATCGATGCGGCACCGTAGACAAGACCCCAAATAACGATATAAGGGGCAAAATACCAGGAAGTCCACCGTCCCAACTCGCGCCAGCCATGAAACATTGTGTTTCCGGTAGCAAGGCTATACCGACCGACGCCTTCGACCAGCACAATTTTCATAATTGTTCCGATAATGACCGCCCAAAGGAGTGCGTAGCCATAGCGTTGACCGGCAATCATGGTGGCAACTAGGTCGGCTGCGCCGACGCCTGTTGCTGCCGCAACTAGCCCCGGACCGACCAGGGTCCATTTCACTTTTGTCTGGTCGGTTGATTCTGTGTCGTGCTTGCCCCCTGCAGGCCGGGCGGAATTCGATTCGCTGGTCTGGCTCATAGCACCCTCTCAATTGATTGTGTTTCTAATCACTATAGGGAGAGTGCTGCCTAGTATCAGGAAAACGAGGAATTCAATTCCTCGAGCGGAGATTTAAGCCACCGTTCTTCCCGCAGCATAAAGAGCCTTGGGCATTGACCTCTGGAGCTTCCACTCAAATTGAATTGGCTTTTCCCCATGGTGGGAAACATAATCCACTGCACCGAGGTAGGTATATGCGCTCGCAGTCCCTACTTCGTTTTTCTTGGTAAAGCGCGAGGCAATGAGAATTTTTCCATCACGCTCCTGGTGACCGATATATCGCCTAGCCGCCTTTGATTTCAGCGTCGTTGTTGATTGAGATTCCCAGTGCAACAGATCGGGTGATATTGGATAGTCTCGGTAGTTCGTGGAGGCACTGACTTGCTCGTCCTTTTGAAACGTCACCAAGAAAAGATCAGTGTTGATATCGGGAAAATATTTCACACCTTCGCGTGGCAGGTTTACAAGCTGCTGAAGGCTTCCTGACTCTAAAGCACCAATAAGCTCGGCCAACGAGTAATCCGCATGCGTTTCCAAAACTGAACTATCGCTATGCTGTGGAACGATGCGCGAGGAGTCACTGCTCAGTTGCATAACCTGCTCCAACTCCCAAGCAACTTGTGGATGCTGGCGCAAAATCGTCAGGGCGGCGTCATAGGAACCAGGGTGCGGAGAATTTGAGTTCGCCCAGAATCCGAGTACGAGCATTCGGGTGAAGGCCTGGTCGGATGGCCCCATGTCGGCGTAGTGAAGACTTGGGGTGGAAAGGATGCGCAGATAGGCATCGATTCGGTGTGGATCGTTGACGTGAAGGAAGACTCGAATTCTGTTAAGTAGAAATGATTCGGTCTCATCCGTGTTTTGCTGTAGTAGCCCTTCTTCTCGAAGTAGCCGGGTCCATGAATATTTGGATGGACGGTAGATATCCTCTAATTGCAGGTTCGAATCCTCAAGGAACTCTTTGAGATTCGTGGTTCGAATTTCAGAGAGCAATGCACGCACTTTGCGTAAGGAATTCCGTGAGACCTTCTTGACGTTTCGGAGAACCTGCTCGGTCGTCGATTGATCGAATTGAATATGCGAACCCGGTGGGGCGGTGGGAAAGCCCTGCTCAATTTCTTCAGCTAAGCGCTTACCCCGCTTCCGGGTTAAGGCATGGAACTTTCTCTCAAAATCAAAATCGACATGCTGCTGTCCAATGAAATCGAGAATGACGCAGGAGTCCTTGCCCGGAGATAGACGAAGACCACGACCCAGTTGTTGTAGAAAGACCACAGGGCTTTGTGTCGGGCGGAGCAAAAGAAGGGTGTTTACAGCAGGAATATCAACGCCCTCATTAAATATATCTACAGAGAACAGGACTTTGACGTCGCCAGTCTCCAGATCTTTAATGGCCTGAGCACGATCGGTCGCGGTGAGATCGCTTGTGACCGCTCGCGCTGGGATTCCAAATTGCTGGAATTGGCGCGCCATATATTCTGCGTGGGCAATCGTGACGCAAAAGCCGATAGCTTTCATCTCTGAGAGATCGAAGATGCGTCGGTTTAGCTCGTTAACAATGAAGCGGGTGCGCTTTTCTCCCGCTTTGATGTAGAACTCGGAGAGCTCTTCGGTGTTGTAGTCCTTTTTGCCTCGGCTCCATGTCAATGAGGAAAGGTCCGTTCCATCGGCAATCCCGTAGTAATGCATGGGGACTAAAAGCTGTAGACGCAATGCATCCCACAAACGAAGTTCATGAGCTACGCGATAGTCAAAGTATTTCTGGACGTTTTCGCCATCACCACGTTCTGGTGTTGCCGTTAAACCCAGGAGCTCTTGTGGCTGGAGGTGGTCCAAAAGTGCTTTATAAGTGGGGGCTTGTGCGTGATGAAACTCGTCGATTATTACGACATCAAAATGGTTGCTATTTAGGTTTTGTAAACGGGAAGCGCTGAGAGATTGCACGCTGGCGAACACATAGTCCCAGCGGCGAGGCTGAGCGCCGTCGACTAGCAGCTCGCCAAAGTCCGCATCTTTAAGCACTTCCTGGAATGTCCGGCGGGCTTGTTGAAGAATTTCTTTCCGGTGTGCAACGAAAAGCAGCCGAGGGCGTCGCTTCCATTGTTCGCATAGGTTCCGGTAATCCAATGCGGCAACTACCGTCTTTCCTGTTCCTGTAGCAGCAACCAGGAGGTTCCTATGCCGATCTTTTACCTCACGCTCTGAGCGTAGCGCCTCGAGCATTTCTTCTTGGTAGGGGTAAGGAGTTACCTCAAGGCCAGATAACTCCAGTTGGCGAAGTGCTCCGGAGTTTTCGCCACCCTTGGCAACGCGAAGAGACCGCTCGAGTCTCTCCATGTCGCGATTTGGGTCGAAGGTCTTGAAATGACTGTCGTGCCAGTAGCTATCGAAAGTCTTGATGAACTTATCGATTACTTCAGGAGTCGCGGTATTGGACCCGCGGACATTCCACTCCCAACCATCGACGAGAGCAGATCGGGAAAGGTTGGAACTGCCGATAAAGGCAGTATCGAATCCGGACTTTCGGCGGAATAGCCAAGCTTTGGCATGAAGGCGAGTGGATTTGTGCTCATAGCAAATCTTTACTTCGGCCTGATACTTTTCAACCAATCGCTCGAGCGCAGCTGCGTCGGACGCACCGCAGTAGGTAGAAGTGAGTAGCCGGAAAGGGATCTCGTTATCGCGAAGGTACTCGAGTTGTCTATCAAGAACGCTGATGCCGGAGTTCTTGATGAACGCACAGAGCAGATCAACCGAATCAGCAGTTTTGATTTCTCTCTCGATTTCGCTGGTTAAACTAGATTCTCCTTGGGCGTTAGTGAATAGTGCACTCTTGGTGAGTGAAACATCCGGAAGTAAGGGAGGGTCCGCCAATCCGGAGTTGTATACGGCGTAGAGAAGTTCTTCGGAATCAATTTCCTCATCTTCGCCCAGTAGAAGCGCGATGTTATTGATTAGGGCAACCCGGTCTTCGGGTGACTTCAAACCGTATAGCCGTCGCTCTAGGAGTGAACCAATATGTTGTGAAACCGCCGAGGTATAGCGGCCATGAGCCTCTTTATCGGAGCTTCTTCCAATACCGAATCCTGCAGCAGGATGTTGGCTTAGCGTTTCGTTCATTCGTTCACGAATTCGGGCCGTAATAGGGGTCTCGTAAACGCCGAAAGGTAGGGAAGAGTCAGGGTTGGTACTCATAATGACCAAATTCTAAAGGCTTCGGTATGCAAATTGGCTGATTCAAGGATTGGCGAAGTAAATTTTCTCCAGACGGTGTTGCCCTTCAGTGATCTTCATTATTCGCATTCCCCAGAGACTTTGAACTCGATTAAGAAGTGCAATCCCAGCAGTCTAAATTTTTATCCCTGTTGACTGGAGACTGGATTGAGAAGTCCAAAATGGCTACGAGATGAGATTCTTTTGGTCGCCGAAATTGGAATCCGTTTAGGATGGCCGGCTAAAGGACCTAAGGAGGAAATATCTCGGGTTTCCAACCTTCTGGCCAGGGGAGTCATGTATGGAGATGAGTTCCAGCCAGGTCCTAAATTTAGGAATGTCAATGGCGTGAGCCGGAAATACTTTGATCTCTACTCGGCGCGCCCCTCCTATGAAGGACAAACGACAAACGGAGGCAAGGCAACGCAGGAAATCGCAGCGTTGGCGGAATCCGATCCGCAATTGGTAATGCGTTTGGCGGAGAATATCCGCCGAATGCTGGCAGAAGGAAAATACGAAAGGAAGAATCTTTCTTTCCTTAGCTGTGACTAGAAGCAATAGCTTCTACTGCCGGGATATCTGCGGGAGCCCACGTCAGATGCGCGGCCTCTGTGGAGGTAACCCATTTTGTAGCGTCGTGATCGGTCAGGCGTAGGCGGCCGTCGACAAGCGTGCAGTAGAAAGTGGTTAGCTCAATCGTCGCAAAATCGTACTCGTAGGTTGTTGTCGTCACTTTCTGGCCGACCTCGGCGATGAGGTTGAGCTCCTCGCGGATTTCTCGCGCTAGTGCTTGCTCAGGTGTTTCACCAGGCTCGATCTTTCCACCCGGAAATTCCCAGTGGCCTTCCAGTGGCTTGCCTGGTTTCTTGCGGCAGGCGAGGAACCGCTCGCCGTCGTGGAAGACGGCGCCAACGACGCGTATGGGGTTAGACATGACTCCATTGTGCCTTGGATCTCGGAAACATCTAGACAGTGAGCTGTTACTTAGATAACATATCCCCAATGTTCGCGTAAGGCTGTCACGCGGGCTTGATTTTTGTATGCAAGCTTGAGGAGACGGTTTTACTGTGACTTCTACCGAATCTGTCTACACCTCGCACCAGAGCCATGACGGGGAGATCCCGCAGCCTGGGGGACGGTGGAAACTCTTTTTATATAGCGCCATTGGCGCGTTCGTATTCTTCCTGCCGGTGACGTATCAGGATAAGCGCTCCATTCCTTTGGACCACATGGTCACCATGGTGCGCGAGGGGATTCCAGCGGCGGTGCCGTGGATTATCTTTGCTCTTGCCGTCTATGGCACGGTGCGCAGCTTTACCACCGGAGCATTTAAGGAAAGCGCGCTGCAGGCGGTCTTTGCAGTGCTCAATATCGTGGGCGCGGTGGTCTCCTTCCTCATGGTCATCGATGCGCTGCCGTGGGTGCTTGGTGATGAGGACCTAGTGCCGTTCCTGTGGAACTCCATCGCGATTCCGGTAGGCCTCATCGTGCCTATCGGAGGTGCTTTCCTGGCATTTCTCATTGGCTTTGGCCTGCTGGAATTTGTTGGCGTGCTCATGCAGCCCATCATGCGGCCGCTGTGGAAGACGCCGGGGCGCTCCGCCATTGACGCGGTGGCCTCGTTCGTGGGCTCGTACTCGCTGGGCATTTTGGTGACGGACCGCGTCTACCAAAAGGGCGGCTATACTGGGCGCGAGGCGGCCATTATTGCCACCGGCTTTTCGACGGTCTCTGCGGCCTTCATGGTCATCGTTGCTAAGCAGCTTGACCTGATGAAAGTCTGGGGCACCTACTTTATTGTCACGCTCATCGTGACCTTTGTGGTGACGGCCATTACCGTGCGCATTCCGCCGCTGCGCACCATTCCGGACGAGTACTTTGCTGAGGCACACCCAGACCCGGAAAAGCCGGTGGAGGGCTCGCGCATCAAGAACGCGTGGCGCGAAGCAATGCTGGCATTGCAGCGCGCGCCGTCCTTGTGGGAGTCCATCTGGGAGAACCTGCGCGATGGCGTGCGCATGGCGGCGGCCATCGTGCCTTCCATCATGTCGGTGGGCCTTATTGGCCTACTGCTTGCGCGCTTTACGCCCATCTTCGAGTGGATTGGCTACCTGTTTTATCCGTTCGCGTGGGTAGTGCAGCTGCCGGAGCCGGTCCAGGCCGGCAAGGGCGCGGCCATGGGTATTGCGGAGATGTTCCTGCCCGCCACCGCAGTGGCAGGCAGCGACAACATGGTGGTCAAGTTCGTCATCGGCGTGGTGGCAGTCTCCGCCATCATCTTCTTCTCCGCGCTGGTGCCGTGCATCTTGGCTACCAAGATTCCGGTGAAGCTCACCCACCTGGTCATCATCTGGTTTGAGCGCGTGGCGCTGACCATCCTCATCGCCACGCCGATTGCCCACCTGCTGTTTTGAGCTAAGCGCTAGGCCCCGAGGTGGGCCGTGACGATGTCATCGATAAGCCGCGCCGCTGCCTTGGCGGTGCGGTTATCTATGTCAAAGGTGGGGTTGAGCTCGACGACGTCCACCAGGGCTAGCTTGCCCGTTCGCGCAATAGCCACGGCCATGGCGCGGATGCGCTCGTAGCTGACGCCTAGCGACGCCGGGGCGGATACGCCCGGCGCGGTGGATGCTGGCAGGACGTCGAGGTCGATGGATAGGTGGACCTTGTCCTTGCCCTCGGTGGCGCGGGCAGCAAGCTCGCCGCACTCGGCCGGGGAGAGGTTGACCAGCTCTTCGTCTAGGGTGATGGCCACGCCGAGGGAATCGGCTTCGTCGAAAAGCACCTTGGTGTTATTGGGGCGGGAAATGCCCAACACGGTGTAATCGAAGTCGTCGGTGAGCTCCGAAATCTGCTTGAACGGGGTGCCGGAGGTAGCTTGATCAGCGCGGCGCAGATCGAAGTGGGCGTCCAGATTAATGATCTTGGTGGCGCCCACCGCGCGGTAGAGGCCGCGGTGGGAGCCAAAGGCAGTCTCGTGACCGCCGCCCAGAATGATGGGGAGGGTGCCGGCTTCGACGAGTTCCTGGACCTTATCGGAGAGCGCATCGTGGGCGCCGTCGAGGTCGTCGGCTTGGGTGGTGATCGTGCCGGCGTCGGCAAGCGCATGCGCATGGTGCACCGCTAAGGAACCCAGCGCGGAACGCAGTGCGGCCGGGCCGGCGGCTGCACCCTGGCGGCCGCCATTGCGCAGCACGCCCTCATCGGAGGCAAACCCTAGGAGGGTTACCGGGGCGGGGGAGTCGGTGGACTGATTGATAACGCTATGCCAGCGGGCATGCTCTGGGCCCGGGCCATCGGAGCGGCCGGACCATTCGGGGGCGGGGGTGAAAAGTTCAGCTTTTTCGGTGTTCATGGTTTTCGATGTTAGGCGGAAACGACGAGTTCTTCTGGCTCTTCGGTGGGTTCATCCTCATGTGTTACTTCGTGCCGGTTGGTGAGGAAATAAACCGCCGTCATAATGGCGATGAAGACCACACCCACAACGAGGGAAATGCGGTATTCCTCTTGCCAGACCATGATGCCGAAGGTCATGAGGATAAATGCGATGGACAGGTACTGACCATAGGGCCAGAAGGGAACTTTGTATTTGAGGTTCGCTACGTCTTGTGTGCTCATTCCGCGCCGAGAGTATAGGTGAGCGAGCAGAATCATAAGCCAGACAAACACGGTGGCGAAGGTAGCTAACGAGGCGATGACCTCGAAGACATTCTCCGGCAGGAGGGCATTGAGGATAGTGCCAATGATCATGGTGGCGATGAGGATGATGGTGGTCATTACGGGTACGCCACGCACTACCTTGGACATGAACTTAGGGGCGTGCTTTTGGTGGGCAAGGCCAGTGATGACGCGTCCTGCACCGAAGAGGTCGGCGTTAATGGCCGATAAAGCGGCGGTAATGACCACGAAGTTGAGCAAACCTGCGGCCCAGGAAACGCCAAGGGTATTAAAGATTTGGACGAAGGGGGACTGCTCGCCGGTGATGTCGCGCCATGGGGTGATCATGAGAATGACGGCGATGGCAAGGACATAGAAAAGCAGGATGCGCATGGGCACCGTATTGATTGCTTTGGGGACGGATTTTTCTGGGTGCTGGGCGGCGCTGCCGGCAACACCGATGATTTCGGTGCCGCCAAAGGCAAAGAGGACGAGGATGAAAGAAGCGATCATGCCCGTGGGACCGTTGGGGAAGAAGCCGCCGTCGTTGACGAGGTTGACGGGGCCGGTGGTGTGGGCATCAGAAAGCCCAAAGGCTAATACCGCAAGGCCGCCGGCAATCATGGCGAGTACGGCGCCGACCTTGATGATGGTAAAGGCAAATTCTAGTTCACCGAAGGCCTTGACGGTGGCGAGGTTTGCGCCGCCCACGATGAGCAAGGTGGCTGCAACCCAAACCCACTGCGAGACGTCTGGGAACCAAAAGCGCATATAAACGCCGATGGCGGTGAGGTCCGCAAGCGCTACGATGACCATCTCAAAGGCGAACATCCAGCCGGTGATGTATCCGGCCCATCCGCCCATGAACATGCGGGCGTAGCCGGCGAAGGAGCCGGTGATGGGGTGGCGAACGGCCATTTCGCCTAGGGCGCGGAGCATGAAATACACCACCGCGCCGGCGAGGAGATAGACGACGAGGACAGAGGGGCCGGCGGCTTGGATGGCGCCGGCTGAACCATAAAACAGTCCGGTGCCGATCGCGGATCCAAGGGCGATGAAGTGCAGGTGCCTGTGCTTAAGGCCGTGTTGGGACATGGCATCTCCTAGCGTATGAAAGGTTTTATGTAGTCTAAGTCTCCATTTGTTAAAAGTGTGGTCTGCAGCATATTTACTTGTCTGGAATTTCAGACTTGGGGTCGTGTGCTGCACTGATAACCGCCGCCATGGTGTTTAAAATTGCCCTCCGTGAGTACCAACAGAGTCCCTGCGGCGCGTCATGCGATGGAGATTCTCAAGCTGTTATCCACCATCGACGTCCCTATATCCGCCGCCCGCATCCAAGGTGAGCTCAACCTGCCGCGCTCATCTACGTACCACCTGCTGGCGGAGATGGTTGATGCTGGTTTTGTAGCCCATTTGCCGGAACACAAGACGTATGGACTGGGCCTGGCGGCGTATTCCATGGCTTCGGCCTATGTAACGCAGCAGCCCTTGGTGCGCATGGCCACTCGGGATTTGGAACAGTGTGCGGCGCTGGTGGGTGGATCGGGGCACCTGTCACGTATGGCAGGCTCGGAAATCTTGTATTTGCAAGAGGTGCGTGCGGTGGGTGCTACCTCCTTGGTCACTGAGGTGGGTGTGCGCCTGCAGGCACATAAAACGGCGTCCGGGCGCGTGATGCTGGCGCATCTGCCTAATGCGGAGGTGCGCGCCGCCTTTGATACTGCGGGAGGTAGCGGCTTTGCTGCATTGAAAAAGCGCTTGAGTTTGGTGGCTGCACGCGGGTGGGATCAAGAGATCGAAGAGATTACTCGCGGTCAGTCCTCTGTAGCGGCGCCCATCCTGGATCACTTGGACCGCCCTGCAGCGGCGGTGGCGGTGACGTATCCGGTTGGGACGCCGGATGTGAAGGTGGACGCCGCTATTCGGGCCTTGCTAGAGGTATCGGACAAGGTCGCGGCCAAAATGTACCGCAATCGCAAAAAGTGAGGTAGCATACATTCATCGCGTTAGGCTGTCGCGCGACACGTCACAATTGTTGATCCCTTATTTAGAGGAGTATTTGCCATGCCTAACGCCTACCCAACCACCGTGACCGTAAACGTCGGCGCGCTGAGCATCGAGGATGTTGTTGCCGTTGCCCGCTATGGCGCGCAGGTGGAGATTGCGCCTGAAGCCCTAGAAGAGGTAGCCGCTACCCGCGAGCGCGTGGAAGAACTAGCGCAAGATCCCACCCCGGTCTACGGCATTTCCACCGGCTTTGGCGCGCTTGCTCGCCGCCATATCCCAGAGGAGATGCGCGCCCAGCTGCAGCTTTCCCTGGTGCGTTCGCACGCTGCGGGTACCGGCCCGGAAGTGGAAGAAGAAGTCATCCGCGCACTGATGCTGCTGCGCCTGTCCACCTTGTGCACTGGCCGCACCGGCGTGCGCCCCGTGGTGGTAGAAACCTATGCCAAGGCGCTGAACGCTGGCATCGTTCCGGTGGTGCGCGAGTATGGCTCGCTGGGCTGCTCCGGTGACTTGGCGCCGCTGGCTCACTGCGCGCTGGCGCTGCTGGGTGAGGGCGAGGTGCGCGTCAACGGCGAGCTCAAGGACGCAGGCGACGCCCTGGCCGCGGCCGGCATCGAGCCGCTGCAGCTGCGTGAGAAGGAGGGACTCGCGCTTATTAACGGCACCGATGGCATGCTGGGGCAGCTCTGCTTGGCCATTACTGATCTGCGCGCGGCCGCAAAGACCGCCGATATTGCCACCGCCATGACCGTGGAAGGCCTGCTGGGTACCCTCGTGGTCTTCGCGGATGACCTGCAGCAGCTGCGCCCGCACCCAGGCCAGGCCGATGCCGCGGCGAATATCCTCCAGGTGGCAGAAGGCTCGGAGATCCTGGAGGCCGCGCTCGAGGAGTTCAAGAAGAACCAGGTGCAGGATGCGTACTCCGTGCGCTGCGCACCGCAGGTTGCCGGCGGGTTCCGCGATACCTTGGCCCACACCGCCCAGGTGGCCGAGCGCGAACTGGCCGCCGCCGTGGATAACCCGGTGGTGACCAAGGACGGCCGGGTAGTCTCCAATGGCAATTTCCACGGCGCGCCGGTGGCCTATGCGCTTGATTTCCTCGCCATCGTCACCGCGGACTTGGCGTCCATTTCCGAGCGCCGCACCGACCGCTTCCTGGATCCGGCGCGCAACCGCGGGTTGAATGCTTTCCTTGCAGATGACCCCGGTGTCGACTCCGGCCACATGATCGCGCAGTACGCCCAGGCTGGCATCGTCAGTGAGATGAAGCGCCTGGCTAACCCATCCTCGGCCGATTCCATTCCGTCTTCGGCCATGCAGGAAGACCATGTCTCCATGGGCTGGTCCGCAGCCCGCAAGCTGCGCAAGGCTGTCGACGGCCTGCAGCGCGTGCTCGCCGTAGAGATCCTCACCGCCGCCCGCGCCATCGACATGCGAGAGGGCACCCCGGCCAAGGGAACCGGCGCGGTGATTGAGAAGCTGCGTGAGACTGTGGAGGGCCCGGGCGTGGACCGCTACCTGTCCCCGGAAATCGAGGAGACTGTACGCCTAGTCAAGGAGGGCGCTCTTATCGACGCCGTCGAGGACGCTACTGGAAAGCTGCGCGGCTAAGGGCTTGGGCCATGGCCACCTGTCCGGCGTGGGTGGGGTGCATGGGGAAGGAATTAGTGTCCTTGCCCGTAAAATCCACCCACGGTGAGGGGGAGCAGGCGGTGTGGTCAGGGGCGGCGTCGGCAAGCACGTAGGTAGCCCCATTGCGCTCGGCGGCCTCGCGCACCGCCTGGTTGATGCGCTCGATGGAGCGAGCCAACCATTCCCGGTCACTGGCCGGGATTTTTTCTATGTAGGGGCAGGTCTCCCCATGTTTAATGAGTGGTAGGTAGCCGGTGGCGAGGACCTTCGCGTTGGGGGAGCGGCGGTGAATCTCTTCGTAGACCTTGTCCAGCCGGCGGGGTAGATCGCGGATTTCCAGGTCAATCTGCGCGCCGGATTCCGCCTGGCAGATACCGTCCGTGGCGCACTGGGTAAGGCGCACGAAGCTGGCGTCATTGCCGCCGATGGATAGGCTCACCAGGTCGGTGTTCTCGCGCAGGGCGTCCACCTGGGCGGGGTGCTCGCCGGCGGAGGAAAGTACATCGAGGGTGCTAGCGCCCTGGCAGGCGACATTGGTGAGCTCTGCGCCCATCTCCTTGGCCGCGAGCTCGGGGTAGGAATCCTGTGCGCGCACGCAGGTATTGGGTGGATCCAGTGGCAGCGTGGTCGAGCCCATGGCCGCGTAGGAATCTCCTAGCGCTACATAGTGGGGCGGCTGTGGCTCCTCGGCGGGGGTGGAACAGGCGGCGAGGAGGGCCACGGAAAGGAGGGGGATGAACCGACGCATGCAGGCCATCGTAGATCATTTCGCGGGTGTCTCATATACGAGACAGTTCGGGTTCGTGTGGCATGGTACACAGAGCTAGGTCACAGTACCTTGTGACATGTGACGCTGAACAAGTCCTCGGGGACAGCCCCGGGACACCGGCCTAGAGGGCTTGGGAAGGCGTCGAACAAGCACGACGAAAGGAAGCCCATGTCTCAACCACGCGAAGTACGCGCGCCGCGCGGAACCGAACTGTCCGCTAAGTCCTGGCAGACCGAAGCGCCCCTGCGCATGCTCATGAATAACCTCGACCCCGAGGTAGCCGAGCGCCCCGAGGACCTCGTGGTCTATGGCGGTACCGGCCGCGCAGCACGCAGCTGGGAAGCCTTTGACGCCATCGTTGAATCCCTCAAGGACCTCGAGTCCGATGAGACCCTGCTGGTGCAGTCCGGCAAGCCGGTGGGCATCTGGAAGACCAACGAGTGGGCACCTCGCGTGCTCATCGCTAACTCCAACCTCGTGGGAGACTGGGCTAACTGGGAGCACTTCCGCAAGCTCGAGGACGAGGGCCTGATGATGTACGGCCAGATGACGGCCGGCTCCTGGATCTACATCGCCACCCAGGGCATCCTGCAGGGCACCTTCGAGACCTTTGCGGCCGTGGCGAAGAAGCGTTTTGGCGGCAGCCTGGCCGGCACCTTCACCCTGACCGGTGGCTGCGGCGGCATGGGCGGCGCACAGCCGCTGTCCGTCACCCTCAACGGCGGTGCCTGCCTCATCGTGGACGTGGACGAGACCCGCCTGAAGCGCCGCCAGCACAAGCGCTACCTGGATGAGGTTGTCACCGACCTCGACGAGGCCCTCAAGCTGGTCCTAGACGCCAAGGAAAACAAGAAGCCGCTGTCTGTCGGCCTGGTAGGCAACGCCGCCGAGGTCTTCCCAGAGATCCTGCGCCGCCAGCGCGCCGGGGAATTCACCGTAGACATCGTCACGGACCAGACCTCCGCGCATGACCCGCTGTCCTACCTGCCTTCTGAAATCACCATGGAAGACTGGCACAACGAGGCAAAGGCGGATCCGACCACCTTTACTAAGAAGGCCCGCGAGTCCATGGCCGCCCAGGTCCAGGCCATGGTTGAGTTTCAGGATGAGGGTGCCGAGGTCTTCGACTACGGCAACTCCATCCGCGATGAGGCCCGCAAGGCCGGCTACCAGCGCGCCTTCGAGTTCCCGGGCTTCGTTCCGGCCTATATCCGCCCGCTCTTCTGCGAGGGCCTGGGCCCCTTCCGCTGGGCCGCGCTTTCCGGCGACCCAGAGGACATCAAGGTCACCGACCAAGCACTCAAGGAGCTCTTCCCAGACAACGAGCACCTGCACAACTGGCTCGATGCCGCCGAGGAGTACGTCGAGTTCGAGGGCCTGCCAGCACGCATTTGCTGGCTGGGTTACAACGAGCGCCACAAGGCCGGCTTGCTCTTTAATGATCTGGTCCGCGAGGGCAAGATCAAGGCGCCGATCGTCATCGGCCGTGACCACCTGGATTCCGGTTCCGTGGCCTCCCCGTACCGCGAGACCGAGGCCATGCTCGATGGCACCGATGCCGTGGCTGACTGGCCGCTGCTCAACGCGATGACCGCCGTATCTTCCGGCGCTACCTGGGTTTCCCTCCACCACGGCGGTGGCGTGGGCATGGGCCGCTCCATCCACGCCGGCCAGGTCACCGTTGCAGACGGCACCGAGCTCGCCGCGGCCAAGCTGCGCGCGGTGCTCACCAATGACCCGGGCATGGGCGTTATCCGCCACGTCGATTCCGGCTACACTCGCGCGAAGGAGGTCGCCGACGAGCGCGGCGTCCGCATTCCGATGGAATTCAAGGCAAGGGACTAGATGAGCACACTTTTTACCGGCATTTCAGAACTCCGTACGGTCAGCGAGCGTGGCACGCTTAACGACGCCGCCATTATCGCCCAATCCGGCACCATCGCCTGGGTCGGCCCAGCCTCCGAGGCACCGGCCGCCGACGAGAAGGTGGACTTGGGCGGCCGCGCCGTCCTGCCCGGCTGGGTAGATTCGCACACCCACATGGTCTTCGACGGTGACCGCTCCGCCGAATTCGAGGCCCGCATCTCCGGCGGTTCCTATGAGGCAGGCGGCATCGCCGTGACCATGGACGCTACCCGCCAGGCCGGCACCGACCGCCTGGACAAGCTGGTGGCGGACCGCGTGGCCGCCGGCCGCCGCGGTGGCACCACCACCTTCGAGACCAAGACGGGCTACGGCCTAAATACCGAGTCCGAGGTGGAGGCCGCCAAGGTAGCCTCCCGCCACGTCGATGACGTGACCTTCTTGGGTGCGCACCTGGTCCCGCCGGGAGCGGACGCGGAGGAGTACCTTGACGAGGTCGTTGGCCCCATGCTCGAGGGCGTTGCTCCCTACGTGCA
This sequence comes from Corynebacterium tuberculostearicum, assembly GCF_022347385.1. Taxonomy (GTDB): domain Bacteria; phylum Actinomycetota; class Actinomycetes; order Mycobacteriales; family Mycobacteriaceae; genus Corynebacterium; species Corynebacterium tuberculostearicum_M. The sequence goes on from NZ_JAKRDT010000003.1 coordinate 104,874, forward strand.
GTGGATCGACGTCTTCTGTGAGCGCGGCGCCTTCAACGAGGAACAATCCCGCCGCGTGCTGGAGGCCGGTAAGAAGTTGGGCCTGGGCCTGCGCGTGCACGGTAATCAGTTGGGCGAGGGGCCGGGCGTTGCCCTTGCCGTCGAACTGGGCGCCGCCTCGGTAGACCACGTCAACCACTTGAGCGACGAGGACGTCGAGCTGCTGGCCAATTCCGATACCGTGGCCACCATGCTGCCGGCCTGTGACCTGTCGACTCGCGAGCCGCTGGCCCCAGGCCGCACGCTTCTCGACGCCGGCGCCACCCTCGCCATCGCCTCCAACCTCAACCCCGGCACGTCCTATACCTCCTCGATGAACTACTGCGTGACCACCGCGGTCCTGCAGCAACACCTCTCCGTCGATGAGGCCATCCACGCCGCCACCACCGGCGGAGCGACCGCCCTGCGCCGCCACAACGTTGGCAACGGCCTCGACCCGCAGGGCCGCCCCGCTAAGGGCACCATTGTGGAGGGCGCCGCCGCGGACCTGCACGTGCTCGACGCCCCCAGCGCCGTGCACCTGGCTTACCGCCCTGGAATGCCACTGAGCTACCGCACTTTCGTCGCGGGCGCTTAGGATATGGAGTTTGGGGCGGCAATCGCGTAGGGTTGGTGAAGCAATGAGCATTACCGATAACGCCACCGGCGGCGTCAACGAGCCGGAAGATTTTAATAAGTCGGAATCTCAGGACAACTCGCAAGGTGTCACCAAGGACACCAGGGCTGCGAATACTTCTGAGGAAACCGGCGCTGAGTCCCAAGATTCAGCCAACGACAACTCCCAGGGGTTCGCGCATCTTGGCCTGCCAGAGAAAATTCTGGAGGCCGTTGCGAAAGTAGGCTTCACCAAGCCGTCCCCCATTCAGGAAGAAACCATCCCGATCTTGATGGAAGGCCGCGACGTTGTCGGCCTTGCCCAGACCGGTACCGGCAAGACCGCAGCCTTTGCGCTGCCGGTTCTGTCGCAGATTGACACCAAGGCCCGCCATCCGCAGGCCCTCGTGCTCGCTCCCACCCGCGAGCTGGCCCTGCAGGTGGCGGACTCCTTCCAATCCTTCGCCGAGTCCCTCAAGGGCGTCGAGGTGCTGCCTATCTACGGTGGCCAAGCCTATGGCATTCAGCTTTCCGGTCTGCGCCGCGGTGCGCAGGTTATCGTGGGCACCCCGGGTCGCGTCATCGACCACCTGGAGAAGGGCTCGCTGGACCTGTCCCAGCTGCAGTTCCTCGTCCTCGATGAGGCCGATGAGATGCTGAACATGGGCTTCCAGGAAGACGTCGAGCGCATCCTGGAAGACACCCCGGACCGCAAGCAGGTGGCGCTTTTCTCGGCCACCATGCCGAACGCCATCCGGCGCCTGTCTAAGCAGTACCTCGACAACCCCGCCGAGGTCACGGTGAAGTCCGAGCGCCGCACCAATGACAACATCACGCAGCGTTTCCTCCTCATCCCGCACCGCGCAAAGATGGATGCCTTCACCCGCATCCTCGAGGTCATCAATTACGACGCCATCATCGTCTTCTGCCGTACCAAGCACGAGACCGAAGAGGTGGCCGAGACCCTGCGTGACCGCGGTTTCAGCGCCGCCGCCATCAACGGCGATATTGCGCAGGCTCAGCGCGAGCGCACCGTCGATCAGCTCAAGGATGGCCGCCTAGACATCCTCGTGGCTACCGACGTCGCCGCCCGTGGCCTCGACGTCGAGCGCATCACGCACGTGGTCAACTTCGATATCCCGAACGATACCGAGTCCTACGTGCACCGCATCGGCCGCACCGGCCGCGCGGGCCGCTCCGGCGAAGCCATCCTGTTCGTCACCCCGCGCGAGCGCCGCATGCTGCGCTCCATCGAGCGCGTGACCAACGCCCGTCTGGAAGAGATGGACCTGCCGTCCGTCGATGAGGTCAATGAAAAGCGCAAGGAAAAGTTCGCGCAGTCCATTACCAACTCCATGGACAATAAGCAGGCGGACTTCTTCCGCACCCTGGTGCGCAAGTACTCCGAGGACAATAACGCGGCTATGGACGACATCGCTGCGGCCCTTGCCGTCATGCTGCAGGGCGGCAAGAACTTCCTAATGGAAGACAAGCCGCTTCCCAAGCCGAAGCGCGACCGCGACCGCCGCGACGATCGCAAGCGCGATTTCAAGGGCGGCGGCAAGGGCCGCGGCCCAAAGCGGCCGGACGGAGACTTTGAGACGTACCGATTGGACGTCGGCAAGCGGCAAAATGTGCGACCGGGAGCCATCGTCGGCGCTATTGCCAACGAGGGCGGCCTGTCTGCCAAGGACTTTGGCCGCATCACCATCGCGGTGGGCCATACCCTGGTTGACCTGCCAAAGAACCTCGACCCGGCGGTGCTGGATCGCCTGAAGGATACCCGCATTTCCGGCCAGCTGATCAAGATTCAGAAGGACACCGGCCGCCCACCTCGCCGTGACCACGGCGGTGGACGCAAGCGCGGTGAACGCTGGCGCGACTAGCATTTTCGACTCAATGGGCCTCTTCGGAGGCCCATTTTTTCGTGCCTTTTGACCTGCGGTTTTACTATAAACGGGGGTAGTGTGTCGGAGGGGTTTTGTATACTAAAAGCGCAAACATGTTCTAGAGATACTTCTGCGGGGGAAGTCCATGAATGCGCCCTACTTTGCCAATACCAATCCAGCAAATTCCACCTCACAAGCAGCAACAGACATTCGCAAGGCCGAATACCTCCTCTGGAAGCGCCTACATCCAGACCCGGATGACGATATCGAAATAATTAGCCAATCACTGTCGGATCTCACCGGAACGCGCCAGTCCCGAATTAGAAATATCATTTTCGCCTTTGAGCGATTGCAGGAGCTGCCGCGCCTTAAAGCCCGGCAGGAAGAGCACTATCACTTAGATTTAGACCGCTTAACTACCATCGACCAGACGCTGTCCAAGTTGGGCGAGATTGAGACCGAACAATGCGTGCTTATCGACGCCGAATTAACCACCTACCTCACCCCCAAACGCCCCAACCAAAAATTACCGTCCCATCGCAACCTGCGGCGAAAGCTTCGGGAGCTCATTGTCCGCCTTGATCCCACCATCGCTGCACGCGATCCGCGGCGCAAGGAGTCTTATCACCTCGAGCCTACAGGTGGGGAGTGGGCCGCAGTGTGCCTAGACGTGGGCTTAGAGACTGCCGAAATCATCGACCGAAATATTCGCGGTGTAGCCACGGAGAAGGACATCTCCTTGGCTCAGGCTGCGGTCGAGTTGCTTACCGGTGAGGCTGAGGCCAAGGCGAAGGTGGTGCTCAATATGTACCGCTGCGATCTGCCGGATGCTCCCGCCTTCGTCCAAAGCTTGGGTTGGGTTTCGCCTGAGGTGGCCGATGAAATGCAATCGCGGGCCACGACCGTGCGCGACATGGAGAAGGCGGCAGAAGATGAAAGCGGAAACTACGTCACGCCGCCGCATATCCGTGCCTTTGTGGAAGGGCTCGATGGAACCTGCCGGTGGCCCGGATGTACGCGACCGGCGATGGCTTCCCAGATGGACCACCGGCATGATTTCGCTGACGGAGGACCTACGTCGGCGGCGAACTTGAGCTGCCTGTGTCAACATCACCACAACATCAAGACTGATGGACGGGCGTTTTATATCAAGGATCCAATTAGCGGGGACGTCGTCTGGCTCTTTGAAGATTCGACTTGGGTCTATGACGAAGCCAGCGGGCCGCTCGCGCCGAAGAATCGGAGGTGGGCGCAGACTGTGGCACAGGCGACGCGGCGGCGTCGAGAAAATGCGCACGAGGATGCGCAAAAGTTGAAGGAAGAGCTGGAAGACGAGAAAAGGGACAGTGAAGACACTGTCCCAGAGGAGTAAATGGCTTTCTAGAAGGCCACTTAGAAGTTGACGTACATCAGGATGAGGCAGATGATCCACAGGAGGTTGAATACGCCGCCGAATGCGGACAGCGGCTTCTTTGCTGCCGCGTAGTCGAAGGATTCAGTGGACTCGAGGGCGGCCATTGCCTTCTTCTGCTTTGGCAGAATGACGAAGAAGAGCAGGCACCATGCGACGATGGCAACCAAGATGGCGATGTGGAAGTTCACTTCGGACTTGTAAGCGCTGATATCGGAAAGGAATACGCCGAGGCCGAGGATAGGCACGATGGCAGAGATGTAGCCGTAGGTATTGGTGATGTTGTGCAGGACGCGAGCGGAGCCGAGCGCCGCGTGGTCACCCTGTGCTGCCTTGGCCATTTGGGTCTGGAAGCTAGAGGTGGATACGCATACTGGGCCGATCAATAGAATGGCTGCGGCCACGTGGAGGAATACAAGGAAAGAAGTCATTGAAAGAACCCTTCAATCGCGGAAAGTTGCCACGTCAACCCTAATCAATTTCCGGTGAGTACGGCCAACCGACATTGCCTTTGCATCGCCCGCACGTCCTTGGAAGGCAGGGGAAGGGAGTACTTTCGGGCGATGTCGGCGAGGCGGCGGGAATAGTCGCAGCGGTTAGCGGGAGGTAGCCATTCCGCGGGGAGGGCGTCTGACTTTTCTTGGTTGAGCTCACGGCTGGTTGCTACGAGATTGAGTGGATCGTTGCCAAAGCGGACCTTGGTTTCGCGGTCCCACTCAGACGCGCCAAGGTCATAGGCCGCGGAGAGGGGAAAGATGTGGTCGATCTCAATGGGAGAGGTAGCGGGAATGGTGGTGCCACTATAGGGGTCATAAAGAGTCCCGCTGCGGGCGTGGCAGGCGTGGAGGGGTTCGCTGGATTGGCTTTCTAGAATGACCTCGCGGGTGGTGCAGGCGCCGTGGGGCTGCCAGATGCCGAAGTCTTCACGGTTGTAGCCGGCGGCTTCGGGGCGGGAGGGGAGCGTGGTGACGTCAAAACGCGGAAAAGGCCACGCATACCATGCGCCGATGAGGATGGTGATGCATGATAGCGCGGCCAGGTAATAGGACTTCATGTCCTATTGGACTGCGAGGAGTCCGCGTTGGTTCCGATTACTTATCGGTGACCTTTTCTGCGGCTTCTTCGAAGTTGAGGTTGGAGTCCTTTTCTACGAGCTTGGCCAGCTTGGTGGCCTCTTCAAACTCGGCAACAACCTCCGGCCGTGGTTCCTTGGTGAGCTTGGTGACTACGACGGCCACGAGGAGGGCCAGGAAGAAGCCTGGGACCATCTCATAGAGGACGTCGGAAAGCGGGGACATGCCCCAGCCAATGGCCACGACGGCGCCGGTTACCATGCCAGCAATTGCGCCGGTGGAGTTGAAGCGCTTCCAGTACAGGGACAGCAGAACGATGGGGCCGAAGGCGGAACCGAAGCCAGCCCAGGCGAAGCCAACCAGGCCGAGGATGGAATCGGACGGGTTGATAGCCAGCAGAGCGGCGATGACCGCGATGGCCACGATGGCGGTGCGGGAGAGGTTGATGAGGACCTGCTCGCTGGGCTTCTTCTTAGCAAAGATGAGGAAGAGGTCCTCGATGAGGGAAGTAGAGACGACGAGCATCTGGGACGACATGGTGGACATGATGGCGGCCAGAACCGCGGTCAGGACGAAGCCGGCGGGCAGTGGGTGCATCATGGCCTGAGCCATATCCAGGAAGATGGTTTCGAAGTTGTCCTGGTCGGTGATGCTGTGGCCGGTCTGGGTGAAGTAAACGGTGCCAGAGAGAGCGACGAAGATGGCGCCGATGACGGACAGGCCCATCCAGGTAACGCCGTAGAAGCGGCCCTGGCGGGCGTCGGAAGGCTTACGCAGCGCCATGAAGCGGACCACGATGTGTGGCTGGCCAAAGTAGCCCAGGCCCCAGGCCAGGTTGCCGATGATGACGCCAGCGGAAACGCCGGCGAACATGGAGAAGTAGTTGTCATTTTCCACTATGCCATCGGTGCCGTAGGCATTATTGCTGGCGAAAGAGAAGATGGAGGCAGGATCGCTGAGAGAGACGATTGCCATAATTGGCACGATCATCAGGGCGACGAACATAAGCACGCCCTGGACGACGTCCGTGTAGGACACCGCCAAGAAGCCGCCGACGAAGGTGTAGAAGATGGTCACCGCGGCGATGACGAGCATGCCGGTGAGGTAGTCGCCACCGAAGGTGGACTCGAAGTAGCGGCCGCCGGAGACCATGCCGGAGGAGACGTAGAAGGTAAAGAAGAAGATGATGATGGCTGCGGAGATGATGCGCAGCAGGCGGGACTTATCGTGCAGGCGGTTTTCAAAGAAGGACGGCACGGTAATGGAGTTGGCCGCGATCTCCGAGTAGGAGCGTAGGCGCGGTGCGACCCACTTCCAGTTTGCCCAGCAGCCGACGAGCAGGCCGATGGCCATCCATAGCTCGGACATGCCGGAGAGGAAGAGCGCGCCAGGCAGGCCCATGAGCAGCCAGCCGGACATGTCGGAAGCGCCTGCGGAGAGGGCCGCTACGAATGGGTGCAGGCCACGGCCGCCCAAAACATAATCGTCATATTGATCGGTTTGCTTGTAGCTCCAATAGCCAATGGCTGCCATTGCGAGGAGATACACGATCATCGCAATGACGTACCAAGTTGAATCTTGCACGTTGTACTCCTTGTAGGTGTGTGATGACATTCTCACGTTAACGGGGTCACAAGGTTAACCCAAGCGAAAATACAGGTGTGGCGCAGATCTCCGTTTCGATTTTCTGTCGTTCAACTGGGAAAAGGGTGGAACATAACGAGCCTGTAACAAAACCAAAAGGGGCTGCTATGCTGGCGGCTATGGCTTCTTACCTCGTGCATGGACTGTGGCTCCCCGTTACGGGACTAGGTCTATGGATTGAACAGGTAGAAGGACACAAGATCGTCATGCCCAATGCCGTTCCTGAGGGCACCTTCCCGCCAGCGGTGGAGTCCATCTTGGCGAAGAAATCCTTCCGCAACCGAGCGCGGGTATCGCTGCGAACGCCAAAGGGCAAGGATGTCTCCCTGATGGTGCCCATGGCGATGTTCGGACCCGAAGAGGCCGTGGCGGCGCTTGCCCAAATGGAGCACCTGAACCACAAGCCGCCGGCCACCATTGCGCCCGACCTCCAGTGGCTCATCCATGCCTACAGCGGCCTGTGCAAGTTCGTGCGCGCCGGCCGCGTGACCTTCCGGCTGGCTTACCAGGCCAATGAGTGGTTCCCCATGTGGCAGCTGGCCTCCGGCTTGGGTGAGCGCGGCTGGCTCGCGGAGATGATGGCGGCCGCGCCGGGCATCTTGCACGTGAATAACCGGGCACTCTCAGATGACATGGCCGATGAGCTCACCCACTGGATTGCCTTTCGCGAGCTGCGGCCCGTGGCGGAGGCGCCGCGCCCGATGCCGTGGCACGAGTTTGCCCGCGCCCTGCTCGATACGCGGCCGATCCGGCGAGGGCGCTCGCAGCTGCTGCGCGGGCTCAATGAGTGGAAGAATTCCATCTACGAGGTAGAACTCCAGCTGGTCTACATCGTGGAGGAGCCGCTTGACGTTGACCCGGATACAGCCAAGTGGCCAGTGCGCGTGCGGGTGCGCTCGGGCACGGATTCTCCACGGCCGGTGTCGGCGCAGAGTTTGGATAGGGCGAGTGTGGAAAAGCTGCGCGAAGCTCACCGCAAAGCCGTGCGCATCGCACCCACGCTGGGGGAGACCGCGCAGCTGCCACAGCCTGGCGACGGCGACTGGGACGTCTACCTAGAAACCCACCAGCTCACCCACTTTATTACCCATGAGGTGGATAAGCTCAAGGCCAGTGGCGTGACCGTCATGCTGCCCAAGGCGTGGGCGCAGATGGAGACTAAGGCCAAGCTGGAAACCCACGAGGCTCGCGATCCGGCCGAGGCCGCCACGAAGAAGCACATCGGCATGAATAAGCTAGTGGACTATAACTGGCGCATGTCCGTAGGCGATGTGGAGCTGACCGAGGAAGAGATGGAGGACCTGGTCAATTCCAAGTCCGGCCTCATCCAGCTGCGCGGCAAGTGGGTCATGGCCGATAAGCAGGTCGTTTCCCAAGTCTCCGGCTACATGGACGCGCTGCGGGAGAAGGCCACAGCGCGCAAGAAGAAGGAGCTCGAGCAGCTAGCCGCCTCCGCAGAGATGGCCAAGCAGCTCGACCAGCCAGGGTGGCAAGCCCTGATGGAGGACGTGGAGCGCCGCCGCCAAGAATTCAACGAGGGCGGCGAGGAGCACGAGCAGGTCACCGTGGCTGAGCTGCGCGAGCTGGCGCTAGAGTCCATGACCCAAGAGCCCATCGAGTTCACCGGCAGCACCTGGCACACGGCGCTGCTCGGCGGGGTGGATAAGGTCGCCCCAGAGCGCGTGGAGATTCCCGCATCCGTACACGCGGAGCTGCGCGAGTACCAGCGCCGCGGCGTCGACTGGCTGTATTGGATGTCGCGCAGTGGCATTGGGGCAGTGCTTGCCGACGACATGGGTCTCGGCAAAACCCTTCAACTACTGTCCCTCCTCGCGGTAGAGAAGGACCGCGGTGAGCAGACCGGTCCCACGCTTGTGGTGGCACCAACGTCCGTGGTGGGCAACTGGGCCCGCGAGGCCCAGCGCTTCGTCCCAGACTTCAAAGTCATGGTGCAGCACGGTCCCAGCCGCCCGCGCGGTGAGGACTTCGCCCAGGCTGCTGCCACATCCGACCTCGTGATTACCACCTACGGCACCGTGGGCCGCGATTTTAAGGACATGGGCGAAGTCGGCTGGCAGCGCGTTGTCCTCGATGAGGCCCAAGCCATCAAGAACTCCGCGACCCGCTCGTCCAAGGCCGTGCGCTCGCTGCCCTCAGAGCACCGCGTGGCGCTGACCGGCACCCCGGTGGAAAATCGACTCTCCGAGATGCGCTCCATCCTGGATTTTTGCAATCCCGGCGTGCTGGGCACCGCCTCGTTCTTCCGCAATCACTTTGCCAAGGCCATCGAGCGCAATAATGACGAGGAAATGTCCGAGCGCCTGCGCCAGCTCACCGCGCCGTTTATCCTCCGCCGCGTCAAAACGGACCCGAATATCATCGATGACCTGCCGGAAAAGTCCGAGCAGATCCTCACCGTATCCATGACCACCGAGCAGGCCGCCCTGTATAAGGCACTGGTCAACCAGGTGAAGAAGGATCTGCAGGAGGCGACGGGCATTAATAAGCGCGGTTTGGTGCTGGCCTCGCTGACCCGCATTAAGCAGATTTGTAATCACCCGGCGCACTACCTGGGCGATAACTCGCCGGTGACGCTCAAGGGCAAGCACCGCTCTGGCAAGGTCAAAGAGCTTATGCGCATCGTGGACGAGGCCACCGAATCCGGCGAGCGTCTCCTGGTGTTTACCCAGTACAAGGCCTTTGGCGATATCCTGCAGCCCTACTTAAGCGACCAGCTCGGCCGGGAGATCCCCTTCCTCCACGGCGGGGTAAGCAAGAATAAGCGCGACCAGATGGTGGAGGACTTCCAGTCCGAGGACGGCCCGCCGGCGATGATCCTATCGCTCAAGGCGGGCGGCACCGGCCTGAACCTCACGGCAGCCTCTATCGTCGTACACATGGACCGCTGGTGGAACCCGGCGGTGGAAAACCAGGCAACGGACCGTGCCTTCCGCATTGGCCAGCGCCGCAATGTGCAGGTGTATAAGATGATCACCGCAGGCACTCTGGAGGAATCCATCCAGGATATCTTGGACGGTAAGACGCAGCTGGCCGGCGCCGTGGTGGGCGAAGGCGAGGGCTGGCTCACGGAGCTAGACCCAGATCAGCTGGCCGCACTCATGAGCTACCGGGGGAGGGAGTAATCCATGGCTGTTAAAGGCGACGACAACGTCATCTATGCCAATTTTGGCACCCGCAAACGAGTAAGCACCCCGGCCGAGGTCAATCACGTGGACCGCAGCGGGCGCATCCTGTCCACTACGGCCTCCCGCATCGCGGCTTTTACCTCGCATGGTGCAGACCGAGGCAGGATTACCCGGGGCCGCCAGTATGCCGAAGGCGGACACGTCGTGGGCCTCGAGGTGCGCAATGGCGCCATCCACGGGCGCGTGGCCGGCTCCCAGAACGAGCCCTTTGCGGTGCTCATCCAGCTGCCGTACCGCAATAACGACGATATTGCCCAGCTGGCCACCGAATTCGCCCGCACCCCCAATTCCGTGGCCAACGCGCGCAAGGGCATGCTTTCCGACGCCGCCTTGGACACCCTCTTCGCCCCCGAGGCCGAAGACCTGCGCCTGACCTGTGACTGCCCCGATGGCGAGTACGTATGCAAGCACATCGTGGCGGTGGGCGATAAGCTCGCCACCCGCGCCGATGCGGACCCGGCCGTCATCTTTAATATGCGCGGACTGGACTTTGCCCGCTTGGAGCGCATGGTCTTAGAACAGGCCAAAGCGGTGAGCCGCGAAAGCTTCACCCCGAGCGACCTGTCCGAGGAAGAAAAGAATGACATCTTCTGGAACGGCCGCGAGCTGCCGAAGCTGCCGCAGCCCAAGGTCGCTCCGGCCATTGATGACTCCGATCCGGACCTGCTGCGCAAGGCCATGCGGTCGGTCTCGCATACCAACCTGGATCTCTTGCGTGCGGTATCCGATATTGAAGACCTCTACTACCACCTCTCGCACTAATGACTGCTACCACGTTTATCCATACCTCCGATTTTCAGCTGGGCATGACCCGGTGGTTCTTGAAGGGCGAGGCCCAAGGCCGGTTTAACGATGATCGCGAGGCCGCCATCGTGCGGCTCGGCGAGCTGGCCGAGGAGACCGGCGCGGAGTTCATTGTCGTGGCCGGCGACGTCTTTGAGCACAATGCCCTCTCGCGCGACATCCTTGCCCGCGCCACGGAGATGTTTAAGCGCCTGCCGGTGCCGGTCTATGTCCTGCCGGGAAACCACGACCCGCTGGTGGCGGATTCGGTCTTTTATAAAACCAGCGCGGAGAATGTCCACGTCATCGCAGACTCAGAGCCCATCGAGGTCGCACCCGGCGTGGAGTTGGTCGGCGCGCCGTACCTGTCCAAGCGAGCAAACCACGACTTGGTCCGCCAAGCACTCGAGCCGTTGGAACCGGCTGAGGGCATTCGCATCGCCGTCGGCCACGGCCAGGTGGATTCCCGCTCCGGCGAGGATGACGCCGATACCATCGACCTTGCCTTCGTCGAGGACTGCCTGGACCGCGGGGTGATCGACTACCTGGCGCTGGGCGATACACACTCCACCGCGAGCCTCGGCACCACCGGCCGGGTGTGGTTCTCCGGCAGCCCAGAGACCACGGACTATAAGGAAACAAGCACCGGTGGCGGCGAATCCGATTCCGGCAATGCGTTGGTGGTGCGCGTGGGGGATGAGGTGGACGTCGACAAGCGCCGCATCGGCCGCTGGACCTTTGAAGCCCTCGATGCCGCCGTGGATTCCGCCGAAGACGTGGAACGCTTCCTCGCGCGCCTAGGCGAGTACCCCGATAAGGTGCGCACGGCCGTGAAATATAGCCTGCGCGGCACGCTCGGCGTCGCGGCCCATGCCCGCCTACAGCGCGGCTTGGATGAGTACGAAGCCGTATTTGCGTCCTTGCGCCCCCGCGAGCGCACCATGGACCTTTACCTGGAACCCAGCGAGGAGGAATTGGCTAGCCTCGATATCTCCGGCTACGCGGCCGAAGCCCTGCATGAACTATTGGATAACCGCGAGGATCCCGTCGCCCGCGACGCCGCCAACCTGCTATTCCGCCTGGAGGGACAGTCCTAATGCGCATCCACCGCCTAGAACTCACCAACGTCCGCGGCATTGAGCACCTAGTCCTTGATGAGCTTCCCGAGACCGGCGTCGTGGTCATCCACGGCGAGAACGAGGCAGGCAAGTCCACCATCGTGGAGGCGCTCGATGTGGTGCTCACCGAAAAGCACAGCGGCCGCTCCAAGCGCATTCGCTCCCTACAACCGGTGGGCAAGGACGTTGCCCCGGAAGTTACGGCCGAGCTAAGCGTAGGGGAGTACCGCTTCCGCATTGCCAAGCGTTGGCTATCCAAGAAGTCCTGCGAGCTGAATATTTCTTCCCCACGGCCGGCGCAGTTTACCGGCAGCCAGGCCGACGATGAACTGGAGCGCATCCTTTCAGAGCACTTGGATCGCTCGCTTGTCGACGCCCTCTTTATGCGCCAAGACGACACCGGCGAGGCCATCTCTGCCGTCGGCATTCCTAGCCTGACCCGCGCACTCGAGCGCGAATCCGGCCTGGCCGAGGACGAGGTTTCCGGCGACGATTCCGCGCTGCTCGCTCGCGTGGACAAGGAGTATCAGCGCTACTTCACCGCGGCGAAGGGTAACCCGGCCGGCGAGTACAAGGAATCCGCCGCAGCCCTAGCCCGCGCCGAAGAGGAATACACAGAAGCCACCCGCGTCCTGCGCGAGCTCGATTCCGTGGTCGAGCGCTACGAGCAACTCGAGCGCGACCAAGCCGCCGCCGAAGCCGAGCTCCCCGCCGCCCGCGCCGACCTCACCGACAAACAGGCGCAGGCCGAGGAAGCCGCTACCGCGCAGGCCACCCTGGACTCCCATAAGGCCACCCTGGCCCGTGCTTCAGAGGATCTTGCCCGTGCGAAAGCCGCCGTCACCGAGCGCGCCGAGCTCGTCACCGCGGCCGAGGAAGCCGCCACGGCCACCGAGGCCGCCCAGCATAAGCTCACCGCCGCCCAAGACAAGGCGAAAGGAGAAGCCGCGGTCAAAGAATTGCTGGAGAAGCAACTAGCGGAGGCCAAAGAGGACTATGCCGCCGCCCGCAGCACTTTAAAGCAGGCACGCCGCCTGCAGGATAAGCAGAAGTTTGAGCAGCTCAGCGCCCGTCTGGAATCGCTTGACGGCCTAGCCGCCAAAGTAGACCAAGCCCGTGCGACCATCGCCCAACGCGGCCGCGAGGTCACCGCGGCCGATATCACCAGCCTGCATAAGGCAGACTCAGCGCTGTCGGTGGCCGAGCGCCTGCACGAGGCCGCTGCCGCCAAGGTCCATTTTTCCGGACCTGCTGGCTCCACCATCCGCGTCGATGGCGAGGACATCGAGTTGGATGAGGACACCGCCGTCGAGCTTGTCGATTCCCGCGTTATCACCATCGGCGATATCACCGCCCGCTTCTCGGCCGGTTCCTACTCTGCGGAGGACACCCAACGCGATGTGGAACAGGCCCGCACCCGGCTGCACGAGCTGCTCGATACCCTGGGCGTAGGTTCAGTGGCCGCGGCCGAGGAAGCCCATGAGACGCACCGTGCACAGAACGACGCCCTCGATGCCGCCACCCGTGCCCTTGCCGCGGAACTGGGGCCGGATGATTTGGGCGAGCTGCGCGCCCAGCATGCCGCACTGGCTGAGAAAGTCGCGGACCTTGCGGACGGGGAGGAGCTAGACCTCGCCGCCGCCGAAGCCGCGGAGGAAGCCGCCAGCGAAAAGGTCGATGCGCTCGACCGCGAACTCGTGCCGTACCGCGAAAGCAGGCTGGCCCACGAGGCTGTGCGCCTCGATGCCGAACTTGCCGCGGCCCGCGAAAACGCGCAGCGCGTGACCCGAGACCTTTCCTTCGCGCGTGAACGCGCCGCCGACGAGGACCTGCGTGCTGAGGTCGTTCGCCTGGAATCCGTAGTGGTGGACCTGCGCGGGCAGCTCGAAGAAATGGAAACCGTTGACCTTGCTACCGCGCAGTCCTTGGTAGAAGGCGCGCAGTCCCACCTGGATTACCTCACCGACCGCATCCAACGCTGCGAGGTAGACCTCGGCCGGCTTTCCAGCGAGGTGAACTTCCACTCCGGTGCCGCCGAGCGCGCCCAACAGGCCACCGCGGCGCTGGAGATGGCCCGGGCGGTATATGAGAGCGTGGACAAGCGTGCGCAAGCCGCCCGCTATCTGCGCGAACTGTTGCTCAAGCATCGCGATGCCGCCCGCCAGCGCTACGCCGCGCCCTTCGTGGCTGCACTGTCGCGGCTGGCCCGCACCGTGTACGGCGGCGGCATCACTTTCGAGCTCGATGACGACCTCCGCGTGACCACCCGCACCCAGGACAATGAAACGGTGAGCCTGGCCAGCCTCTCCGGTGGTGCCCGCGAGCAGCTGGCCATCCTCACCCGCTTTGCCATCGCGCAATTGGTGGGGCCGGAGTCGGTTCCCGTTATTGTGGATGACGCGTTGGGCTCTACCGATGCACACCGCCTGCAACTTATGGCCACGCTCTTTTCCCATGTCGGAAGGGACAACCAGGTATTGGTCTTTACCTGCATGCCGGAGCGCTACTCCCGCGTACCGGGACGCAGTGAGCGCGACATTGCCGCGCTCAAAGGGGTAATCTAGTGCCATGCCTTATCAAACTCGCTGGTTAGACGACGATGAGCAGGAGCTATGGCGCCTGCTCCTTGGCGCCGTGCGCAAGATCGATAGGGGAATGGAGGAAACGCTCAAGGCCGGCGGCGAAGTATCTGCCTCCGAGTTCGCCGTCCTCGTCGCCCTGTCCGAGGCACCGGAACAACGCCTGCGCCTGCACGAACTGTGCACGCAGCTGGAGTGGGACCGCTCCCGCGCCTCCCATCAGGTAACTCGCATGGAAAAGCGCGGCCTGCTCACCAAAGAACCAGACGAGGATGATGCACGCGGCATCAACGTGTGTGTGACCCACGTGGGCCTAGAACACCTGCGGCGTGCCGCTCCGGAGCACGTGGAATCTGTGCGCCGTATGGTCTTTGACCACCTGCAACCCGAGGACGTACCGGCGCTGCGGCGCTTTTTCACCGGAGTTCTTCAGGTCAATAACATCCCGGGATATGAGGGGTACGTGCCAGATTCGCTACTACACGGAAAGGATTAAGCTCCATGATGGGACAAGAGCTCTTCGAGCACCCGAAGAAGCAGTATAAGACCTACGGGATCACCGCGTTGGAGGAGCTTAGCCCGCGCATCGGCGATCCAGAGGTGCACTTGGACGACGCCGCCAGCGAGGATCAGGTTGCCGCCATGGAGGAGGCACTAGAGGCCTACCCAGATTCCGCTCTCACCTATGACCAAGACACCGAGCTGTGGATCGTCGGCGCGGAAGAGGACATTGAGCGCATGCTTGGAGACCGCGAGTCCTTCGTAGAGGCGCTGCTCAATGATGAGGACCCAGGTATTTAATTGCCGAATTTCGGTGTCAATCAAAAGTGCGAGG
Organism: Corynebacterium tuberculostearicum; assembly: GCF_022347385.1. Taxonomy (GTDB): domain Bacteria; phylum Actinomycetota; class Actinomycetes; order Mycobacteriales; family Mycobacteriaceae; genus Corynebacterium; species Corynebacterium tuberculostearicum_M. Next base: position 120,045 of record NZ_JAKRDT010000003.1, read on the forward strand.
AATGCGGCCTTGCGGGCACTTAACTGTTAAGATATCCGTAGTTAATCCTCGGTGGATCGAAAGGTTTTATCATTATGAACGAGCGTGAGGCTCAGGAACAGCGCGAAGCAGCAGCCCGCGATAAGAGCAAGGGCTGGGTTTCCGTCTTTGTGCAGTGGATCCCGAACATGCTGCTGGCACTGGTAATGGTTGCTGCCATGTTCTTCGGTATGTACTACATCGAGCACGGCACCTTGGACATCACTCAGCCGATCACCAACGAGTTCATTACTCAGTAGCTTCGGCACATAGAAGAATCCGGCTCCCGCACAATCGGCGGGGAGCCGGATTATTTTTATTTGCCCACCGCCTGGCGCCAGGTCATTTTGCGTCCATTATTCAAAATGGCGCGGCGGTAGATGTGACCGACCAGCACGATAATCAGTGCGGTCACCACAGCCATGAGCACATAGCTAGCTAGCAAGCCTAACCAGCTGAGGTTGCCCCCGGCCACCTGCATCGTAGCGACCAACATGGAAACCGGCGGCAACCAGGTCATGACCTGCATCCACGTGGCATCCAGGTGCATCCAGCCGAACATTGGTACATACATGGTGGCAAAGACGAGGAACAGGATAGGTGCCTGCGTGGATTGGAGATCCTCGGTGCGCTGCACCATCGAGCCGGCTGCAGCGTAGAGGCTGCCAAAGAAGAGCAGGCCGAGAATCTCGCCAACAAGGAGGACGGCTACCAAGCCGTAGTCCAGCTCGATGTCACTAGCCAATCCAGTCGTAGCAAGAGAGATAGCACCGCCGCCCAAAATGAGCAGCGTGGCTAGGAATCCAACGATGGTATTGCCCAGAATCTTGCCGGCCAAAAAGTCCACCGGACGCACGGAAGACAAGATAATTTCCACCACTCGGGACGACTTTTCCTCCGTGACGCGGCCACCAATCAAGCCGGCGAAGGTCATGACGGAAAAGACGACCACCATTGCGCCAATGAGGACCGTGGCTACGCCGGCCATCTTATGTTCCGTGCCGTCCTCTTCTTCTAAGTTCACCTGATTGACCGTGGTCGAGGGGGTAGCCTTTTCTAACTCTTGTGGGTCAATATTGAGCGTATCCAGCGCAGTTGCTTGTGCTTGAGAAGCAACGATTTGGTTGACGGTGGTGGTCACGGACGCTGGGGCATCCCCTTTGCTCACGAGTTCCCAGCCGTCGTTCTCGGCCGGCACTAAGGCGGCATCGGCGTCTTCATTCTCTACCATCTGCTGGGCTTCCGCGCGGTCTTTCGCCGCGGTGGCATCGATGCCGGAATCATCAAAGGCAGACGCTTCCATCCCCACGACGGCTACGGAATCCGGTTCGTCATCGCCGCTGAAGAAATTGATAGCGATAGGGCCGATAATGGCACCGAGGATGAGTAGCAGCATGGTGCCCACCACCATCTTCGACTTCAGCGCGACCGCCATCTCACGCTTGGCTACAACCCCGATGGTCTTCATTGCGGAATACTGCATGGCCTAGGCCTCCTCGTTCTGGTTGCTGGTGACGACGTCCTGGAAAAGCTCGGTCAGGTCTGGGATCTTGCGGCCGAAGGAATGAACCGGGCCTGCGGCGAGGGCTGCCTGCAGGATTGCCTGGTCATCGATGGTTTCATCGGCCTCGAGCACGACGGCGTCGGCAGTTTCTGCCACCAGCTCCGTGCCTTCCGGATACCAGCCGCGCGCTGGGGTAGCGACCTCAAAGCGGGGAGGGCCTTGGCTGCGCAGCTTATCGACGCCCCCTTCAGCCACCATATGCCCCTTCGTCACAATGCCCACGCGGTCACACAAGCGCTGCACCAGGTCCAACTGGTGCGAGGAGAAAATGACGGGCACCCCGCGATTGGCGCGCTCGCGCAGCATGTCTGACATGACGTTGACCGCAACCGGGTCTAGGCCGGAGAAGGGCTCATCCAGAATTAGCATGTCAGGATCATGGATCAGGGAGGCTGCCAGCTGTACCCTCTGCTGGTTGCCCAAAGACAGGTCATCGAGTTTATCGTCCATACGCTCACCCAAGCCCAGCTGTTCAAGGAGCTCAGTGCCGGCGCGCTTGGCGGCGGGTTTATCCATTCCGTGCAGGGTACCGAGGAAGACCAGCTGGCTGAGCAGTGGTTCCTTGCCATAGAGGCCGCGTTCTTCAGGCATATAACCTATGCGGCGGCGATTATCGTCATTAATTGGGGCGTTATCGAAATAGACTTCGCCGGAGTCTTTCGCCAGCACACCAAGCGCAATGCGCATGGTGGTGGACTTTCCGGCGCCGTTGGAGCCGACGAAGCCGAAGATTTCGCCTTCGCCAACGCTAAAGGTCATATCCCGCAGGGCTTGAGTCTCCCCGAAGGACTTATTGAGGTGGTCGATGGTCAAAGTGGGCATGTTTAGTCCTCCGAGTTCTGATTGAAGGTCAGTGCGTATCCGACAGCGGGCAGGGTGGCAGAGATGAAGTAGCTAAAGAGCAGGAAGTAGCCAGCTCCTAGCAAATATTTGGTGCCAATAATGCCGGTAATGCCTCCGCCTAGGAACCAATTTCCTACGAGGAGGGTTACAAGACCGCCGGCAAAAAGAAGCGCGGTAGACAGCTGGAAAGCCTTGCGGCGCCACTGGTCGAGGACCCGAGCTTCGTACTCATCAAGAGAGGACAGCGGCTTGCGGTCTTTGGAATCAATTGATACCCGCAGAATGGTCCACGGAATGCAAGAGAGCACCATTGTTATAGACATTCCTAACAGTGCCCAGTAAGAAGAAAGCGCCAATGCGAGGATGAGGAAAATCGCGGATACGGCCACGCAGCCATACATTGACGCGATTAATCCACGGGTGGGGCCGGGACGGCGGAACCGTTTGGCGCGGATCGTTGTTGAAACTGGGGCGTCATTTGCTGTCATGCACCCAAGTGTTGCATAAACCCAACACTCTGGCAACAGTTTCTGCAGATTTTTCTTTGAGGTTGACCCTGACGCAGCGTAAGGCGCGACAATGAAGCCATGGACGACATCGATGAAGTTCTCTATACCGTTGGCGAGGTAGCAGCGCTCTTCCGCATCACGGTGCGCACCTTGCACCACTGGGAGGCACAAGGCTTGCTGTCTCCAACGTGGCGCAGTTGGTCCAACTACCGGCTGTACACCGAAGAAGACTGCGCCCGCGTTCAGAAGATTCTGATCTATCGCGCCACCGGTATGAAATTGACCGATATTAAACAGCTGCTAGATGGCGGTGCCTCCGACTTAGAACATTTGCGGAGGCAAAGGGAGAGCCTGCTCGCGCAGCGCGACAGCCTTACTGACATGCTGGCAGCAATTGACACCTTGATGGAGGATGCAATGAATAACCGAAAGCTCACCACTGAAGAAATTGGGCAGATTGTCGGCGATGCCAACTTCGCCGCGCATCAACAAGAAGCCGAGGAGGCCTACGGATCGAGTGAGGATTGGGCTGTGTATCAGCAGCGCACTGCCGGCTGGTCGAAGGACAACTGGAGCGATGCGCAAGCCGGCGTCGCTGAGGTCGAAAAGGAGCTGGCCCAGGCCGTTGCGGGAGGTATACCTGCGGATTCGGAGGAGGCGCAGGGGCTCGTCGACAAGCACCGCGAGGCATTAAGCGCCTTCTTCCCCGTCACGCCGGCAAAGCACTTTTTAATCTCGCGCGGCTACGTGGCTGATGAACGCTTCCGTGCCCACTATGAGACGCAGCAAGAGGGGTTGGCGCAATGGTTGGCGGACGCCATTGAGCATGCTGTTAAGGCGCAAGGGGTGGATACTGACAATCCAGAGTGGCGATAGAAGGCTCGTGTCCAGCTAAGGAAGACCTAGCTGACCGGAGGAAAAATAAACCGCTGACCACCAGAAAGGTCTAGTGGTCAGCGGCTTCTGTGTCCCCGACAGGGATCGAACCTGCGACCTTCGGTACCGGAAACCGATGCTCTAATCCGCTGAGCTACGGAGACATCGCTGGGAAAATTCCCAACGATGTGATTTTAGCGCATGGGGTAGTGGGGGACTAAATCAACCCGGGGGCGTCGGTGGTAGTGACTTCACCGGTGCGCAAGTAGTGCACGCCGATGTCATCGACAACCTTATTCTCGGAGGCAAAGTGCCCATGGCCAGGGCCGTGGACGGTGACTACACGCGACTGCATCGGCTTGGAGAGGCTCGTGTGGTATTGATACGGCGTTTGTGGGTCGCCCGTTGCTTGAATCTGGAGGGGCTTGGTGGCGAGCTTGGAGCCGTCGAGAGGCGCCTGGCCGGTGACCGGCGCACGGCCACCGCAGCCCGCGCCGGAGCCGTAGAGAGAGTTGACTTGGGTGAAGGGATCAAAGCTGACGAAGTTGGACCACAGGTAGCTCGGGTACAGCAGCGGATTTCCGGGCACGGTGTTTTCATTGCAAACGATTAGGTTTTGCATATTTATTGCTTGCGCGAAGGACTCCTGTTGTTTCTGCACGGCGTCCGGATCGGCCTGCTCCGCATCGATAGGTTCGCTACCGTTGAGGTGCTTGGCAAAGGCATCCCATCGTGAAGGGGTCGGTACAACAAGGAGGCGCGTCATGTTCAGTAACGGGGAGGCTGCCTGCACGGCGTTGGGGTTGTGAATCTTCTGGCTGAGGAACTCCGCCTGCACGCGCAATGGGCCGGTGGCAGTCATGATGTCCGCACCAGGCTGACCGGCAAACTCGAGTCCTGGAGGTAGGTCACCAATCTTGGCGTTCGGTGGCAATACGGTAGGGCGTACACCTGCCTCACGAGCTACCTTTTGAGACCATTTTTCATAGACCTGCAGCGGGGTGGTGCCGAGGTGGTACTTGGCATCATTTTTGGCAATGAACCCAAAGAGATCGTGCAGTGCCTTTTCATAGCCGCGTTGTTGCGAAGCAAAGATGCCATTCCACGCCAGCTTGGGGCTCATACCGGAATCCAACAAGACCTTGCCGGTGTGTTCCGGATATTTGGTGGCATAAGCGGAACCGAGGTAGGTGCCATAAGAAGTACCAGCGATGTCAATCTTGTCCTCGCCCAAGGCGCGGCGAACCATCTCCCAATCTTCCAAGGTATTGGCGGTGGTTAAAGAATTGGTATAGCCCGGGGTGTTCTTCTCGCAAGCATCGCGAGTGAGTTTTCCTATCTGCAGGCTATCTCGGAGTGGGTCACTAGCAGCCGAAGCATCGCACTTGACTGGAGTGGAGCCAGGCAGACCACGTGGTTGTACACCGATGGTGTCCCATTCATCGCGCACGGCCTGAGGCCAAGGAGCAGCGCTATTGCCGGCCCATTCATAGGCATCGCCGCTTGGTCCACCGGGGTTAGTAAACAGCGCGCCACGGCGAGCGCCGGGGTTGGCGGCGGGAACGCGCACGAAGCCGACGCTAATCGTGCCCGCCTTTGGGTTGTCGTAGTACGTGGGGACTTCAATGCGTCCGCATTCGGCAGTGTCGATGTCCACCTGCTCTGGGCAGTCTTCCCAGGAAATGGCGGGCTTGGCTGCCTGTGGTGCAGGTGCAGGCGCGGCCGTGGCAATCGGTGCAGTGATGCCCATGGTCAGTGCGGCAGCACCAAGCGTGGCCGCAAGCTTAGAAGAAAAAGAAAGCATAGGTTAGGTCTCCAGAATGAAAATTTTTGGTAGACCTAGCCTATGCTTTTTTGATGCTTTTAGCATCATATTCACAGTAGGTGGGTGCCCTCACCGGCCGGGGCGAGGGCTATGCAACCTACTTGACGATGAGGACGATGAGATCACGCGGGCCGTGCACGCCCTCGACACGAGTGAGCTCGATATCGGAGGTAGCGGACGGGCCAGAGATCCAGGTCGCTGGCTTCTCCGGGTTCATGCGGGAGATGACCTCGGGGATACCGTAGACGATCTCATTCTGGTGGACGATGCACAGGTGGCGGTCCGGAACCAGGGTCAGTGCGCGACGGCCGCAACGCTCGTCAGACTCGAGCACGATGGTGCCGGTCTGCGCGGAGGTGACGTGGGAATAAGTAACCACAGCGTCCGTCTCGTTCAGGGTGCGCGGATCGACGGACTTATCGTCCGGCTTGGCGTCGAAGCCCTCGAAGAGGGTGGCGTCCATGCCTTCGGCGTAACGAATGTCGTTGCACTCGCGGTCCTTGAGGATCGTGGCGATGGTCTGCTTGAGCTCGCCTTCCTCGGTGACGTGCACCTCGGCCTTGTAATCCTCGAGTCGGTCAATGAGCATATCGCGCAGCTCGTCCGCGTTCAGGGTGCCCTCGTGGTGGTAGTCGCGCGGGGCATCAACGTGGTCGGGGAGACCAGCCTGCTTCTGGGCGGAGCGGATGCGGCTTAGGATTTCCTGCTTTGCGTTCACTTTTTGGACTCCTCACGGGCCTCGGCAAGAAGTTCCTTGCCTTCTTCGGACTCGAACCACTGGCGGAAGGACTTCTTTGGCGGAACCGCGGTGTCGCGGCCCTCGGACCAACCGGACATAAACAGTGGCAGGGATTCGATGGTCTTGTTGGTGCCACCCAAGATGCGGCCCAAGGCGACCATGTGAGTTGCCTTGTTCCACAGCTTCGGGTTGCTCCACAGTAGCTGAATGGTCTTGAAGAGCTTCGGCTCGATTGGTGGGGTGGCGTGGGTGACCTTCTGGTGGCGGTTTTCCAAAATGACGTCGGAAAGCGGAATCTTCACCGGGCACACCTCGTCGCAGCGGCCGCACAGCGAGCACGCATAAGGCAGGCTGGCGGAAGGATCGTTGTGATCCTTCATGCCGGTCAGCTGCGGCGTCAGGGAAATACCGATCGGGCCAGGGTAGACAGAGCCGTAGGCGTGGCCGCCGGCGCGCTCGTAGACTGGGCAAACATTCAGGCAAGCCGAGCAACGGATGCACTTGAGAGCCTGGTGGCCGATCGGGGAGGACAGGGCCGCGGTACGGCCGTTATCCAGCAGTACCAAGTGGAAGTTCTGCGGGCCATCGCCCTCAGTAACGCCGGACCACATGGAGGTGTACGGGTTCATACGCTCCGCGGTGGAAGAACGCGGCAGCAGCTGGAGGAAGACCTCCAGATCCTGGAAGGTAGGAACCAGCTTTTCGATGCCCATCACGGTAATGAGGGTCTCCGGCAGGGTCAGGCACATACGGCCATTGCCCTCGGACTCCACGATGTTGATGGTGCCGGTTTCTGCCACGCCGAAGTTGGCGCCGGAGATGGCAACCTTGGCCTGCATGAACTGCTCGCGCAGGAACTGGCGGGATGCCTCGGCCAACTCTGCTGGATTAGCCTGCAGGGTGTCATCGGTATTTGGCATCTTGTTGACGAAGATATCGCGAATCTCCGCGCGGTTGCGGTGGATAGCCGGAACCAGAATGTGGGACGGCTTATCCTCGCCCAGCTGCACGATGAGCTCGGCCAGGTCGGTCTCGCGAGCGTTGATGCCCGCGGCCTCCAGGTGCTCGTTCATGCCGATTTCCTGGGTGGCCATGGACTTAACCTTGACCACGTCGGTCTCGCCGGTAGCGCGAACCAGACCCTCAATGATCTGGTTAGCTTCCTTGGCGTCGCGTGCCCAGTGGACGACGCCGCCGCGAGCCTTAACTGCCTCTTCGAACTGCTCGAGCAGCTCCGGCATGCGGGCGGCAACGTCTTCCTTGATGGCGGAACCTGCAGCGCGCAGCTCCTGCCAATCGTCCAGCTCCTCCACAGCGTTGGAGCGCTTCTCACGAATGGAAGTGGTGGCGTGCTGCAGGTTGTGGCGCTGGGTGGCGTTGTTCAGGCCAACGTGTGCCAGAGGAACAAAGGCCTTGCTGCCGCGCAGGTTGCCGTAGCCTTCCGGCGCGCGCGGTGGGGTGGTATCGAGGAAAGAGGTCATTAGAGCATCGTCTCCTTGGAGTAAGCGGCGGAGGTCGGAGTCCATGGGTGCTCCTTGGTGGAAGCCAAGATCTCAGCCATGTGAACGGCGCGGACGCCGGAACGCTGGCGGCTCAGGGCGCCACCGATGTTCATCAGGCAGGAAGAGTCACCGCCGGTGACGAATTCTGCCTCGGTCTCCTTGATGTGGCGAGTCTTATCGGTGACCATCGCGCGGGATACCTCTGCGTTCTTGATGGCGAAGGTGCCGCCGAAGCCACAGCATTCTTCCTTATTCGGAAGGGTGACCAGTTCGATGCCTTCGACTTCTTGCAGCAGCTGCATCGGGCGATCGCCCAGCTTCAGGAAGCGCAGGCCGTGGCAGGAAGAGTGGTAGGTCACGCGGTGCGGGAAGAATGCGCCCACGTTAGTAACGCCCTCGACGTCTACCAGGAATTCCGGCAGGTCCAGGGTCTTCTGGGTGGTCTTGCGAGCGCCGTCGACGTCGGCGGAGCTGCCGTAACGGTCGGCGATGCGCTCGTGCTGCTCACGAACGGCACCCACGCAGGACCCAGAGGCAGCAACGACGTAGTCAATGGAGGGATCTGCGAAGGCATCCGCATAGGAGCGGATCATGCCCAGGGTTTCCCTCTGGTAGCCGGTATTGATGTGCATCTGGCCGCAGCAGGTCTGCTCCTCCGGGAAGACCACCTCGTGGCCCAAGCGGGAGAGAACCAGTGCCGTTGCCTTTTGTACGTCCGGGAAAAGGGCGTCACCAATGCAAGTGGAAAATAGCGCAATGCGCATACGGTGCTCCTCGTTGATTCTTGACATGGGGGTAGGCACAACCCTACTCCTTTTAAGCAGTACGTGCGTAATGCGTCCCTTTGTTGACCAGCAATTATTTCGCAATATCAATGTTGCAAAAAGCTCTTATCAAACGTTTGTCCTGCAAAGAGGAGTTTTCTGGCCCGGCCCTTTTCACACTTGACTTTTCAGTCCACTAGAATCGTGCGACATGACACCAGCTGATTTGGCCACATTGATTAAAGAAACTGCCGTTAAGGTCATGGAAAGCCATGAGCTTGATTCCTCCGTTTTGCCGGAAACGGTAACTGTAGAGCGCCCACGCAATCCTGAGCACGGCGATTACGCCACCAACGTGGCGCTGCAAGTGGCCAAGAAGGCCGGTGCAAACCCGCGCGAGCTGGGCGGCTGGTTGGCAGAGGCCTTGGCGGACAATGATGTCGTTGCAGAGGCCGATATCGCCGGCCCTGGTTTCATTAATATTCGCCTAGCTGCCGACGCCCAGGGCGAGATCGTCGCGCAAATCCTTCGCGCCGGCAAGGAGTATGGTTCTAACGATTCCTTTGCGGGTAAGAAGGTTAACCTCGAGTTTGTTTCCGCTAACCCGACCGGCCCGATCCACCTCGGCGGCACCCGTTGGGCGGCCGTGGGCGATTCCCTGGGCCGCGTGCTGGAGGCCTCTGGTGCCCAGGTCACCCGCGAGTATTACTTTAATGACCACGGCGGCCAGATTGACCGTTTCTCCCGTTCCCTGGTGGCTGCCGCGAAGGGCGAGCCGACTCCGGAGGATGGCTACGGCGGAGCCTATATCCAGGACATCGCCCAGGCCGTCGTGGAGAAGAACCCATCCGCGCTAGAGGGTAGCGACGAAGAGGTTCAGGAAGCCTTCCGTGCAGACGGCGTGGAGATGATGTTTGCGCAGATCAAGCAGTCTCTGCATGAGTTTGGTGTGGACTTTGATGTCTACTTCCACGAGAACTCCCTCTTCGAATCCGGTGCAGTCGATGCCGCGCTGGAAAAGCTCAAGGCCGAAGGCCATATGTACGAGGCTGAAAATGCCTGGTGGCTCAAGTCCACCGATTACGGCGATTCCAAGGATCGCGTGGTGGTCAAGTCCGATGGCAATGCAGCCTATATTGCCGGTGACATTGCCTACGTGGCCGATAAGTTCGACCGCGGCCACGATTTGAATATCTACATGCTCGGCGCTGACCACCACGGCTATGTGCCACGCTTGAAGGCTGCCGCAGCCGCCCTGGGCTACAACGCCGACGCCGTCGAGGTGCTCATTGGCCAGCTGGTTAACCTCCTGCGCGATGGCAAGCCAGTGCGCATGTCCAAGCGTGCGGGCACGGTCATCACCATGGAAGATCTCGTGGCTGCCATCGGTGTGGACGCTTCTCGTTATTCCCTGGTGCGTTCCTCTGTGGACCAGAGCATCGATATTGACTTAGGCCTGTGGGAATCCCAGTCCTCCGATAACCCCGTCTACTACGTGCAGTACGGTCACGCCCGCCTGTGCTCTATCAGCCGCAAGGCCGCCGAGCTGGGCGTCGATTCGGAAGGCGCGGATCTCTCCTTGCTCACCCACGATCGCGAGGGCGACCTCATCCGCACCCTGGGTGAGTTCCCAGCCGTGGTGGAAGAGGCCGCGCAGCTGCGTGAGCCGCACCGCATCGCCCGCTATGCGGAGGACCTCGCTGCGGTCTTCCACCGCTTCTATGACTCCTGCCAGGTTCTGCCCAAGGCGGGCGAGGATGAAGCTCCTATCCATGGCGCCCGCCTCGCGCTGGCACAAGCCTCCCGCGTGGTCTTGGCCAATGCCTTGACCATGGTGGGCGTGAGCACCCCGGAGAAGATGTAAGTGGCGGATTTCAATGAGCTGCCGGCCCACGTCTGGCCGCGCAATGCAAAGCGCGAGGAAGACGGCGTAGTAACCATTGCTGGTGTTCCGCTGCCGGATTTGGCGGAGGAATTCCAGACCCCGCTCTATGTCTTCGATGAAGATGACTTCCGGTCTCGGTGCCAGGACATGGCCCGTGCTTTCGGGGGGCCCGAGCACGTGCACTATGCCTCCAAGGCATTCATTTCGAAGAAGATCGTGAACTGGGTCAATGAGGAAGGCCTGTGCTTGGATGCGGCCTCGCTCAATGAGCTCAAGATTGCCTTGGCCGCGGAGTTTCCGGCCGAGCGCATCACCACGCACGGCAACAATAAGGACGAAGAGTACCTGCGTTTGTGCGTAGACGCCGGCGTGGGCCACGTGGTCATTGATAACGAGCTCGAGCTGGAAGAGCTCAATCGCATTGCGGGCGAGGCCGGCAAGGTCCAGCCGGTGATGATCCGCGTCAAGCCGGGTGTTGATGCGCATACGCACGAATTCATCGCCACGGCGCATGAGGATCAAAAGTTCGGCATTTCGCTCGCCACGGGTGCGGCCTTTGCTGCGGCCAAGCGTTGCTTGGAGGCGGACAACCTGCACCTGAGCGGCCTGCACTGCCACGTGGGATCCCAGGTCTTTAATGCGGAGGGCTTCAAACTTGCCGCGGAGCGCGTCATGGGGCTGTACCGCCAGATTTGTACCGAGCTGGGCGTGACGCTGGAAGAGCTCGACCTGGGCGGCGGCTTTGGTATTCCCTACATGCCTTATGAGGAGGCGCTGGATATCGAGCGCGTGGCCGGCGATATGCTCGGCGCGGTCAAGCACACCGCAGAAGAGTTGGGCATCGCGGCGCCCTTCCTCTTGGTTGAGCCCGGTCGCTCCTTGGTTGCCGGCTCGGCGGTGACCGTCTACCGCGTGGGTACCGTCAAGGACGTAGAAACTGGCAAGTCGGATCTGCCGCTGCGCCGCTATATCTCCGTCGATGGTGGAATGTCAGACAATATCCGGCCAGCGCTCTACGGTTCGGCCTATGACGTGCGCGTGGTCAACCGTTTTAGCGATGGGGAAGAGGTGCCCTCCCGTGTGGTGGGCTTCCATTGCGAGTCCGGCGATATTCTCCTTGAGGACGGCGAGCTGCCCAATGATATCCAGCCGGGAGACTTGATTGCCTTTGCTGCTACCGGTGGCTACCAGTACATGATGTCCTCGCGCTATAACGGTGCGGTGCGCCCGGCGGTCGTCGCCACGCGCGTAGGCCAGACCAAGCCGATGCTGCGCCGCGAGACTATCGAGGATCTTCTTTCCCTCGAAGTGGACTAGCCCGGCCACTCGGTCCCCGTCACGAGGCCTAATTTAATTCAGGGCCTGTGACGGGGACTTTTCTATCTGTTGACCCATTTGTGGCGAAAGTAGACAGCTTGTTCTGTATAGTGTCCTGTATCCGCAATTAGCGGGCACTAAACCTTTACCCCAACCGCACAATGGAGACGGACTATGGCTGCATCGACTAGCGAGCTTCAGGCACACGAGCATTCCGGCAAGGGCGAGGGCGAGACCGTTGGTATCGCGCTGCTGGGCTTCGGCACCGTTGGTGCTGAGGTCTTTCGCTTGCTGGGGGAGAACGCTCATGCCTTTGCTCACCGCATCGGTGGCCCAGCCGAGATTCGCGGCATTGCCATCCACAACAAAAATAAGCTGCGCCCGGGCGTGCCCCAGGAGTTGTTGACCGATGACGCCAAGGCGCTCGTCGCGCGCGATGATATCGACCTCGTCGTGGAGGTTATCGGCGGCATCGACTTCCCGCGCGAGCTGGTGCTCGCAGCGCTCAATTCCGGAAAGTCCGTGGTGACCGCCAATAAGGCCCTGGTTGCTGCGCATGCAGACGAGCTGGCGGAGGCCGCCGACCGTGCCGGTGTAGATCTCTACTTCGAGGCTGCCGTAGCCGCCGCGATCCCGGTGGTAGGCATGCTGCGCCGCTCCCTGGCCGGCGATCAGGTAGAGCGCATCTCCGGCATCGTCAATGGCACCACCAACTTCATCTTGGACGCGATGGAGTCCACGGGCGCTTCCTATGATGAAGCGTTAGCAGAGGCTACCCGCCTGGGCTATGCCGAGGCCGATCCCACCGCGGATGTTGAGGGCCATGACGCCGCCTCCAAGGCAGCCATCATGGCGTCTTTGGGCTTCCATACCCGAGTGAAGTTTGAGGACGTGCACTGCGAAGGCATTACCAAGGTCACCGCCGCGGATATCGCCGCGGCCAATGATGCCGGCTATTCCATCAAGCTGCTGGCCATTTGCGAGCGCCTCCAGCGTGCGGATGGCTCCGAGGCGGTCAATGCCCGCGTGCACCCCACGTTGGTGACCAAGGAGCACCCGTTGGCTTCCGTGAGCGAGTCTTATAATGCCATCTTCGTCGAGGCCGAGGCCGCAGGTTCCCTGATGTTCTACGGCAATGGTGCGGGCGGCAATCCTACGGCTTCTGCCGTGCTTGGCGACGTCGTCGGGGCAGCCCGCAATATCGTCCACGGCGGCCGTGCACCGGGCGAGAATACCTATGCCAACCTGCCTATCGCAGACTTCGGTGAGGTAGAAACCCGCTACCACATCGATATGGAAGTTCAAGACCGCACCGGTGTGCTGGCCGCTATCTCCGCCGTCTTTGCCGATAATGATGTTTCCCTGCGTACCGTGCGCCAGGAAGACGGCGCGGACACCGCCCGCCTTATCGTGGTCACCCATGCCGCGAAGGAGGCCACCTTGGACACCATCGTGGCTGCTTTGGGCGAGCTCGAAGAGGTCAAGGCCGTTCATTCCGTAATCCGCCTCGGCAGCTAGCACCGGCCCCATAGACTGGATAGCTATGAGTATCGAAGTTGAAGTCGGCACTAAGGCAATCGTGACCGTCCCTGCCTCCACGGCGAACCTGGGCCCAGGATATGACACCTTGGGCATGGCGTTGAGCCTGTATGACACCGTCGAGGTAGAGGTCACCACCTCGGGTCTTACGGTGGAAATCTTTGGCGAGGGCGCAGAAGACCTGCCGCGCGATGGCTCCCACTTGGTGGTCAAGGCGATTCGCTCCGCACTCTCGGCGGCCGACGCCACCGTGCCCGGCCTGCGGGTGGTCTCGCATAACAATATCCCGCAGTCTCGTGGCCTGGGCTCTTCCGCCTCCGCCGCAGTGGCGGGCGTGGCCGCCGGCAATGCGCTGGCGGGAAGCCCCCTGACCCAAGAGCAAGTAGTGCAGCTTTCTTCCGCCTTTGAGGGCCACCCCGATAATGCGGCCGCCTCCGTGCTGGGTGACGCCGTGGTGTCGTGGACAAATGTCCCTGTCGACGGCCATTCTTTGCCGGACTATCGCGCCGCGTCCATCAAGGTGCATGAAGATATTCGCGCCACCGCGCTCGTGCCTGATTTCCACGCCTCCACCCAGGCGGTGCGCCGCGTCCTGCCTTCACACGTGACGCATTCGGATGCGGCGTTCAACGTCTCGCGCACCGCGGTCCAAGTGGCGGCATTGCAGAACTACCCGGATCTCCTGTGGGAGGGAACCCGCGATCGCTTGCACCAGCCGTACCGCGCGGATGTGCTTCCCGTGACCGCGGAGTGGGTCAACCGCCTGCGCAACCGCGGCTATGCGGCCTACCTATCCGGCGCCGGCCCCACCGTCATGGTGCTGCACACCGAGGATATTGAGGAGGGCATTCTTGCCGACGCCCGCGAGCAGAACCTCCGCGTCATCGACCTCACCGTGGCCGGCCCCGTCCGCGTGGAGCTTACGCAGGCTTAATTTTTAGCCGGCACACGTTGGGGTGCTGGCGCGGCACCAAAGTGATCGAGGTGTCATCATCGCTGGTTTCTTGCAGGAAGCCAGCGTGTACCGCGCACAGGAACGGCGAAGGCTCAATCCCCGAAGAGACAAACGGGCAGGCATGGAGCTCGATGTCGGTCGAGTCCGGCTTGGTGGCGGGGTCAAAGCCCATATCGCGCAGGGTGGCAAAGAGCGTATCGAGCGCACCATTGGAGGCATCCGCGCCCGCGGCGCGCGCCCAGCGTCGCCCGATCTCGAGGGCCTTGGCTGAGGCGGCGTCATCAAGCTCTTCCTTATCCGCCAGCATCGTGGTCAGCACTTCCACCAAGGTGATGTATTCCTCTGCCACCGCTTTGTTATCCGGAATGCGGGCTTGGAAGATGAGGGAGGGGCGCCCGCGGCCCTTACTCGGCGCAGACACAACGTTGACGGCCCCAGCGTTGACCAGCTCATCGATGTGTCCGCGGGCGGTGTTGACGTGCATGCCTAGTTCCTCGGCCACGGTGCCGGCTTTGGCGCCTTCGGGGTGACGCTGCACAGCGGTGAGGACCTCGCGCTGCTTGGGCGAGAGGTTGAGGGCCTCCGGAAAGAGTTCGGTGGTGGGACGAGGAAGTGAATCAGGCATGGTAGAAATCCGCCTTGGGGTCTGCGAATACAGAAAACTAGTTGGGGTGGACAAAAACGTTTGCTTTAGACACTGTTAAGGATACGATGTTACCCACCGCGACGCCTAAAGCGAACTCGCGGTCTACCGGTACTGTAGCCTCCTGGCCGCCCAGATCAACGCGCAGCTGCATCGCCGCGAGGCTGGTGGCCTCGACTACAAGGACTCGCACCGACCACTGATTGCAGGTCTCTGGCGCTGCGCCAATTGTGGCCGCATGCGGGGCAAAGGTCACCGCCACCTCCTGTCCGAGTGCAAGAGATGCGTGGTTCGTCGTGGCCAGAACGGTAATATCGCCGCACGCAACTTCTACGGCGGACGCGCCGATCTCGGTTACGGTTCCTTCGAGGCGGTTGAGACCCGCTAGCGCCGCAACGAAGCCCGTTGGCGGTGCCTCAAGCAGACGCGCGGTTGCGCCGTGCGCCCGCACCTGGCCGGATTCCATGACCAGCATGTCCTGCGCCAAGTGCGCAATATCGAGAGCATCATGGGTAACAAGCAGCGTGGTACGGTCTGCGCGGGCCGCGTGCAAGAAGTGGCGCCACCTCTCGGCCGATTTCACATCGACTGCGGCAAGGGGCTCGTCCACAATCAAGACCGCCGGCCGTGCGGCCAGCGCGCGCACCAACGCCACGTGGGCGGCCTGGCCGCCGGACAGGGCGGGCACGGGGACGTCGGCAAGCTCGTGTAAGCCCGCCGCCGCCAGGAGCTCCTGCGCACGGGCCTTATCCCGGGTGACCATGGCGACCGCCTCTACGGCCGTCGAGCGCGGCGGCAATCCCGGCCGCTGGGTGAGCAAGACGACGTCGGCGCCCTCCGGGGAGACCTCCCCGCCGCTCAGGCGCCCGGCAATGCGCCCCATCAGAGTCGTCTTGCCGGAACCATTCGGGCCCACTACGGCCGTTATGGCGCGCGGGGAAAAATCCGTGCGCACCCCGTCGACGGTCACAGACAGCGCCGGCGCATCAGTGGGCCGGGTAAGGGCGCGGAGCTTATCGACGTCCATCTCATGCAACCGCCTGGCCTGTGGCTGGTAGCTTCGCCGCCGCAGCACAGGCAAGCCCGCCAGCGCCAGGCAGGCCAAGGCCAACCCGATAAGCAGCGCGGAGAGCACGTACGCGCCATCCGCATCGACCTCGCGCTCTAAATAGATGCCTAGCGGCATTGTGCGGGTGACCCCAGGCTGCGAGCCGGCAAAGGTCAGGGTCGTGCCGAATTCGCCCAGCGAGCGCGCGAAGGCCAACCCCGCCCCCGTAGCCAAGGCCGGGGCGATGGACGGCAGGGTGATTTTGCCCAGGATCTCCCATCGCCCCAAGCCCACGCCGCGTGCAGAGGCGAGGATCTCCTGGTCCAGCTGGCGCAATGCCGAATCGACCGCCACCACCACAAAGGGCAGCGCCACAAAGGTCTGCGCCATAACGACCCCGGGGAAGGCGAAGGCGAAATGGATGCCGAGGGCGTCGAGAAGCGGGGCCAGGTATCCCTTGCGGCCGAAGGCTGCGGTAAGGGCCAAGCCGCCCACCACCGGTGGCATGGCCAAGGGCAGGTAGACCAAGAGGCGCACTACGGCGCTGCCGCGGCCGAGTTGCTGCACCCACAGGGCCAGCCCCAAGCCCAGTACGAGCGCAAGGATCATGGATTGGAAGGCGGCTGCCACTGAGATGAGTAGCATGTCCCGGATCTCGTCGCGCGCGAGGTAGTCGCCGATTCGCGCCCAGGGCACGCGCAGGCCAAGGGCGGCGACGGGGACGATGATGGTGGCTACCGCAATGAGGCCAATAAGGCCGATAAGAAGCGGGGCTTTGGGGCGAATAGGCTGTGGGGCGGACATAGTCTACTCCGTCGGGGTGAAGCCGCGCTCGCGCCAGGTGGACGCAAAGTCGCCGCTCAGGATATCGAGCACCGCGCGAGCCTGGTCGGGGTGGGATGCTTCTGCGGTAACGGCGCCCACAATCTGGTTAGTGAATTTCTCTGCCCCAGGAATGTCAATCACCTCGACATCATCGCCGGCCGCGGCGGCATCGGTGGAATAGACCCACCCAGCATCCGCCTCGCCCGAGGCGACCTTTCCTAAAACGTCGGCTACCTGGCGCTCCTGGGAGGAAGGATGGATGTCCAGGCGCTTATCGTCGATGATTTGGGAGGAGATATCGCCACAGGGAACGTGGGGATCGCAGAGCACGAAGTGGTCGGAGTGGGGCAGATCCTCCACGGAATGGATTCCCGCCGGGTTACCCTTGGGCACGACCATGACCATGACATTGGTGGCAAGCACCTCGGGCGTGGCAACCGTGCCATCCTGCACCGCCTTATCCATGGTCTTTTTCGAAGCCGTGAGGAGAAGATCGGCCGGGGCGCCCTCGCGCAGCTTGCTCACCAGGTCGGAGGAGCCGCCATTTTCAAAGTTCAGATTTACCGGCGGCGCGAGCTGGCCGGCGCGCTGAGTGAGTTCGTCATTGATGACGCGGGTGGAGGATGCAGCCAAGACATTGAGCGTGGCAGCATCCGCGTCCTGGGCGGAAGTCGTTGACGTTGGGGGAGCGCAGGATGTAAGGGCGAATGCGAGGGCGGCGAGGAGTGCGGCGGCGCGCTTCTTCATCTGCGGAGGGCTCCTTCTACAGCGGAGAGTGTGACCTATCCAGGATAGCCCTCCGCCCCGCGCGGGTTTAGCTCACGCGGGTGAACTTGATGTGGAAGTCGTTTTCTTCTTCCTTGAGATAGTCCAGCTCGAAGTTCTCCTCGCGGGCTTCGACCTCCTTGAGCAGGGGAACCGGATTGTGCGGGGCGATGAGGATCATGGATTCACCCACGTTGAGGGTGCCCAGCGCGCCGTGGATGGCGCCGTGGCGAACGGCGTGCGGAATTTCGGAGGCGTTCAGAGTTGGGATGGAGTGTGGCTTATTGGCATCGGAGATGGGCAGTTGCATAGCGAGTGGTCCTTTCTTAAGGGGTGCGAGTTTCGCTCTGCAACCAATATTAGTACGATACAACCCGTGCAAAATAATAGTGTGGCGCATCGCCTCATCTTCCTTGCCTTCGCAGGTCTATCGCTGCTGGTAGGCCTGGCTGCGGGTGCCACCCTATTGGGGTTGACCGCTACCCCTGGCGCGTCCTTCGCCGCCGACCACGGACCACTCATGGTCTTCGGCTTCGTGGGCGGAGCCATCGGCCTTGAGCGCACCGTTGCCGTGCGCACCTCGTGGGCATGGGCCGGGCCCGTGTTCCACGTTGCCGGCGTGCTGGGCATTCTCGCCGGCCTGCCGCGGGCGGTCCCGGCCGTGTGTTTTGCCGCCAGCTTCCTTGTCCTGGGCTTCATTTACGCCACCATCTATCGCCGTCAGGCGAGCCTCGCGATCCTGGTGCAGGCAGCTGGAGTTATCGGGGGAGTAGCAGCAGCTGCCCTGTGGGCCATGGGCCCGGGTTTTGCCGCGGCGATGCCGTTGTGCGTTCTCTACGCGGTGGCCACCATCATCGGCGAGCGCATGGAACTAGCGCGCGTCACCATGGCCGGAACCCGCGCCGAAAACCACCTGACCCTTCTGGTTCTGGGGCTGGCGGCGGCCAGTGTCATCTACGTGCTTGCCCCTGCGGTGGGCTATCGCGCCATGGGCTTGGTGCTCATCGCCATCGCTGCGGCCACCGCGCGGGTAGACGTGGCCAAGAATTTGGTGCGTTCTCACAGCCTGCCGCGCTACTCGGCGGCATGCATGCTGGCCGGCTACGCCTGGCTCGCCCTCGGCGGTTACCTCTGGCTGCTGCACGGGCAGTCCACGGGCTTTGCCTATGATGCCTCAGTGCACGCCATCTTCTTGGGCTTTGTCATGTCCATGATCTTTGCCCACGCACCGATCATCTTCACCTCCGTTATCCGCCGCCGATTGCCGTACCACCCGGTGCTCTATGTGCCGGTGGCGTTCTTACATGGCGGCCTCGCGCTGCGCATCCTTGCCGATTGCGCCGAGCACACCACTGCCCTCCGCACCGGCGGGGTGGTTACGATAATCGCAGTGTTAGTTTTTCTCGCCTGCGGCATCGCCCTGACCGGAAAGGAGGCGCGCCGTGCGCATTCATGACGTGTCCCTGGCCGCGCGCGGCCGCTGGCATACCCTGAGCGCCGCCGTTATTGGTTTGTGGATCCTCATTGGCCTCGGCCTACTCATCGCTGGCTCTTTGGGCGCTCCTGTGGTGTGGTGGGATATCATCCATCCCTTCACCATTGGCGCGCTGACCACGGCAATCATCGTCTTTTCCACTCATTTCACCGAGGCCTTGACCCGGACTGCGGGCGGGGACTATCGGGGCGTCGGCAGTCGCGTGGGCCTAGTGCAGCTCGGGCTTATCTTGCTGTTCATTGATAGGGCGGGGTATGACTGGGGCCCGCTTGCCGACGCCGCCTCTGCCCTCATCATCGCCGCCCTCACCTGGCACCTGTGGTTCATCGCGCGGCGCCTGCGCGGCTCATTGTCTGGTTCTTTTGCCGTGACCGTGCCCTTTTATATCGCGGCGGCCGTGTTCATGATTGTCTCCGTGGTGCTGGTCATCCTGAGCGGAAATGGGGTAGGCGAGTATTCCCTCCTTGTCGGCGCCCACTCGCGCGGCATGATCTGGGGCTTCGCGTGGCTTACCGTCATCGGCACGGTGGTCACGTTGCTCCCCACGCTATCGGCCACCGCGATTTCGCCCACCGCTCGCGCGCGGTGTACTCGCGCGCTCATCGTGCACTGTGTTGGCCTGGCCTTGGCGATGGCGCTGTACGCGGTGGGCCTTACCCGCGCCGCAGGCGTGGCTCAACTGCTCGTGGTCCTGGCGGCGGTACTCATCATCCAGCCGGTGCTTGCCACCGTTATGGGGCGCTCGCCGCGGCTGACCACCGCCACCGTGGCTGTTATCGCCGGACTGCTGTGGATGTTGACGCTATGTGCCGGTGACGCCATTTCCGCAGCGGTGGGCGCCTACCCGCGCACCATTACCCTGATTCTGCTGCCCGCCTTCCTCGGTGCCGGCCTCTTGCAGTTGGTCACTGGTGTCCTTCACCACTTGCTGCCCATCCTTACCGGCGCACGCCCTGATACCACCGAGCGCACCGGCTACGCCCGCCTGCTGCTTATCAACCTGGGCGGACTGCTGACATTGCTAGGCGCTACCGTGGCCGGGCTTATCATGATGGGGATAGGCCTTGCCGCCAACGTTATCGCCGTCGGCCGAGCCATCTACCTTAAGAAAAGACTGGAGAACTAAATGCTGAGCGTTTCTTCCTCACAACCTGCGGACAAACCCGCGCCGAAGGATTCCTCCTGGGCCTCGTGGCTGCTCATCGGCATCGCGCTGGCAGCGGTCATCGCGCTCGCGGTGGTCAATTCCACCGGCAAGGGCACGGAGTCCGCGGCACCGGTATCCTCCGGCGAAACGCAGACCATCGACGTGGGCGTAGACGGCATGGCCTTTACCCCCTCGTCCATCGATATCGAGCCCGGCACCCACCTGGTGGTCAACTTCACCAACTCCGGCGACCAAGTCCACGACCTCAAGATTGGCGACGCCGAGACCGGCCGCGTTGACCCCGGCGAGACCGTCCAACTCGATGCCGGAGTCATCGACTCCTCCGTGGAAGGCTACTGCACCATCGCCGGCCACAAGATGCAGGGCATGACCTTCAAAGTCAACGTGGGAGACGGCGCCGCTGCAGGACATGACCATGCGGTGTCCTCAGCTAGCAACCCGCACGTCAACGTGCCAACCGCCGCCGAACTCGGCGCACAGCGCGACGACTTTTCTGCCTTCGACGCCACCTTGCAGCCGGCCGCTGAGACGAAGACGCACAAAGAGACCTGGACGATGACCGAGGAAGTCGTGGAGGTTGCCCCCGGCATCAAGCAGATGCGCTGGCTCTTCAACGGCCAAGCCCCGGGTCCCACCCTGCGTGGCAAGGTGGGCGATAAGTTCGAAATCACCATCAAGAACGAGGGCTCCATGGCCCACTCCATTGATTTCCATGCCGGCGAGGTCAACCCAGATAAGACCATGAAATCCATCCAGCCGGGCGAGGAATTGACCTACAAGTTCACCGCGAACCGCTCCGGCATCTGGATGTATCACTGCTCCACGATGCCCATGTCCCTACACATCGCTAACGGCATGGCCGGCAACGTCATCATCGATCCGCCGGACCTCAAGCCCGTGGACGCGGAGTACAACTTCATGGCCACTGACGTCTTCCTGGGCGAGGAATCCACCGGCGCCGACGCCCAGCGCGTTGCCGACGGCCGCTTCGACCTCATGGCCTTCAATTACTACCCGGGCCAGTATGACGCAGAGCCTATCAAGGCCAAGGTAGGCGATACCGTCCGCCTGTGGCTGACCAACCTAGGTCCCGACCAGCCGTTGAGCTTCCACGTTGTGGGCGAGCAATTCGATACCGCCTACAAGGAAGGCACTTACCTCATCAAGAATGAGGACGCGACCGGTTCGCAAGCCCTGGACCTCCTCCCGGCGCAAGGCGGATTCGTCGAGATGACCTTCAATGAGCCCGGTACCTATTCCTTTGTCAATCACATCATGACTAACGCCGAGAAGGGACAGCACGGCAAGTTCATCGTTACCGAGTAGCCCTCCAGCGGTTCGGCCCCCGCTCCTCCCGCCCTTCGCGCTCACCAGCGACCGTTCGTGGTCACATTTGATGCCCACCGTGAGCGCGAAGGGCGGGTTTGTGTATTCGTCCACCCCTCGCGCTCACGGAGGCGGCGATTTCGCGCTTGCTGCGGCTCCCAGTGAGCGCGAAGGGAGGGGAGGCGGCTACTTATCCCTTTGGCGCTCACGGGCGGAGGAGCTCGGCTAGATCAGCGGCTGCCGGTGAGCGCGAAGGGCGGTGTGGGGAGGAAACGCAGGAACCTCGCGCAGCTCCGAACAGGTGTCGTAGTCGCGTTCGGCACCGGTGCCGGGAATCTCGATGAAGTTGGCACCACGCATGAGGCGGCGGACGGAGACGTTCCGAGTCGTGGGAAGGGACTCGAGCTGAGCGTGGAGCGCGGGAGCGCGCCAGAGGGAACACAGCGGCTGGAGGTAGCCGTCGGCGGCGCGGGTGAGTACGGCATCGGCCGAGGAGGAGGCGAGGGCCGAGCGCAGACGGGGAAGCAGTAGCGGCGAATCGGGGGCATCCACGGCGAAAAGGGCGAGTTCGGAGCAGTGGGATAGCGCCTGGGCGCCGGCCGCGATGCCGGTGACGGGGCCACCGTAGAGCGGGGTTTCGCACACCTGGGGCAGGCCGAGGCGATGCGGGGAGACGGCCACGGTCGGCGTGCCGTAGGGAAGCTGGGCGAGCAGGCGGTCGATAAAGCGCGTGCCGTGGACAAAAAGGGAGGCCTTATCGGCGCCGCCCATGCGCCTGCCATGGCCGCCGGCGAGGATGACCGCGCCGAGCATTAGGACTCCGGGAGGGTGCGGGACCAGTCCCCGGAGCGGCCGCCGGATTTCGCCACGATTCCGCAGCGGCGGATATACGCGGAGCGGTCCACGCCCTTGACCATGTCAATGATGGCGAGCGCGGATACGTTCACGGCCGTCAGCGCCTCCATTTCCACGCCGGTGCGGTCGGCGGTGCGGACGGTGGCGGAGATGGACACGTGGTCGTCGGCAAGCGTGAGCTCCACTGCGCAGCCGTGTACGCCGATGGTATGTGCCAGTGGAAGCAGCTCGGGGACCTTCTTGGCGGCCGAGATTCCAGCAATGCGGGCTACCGCGAAGACATCGCCCTTGGGTACGGTGCCATCGCGCAAAGCGGCCATGACCTCGGGGGAACAGGCGACCTCTCCCTCAGCGGTGGCGGTGCGCACCGTGGGCTGCTTCTCGGTGACGTCGACCATGTAGGCGGCGCCGTCAGAGTTCAGGTGGGTAAATTCCATGGTTGCTCCTTAATACAGATAAACGGTGATGTCCTCGCCCATGGCCGGCGGCTCGGAGTCAATGAGGCAAAAGCCATTGGTGCCGGCCAGCGACACGACCCTGTGGCTGCCGTGGGGCAGGTGCGAGGTGATGGCGGGCGCTTCTTGAAAGTCTACGGTGACGGGAACAATGGTCGGCCGGCCGCGGGAGGCGGGAAGGGGAGATTCCACTCGGGCGCGCAGGTTGACCCGCTGGCGTGGCGCGGGGTGTCCGGACAGCGCGGCGATAAGGGGCCGGGCATAGAGCTGGAAATCAACGAAGGCTGCCACAGGGTTTCCGGGCAGGCACAGCACCGAGGTGTCATTCCACAGGGAGTAGCCCTGCGGGGCACCTGGGCGCTGGTCGACGTGTCCGAACCACGCGGAATCCGTGCCTCCCAACACGGTGTGCACGACGTCGAAGGCGCCGGCTGATACGCCACCTGAGGTGATGATGAGGTCGTGGGAGGAGGCAAGCTCATCGAGCGCAGAGGCGAGGTCCGCAGGGGCATCGCCCACGTGGACGTGTGCGTCTGCACCTGCAAGGGCAGCGAGCATCGGGCCATTGGAATCCGGTAGTTGGCCGGGGGCGAGCCGCGTTGGGGAAGAGACGAGTTCTTCGCCGGAGGAGATAACCGCGATGCGCGGGCGGCGGTAGGCCGTAACGGTATATACGCCGGCGGAGGTGAGGGCGGCGATGACGGCGGCATCGATAAGCGTGCCGGCGGTGGCGACTGGCGCGCCGGGCTGGATGTCCTCGCCGGCGGGGCGGATATGCGATTTGGTGGGGGCCTCGGTGATGGTGACCTCGTCCGGAAGTGCTACCGGGCCGGCCGGGGTGGTGGTGTTTTCTACGGGAACGACGAGCATTCCTGCGGTATCGGCCACGGGGGCACCGGTCATGATGCGCACTGCCTGGCCGGCGGGCACGGCGATGGGAGCCGCGCCGGCCGGTACATCGCCGGCGACGGGGAGGGTCCATGGTGCGGAGGAGGAAAGATCCGCGGCATGGACGAGGAAGCCATCCATCGCCGAATTAGCGTGGGGCGGCACGGGGAAGCGCGCGGTGGCGTCGGCAGCGAGGACGCGGCCGATGAGGGAGGCATCGACGGGCGCGGACTCGGCCGGTGGCGTGGAAGCCAGCGCGAGTACGGCGTCGAGGTGCGCGGAGATGCTGCGGGGCGTGGACATAAGACTCAGGTTAGCCGCCGATGGCGGACATCGGACGGTCTGGTTGGAGGAAGCCCTCGTCATCAATGCCATGACCGGGCTTTTTGGTCCACATTTCCCCGGCCCAAGCCTCCATGATGTCCTCATCGCTCGCGCCGGAGCGCAGCAGGTCTCGCAGTGGGGTTTCGGAATTGCCAAAGAGGCAATTGCGAATGGCGCCGTCGGTAGTAAGGCGGGTGCGGTCGCAATCGCCGCAGAAGGGGTGGGTGACCGAGGCGATAATGCCTAGCGTGCCGCGCGTGCCATCCGGAGCGCTAACCTCCCACAGGGCGGCGGGGGCGGAGCCGCGCGGTTCGCGTGCCGGGGCCATGGAAAAGTGGGTGCGCAGGCGGGTGAGGATGTCTTCGGCCGTCACCATGTCTTCGCGGCGCCACTGCTCGCGGGGGCCAAGCGGCATCTGCTCGATGAAACGGAGCTGGGCGCCGTGGTGGACGGCATAGTCCGCCAGCGGAACGATGTCTTCTTCGTTGACCCCGGGCATGACCACGGCGTTGATCTTGATGGGATGCAGGCCCGCGGCATCCGCGGCGGCGATGGCCTGCAATACGTGGTCGAGCCGGTCACGGCGGGTGAGTGCGGCGTAGCGCTCGCGGTCGATGGTGTCGAGCGAGATATTGATGCGGTCGAGCCCGGCCGCGGCGAGGGCACCGGCGCGCTTTTCCAAGCCAAGCCCGTTGGTGGTCAGCGCGGTGGATGGGGAGCGGCCCTGGTCGGTGCGTATCTGTTTGGTCGCGGCAACAATGTTCTCCAGCGACTTGCGCAGCAGGGGCTCGCCGCCGGTAAAGCGCACTTGGCGGATGCCCAGCTTGCCGACGCCTATCCGGATTAGCCGGATGGTTTCCTCATCGCTCAAGGTTTGCTCAGTGGGCATCCACTCCAAGCCTTCGGCCGGCATGCAATAGGTGCAGCGCAGGTTGCAGCGATCCGTGAGCGAGATGCGCAGGTCGCGGGCTTGGCGTCCATAGCGATCCAGCAATGCGCGCGTGCCATCAGCGGCCGGTGCGGGCAGATCCGCCGGCGGTTTCGCTCGGCCTACGGTAGGCAGGGGCAGGGAAACCACGGGCTGCTGGGAGGAAGAGGTCATTGGTGCCAGTCTAAGAGAGGGGACGAGGTACACCAAGCTGCAACGGCGACTGACGCGAATTTATTCCTAGTTTTCCCGGCTTAAATCGGCGGCGTTGGTGGCATCGAGGCGCTGGGATTCGCCTGGGCCCTTGAGCCGGATGATGTTGTACTCGCCCTCTGCCAGGTGGGCGCGCAGATCTTTCTTATCGAACTTACCCACGGAGGTCTTATCGATGGACTTCACAAAGGTCCAATACTCCGGCAGCATCCAGCTCGGCAGTTCCTTGCGCATGCTGGCGCGTAGGCGCTCTGCGGTCTCGATGGTGGGCGAGGCGCCCTCGGCCAATACTGTGACGGCGAGTGGGCGCTCGACCCATTGCTTATCGGGGTAGCCAATCACGGCGGCCTCCACGACAAGCTCGTCAGACATGATGAGGTTTTCTAGCTGTACGGAATAGATCCATTCGCCGCCGGAGCGAATGACATCGCGGGCGCGGTCCTCCACGGTAAGGAAGCCATCCTTGGTCACAGAGCCGACGTCGCCAGTGCGCAGCCAGCCATCGGCGGTGAACTTATCCTCCGCGGCCTCGACTTGCTTGCCGCGGAATTCGGAGGCGATTTCGCCCGGCTCAGCGGTGGGCGAGTGGTAGTAGGAACCGGTGACCAGGTTGCCGCGCACCTGCAGCTCGCCGGCATTGCGGTCGGTGCGAGCGACGACTTGCCCGTCGTTGACCACGCGGTATTCCAGTG
Source organism: Corynebacterium tuberculostearicum (assembly GCF_022347385.1). Lineage (GTDB taxonomy): Bacteria > Actinomycetota > Actinomycetes > Mycobacteriales > Mycobacteriaceae > Corynebacterium > Corynebacterium tuberculostearicum_M. Next base: position 146,006 of record NZ_JAKRDT010000003.1, read on the forward strand.
AGGCGGGGATGCGGCCTTGGGATACGCGGTAGGCCCAGCGGGTATCGCCGGAGGCGCCCTGGGGCGGGCGGGCAACGCTGCCTACGGTGGAGGTTTCTACCATGCCCCACACGTGGACCACATCGACGCCGTAGCGCTCCTCCCACATCTTGATAAGCGTCGGCGGAACGGGGGAGCCGCCGGCGTAGATCTCGGTGAGCGTCATGCGCTCTGGTGGATGGTGCATGTAGTGGACAAAGAGCTGAATCCAGATGGTGGGCACGCCGTGTGCCACGCGCGGAGAGGTAGCGGCGATGGCTTTGGCAAGGGTGGGGGCGGACACGTCGGCGTCGGGAAGCACCAGCGGGGTGCCCGTCATGAAACAGGTGAAGGGAACGCCCCAGCTGAGCACGTGGCAGATAGGAATGCAGCACAGGAAGGTCTCGCCGTGGGTAATGCACAGCGAGTCCGAGGAACGCAGCTGCATGGCCTCTAGGTACAGGGACCGGTGCGAATACAGCACTCCCTTGGGAGCGCCCGTGGTGCCCGTGGAATAGCACAGCGCCGCGGCCGTGCGCTCATCTAGTTCGGGCCAGTCATAGACGGTAGAGCGGCCGTCGATAAGAGCCTCATAGGAATACACCTCAACCCCGCGGGGGAAAAGGTGGGCAAACTGCTGCGCTGGTTGGGCGCCGGTGATGATGACGCTTCCCACCGAGTCGGTGCCCACGAGCACCTTGCCCAGTTGCTGCGCCAGGCGGGGATCGCACACGATGGCGGAGATTTCCGCATGGTTAATAATGTGGCGAATCTGGTCATTCATCAGCTGTTTATTCAGCGGGGCAAAAATTGCGCCCTTGCAGGCGGTGCCGAACATTACCTCCAAATGCTCGGCGCAATTCCACATAAAGCTGCCCACGCGCTCATCGCTGGTGATACCCAATTCATCGTGAATGGCGTGGGCGAACGCGGCGGCGCGGGCAGCGATATCGCGGAAGGTAACTTCCTCGGCCGGATCGAATTCCGAGCCGGTGCCCTCACCGTGCCAGGTGGTAACCGTGGTGTCCCCGTGAACCGAGGCACCGTATTCCAAAATGCGGGTCAGGGAGAGGGGGATATCCATCATCGTGGAAAGCATGCCTCTACTGTAGCGGTGTCATGGTGCGGGCGTTGCGCCCTATGCGTTATACTTGTTCGCGACTGGTAGGAAACCGGAAAGTTTAGCTCCCCTTTCCTATGCATTCGGGCCCAGAGAAGTAGTTTGCCCGCAGTCGTTTCTTGATTTCTTCCGGTTCGCGCACTCGTTGTGCGAAGTCTCCTCGAGGACACGGAAGAGGCCTCATACTTATTGCCCGGCAGGACGCGCATGCGCCTTGGCACGAGGGCGAGAAGTCCTAGAAAAATACACATTGGCTTCCAGTGCAACGCCGCGAGCATAGGCTGCGGCGGCTCCCGCATAATCGGACCTGGTCAAGCAACGAAAGGATATCCGTGAGCGAAACGGACAACACCGCAGCACAGGATCTTGCATCCCTGAAGCTGCCGGAATTGCGCAAAATGGCCGCAGAGCGCGGCCTACGTGGTGTCTCTGCCCTGCGCAAGGGGGATCTCATCACCGCCATCAAGACTGGTAAAGTTCCGCCAAAGGCCAAGGCCAAGGTGGAAAGAGCCGCTCGGGTAGAAAAGGCGGAGAAGGCAGAGAAGCCTGAAAAGGTAGATAAACCACGCACTAAGGCGCAGGATGATGCGCCGAAGAAGGCGGAAAAGCAGGAAGAATCCGGCGAGAAGCAGGATAACCGCCAGCAGAGCTCTGGCGAGGAGCAGCGCTATGAGTCGCGCTCCCAGGCCCGCCGCGCTCGCCGCAACCGCGCCCGCCGCCAAGAGCGTCAGGAGCGCCAAGAACGGCAAGAGCGCGAGGAGCGCAACCGCAACGAGGAGCAGGGCGGCACTAAGGACAACCGCGACACTAACTCCCAGGACGGCTCCGATAGTCAGGGCGAGAAGAATGACCGCGGCGATAATAAGCAGCGCGGCAACCGCCACGAGGACAACAATAACCACGAGCGCGGCAACCGCCGTGGGCGCCGCAACCGTCGCAACCGCCGCGGCCGCGGAAATAACAATGACAATAACGGCGGCAACGATTTGCAGGTCCGCGAGGGCGATGAGCTGCAGGCCGTCGGCGGCATCTTGGATGTCGTAGACAATAATGTCGCCTTCCTGCGCACCACGGGCTACCGCGCCGCGGCTTCCGACGTCTTCGTAAACAACGGCATCGTCCGCCGCCTGGGCCTGCGCTCTGGTGACGCCATCACCGGCCAGGTCAAGGTCTCCGGCCCGACGCACACGCACGGCAATGGCCGCAACCGCCGCAAGTACAACCAGCTGGTGCAGGTCGATACCGTCAACGGCATCGATCCGGAAGGCGCAAAGCAGCGCCCGCACTTTAATAAGCTCACCCCGCTGTACCCGAATAAGCGCTTGCGTTTGGAAACGGATCCGAAGATCCTCACCACCCGCGTCATTGACCTCATCATGCCGATTGGTAAGGGCCAGCGCGCGCTGATTGTCTCCCCGCCAAAGGCCGGTAAGACGACGATTCTGCAGAATATCGCCAACGCGATTTCTACCAATAACCCGGAGTGCTACCTCATGGTCGTCCTCGTAGACGAGCGCCCTGAGGAAGTTACGGACATGCAGCGTTCCGTCAACGGTGAGGTTATTGCCTCTACCTTTGACCGTCCGCCATCAGAGCACACCTCCGTAGCGGAGCTGGCTATCGAGCGCGCCAAGCGCCTGGTGGAGCAGGGCAAGGACGTCGTGGTCCTGCTGGATTCCATTACCCGCCTGGGCCGCGCTTATAACAATTCTTCCCCGGCTTCTGGCCGCATTCTCTCCGGCGGTGTGGACTCCAATGCGCTCTACCCACCAAAGCGCTTCCTGGGTGCCGCCCGCAATATCGAAGAGGGCGGTTCGCTGACGATTATCGCCACCGCCATGGTGGAGACCGGCTCTACCGGCGATACAGTCATCTTCGAGGAATTCAAGGGCACGGGCAACGCCGAGCTGAAGCTGGATCGTGGCATCTCTGAGCGCCGCGTCTTCCCGGCCGTGGATGTCAACCCGTCCGGCACCCGTAAGGACGAGCTGCTGCTCGTTCCAGAGGAGGCACGCATCATGACCAAGCTGCGTCGCATCCTCTCCGCCCTGGATTCCCACCAGGCCATTGACCTGCTCATTAAGCAGCTGAAGAAGACCCGCTCCAATGGCGAGTTCTTGATGCAGGTGGCCTCCTCGGCCCCGATGGCTGCGGATAAGGATGAAGAAGATTATGTCTAATCAGGTTTCCCTCGTTGATGACATCGTGTCCGAGTACCAGGGCATTGAGATGCAGATGGCCGATCCGGAGGTAGCCGGCGACCAGAAGCAATTCCGCAAGCTCTCCAAGCGCTACGCGGAGCTGCGCCCCATCATCATGGTCAATGATGAGCTCACTCAGGCGCGCGAGGATCTCGCCGATGCCAAGGAGATGGCTTATGAGGACCATGACTTTCAGGAGGAAGCGGACCGCCTAGAAAAGTCCGTGGAGAACTTGGAAGAAAAGCTCGCTGACCTGCTCGCGCCGCGCGATGAGCAGGATTCCGAGGACATCATTATGGAAATCAAGGCCGGCGCGGGCGGCGAAGAGGCAGCCCTCTTTGCCGGCGACTTGGCCCGCATGTATGAGCGCTATGCGGATAAGACGGGCTTTAACTGGGAGGTCTTGGGCCTCAATGAGTCCGATCTAGGCGGCGTGAAGGATATGACCATTTCCTTCCGCTCCAAGTCCCCGTCGCGCGATGGTGCATGGTCCGTATTCAAGTTTGAGGGCGGCGTGCACCGCGTGCAGCGCGTTCCGGTCACTGAGTCCCAGGGTCGCATTCAGACCTCTGCCGCCGGCGTGCTGGTCTACCCGGAGCCGGAAGAGGTCGAGTCCGTCAATATCGATGACAAGGATATTCGCGTCGACGTCTACCGTTCTTCCGGCAAGGGCGGTCAGGGCGTGAACACCACCGACTCCGCGGTGCGTATTACCCACCTGCCCACCGGGCTCATCGTGACCTGTCAGAAGGAGCGTTCCCAGATCCAGAATAAGGCGCGTGCGCTGCAGGTTCTGCAGGCCCGTCTGGATCAAATGGAGCGCGAGGCCCGCGAGGCTGAGGCCGGCGAGCAGCGCGCATCCCAGGTGCGCACCATGGACCGTTCCGAGCGTATCCGCACCTATAACTGGCCGGAAAACCGCATCACGGATCACCGCATTGGTTACAAGGCCAATAACCTGGACTCCGTGTTGAACGGTGACATGAATGACCTTATTAAGGCCCTGCAGGACCAAGAGCGCGCTGAGCGCCTCGAGGCCGAGGGGTAAACCAGCGTGGATAACACGTATGGACAGGCGCTGCGCCGCGGGGTGCAGCGCCTTCGTGCTGCCGGGGTGGCCAGCCCTGAATGGGATGCACGCATCATGGCCGCGCACCTCATCCACTGCGGACACATGGATATCCCGCTCGATCAGTCTCCTATGCCCGGCTTCGGCGTGGCCTTTGATGCACTGCTGCGCCGCCGGGAGGCCCGCGAGCCTTTGCAGTACGTACTAGGTAGCGCCTGGTTCGGCCCGCTGGAGCTCAAGGTGGGCCCGGGCGTGTTTATCCCGCGGCCGGAAACCGAGGTTATGGCGGACTGGGCGGTGCGCAATGCGGACGGCCCGCGGCTGGTAGATCTGTGCACCGGCACGGGCGCGTTGGCGCTCTACCTACACCACTATCTGCCTGACGCGCAGGTGAAGGCAGTGGAGCTTGCCGACGCCGCCTTGGCCTACACCCAAGCCAACACCCGTAACACCGGGGTAGAGGTCATCCAGGCCGATGCCACGGCCGAGGACACCTTGGCGGACTGGAATGGGACCGTGGACCTGCTCGTGACCAACCCGCCCTACGTGCCGGAGACCCCGGATCTTGATCCCGAGGTCTATCATGACCCGCATAACGCGGTTTTTGCCGGAGCGGATGGGATGGGGGTCATTACCGGCCTTATCCCGACCATTGCGCGCCTTGTGCGCCCGGGCGGCAAGCTAGCAATCGAACACGACGATTCCACGAGCGAGGCCGTACAAGCCGCGTTGGCCCGACACGGCGGCTTTGAACAGATCGCCCCGCTGCAAGACCTGACAGGAACGCCCCGCTTTGTCACTGCGGTGCGCGGAGTAGACTAAGACACCATTGAGGGCAAGAAGGGGAAAAGAATATGCAAGGAAAGATTTTTAACTGCGCCGATGATGCCGAGCGCGAAGAGGGCATGAACATTGCGGTCAAGGCTGCGCAATCCGGTCGCCTCGTGGTCATGCCCACCGATACGCTCTATGGCCTCGGCTGCGATGCCTTTGATAATGATGCCGTAGCCAACCTCTTGGCCACCAAGCAACGCGGCCCGGATATGCCGGTGCCGGTATTGGTGGGTTCCTGGGATACCGTTCGCGGTCTGGTTGCTTCCTATACCGATACCGCGCGTGACTTGGTGGAGGCCTTCTGGCCTGGTGGCCTGTCCATCGTCGTTCCGCAAGCGCCGTCCCTGCCGTGGAACCTCGGCGATACCCGCGGCACCGTGATGCTGCGCATGCCGTTGCATCCCATTGCCATCGAGTTGCTGCGCGAGGTTGGCCCCATGGCAGTGTCCTCCGCCAATATTTCTGGCCACCAGCCGCCGACCACGGCGCTTATGGCCAAGCAGCAGCTTGGTAAAGCCGTGACGGTTTACTTGGATGGGGGAGAGACGGCCGTCGGCAAGCCGTCGACCATCATTGATCTCTCCGGTGAGTGCCCGTACCTGCTGCGCGAAGGAGCGCTCTCGGCCGAGGAAATCGGCGAGGTTATCGGCGTCGACGCGCAGACCCTGCGTACCCGCCCACAGGCTTAAGGGGGAATTCGCGTGAGCGGCAGTGGTGTCCCGCTGCGCGAGTTGGCCCTCGTCATCCTCGTCGCAGCAGCATTTACGTATCTCACCACCGGTGTGGTGCGCTCCTTTTTGGTGCGCACCGGCCGCGTGGCGGAGATTCGGCTGCGCGACGCCCACACACAGCCCACCCCGCGCATGGGTGGGGTGGCCATGTTTACTGGCTTCGTGGCGGCGATATTCCTCGCAGCCCAGCTTCCAGCCTTGACTCGGGGCTTTATGCCCGTCACTCCGGAGATGAATGCGGTGCTGTGGGCGGCCCTGGCGCTAGTCCTTGTCGGAGTGGTTGATGACTTGGTGGAACTGAGTGCCATAGTGAAGCTTTTTGGCCAGCTCTTTGCGGCCACCTTGATGAGTGGGCTGGGCCTTACCTGGACGCTGCTTTTCATCCCCTTTGGCGGCGGCACCACGGTCGTCCTCGACCAATTGCAAAGCACCCTGCTCACCGCATTCTTTACCGTTTTGCTGATCAATGCCATCAACTTTGTTGACGGCCTCGATGGCCTAGCGGCCGGCCTTGGCATGATTGCGGGCGGGGCAATTCTGGTGTTTTCTTTGACGGTTCTCCACGACCAAGGCGGTGCAGTCTCGGCCTACCCACCGGCCATCATCAGTGCTGCCCTGGTGGGAATGTGCGCTGGATTCTTGCCGCATAACTTCGAACCGTCTCGCATCTTCATGGGCGATTCAGGCTCGATGCTTATTGGTCTTTTGCTCGCTGCGGCTTCGACTTCCGCGTCTGGCAAGATCAACATGTCGCTTTATGGCACGGTGGACATTGTCGCCTTGATGTCGCCCATCATTGTGGTGGTCGCAGCAGTGTTTATTCCAGTCCTGGACCTTGTCTGGGCCGTGATTCGCCGCCTGTCTCAAGGGCGCTCGCCGTTTTCTGCAGATAAGGCGCACATCCATCACCGCCTACTCTCGCTCGGCCATACCCACCGCCGGACTGTGCTGGTCCTTTACCTGTGGGTCTCCGCCGTGGCCTTCGGCGCGGTGTCCTTTTCCATCGTGCCCGCGCCGGTGGCTATTGGCGTTACCATCGTTGCCTTGCTCTTGGCATTCGCGGCAACCCTCGTCCCTTTGCGCCAAGGAAAGATTGGGCCTGCCGCGCGAGAGGCCGTCGTGGTGAAGGAATCCGAGCCCTCGTGAGGTAGGGTGTGTAGCCGTGAGTGAAGCAGAAGCGACTACGCAACCCTCGGAATTTGATGACCACCGCCGTCCCATGCAAAGGGCGGTCAAGCTGGGCGGCCTAGCCCTGCTGGTTATCACGGTGGTCTCCTTGGCCGTTTGGGGCGGTATCAGTGGTCTCCCCGGCATTTGGGGAGTCCTGGTCGGTGCCGCTATCGGAGGCGGCTTCGTCTTATTTACCGCCTTGTCGGTCTTGCTGACTGCCAATACCACTCCTGCCAACACCATGGCCGTGGTGCTGGGCGGTTGGCTGCTCAAGGTCATCGTCTTGGTCATGGTGCTTCTCGTAATTCGGGATATGGATTTTTATGACACCGTGGCGCTATTCGTGACCGTCATGCTGGCCCTTTTCGCCACTTTGGGCACGGAGGTGTGGGCCGTCGTCACCTCGCGGGTCACGTACGTCTCGTAGCAGGGAAGTGGCCTTTGTCAGGGCCCATCGCTTTTCTGGAAGGAAAGGTGGTGGGCCCTTTTGCTTTGCGTGCATGCAATCGTTTCTGTTGTGGTTACCCCCGTCAAGGTGGGGAAATAGGCAAGTGTGATGAACTCCACGTAGCAGGATTTAGGCAGAATGGGGCCTTTTTGTTGTGAATTTGTGGCGGAATTGAGCCCGCAGCGGTGAAACTAGGGGCGTTAGTGGCCCCCCACGTGCGAAAACTCTTGATCTAACTGATACGCTTTTCTTCGGGTTACCGCGGGCTAGCACAAAAGCTGGCTTTCGCAGCGGTGAATCCCTGTCTTGCGCACGCTGATGTGCGACGGAGTCCGTGTGTGAGGCAGAGAGTTTGAGACGTCCATCGCACCACACGGCCTTCGACAAGCTGTGTGGCCCGAACACGGGAGAGAACGCTGAGCGTTACAACATTGGCCATGAAGGGTAGCTTCCACGCACCCGAACTGGACCCAGAATTTTTCCCGGGGCACGTAACCGATGATGGCGGAGTCGTTGACCTCTGGTTGAGCGATTTTGCCAACGGTTGGTTCGCTTTGGATCGCATCATGCTCGTTCGCCTTCTGACGGCGGCCGTGCTGGTGCTCCTATTTGTTGTCGCCTTCAGGAACCCCAAGCTGGTTCCTAAAGGAATTCAAAACGTAGGCGAGCATGCGATTGACTTCGTGCGAGTTCAGATCGCTGAAGACATCTTGGGCAAGAAGGAAGGACGTCGCTTCCTTCCACTTTTGGCCTCTATCTTCTTTGCAGTTTTGTTCTGGAACTTCACAACTATTGTGCCGGGCCTGAACATTTCTCCGAACGCCCGTATCGGTATGCCAATCGTCTTGGCAGCTGTCGCGTATATCGCCATGATTTACGCCGGCGCTAAGCGCTATGGCTTTGGCAAGTTCATCAAGTCCTCGGTGGTTATTCCTAACCTGCCGCCGGCCTTGCACATTCTTGTCGTGCCGATTGAGGCTTTCTCTACGTTTGTTATGCGCCCAGTCACCTTGGCTCTTCGTCTTATGGCGAACTTCCTGGCTGGCCACCTCATTTTGGTCCTGTTGTACTCGGCTACGAACTTCTTCTTCTTCCAGTTCAACGCCTGGACCGCAGTGGGTGGCTTGACCCTGGTCGCAGCGGTTCTGTTCACGCTTTACGAGCTTATCGTCATCTTCCTGCAGGCATACATCTTTGCCCTGCTGACGGCGGTATACATCGAATTGTCGTTGCATGCAGATTCGCACTAACAACAACGCGAACCTCGCGGTTAACTAAATACCCCAAAATCAAACCAACACCGCCCCGCAGGACACTCCCGCGGGATATACATTGAAAGGGAACGACTTTCACATGAACGAGATCATCCTGGCTCAGGACGCAGCAACCACCTCCTTCGACGGCCTTCAGTCCCTCGGCTACGGCCTGGCCACCATCGGCCCGGGCCTGGGCATCGGCATCCTCGTTGGCAAGACCGTTGAGGGCATGGCACGCCAGCCTGAGATGGCCGGCCAGCTGCGTACCACCATGTTCTTGGGTATCGCCTTCGTTGAGGCACTGGCCCTCATCGGCCTCGTTGCAGGCTTCCTGTTCTAAAGAACGCTTTACACAAGTAAATCGAACTTTAAGAACGGAGACCCATGAACAACGTCATTTACTACCTTGCAGCAGAAGGAAGTGAGCACCTGCCGTGGGAGAGCGGCAACTCCATCCTCCTGCCCAAGATGTACGACTTAGTCTGGTCAATCATTCCGTTCGCCATCATCTTGCTGATTTTCGCGAAGTTCGTTCTTCCGAAGTACAGCCAGATGCTGCAGGAGCGTGAAGACCGGATCGAGGGCGGCTTGAAGCGTGCCAAGGCCCAGCAGGCCGAGGCTAAGGCTGCTCTGGAAAAGTACAATGCTCAGCTGGCTGATGCCCGTGCAGAGGCAGCCGAGATCCGCGAGCAGGCGCGCGAGCGCGGTAAGCAGATTGAGGCCGAGGCTAAGACCAACGCGGAAGAAGAATCCCGCCGCATCGTCGCCAATGGCGAGAAGCAGCTGGAAGCCTCCCGCTCGCAGGTTGTTACTGAGCTGCGTTCCGAAATGGGCCAGAACTCCATCAACCTGGCGGAGAAGATTCTGGGCGGCGAGCTTTCCGACGCCTCTAAGAAGTCCTCCACCATTGATGGCTTCTTGTCCGAGCTCGACTCTGTGGCACCGGCCGGAAAGTAGGCAACTATGAAGGCAGCTAGCCGCGAAGCACTCGCAACCTCGCAAACCCGCTTGGATGAGATCCTGGCAGGCGACAACAATGTCGCCACCGCTGCACAGGCGGGCCTGGATATCTTCGAGGTTGTCGATGTCTTGGATGCAGACCGCGAATTGCGAGTCGCATTCACCGATATCGCCGCCCCGAGCGAGGCACGTAAGTCCCTGGCGGAAACCCTGTTCGGCTCCAAGATTTCCGATGGCGCATTGCGCATCATCCAGGAAGCTGCGGCCGCACAGTGGTCCACCCCGAAGGACTTTGTCAAGGGCTTGGTGTCCCTGGGCCGCCGCGCACTGCTGCGCGGTGCTGAGGCGCAGGGTCAGCTGGGCCAGGTAGAAGACGAGCTCTTCCGCCTGTCCCAGATCCTTGACCGTGAGGGCGAGCTCACCCAGCTGCTTTCCGACCGAACTGCTGATTCCGCCCGCAAGCGCGGATTGCTGGCAAACGTGCTCTACGGCAAGGTCACGATGTTTACTGAGGCCCTCGTGCTTCAGGCCATCTCCCGCCCAGAGCAGAACCCGATCGATGACGTAGCCGCACTGGCCGATACTGCAGCTGATCTGCAGGACCGCACCATTGCGCGCGTTACCGCAGCGGGTGAACTAAACGAAGGCCAGCAAGCAGTACTCGCTGAGAAGCTGGGCAAAATTTATGGTCGTGCGATGTCCATTCACTCTGAGGTTGACACCAGCCTCCTCGGTGGCATGCGCATCCGCGTCGGCGATGAAGTCATTGATGGCTCCACGGCAGGCAAGATTGCCCGCCTGCGTGCCCAGATGGCGTAGCCGAAACGACAGAAACGATTTAAGTAAGTGCTGGAAGATACTACCGAGAGCAGGAAGAACATGGCGGAGCTGACGATCTCCTCCGACGAGATCCGTAGTGCGATTGCGAACTACACCTCGAGCTACTCCGCGGAGGCCTCCCGTGAGGAGGTCGGCGTGGTCATTTCGGCAGCTGACGGTATTGCGCAGGTTTCTGGCCTGCCATCCGTTATGGCGAATGAGCTGCTCGAGTTCCCAGGCGGCGTTATTGGCGTCGCACAGAACCTTGACACCAACTCCATCGGTGTCGTGGTCCTGGGTAACTTCGAGTCCCTCAAGGAGGGCGACGAGGTTAAGAGGACCGGCGAGGTTCTCTCCATCCCAGTGGGCGAGGAATTCCTCGGCCGCGTAATTAACCCATTGGGTCAGCCGATTGACGGCATGGGCCCAATCAACGCTGAAGAGGAGCGTGTCCTCGAGCTGCAGGCACCGTCCGTGCTGCAGCGCCAGCCGGTTGAAGAGCCAATGCAGACCGGCATCAAGGCTATCGACGCAATGACCCCGATCGGCCGCGGCCAGCGCCAGCTGGTCATCGGTGACCGTAAGACCGGTAAGACCGCGGTCTGCATCGATACCATTTTGAACCAGAAGGCTAACTGGGAGTCCGGCGACAAGGACAAGCAGGTACGCTGCATCTACGTCGCTATCGGCCAGAAGGGCTCGACCATCGCCGGCGTGCGCCGCACCCTTGAGGAGCACGGCGCACTGGATTACACCACCATCGTGGCCGCACCGGCTTCCGATTCCGCCGGCTTCAAGTGGCTGGCACCGTTCTCCGGTGCAGCGCTGGGTCAGCACTGGATGTACCAGGGTAACCACGTCCTGGTTATCTACGATGATCTGACCAAGCAGGCTGAGGCCTACCGTGCCATTTCCTTGCTGCTGCGCCGTCCGCCGGGACGCGAGGCATACCCGGGCGATGTGTTCTACCTGCACTCCCGCCTGCTGGAGCGTGCTGCAAAGCTTTCCGACGACATGGGTGCTGGCTCCATGACCGCCCTTCCGATCATCGAGACCAAGGCAAACGACGTCGGTGCCTTCATTCCGACCAACGTCATTTCCATTACTGACGGCCAGGTCTTCTTGGAGTCCGACCTGTTCAACCAGGGCGTTCGCCCGGCAATTAACGTCGGTGTTTCCGTCTCCCGTGTCGGTGGCGCTGCACAGACCAAGGGCATGAAGAAGGTCGCAGGTAACCTGCGTCTGGACCTGGCTTCCTACCGTGACCTGCAGGCCTTCGCGGCATTCGCATCTGACCTGGATGCTGCTTCCAAGGCTCAGCTGGAGCGCGGTTCCCGTCTGGTCGAGCTGTTGAAGCAGTCCGAGTCCTCCCCGCAGCCGGTGGAGTACCAGATGGTGTCCATCTACCTCGCCGAGGCTGGCATCTTCGACGTCGTTCCCGTTGAAGACGTCCGCCGCTTCGAGGACGAGGTGCACGAGTACCTCAACGCCAATACCCCAGAGGTCTTTGAGCAGATTTCCGGCGGCAAGCCGCTGACCGATGAGTCCAAGGACGCATTGGTTGCGGCAGCTAAGGACTTCCAGCCGACCTTCCGCACCTCCGAGGGCCACAACCTTGGCTCCGAGGCGCCGGTAGAGCCTTTGGATGAAAGCGACGTTAAGAACACCGAGCTCAACGTCTCCCGTAAGACGGCTAAGTAGAGTTCAGAACTCACAACTAACCGTCTAGATTAAAGAAGGGAGGAGAAACGATGGCTAATCTTCGCGAACTACGTGACCGCATCCGGTCCGTTAATTCGACTAAGAAGATCACCAAGGCCCAGGAGCTCATTGCTACCTCGCGCATTACCAAGGCGCAGGCTAGGGTAGAGGCCTCACAGCCGTACGCGGCTGAGATGACCAGCATGATGAACAAGCTGGCTGCCGCCTCTACATTGGAGCATGACATGCTGCGTGAGCGTGAAGACGGAAACGTCGCCGCCATCCTCGTGGTCACTTCTGACCGCGGTATGTGCGGTGGCTATAACAACAACGTCTTCAAGAAGGCTGCACAGCTGCAAGCTCTCCTGGAAAGCAAGGGCTACGAGGTAGTTCGCTACGTTACCGGTAATAAGGGCATCGGCCACTACAAGTTCCGCGAGGACGAGGTAGTTGGCAGCTGGGGCGGTTTCTCTCAGGATCCAACCTGGGAGACCACCCACGATGTGCGCCGTCACTTGATTGATGGCTTTATTGCTGGTTCCCATGGCACTACCAAGGGCCGCGACGGCCTGCATGCGCAGGGTGAGGGCGCCGGTGTACGTGGCTTTGACCAGGTACACGTTGTCTACACCGAGTTTGAGTCCATGCTGACCCAGACCGCGCGTGCTCAGCAGCTGTTGCCAGTTCAGCCGGTTATTCAGGATGAGGAGTATCACCTCGGTGAATCCGCTCTGACTGACTCTGCATCTGCGGACGACGTTGCCGCAGGATTCGAGTTCGAGCCAGACGCAGAGACGCTGATGGAAGCGCTGCTTCCGCAGTACGTCTCGCGTATCCTGTTTGCTATGTTCTTGGAAGCTTCCGCTTCCGAGTCCGCTGCACGCCGTACAGCTATGAAGTCTGCTACTGACAACGCAACCGAGATGGTCGAGGACCTCTCTCGCGTGGCTAACCAGGCCCGTCAGGCACAGATTACCCAGGAAATTTCAGAGATCGTCGGTGGCGCTGGCGCGCTATCTGACAGCGCAGAAAGTGACTAGATTATGACTACAGCTCTGCAAGAGCAGAATGCACAGTCTTCGGCAGTCGCCGGTCGTGTCGTGCGCGTCATCGGTCCGGTTGTGGACGTGGAATTCCCACGTGAGGCACTGCCGGCCCTGTACAACGCACTGCACGTCGACATTAAGCTCGAAGCTGTTGCAAAGACCGTCACCCTCGAGGTCGCTCAGCACCTCGGTGACAACCTTGTCCGTACCGTGTCCATGGCACCGACCGACGGCCTCGTCCGCGGTGCCGAGGTCATCGACTCCGGAAAGCCTATTTCCGTGCCGGTCGGCGACGTCGTCAAGGGCCACGTCTTCAACGCCCTCGGTGACTGCCTCGACGAGCCGGGTCTCGGCCGCGATGGTGAGCAGTGGGGCATCCACCGCGAGCCGCCAGCGTTCGACCAGCTCGAGGGTAAGACCGAGATTCTGGAGACCGGCATTAAGGTCATTGACCTGCTGACCCCGTACGTTAAGGGCGGCAAGATTGGCCTCTTCGGCGGCGCAGGTGTGGGTAAGACCGTTCTCATTCAGGAGATGATTACCCGTATCGCCCGTGAGTTCTCCGGTACCTCCGTCTTCGCCGGCGTTGGCGAGCGCACCCGTGAGGGCACTGACCTCTTCCTGGAAATGGAAGAGATGGGCGTGCTGCAAGATACCGCACTTGTCTTCGGCCAGATGGATGAGCCGCCAGGAGTCCGTATGCGCGTGGCTCTGTCCGGCCTGACCATGGCGGAGTACTTCCGCGATGTGCAGAACCAGGACGTGCTGCTGTTCATCGACAACATCTTCCGTTTCACCCAGGCCGGTTCCGAGGTTTCGACCCTGCTGGGTCGTATGCCTTCCGCCGTGGGCTACCAGCCAACCCTGGCTGATGAGATGGGTGTTCTGCAGGAGCGCATTACCTCGACCAAGGGCCGTTCCATTACGTCCCTGCAGGCCGTTTACGTTCCTGCCGATGACTACACCGACCCGGCTCCGGCAACGACGTTCGCTCACTTGGACGCCACCACCGAGCTGGACCGTGCTATTGCTTCCAAGGGTATTTACCCAGCAGTGAACCCGCTAACCTCTACCTCTCGTATCCTCGAGCCGGGTATCGTTGGCGAGAAGCACTACGAGGTTGCACAGCGCGTCATCGGTATTCTGCAGAAGAACAAGGAGCTCCAGGACATCATCGCCATCCTTGGTATGGACGAGCTGTCTGAGGAGGATAAGGTCACCGTTCAGCGTGCCCGCCGTATCGAGCGCTTCTTGGGCCAGAACTTCTTCGTCGCACAGAAGTTCACCGGCCTGCCGGGCTCCTACGTGCCGCTGTCTGAGACCATCGATGCCTTCGAGCGCATCTGCGATGGCGAGTTTGACCACTACCCAGAGCAGGCCTTCAACGGCTTGGGTGGCTTGGACGACGTCGAGGCTGCATACAAGAAGTTGAACGAGAAGTAGGGAGAGGCACATGGCTGACATCACCGCCGAATTGGTTTCCGTCGAGCGCCTGCTGTGGTCTGGACAGGCCTCCATGGTCACGGCTGAGACCACCGAGGGTGAGATCGGCGTGCTTCCCGGTCACGAGCCAATGATCGGTCAGCTGATCGATAATGGCGTGGTGACCATCCACCCAGTGGACGGCGAGCGCCGCGTCGCCGCCGTGCAGGGTGGCTTCCTCTCCGTTACCCAGGACAAGATCACCGTCCTCGCTGATTGGGCCATCTGGTCTGATGAGGTGGATGAGGAGAAGGCTCAGAAGGATTTCGCTTCTGAGCACGAGCTCACCAAGTCCCGTGGCGAGGCCGCACAGCGTGCAGTTCGCCGCGCCAAGGCATAATAACCTTGGATTGGTAGGAGAGGGCAGCAATAGCCGCCCTTCCTGCTCTCTTAAGGCGCATCGGTTTATAGCCGGTGCGCCTTCTTCGTTTTTTCTTTGCCTTTTCTTATTGGCGTGTGGGGCCTTCAAGGCGCTACAATCCAAAGAATCAGTTTCTCCACAGAGCGAGGATGGCGTGAAAAGGCCCATGAATTCAACGGTGGTTGCAGTGCTTCTGTGGGCCCTTGGAGTGGCCCTGCTGCTAGTTATTTTTCTGGCTGCGCTTCGCTTTTTTACCGTGCGATCGCGCGGTACTTCCGTCCTCCTGCGCCGAGTTCCGGCCAAGAATTCCCTTTCTTGGCGCCATGGTTCGCTGCGTTATGAAGGAGAATTCGTGGAGTATTTCAAGCTCCGTTCTGTCTCTCCGCGCTGCGATCTGCGCATCAACCGCCTCGACATCGAAGTAGTGAGCACCCGCCCGCTTGATGATGACGAGGCTTCTTTTATGTCCGCTGCCACCGAAGTCGTTCGCTTTCGGGCCAAAGGAAAAGAATATGAGCTGGCGTCCGACGCCCATGGCATCATGGCCTTCGGGGCGTGGGTTGAGGCCGCCCCATCTAAGCGGCAGCAGCGCTTTGACTTCCGGGAACTGCGCGAGCGCGCTACCCGTCAATCCAAGCGATAGGCCCACCCGCTAGGGTAGAGAACATGCGTTTAGTAATCGCCCGATGCTCAGTAGATTACGTGGGCCGCTTGGATGCCCACCTGCCGATGGCAGACCGCCTGCTCATCGTCAAAGCGGACGGTTCCGTGTCCGTGCATGCCGACGATCGCGCTTATAAGCCGCTCAACTGGATGACACCCCCGTGCACCCTGAAGGAGTCCGCGATTGAGGACCTCGACGGTGAGGACACAGGCGAGATCTTGTGGCTGGTGGAAAACCCCAAGGGCGAGCAGTTGCGCATCACCATTGCTGAGATTCATGAAGAAATTTCCTACGACATGGGCGAGGATCCAGGCTTAGTCAAGGATGGCGTCGAGGCTCACCTACAAGAGCTCTTGGCAGACCAGATCGATACCTTGGGCGAGCGCTACACCTTGGTGCGCCGCGAATATCCTACGGCCATCGGCCCCGTGGATATTATGGCGAAGGATGAAAACAATAACAACGTTGCCATCGAGGTTAAGCGCCGCGGTGGCATCGATGGCGTAGAGCAGCTGACACGGTACCTGGAGCTGCTTAACCGCGATGAGCTTCTCGCCCCTGTGTCCGGTGTATTCGCCGCCCAGGAAATCAAGCCGCAGGCACGTACCTTGGCTGAGGACCGCGGCATTCGTTGCGTTGTACTGGATTATCAGGAGCTGCGTGGGCTCGAGTCGAATGAATTGCGACTGTTCTAATGCCGCGGCGAAATAGGCGCAAACCCGTAGAGATCCGCTCCCTGCCTAAGGACGGCTCAACCTTCCTAGGCTCGCAAACGGTCGAGGGGCCAAGTTGGACTCATGGCGAGCCCTATGTCATGCGGCATATCGGTTCTGCTCGCGCTCAGAAGTACTACGTGTGCCCTGGCTGTAACCAGAACATTCCGCCCGGGGTGGCACACATCGTCGCCTGGCCGCGGGACGTGGGCCGCCAGGGCGACGATCGCCGGCACTGGCACCGCCACTGCTGGGAGCGTAGGTAGACTAGCGGGCATGATTGTTGCATTTTCTGTAGCCCCCGCGGTAGTCAATAATGACTCCCAAGAAATGGCCGATGCCGTGTCCGAGGCCGTGCGCGTAGTCCGCGAATCGGGCCTGCCTAACGAGACCAATGCCATGTTCACCTTGCTGGAAGGTGAATGGGACGAGGTCTTTGACACGATTAAGAAGGCCACCGATGCAGTGCGCGCGGTTTCCCCGCGCACTTCTTTGGTGGTTAAGGCCGATATCCGCGAAGGCGTAACTAATCAGCTAACGGACAAGGTAGATGCGGTTAACCGCCGCCTTGCAAAGGAGGACTAGATGACTTCACCAAATAATGCTTATGTCGGAGGAGCGCTCGACCTCAGCCAGGTCAAGGCGCGAGCCGAGGCCCGGCAAAAGGCGCAGGAATCGCCGCAGGCAAATACGGGCGGCGTCCAGCCCTTCTTCACGGTGACCGAGGCCAACTTTGACCAAGATGTGGTTCGCCGGTCTACGGAAGTTCCGGTCGTGGTCCTCATCGGTACTGCTCGCTCTACCCAGTCGGAGCAGTTGAAGACTGACCTTTCGGATTTGGCCGCGCAAGGAAACTTGAGCTTCTTGGTTGCTTACGTAGATGCGGATGCTACTCCGCAGGTTGCGCAGGCCTTTGGTGTGAAGAATCTGCCGACCGTGGTGGCATTGGGCGCTGGCCAGCCACTGACGAACTTTGAGGGCGCGCAACCCAAAGAAGCCCTAAAGCAATGGGTGGACACCTTGGTGCAAAATGTTGGCCCACAGCTGAAGGGCCTGCAAGGCAGTGAGGCATCGGAGCAGCCACAGGAGGAAGAAGAGGATCCGCGTCTCCAGGAAGCAGAAAGCTTCTTGAACGCCGGCGACTTTGATGGCGCTCTCAACGTCTACAACTCCATCTTGGAATCTGAGCCCGATAATGTGCAGATCAAGCAGGCGCGCGACACCACGGTCTTGCTCAAGCGCCTCGACCCCGCCAACCAGACCGAGGATCCGATTGCGGCCGCGGAAGGGGACAAGGGGGACGTCGATAAGCAATTGCGGGCTGCCGACGCCGAGGTGGTAGCCGGAGCCCCAGAAAAGGCCTTTGAGCGCCTCATCGAGACGATGAAGACAACGGCCGGCGATGAGAAAGCACGCGTTCGCGAGCGCTTGCTGGAGCTCTTCGGGCTCTTTGAGGGCAATGACCCGCGCGTGATGGAAGCTCGCACCAAGCTGGCGAGTGCCCTGTACTAGCTTGGGTAGGATGGGAAGCATGACTTCAGTGCTTTTCCTGTGTAATACAAATCGCGGCAAGTCGCAGATGGCTGCGGCACTAGCCGCCAAGCATGCGCCTGACTGGGATATTTACTCGGCTGGGGTGCAAACTACCCCGGAGCACACCCAGCAGGGCATCAATCAAGAAGCTAAAGCTTCCCTCGCGAAGGTGGGCGCAGAAATGACTGGTACCCCTGCTCTAGTGGATCCTCACCTGGCTGCCGCTGTCGACCACGTCATTGTAGTAGGTGATGCGAAATATGAGGGGCCAGCGCAGCGGTGGGACATCGAGGATCCTTCACTGCGTGGTTTGGAGGGCGAAGAGCGCATGGATGCGCTTCGCGATGACATCGAAGCGCGCGTGGTGGAGTTCCTACGCGCGCAGCGATAGGCGTTTTATTTCTCCAGTACGTACCACTGCACCGAGTTAGCCGGTAGGTGAAGCGTGGCGGAGTTCTCCGCCACGTGAATGTGCTGGGGAAGTGGGTTCCCAGCGCCTTCGTAGACGGCGTCATCGGTGTTGAGTACCATCTGCCATTCGCCGTCCTGTGGAACCCAGAGGCCATAGTTGGGGATGGAAGAACCAGAAAGGTTGCACACGGCGAGTAGAGCAGAGCCGTCTGCGCCGTAGCGGACGTAGCCCAGAACGTTATTGGTCGAGTCATCTGCCTTGACCCATTGGAAGCCGTCCTGGTTGAAATCCTGGCTCCACAGCGCTGGGGTATCGCGGTAGACGAGGTTGATATCCCGGACGAGGCGCTTGATGCCCTGGTGCCATTCGCTACCCCAACCGTCGAGGTTGCCCCAATCCACGGAATGCCCCTCGGCCCACTCGGTAGTCTGGCCAAACTCCTGGCCCATGAAGAGCAGGTTCTTGCCGGGGTGGGAGAACATGTAGCCATAGAGGGCGCGGAGTCCGGCGGCCTTATTCCAGTCGTCGCCAGGCATGCGCTCCCACAGCGAGCCCTTGCCGTGAACTACTTCGTCGTGGCTAAACGGCAGTACGTAACGCTCGGAGTAGGCATAGACCATGGAGAAGGTGAGCTCGCCATGGTGATAGGAACGGTGAATGGGCTCGTGCTTGAAGTACTCCAAGGTGTCATTCATCCAGCCCATATTCCACTTCAGGGAAAAGCCCAGGCCGTTTTCCGAGGTAGGGGCGGTAACTCCCGGCCAGGAAGTGGATTCCTCGGCAATAGTGAGCACGCCTGGATGCGTGCGGTTGAGGGTGGCGTTGGTTTCCTGCAGGAATTGCACGGCCTCTAGGTTCTCGCGGCCGCCGTATTGGTTGGGCAGCCACTCATCGCGGGAATAGTCTAGGTAGAGCATGGAAGCCACGGCGTCTACTCGCAGGCCGTCGATGTGGAATTCTTCGGCCCAGTAGAGGGCGTTGGCCACGAGGAAATTGCGGACCTCGTTGCGGCCGAAGTCAAAGACATAGGTGCCCCAATCGGCCTGCTCGCCGCGGCGGGGATCGGGGTGTTCGTAGAGAGCCTGGCCGTCAAAGCGACCAAGGGCCCAATCATCCTTGGGGAAGTGTGCCGGCACCCAGTCCACGATGACGCCGATGCCGTTTTCGTGCAGCGCGTTGACCAATTCACGGAATTCATCCGGCGAGCCCCAACGCGCAGAAGGCGAGTAGTAGCCAGAGACTTGGTATCCCCAAGACCCGCCGAAGGGATGCTCGGCCACGGGCAAGAGCTCGACGTGGGTGAAACCGTGTTCCTTGAGGTACGGGATGAGCTCCTCGCGAAGGCGGTTATAATTCGCCCCGACCTTCCACGAGCCGACGTGGACCTCATAGATGCTCATCGGGACATCGAGGTTGCCGGTGCGTTTGTCCATCCAGGCAGAATCGGACCAAGCGAAGCTGGTGGAATCCACGATCGAGTCCGTCTCCGGCGGGCAGGCGGTGCGCTTGGCTAGGGGATCGGCCTTGTCCTTGCGGCCCTCGTGGCTAAAGATAGCAAACTTATAGTGCTCGCCAGCACCGATACCGGGAACAAAGACCTCCCACACACCGGTAGAGCCTAGTGAACGCATTGGGTACTGGGTAGGATTCCAGCCACAGAAATCGCCTACTACGGCAACGCCCTGGGCATTAGGAGCCCACACGGCAAAGGAGACGCCGGACACGGTACCCATTTCGGTGTCATAAGAACGCAGGTTGGCGCCGAGGACATCCCAGAGGCGCTCGTGGCGGCCTTCCCCAATTAGGTGCAGATCCAGGGAGCCCACCGTGGGAAGGAAGTGATAGCCGTCTGCCACGGTGCGCGTAGGGGCCTCGGGGTAGGTGATCTCTAGGCGGTAATCGCAGTTATCGCCAATTTCCGCCTCCCAGATGTCATCGCCCACCGAATCCATGGAGAGGGTTTGCGTGGGGGTGTGCAGCTGGACCGCGGTAGCACCCGGTTGGCGGGTACGGATAGTACCTTCGTGCCAACCGTAGAAACCGTGCGGGTCATGGTGGCGGCAGTCATTGAGGCGAGCGAGGTCAGCGGCCGGGATAGTCATACAATCAGAGTACCTAGTTCGAGTGCGGTCCGGTGGGCGAATGTTTACGGGCGATAGTCGCTAACTACGCGCCAGGTGAGCTGTTCCTGGAGGTCGTGGTCGGCAGGGGGAAGGACGAAGACATGGGCGACGTCGCGAAGCGGCTCTAAGCGCACAAAGTTGCGCTCGGACCAGTGGTAGGCAGAGCCGGTAATCGTGTCTTGGACGGTATAGGACTCGCCGGGGTGGCGGCCGATAGCCTGCATATCTACCGTGACGGTGGCTTCTTGTGCATTGCGCGGATCCAGGTTGACCACAATGAGGACTACGTTGCCGGAGGCTGGATCCGCCTTCGAATAGGCAATGATGGCTTCATTGTCGGTGTCATGGAACCGCAGGGTGCGCAGTTGCTGCAAAGCGGGATTATCGCGGCGGATCTGGTTAAGCAGCCGGATATAGGACTCAAGGGAATCTCCTGACGCAGCCGCCGCCGCAAAATCGCGCGGGCGCATTTCGTACTTCTCAGAGTCGAGATATTCCTCAGAACCTGGGGCTACCGGGGTGTGCTCGTAGAGTTCAAAGCCGGAGTACACGCCCCATAGAGGCGACATGGTCGCGGCTAGGACAGCGCGAATGGCGAACATGGCACGACCACCGGTCTGCAGGGACTCGTGCAGGATATCCGGGGTATTAACAAAGAGGTTGGGGCGGCAGATATCTGCCTGGTCGACGTGCATCTGGCCAAACTGGGTGAGCTCATGTTTAGAGGTCTGCCAGGTGAAGTAGGTATAGGACTGGGAAAAGCCCGCCTTCGCTAGACCGAAGAGGCGAGGCGCGCGGGTAAAGGCCTCCGCCAAGAAGATGACATCCGGATGGGTGGCGTGCACGCGGGTAATTAGCCAATCCCAAAAGTTTGCCGGCTTGGTGTGCGGGTTATCCACGCGGAATGTATTCACTCCGGCTTCCACCCAAATCATCAAGGTTTCATAGATTTCGTGGTAGATGGCATCAGGAGCGTTATCGAAGTTAAGTGGATAGATATCCTGATATTTCTTCGGCGGATTCTCGGCGTAGGCAATGGTGCCATCTGGAAGGACGGTGAAAAATTCTGGGTGGCTCTTCGCCCACGGATGGTCGGGCGACGCCTGTAGCGCGAAATCGAGTGCTACCTCCAAGCCGAGTTCCTGGGCGCGGGAGACGAGCTTTTGGAAATCCTCCATCGTGCCCAAATCCGGATGGGTGGTGGAGTGGTCCTGGATGGCCCAGGGGCTTCCCACATCGCCGGGCTCGGCCACGACCGAATTATTCTTTCCCTTGCGGTGTACCTCGCCGATGGGATGGATGGGCGGAAAGTACACCGTGTCGAAGCCCATATCGGCCACCCGCTCCAGTGCCTTGGCAGTGGTTTCGAACGTGCCGTGGACTGGATTTCCCTCTTCATCCCAGCCTCCCGTGGAGCGGGGAAAAAGCTCGTACCACGAGTTATAGAGTGCGGCCGGACGCTCCACATATACCTCGTGGATTGCGCCCTCCACTAGGAGGTCGCGCAGGGGATGCGAGTGCAGGATGCCTGTTACCTCCTCCGAGAGCGCTACCTGCACGCGCTTATCGACGTCCAAGGACTCATCCTCCAAGTCCCGAGCTGCCGCAAAGAGCGGTTCCACCACATCCGACGGGGTTTGCAGAGCCGCGCGAGAAAACAACTCGGCGCCATGCTGCAGGTCATTGGCCAGCTCAGCAGCGGATTGCCCGGCCGCCATCTTCTTGGTTACCGCGTTCTTCCACGTGGCGATGGGATCGGACCAGGCATCGACGCGGAAGTACCAGGTGCCTTGGGTGCCCGGGGTAAATACGCCGTGTACGCGATCCTGGTCATCGGGATCAACCTGCATGGTGACGGAGGAGGTAGCCGTGGTCCGTGCCGCCCACGCGGACAAGGTTGCCGAGACCGCGTCGTGGCCCTCGCGCCAGACGAGGGCGGTGACAGGAATTACCTCGCCTACAACGGCTTTGGAGGCTACAGAACCGGCAGAGATAAGCGGGCGGACATCGTCAATACCAAGGCGAGTAGTCATGTCCATAAGACTAATGCAGCTGTGTCAATTTCACCGGGCAAAGAACAAATCAGTCACAATGGAAGGCGTGAACGACGTAACTCCCACTGATCAAGATTGGCTCGTAGATTTTCGCGGCGTCGAGCTGCGCCGCGGGGGCAAGACCCTCGTCGGACCCGTGGACTGGCAAGTAGAGCTCGATGAGCGCTGGGTCATTATCGGCCCCAATGGCGCGGGCAAGACCTCGCTGGTGCGCATGGCCGCGGCCGAAGAGTTCCCCTCGAAAGGCACCGCCTTTTTGATGGGGGAGCAAATCGGCAAAACCGACATGCGCGATCTGCGCGCGCTTATCGGCATCTCTTCCGCGGCGGTGCAATCGCGCATCCCGGACACTGAGCGAGTGGACGATCTAGTTGTCTCCGCTGGCTACGCAGTGCTGGGCCGCTGGCGGGAAGAATACCAGGACATGGATTTCTCCCGCGCGGATGACATCTTGGCGCAGGTTGGCGCCACCCACCTCAAAGAGCGCACCTGGGGGACCCTGTCTGAGGGAGAAAAGAAGCGCGTCGTCCTCGCACGCGCACTCATGTCTAACCCGGAGTTGCTCATCCTCGATGAGCCGTCCGCAGGCATGGACCTGGGAGGCCGCGAAGACCTCGTGGGATACCTTGGCAATCTAGCTATGGATCCCGATGCCCCAGCGATTGTCATGATCACCCACCACGTGGAGGAGATCCCCTATGGCTTCACCCACGCCATGCTGCTGGATGAGGGTAAAGTTGTAGCAAAAGGACTGATTAATTCCGTCCTTACCTCCGAAAACCTGACTCGCGCCTTCCACCAGCCCATTCAGGTGGACCGCATTGGACAGCGATACTTCGCCCGCCGAGCTTCTCTATGACCAATCCTTTTCATGACCGTCTCGATGCCATTGACGCCAGCGATACCACCGGCTTCCACGGTGGGCGCCTGGCGGCAACCGTCCTGCTCCTGCGGGACGGCGCTGATGGTCTTGAAGTGTGGGTACAAGAGCGCGTCCACACCATGCACAACTACCCGGGGCATTCAGTATTTCCGGGTGGCGGTGTAGACCCGCGCGACTTTCCGCCGCGTGCCTGGGACTCGGGCGAGCTATGGGCCGGAAAGTCTGTCATCTCCTTGGCGCGCCGGATGGGCGTGACCAAGTACAAAGCCCACGCCCTTGTTTTCGCCGCTGCCCGCGAGCTCTTCGAAGAGGCAGGCACCCTTCTCGCCATCCGCGAGGACGGCATCGTCTCCAATGCGCGGCGCTATCACAAGGAGCGAAAGCTCCTCGAAAACCACACCATTTCCTTTACCGAATTCCTCAGCAATAACGGAATGCGCGTCGACGCCGATATGCTCCTTCCCTGGGCGCGTTGGGTAGGAAAGGGGAAAAGCCATTGGTTCGACACCTTCTTCTTCGTTGGGGTGTTGCCCTCCGGCCAAGAACCCGATGGGGATACCGATGAAGCAGACGATGCCGGATGGTTCTCCCCGCAGCTCATCCTGGACGGCTGGCGCGCCGGGCTGGTGCGCCTTGTCATCCCCACGTGGGCACAGATGCAAAGGCTGAGCAAGTATTCCTCCGTACAAGAGGTCCTAGAGGATGCGTCCTTTTCGGACCTGCGCCCCGTCATTGGGGATCCGCGCGAAGATCCCCGTTACCGCGAATTCTTTTCCACCACCCCTTTAGACCGAATATGAGTTATACCCCCGCAGAAGTCGACTTCCTTGCCGAGCATCAAGAGGAAATAGCACACCTCGACCTCACCTTAACCAAGGCTTCTCGGCTCAAAGACACCGAAATCCTCAAAGCTAAGTTCGGTGAGTATGGCCGCGCGGTCATGGAGCTGGTAACCGCCCGCAATTCCGGAAAGCTCCCGCACGATTGGCTTATGGACGCAGACTCTGCCCAGCAAGCAACCCCCATCGAAGTAGCGGCGTATCGGACGAAATTCCTCGCCGAGCAGGGGGTGCGCAGCGTCCACGACGTCACCTGTTCCATCGGCACCGAAGGCTATAATTCTCCGCTCGACTACATCGGCTCAGACCTGGATGAATCACGGGTAAGAATGGCCAGGCATAACCTTTCTTCCGCCAAGATTTTCCGCGCGGATGCGCTGACGACTACTACCACCGCCGATGTTCTCCTTGCAGACCCGGCCCGCCGCGCCGGTGGCAGGCGAATCACGCGGCCGGAGGATTTGGTGCCACCGCTCCCGGAGGTCGTCGATAAGCATCGCGACAAGGAACTGGCCATCAAGTGCGCTCCTGGCCTTGATTTTAGCGAGTGGGACGGCCTCGTCACCGTCGCGAGCGTCGATGGCGGGGTGAAAGAAGCCTGCCTTTATACCCCAGGCCTTGGCCGTGGCCGAAGAGCGGTAATGATTCGAGGAAACAAGCTGGATGTTCTCGACGACCACGCAGACAACCTACCCGATGCGGGAGACATTGGCAGTTACCTCATCGACCCGGATGGGGCCATCGTTCGAGCGGGATTGGTCCAGCACTACGCGGCCAGGGAAGGGCTGCATCAAATCGATCCGCGCATCGCATACCTGACAGGAGAGAGGATTCCGGAGGGGACTTCGGGATTTCCATTCATAGAAAAAGTACCCCTAAAGAGATTAAAATCCGTACTTAAATCCTATGACGCAGGAAGCTTAGAAATCCTTGTACGCGGGGTAGAAGTGGACCCTGACCAGCTGCGGAAGAAGATGAAGCTGAAGGGGACGAGGCCTTTTGCGGTCATCATTACGCGAATTGGCTCACAGGGAATCGCCTTGCTGTGTCAACCCCGAGTATCATCGTCCGAGGATAATTACGCAACATAAATATATCGGAAAGGTGAGTGCCCAATGCCAACTATCGTGGCTCTGGTCAAACACGTGCCGGATACGTGGTCTACCAAGTCTTTGAACGATGACCACACCCTGGATCGCACCTCCGTGGATAACGTCATTGATGAGGTTAATGAGTACTCCGTGGAACAAGCCCTGCGACTGCGCGACGATAACCCCGATGCGGGCTACAAAGTCGTAGCACTGACGATGGGGCCGGCCCAAGCCGACGAGGCATTGCGCAAGGCTTTGGCCATGGGCGCCGACGATGCCGTGCTCGTCTCCGATGATTCCCTGGCCGGAGCGGACGCGCTATCGACCGCGTGGACCCTCAATGCCGCGCTCAATAAGCTTGACGACGTCCAGCTGATCACCGCCGGCACCGAAGCTTCCGACGCCTCCACCGGCCTGCTTGCCGGTCTGCTCGCCGAATACCGCCAGCTGCCGGCCCTTACCGGCCTGCACAAGGTAGAGCTAGCTGACGGCACCCTGCAGGGCACCCGCGAGGATGCGCGCGGCACCTGGGAACTCGAGGCACCACTGCCGGCGATCGTTACGGTGAACGATAAGAGCGACAAGCCACGATTTCCCAACTTCAAGGGCCTGATGGCAGCTAAGAAGGCGGAAATCACCACCTTTACCGTGGCTGACCTGGGCATCGAAGCCATCGCGCCGACGACCTCCGTGGTGGCCGCTGAGAAGCGCCCGCCGCGCACCGCCGGCGAAGTTATTTCGGAGCCTAACCCACAGGACGCAGCGAAGAAGATCGCTGACTTCCTGTCCGCTAAGAACTTGATTTAGGAGTAGATATGTCGCACGTTTACGTACTAGTTGAGCACGACGCGGACAACCTCCTTCCCGTTACCGGCGAGCTGATTACGGCCGCGCGGGAATTAGGTACGGTGTCCGCGGTGGTCGTCGGCAAGCAGGCCGATAAGTTCGATGCCGACCTTGCCGCCCTCGGTGCCGCACAGGTGGTTCAGGCAACGGCCGAGGATTATGAACAGCGTTTCCTCACCCCGGAGGTTGATGCCCTGCATGCGCTTGGCGCTGCGAACCCAGCGCCCATCGTGCTGGCCGCGACTCCGACCAATAACGAGATTGCCGGCCGCCTAGCCGCCCGCCTCGCCTCTGGCGCACTGGTCAATGTTAGTGGCATCGCCGCCGATGGCTCCGCCCAGATGAGCATTTTTGGTGGTTCCTATGAGACCACCTCTACCGCTACCGGCCAGTGCCCGATCTACACCCTTCGACCCGGTGCGGTTGAGGCTGCACCACAGCAGGTGGAGGCGCAGCCGGCGCCGATGCCGTTGCCGGCCGCCACGGGCAAAGATGTCAAGGTAACCTCCTTTACTCCGGCACAGAAGTCCGCACGACCGGAAATTACCGAGGCCAAGGCAGTCGTCGCCGGCGGCCGTGGCGTGGGCGACGAGTTCGGCGCCGTCGTCGAGCCGCTTGCCGACGCCCTCGGGGCCGCAGTCGGCGCCACCCGCGACGCCGTCGATGAAGGCTTTTATGACGCCGCCTATCAGATCGGCCAGACCGGTGTTACCGTCTCGCCTGACCTTTACATCGGCTTGGGCATCTCTGGCGCTATCCAGCACACCTCCGGTATGCAGACTTCCGGCACCATTGTGGTGGTCAACCAAGACCAGGATGAGCCGTTCTTCCAGATCGCTGATCTCGGCGTCGTGGGCGACCTGCATGAAATCGCACCGGCCCTGACCGAGGAACTGAAGGCGCGCCAGTAATGCCGCACTACTTCGACTATGCCGCTACCCAGCCGATGCGCCAGAGCGCGATTGACGCGTGGGTGGCGGCGGCCGGCTCCCTCAATTCCGGCGCGCAGTATGGTTCCGGCCGCAAGGCTCGGTCCGTACTGGATGATGCCCGCGAAAAGGTCGCTTCCCTCCTCGGCTGCGAGCCCATCGAAGTCATCTTTACCTCTTCTGGCACCGAGGCGGACAATATCGCCATTCAGGGCCTCTACGCGGCTGGGCAAACGAACCGCATCATTTCTACCGATATTGAGCACCCGGCCGTGCGCGATACTGTCTCTAAGCTGGAGAAAACCGGAGCAGCTGTCGATATCCTTCCCGTCGACCGTTCCGGGCACATTGCAGATCTGTCGGCCCTAGACACGCTTGCCGACGTCGCTACCTGCATGTGGGCCAACAACGAGACCGGCGCCATTCAGCCCATCGAAGAGATAGCCACACGTGCGAATGCGACAGGCACACCCGTGCACGTGGATGCGGTGCAGGCCGTGGGCAAAGTTCCCATCAATTTTTCTGATCTAGGGATCGCCAGCCTCGCCGCCAGCGCCCACAAGTTCGGCGGCCCCCGCGGCATTGGTCTGCTTTTGGCCAAGCGCAGTCCTGCGCCCCAGCCGATTGCCTACGGCGGTGGCCAAGAGCGGGGCATCCGCCCTGGCACCGTGGACGTGGCGGGCGCTTCCGGTCTAGCTGCGGCGTTGGAGGAATCCGTCTCCGAAATCGCCTCCCAGGGTGAGCGAATTGCTGCTCTCCGCAATAAGCTGCGCGACGGAATTCTCGCCACCATCGACGACGTAGTGGTCAACTCTGCCGAGCCGTGCTTGCCGTCCCACCTGCACGTCTCATTTCCCGGTGCTGATGGCGATAGCCTCATCATGCTGCTGGATTCCTTGCAGATCGAGGCCTCTACCGGCAGTGCTTGCAGCGCTGGCGTAAACCGCATGTCTCATGTCCTCGAGGCAATGGGCGTAAGTGAGGCGGAAGGAATCGGTTCCCTGCGTTTTACTCTCGGCAGGCTTACTTCGGAAGAGGATGTTGACTACGTCTTGGCTCATCTTTCGGAGATTATTTCACGAGCCCGTTCCGTCTAGCTATCATTCCTTTCTTTCGCCGCAGCTCGCCGGGCGGCGATAGCTTGGCCTACCGTTAGCGCCCAGTTCTTGTTCTTGGGCGCTAGCGGTCCTTGGGGCTCATCGTATTCCCAGCGGCCATCGTCAAAGAGCCATACTATGTCTCCAGTATGCGGATCCATGATGTAGAAGGCACCACCATCGGTTTTGATGTTGTGGTGATGCTGGCAGAGTGATGCCAAGTTGCTCCCCGCCGTTTTTCCTCCCTGTGCATGGTCAATCCGGTGGTCCTTTTGGCAGTTTTCTGCGGGACGATTACAACCTGGCCAGCGGCACACGCCATCGCGGCCTTCCACGTAGGCGCCAATGAGCGGGGGAGTAACGTAGCTTTCGCTCTCCATCCTTTTTGCAAGGTCCATATCCCGCGTCTGGGTGGGACGCAGACTGTCAGCGGTCTCAGGGCTTACCCATCCGAATCCCCGGATAAATGCGGGAGCAGCCTCCTGGTCGTGGGCTCGGTACATATGAAGAACCACTTTTGCCCGCGACTCAATTTCGCCCAGAATCAACTTGGCTAGGGCTTCAGCTTTCGTGAGGTTATGCTCTTCGGCTGCCTTACTAACGTGTTCATCGATGGCTAGCATGGTAGCTTCATCGAATTCCACTGCTAGCCCGGCCTTCCCACCGAAACTGTGGTAGGTGAAATAGGAGTCGTTCCCTGCATCAGGCTCTTTATCTTCATTGGGGTGTGGGTCCTCCACAGCGATGAGGCCATTTAGTTTTCGCCGCAAATTCGTATTCGAAGGCAGTACCTGGCCGGGCTTCGTGGGGGTCAGGTAACGCGCAAGCTCTTGGTCTATCCGCTCGAGAATTTCGGTCGGGATGTCGCCCAGCTTGCTAAGCACGGCGTCGATAGTAATAAGACGAGAGAAATCCAGGAAGTAATAGGTGTCCTGGAGCGCCTTTGTGAGTGGTAGCTCTGCGAGTCGATAAAGGGCCATTGTTATGTCTCGCGTGCGCCGCTCGCTTAAGCCCGTGCGGGTGGAAAGTGTGTGGCAAGATATATCGAAATCTTCTTCTAGGTCTGGCTTCGTCTCATTCCAGAATAGGTAATCTTGTTTTCTGATTTCTGTGGCTTTAACTGCAAGTGGATCGTTGGGGTCATTGACTATGTAGTAGGCGTCCAAGATTAAATTCCCCGATATGTAGAACATGTGTGCTTAACGTCATGGTGAATATTTTAAGGCGTACCCTGCCCCTTTGCAAGGTGTATGGGCAAAAATGTGTTCTAAAGGGATGTATTCCAAGAGGGGGCGAAATGGAAGTAAAGAAAATTATTTCAAGTGGTGCGTGTTAAAGATGTGACAGGAGTGAAGGTGTTGCTAGACTCACGCGCATGACTTCAAAGAAAGCACTCCGAAAGAGCATTACTGCGGTAGTCACCGTGGCTGCACTAGCTGTAAGTGGTACCGCCATTGCCCAGGCGGTGAGCTTTGGTGCACCTAAGGGCATTGACGTGGCGGCGCACCAGCATCCGGGCGGTACGCCCATCGATTGGTCTAAAGTGCGTTCCGACGGACAGTCCTTTGCATTTGTGAAGGCTACCGAAGGCGGGGATTGGGTAAACCCCCACTACGTACAGGATATTCAGGCGGCTAATGCTGCTGGACTCAAGACCGGTGCATACCACTACGCACGTCCGGCTGGCGACGCCAAGACTCAAGCAGCGAACTTTGCCGCGCAGATCGCCCTTGCCCCGAATCAGACATTGCCTCCTGCACTTGATATCGAGGTGACGGAAGGGAAGTCTGCGGCACAGCTGGAGCAGTGGATTGAAGAATTTACTAGCGA
Source organism: Corynebacterium tuberculostearicum (assembly GCF_022347385.1). GTDB lineage: Bacteria > Actinomycetota > Actinomycetes > Mycobacteriales > Mycobacteriaceae > Corynebacterium > Corynebacterium tuberculostearicum_M. The sequence goes on from NZ_JAKRDT010000003.1 coordinate 176,236, forward strand.
GCTCAAGCGTCTTACTGGACGCACGCCAATGATTTACACCTACAAGTACTTCTGGATGGGGCAGATGAATAACTCCCAGAAGTTCTCGGATATGCCACTGTGGCTCGCGGCCTATCAGGACCAGGCGCCTGAAGCGGTGGGCGGATGGAACGAGCTATCTTTCTGGCAGCGTTCTGGTTCTGGCAAGGTAGCAGGCATTTCTACCGATGTTGACATGAACCTGTTTAATGGTTCCAAGCAGCAGCTGCGGTCTTTTAGCGACGGCAATTACGTTGACGTCGGCGGCGCGCTAGAGCAGCTGGTTGTGAGCGATGGGCTTGACTTGAGCTCCGATAGTACGCCGCTCATCGGCGCTATTTTAGCCCTGGCGGCGGGGCTGATTGCGATTCCGCAGCTTGCCGACGCCGCCGAAAAGTCCGGCCTCGATCCCGAAGCAGCGAAGGGCTTGGCTTCCTTCGTAAAGACCCTGCAAGACAAGGATGCCCTTCCAGTGGAGGACTTGGGTGATATGGCCAAGGGCAACTTCTCCGTCAGTGACCTAGCTATCCTGCTGGACAATGCCGGTCACGTGAACAACGTTAAGTCAGGCAACGTCTCCGAGTCGGAGGTATCGGAAGTTAAGAATGCCGCCAAGAACGCCGGCGCTGACGTACCCGACTTTGATGCGGGTCAGGCGGCTACGCTGCTTAATCGAGTGCTGCAGTAGCGCCAGCGAAAAACGTGCGGGTCCACTCCTCGTCCTTGTAATGGGCAGGAACGGCCCCGCCTAGGAGTGCCTTTGCCAGCTGGGCGGCTTCGACGGAGCCCTCGGCTGGCATTTCTGTATCAGAGGCCACCAAAATGATGTTCCCGTAGCGTCGGCCTTTGAGCATCGGTGGGTCTGCGATGACAGCGAGGTGGTCAAATACTTTATCCAGTCCCGCCAGTTCGCTCTTTGCCAGCTGTAGATCGGAATGATCACCGCAGTTGGCCACGTAGAGGCCGCCCGCCGCCAGCGACTGTTTTGCCGCCTGAAAGAACTCCACAGTGGTGAGGTTGGCTGGTGTCTTGTCGCCGGCAAAGACATCGCGGATGATGATGTCGCGGCTGGACGGAAGGAACCCCTCGGTTTCTGTGCGGGCCTCGCCGGCACGGATTTTGACGGTGGGGGAACGGGGGACGTCGAAAAGCGTACGCACCAACTCGCCTAACTTGGCGTCGAGTTCGACCACTGTGTGGCGGCTGCCCGGAAGCTTGCTGGCAAAATAGCGCGGAAGGGAGCATCCCGCGCCGCCTAGGTGGGTCACGCGGAGCTTATTCGCGGGCCGAGAATTGAGGTGCTCTACCGCTGCCGCAATCCAGCGCATATACTCAAACTCCAGCTCCTCCGGCTCACCGAGCACAATGTGGCTGCTCGGCACGCCATTAACGTTGAGAATATAGGCGCCGTCGCGAAACTCATCCGGCACAACCTCGGCTGTGCCGGTAGAAATATCGTAGGTGCCGGTAATTCCCGGTTCGGTGGAAGCTCGCTTTCTGCCCATGTCACACAAGCTTAGGGAATGGATTCGATTTAAACCGCGTTGGGGCTAGGGAGTAGACTTTCGGGCCTGTAGTCAAGGTGAAATGGGGAGCACAATGCGAGTATTGGTTGCCATGTCCGGCGGCGTGGACTCATCGGTTGCCGCCGCCCGCGCAGTAGAAGCCGGCCACGAGGTGATTGGCGTTCACCTCGCGCTGCACAAAGACGCACAGCAGACCAGGGAAAAGGCCCGCGGATGCTGCTCATTGGAGGATTCGGCCGATGCCCGCCGCATCTGCGATAAGCTGGGCATTCCCTTTTATGTCTGGGACTTTTCGGAAGAATTCAAAGAAGAGGTCATCACGGACTTCGTGGATTCCTACGCCCGCGGTGAGACCCCCAATCCCTGTCTGCGTTGCAACGAGAAGATTAAGTTCCGGGCGCTGCTGCAAAAGGGCATGGCGCTTGGCTTCGATGCGGTTGCGACGGGCCACTATGCCACTATCGACGAGGACGGCTATATGCGCCGCTCCTTGGATGAGAATAAGGATCAGTCTTATGTGCTCGGCGTGATTTCGGCCGAGGAGTTGGAGCACTGCTTTTTCCCCATCGGCGATACCCCCAAGCCGCAGATCCGTGAAGAGGCTGCCGCGCACGGTTTTTCCACCGCGAAGAAGCCGGATTCCTATGACATCTGTTTCATTCCAGACGGCAATACGCAGGCCTTTTTGGGCGCACGCATTGGGCTGCGCCCCGGCATGATCGTGGACCAAGAGGGTACGGAGCTCAAGGAGCACGATGGCGCGTGGAACTACACCATCGGCCAGCGTAAGGGCTTGGACATTAAGGCGCCGGCTGCCGACGGTCGCCCTCGCTACGTCACCGATATTGATGCTGCTACCGGCACGGTTACCGTCGGTGCCCGCGAGGACCTGGCCGTGACCTCTATCCAGGCCGATCGCCTGAAGTACCTCCACCCAGGCATGGATGGGGATTTCGAATGCGAGGTTCAGGTGCGCGCACACGGCTCCGTGGTGCCCTGTACCGCCCACGTTGATCGCGAGGCGGACGAAATGCGCCTCGAACTCAAGGAGTCGCTATCTGGTGTTGCCCGCGGCCAAGCGGCGGTGCTGTACTTGCCTTCGCCGGACGAGCTGGGAGACATCGTCATCGGCTCCGGCACCATCTGCGGAACTAATTAAGCACGCAGTTGGCGATGAGCCGATCTAGCGCTCGGACATCGATATTGGGTCCAATATTGATTTTGAATTCGCCGGCCTTGGTCCACAGCTGCAGTTCGGCATTGAAGTCAAGGAGCTTTCCGGCGTTTTCCGTGGACCACATGTTGATGGAGGAATAGGGCAGGGAGTACATCTCCACCTTTTTGCCTGTAAGGCCTTGCGCGTCGCGGATGATGAGGCGCCTATTGGTAAATACGGCGGCATCACGGACGGTCTTGAAGGCGCAGACAGGATATTCCTGTTCGGCCAAGACGGTGGAGATGTCCTGAGGGATTTCGCACTCGTTGTAGAAAGTCCAGCCGGAGTATTTTTCCACGCCCATAGTAAGGTTCCTTTCCAAGTGATACGTCGCGTATCGAATAGATAATTCTGAGAAATAATACTAGCGCCGAGGTGAATATGGACGCTTTTGGCTTAGGCCCTATGCCGGGATACTCCATGAGTGAGGCTGCGGACATCGTGATGGGGGAGACGGGTGGTCTCCCGCACCTTCCGCAGTTGCCGGACCGCGGGATTCATGCCGGGGCCATTGGGCGAACAGCGGGCTTGTTGGAAGCAGTCTCTATTGACCGCGGACCACGATCGTGGGTACTCAGGGATCGGCCGCAGCTCATCTCGCATCGGATTGGTGACCAGATGAGCCGCGACCTGGACGAGATTCAGGAGGTGTGGGGCGAGTCAGTCCCGCGCATCAAGGTCCAAGCGGTAGGCCCGTGGAGTTTGGCGGCCGCCGTGGAGCTAGGAAACGGGCACCGCGCGATTACTGATTCGGGTGCTTTCCGGGACCTGTGTGGTGCACTATTGGCCGGAATTCAGGAACACAAGGCACAGGTAGCACAGCGCTTTGGGGCAGAAGTGCGAGTGCAGCTGGACGAGCCCCTGCTTGCCGACGTCCTTTCAGGCACCCTTCCAGGCACCACCGACTTCGATACGATTAGGGCTTTTCCCGCGGACCAAGTCAATGCGACGTTGGCGGAGTTTGGTGCGGACTACCTACGGCTTCGCGAGCCCTTATGGGAAGTGGCAGCGAAGACGGTGCTGCTCGATTTCGCTGGTCTGGCTTCTCCAGAGCATCTCGATGGCTTGGGGCAGTGGATTGATGGTGGCGCTCGCGTCGGATTGGGTGTGGCAGGGCACGATGCTCGCACGGAAGCTATTGCTATTGCACAGCACTTTGACCGCATGGGTTTGTCGCGGGAGCTAATTCCAGGACAGGTTGATATCTTTCCGTGGCCGGTGGAAAAGTCCGCGCACAGCTATTCTTTTGCCGCTGAGGTGGCGGGCATCCTCATCCGCGACGCCGGCGATCTTTAATCGACGCGCCCGCGGCTATCCGTGGTGGTGAAGTATTCGCCCATATAGGGAATGACATAGCGCAGCTTGCCATGTGCGGTGGGTTCGATGAGGTCGGCGTCGATAAGCCGCTGGCGGGTGGCCGACAAGGAACGCACCGTGCGGTCCATGTGGCCCGCGATGTCTGCGATGGCGGCGATGCCTTCGACTTCGACTGCGGCCATCGCTTCCAGGAACTCCCGCTGCGCCGGCGGCAGGGCTAGCGTCGCAGGCTGGTGCACCTGCGCGCCCATGATCGATATTGCATCTGGGGCGATAGAGGTGATTGTCTGCTGGGAAATGCCGCCTTCTTGGTTGCGGCGACTGCGCTCCCACGCCAGTGAGCCGACCAATTGCACGAGGTAAGGGTAGCCGCGGGTGAGTGCGGCGGCGTCCGTAATCGCTTCGTGGCTAAACTCCAGCCCTGAGCCCGAGGCGGTATGTCCGAGCGCCCGCTCGGCATTGGCCGGCGATAAGGGGCCGAGCACGAATTTCTGGGCCCGGCGCAGGAAGGTGACCCCGGGCAGGTCCAGCAAGTGGTTGACCCCCTGCGGCAGGCCAGCGGCCACCAAGGCGATATCGATTTCATCGCGCACCAAGTCTTGGTAGGCCACGGCGATGGTGGTGAGCTCTTCGACGTCGGCGTCTTGAACCTCGTCGATGGTCAGGAGGATTCCGGTTCCCCTTAGCTCGGCGGAAAGCTCGCGTAGGCGAGTATTCAACGTGGGGGTGAAGCGGTCTTCCTTCTGGTGGTCGAAGCCAATCGATCCTACGCCGCCGATGCCGATGCGGCTGACCTTCTTCTTATCGCTGGGCGAAAGCCGCTCGAGAAGCCTCGGAATCGTGGTGTTGACCAGTTCCTCCACCATGGTGGAGCGCCCGGAGGCGCGTAGCGTTACCCAACCGCGCGCTTCAGCAATATCTTCCAACTCGTTGATAAGGACCGTTTTGCCGATGCCCCTAGCTCCGCTTAGCACCATGGACCGGGAGGCATTGCCTGCTGAACCATCGAGGGCAGTGCGGAAACTATCGAGCACGACGCCGCGGCCGACCCAAAACAAGGGAGGGGCACCGAATGTCGGGCGGAATGGGTTGTCCATGCGGCTAGTGTAACCCGTTTTGTCGGAGATTTGGGAGACTTTCGGCTCGAAGTGGAGATTTGGGAGACTTTATCCGATCAGCGGCCACGCAGTCGAGACATCCGAGGCATCGCGGCCCTTGCCTTCCAAGTACTTTTTGAAGGCGACGCGGTCCTCGTACCACTTGACGGCTTGGAACTCCATGAGCTCATTTTCATCCATCTGCGCCAGGTTGGGGTAGTGCTGGCGAACCTGCTTCCAAGCCACGCGGGCGGCCGCGAGGGCGTCGGCAGTAGCTTCGTGAGCATTGCCAAGCTCAACGCCGTAGTGCTCGCACACGGCGCCGAGGGTGCGTTTTCCTTTACGCCACTTATCGCTGACACGGTCAATCACGTATGGGTCATAGACCGGGCCGGTTACCGTAAAGTCGCCGGTCAGGCTGCGCAATACGGTGAGATCAAATGCTGCGTTGTAAACGATCAGCGTCAGGCCATCCTCCCATGCGGCTTTAATTGCTTCGACCGTATCCTTCAGCACCTCCTCGTGCGGGCGGCCCTCGGCGCGGGCCTTTTCCGTAGTGATTCCGTGGACATTGGTCGCTTCCTGCGGAATTTCGATTCCGGGATCGGCAAGGTGCTCTACTTTTTGCACATCACGACCGTCAATGCGGACTAGGGCAGAGGTAACAATGCGAGCTTCTTTAGGGTTGGCCGAGGTTGTCTCAAGGTCGAAGGCGAGCATGCGGGAGGCGTCGAAATTCATGATCCATACCTTAGTAGCTAGCCCCGACACGAGGGATAGCTACACTTGGGCAGCGTGACTAATCCAGTTGATCTGCACCGTGAATGGAATGACCTCGCGCAGGAAGTGCGCCGCCACCGCAATCTGTACTACAACGGTGAGCCGGCTATTCCCGACGCCGACTTTGATGCACTCTTTCAGCGCCTTCTTGCGCTAGAAGAAGAGCACCCAGAGCTTGCCGTGCCTGATTCGCCCACCCAGCAGGTAGGCGCCGCTCCGAGCGGCGGTGAAGATATTGAGCACCTTGAGCGCATGATGAGCTTGGACAATGTTTTTAGCGCTGGCGAGATGCAGGATTGGTTGGATAGAACTCCGGCACAAACTTATCTCACCGAGCTGAAGATTGATGGTTTGTCTATCGACTTGGTTTATCGTGATGGGCGCTTGACCACCGCCGCGACTCGTGGCGACGGCACGGTGGGCGAGGAGATTACTGCCAATGCCCGCGTAATCGAGGATATTCCGCACGAGCTTACGGGAACTGCTGAATACCCTGTCCCGGCGCTTATCGAGATCCGTGGCGAGGTATATATGCGCCCCGAGGACTTCGAGGAGATCAATGAGGAACGCGCGGCTGATGGCAAAGATAAATTTGCCAACCCGCGCAACGCCGCTGCCGGTGGACTTCGCATGAAGGATCCCGCCGAGGTGAAAAAGCGCCGCCTGAAGATGGTGTGCCACGGCTTGGGCGCGCGCGAGGGATTTTCGCCCACCTCACAGCACGATGCCTATAAGGCGATTGCGGCCTGGGGGCTACCCGTTTCCCCGTATACCAAGCAGGTGCACTCGGCCAAAGAGGTTCAGGACGAGGTGGCGCATTGGGCAGAACACCGCCACGACGCCATCTTTGAAATGGACGGACTCGTGGTCAAGGTGGATGACTTGGCGTCGCAGCGCGCGCTGGGTGCGACTTCCCGCGCACCGCGCTGGGCCATTGCCTATAAGTATCCGCCGGAGGAAGTGACCACGAAGCTCAAGAACATTGAGGTGGGGGTAGGCCGTACCGGGCGAGTAACCCCGTACGCAGTGATGGAGCCAGTCTTCGTTTCCGGATCTACGGTGGAAATGGCTACCCTGCACAACCAATCCGAGGTCAAGCGCAAGGGCGTGCTCATTGGGGATACCGTCATTATTCGCAAGGCGGGCGAAATTATCCCGGAGGTCCTTGGGCCGGTGCGCGAGCAGCGCGATGGTAGCGAGTATGAGTGGACCTTCCCGGAGAACTGTCCTGCGTGCGGCACGAAATTGGCCCCACAGAAGGACGGCGATGCCGATTGGCGTTGCCCCAATACGCAGTCCTGCCCGGCGCAGCTCTCGGCACGGTTGGAGTATCTGGCCTCCCGCAAGGCGCTGGATATTGAGGCCTTGGGCGAAAAGGGCGCGATGGATCTGATCGACAACGGCATCCTCATCGATGAGTCGGAGCTTTTTGAGCTCACCGCGGAAAAGCTCTTGGCCTCAGATGTCTATACCGCAAAGAAGGACACCAAAGACAAGCGCTCTAAGAAGGAGGGCAACGTCAAGGTCAATACGGCAGGCCAGAACTTGCTAAACAACCTGGAAGAGGTCAAGGGACGCGACTTCTGGCGCGTCTTGGTCTCGCTGTCCATACGTCACGTGGGCCCGATTGCGGCCCGGGCGCTTGCTTCCCGCTACGGATCCATGGACAAGCTGCGTGCTGCGAAGACGGAGGAGCTTGCTGAGGTCGATGGCGTCGGCATGACCATCGCGCAATCCTTCCACGATTGGTTCGAGGTGGATTGGCATCGCACGATTGTGGATAAATGGGCTGCTGCGGGCGTGGCTATGGAGGTAGCGGCCGAGGATCACAAGGAGCAGACCCTCGAGGGCTTGACCATTGTGGTCACCGGCAGCTTGGAAAACTTCACTAGGGATTCCGCGAAAGAAGCGATTGTCTCTCGTGGCGGCAAGGCCACCGGTTCGGTGTCGAAGAAAACCTCCTATCTAGTAGCAGGTGCAAACGCCGGCTCGAAGGAGGATAAGGCTCGCGAGCTGGACATCCCGATTCTCAACGAGTCGCAATTCCAGCAACTACTAGAAACCGGCGAAGTCTAATTCGCTGTGGCTATTTGAGGAAGCTACCCAAGATGGTGCCGATGTGGCCCAAGTGCTCGACCTCGGAGGCGAGGTAGTCAGGGCCGCCGGTTCGCCCCATGGCGATGACCAATCCGGTATCGCCGAGTGGGGCGGCGGCGAGTGCTGAGTCAAGCAGGGACCAGCTTTCGGGTACCCACTCGTCGCGCTCGGGCTGGAGGACGCGGGCGCTTTCGACCTCAATGTCGTGAGGAACGGTGCCGTCATCTTCCGGCGCTGCGTTGGACGAGGCCAGGCGGCGGATAGGCTCGTTATTATCAATGACGATGCACCAGGTGGAGGTGAGTGCCTTCGGGATCGCCGCGACAACCTCTTCCATAGCCGCAGTGACATTGGTGGCATGAGCTACACGCGCGAGCAGCTCGATCTGGCCGCGGCGGTCTACCCGGCCGCTAAACGGGCGGATGGAGTCAATTTCCACGCCGTCGACGGAGGAGGCGGCGGTGATAAGCACATCGGCCATGGCGCCTTGGGGTAGCTCAATGACGATGTCATCCATGACCGTTCCGTCGGGGAAGTTTTCTACGATGTCGACTGACTGGATATTGCCGTCGACGAGTCCAAAGGCGTCGGCAAGCTGGCCCAAGCTGCCAGGGGAATCGGGGAGCAGTACACGGATCAAAAAGGACATGGTCTCGCACGCTTTCGGTTGTTTGTAGTCCCGAACATGATACGTGCGTCACAATGGCGGCTTCAAGCAACGCAAATTTGGGGTGACGCGGCAGCCGTCGCGGTAGGTGCAGTACCATGGGTCGTTAGCAATTCACATAGTACATGCTTAGTGTGAATATTTTTCACGCGCATGTCGATTATGCAGATAAAGGATGGAGTTCGCGTGTCTGAGATTTCGCGTGATGAGGTAGCCCACCTCGCCAAGCTTTCCCGCCTGGCCCTCAGCGAGGAAGAGCTAGCCCAGTTTGCAACGCAGATTGATGAAATTGTTGATTCCGTTTCCGCGGTAGGAAACGTGGATACTGAGGGTGTGGAACCGATGAGTCACCCGCACTCCGTGGACGCCCCGATGCGCGAGGATGTTATTGTGCGCACCCTAACTGCAGAACAGGCTTTGGATCAGGCACCGGCCGTAGAAGATGAGCGCTTCGTCGTGCCGCAGATTTTGGGAGGAGAATAAATGTCTAACCTGACCGTTCCTGCGGAGGGCTTGACCTCTCTGACTGCCGCCGAGCTGGCGGAAAAGATTCACTCCCGCGAAATTACCTCCCGCGAGGTTACTCAGGCCTTCCTGGACCGCATCGCAGAGACCAATGAGGAGCTGAATTCCTTCCTGCACGTGGGGGCGGAAGAAGCCCTCGCGGCTGCCGACGCCGTGGATAAGGCCCTCGATGCCGGCGAAGAGCCTGCCTCTGGTCTGGCAGGCGTGCCGCTGGCTCTGAAGGACTTGCTCGTTACCACCGATGCGCCAACCACGGCGGCGTCCAAGATGCTGGAAGGCTACGTTTCTCCCTACGACGCCACCGTGACCAAGCGTCTGCGCGAGGCTGGAATTCCCATCCTGGGCAAGACCAACCTGGATGAGTTTGCCATGGGTTCTTCCAATGAAAACTCCGCCTTTGGCCCAGCGCATAACCCTTATGACACGGAGCGCACCCCGGGCGGCTCGGGTGGCGGTACCGCAGCTGCACTCGCTTCCGGCCAAGCGCCACTCGGCATTGGTACCGATACCGGCGGCTCCATCCGCCAGCCAGCCGCGCTGACCAATACTGTGGGTGTTAAGCCAACCTACGGCACCGTGTCCCGCTATGGCCTTATTGCTGCGGCATCTTCCCTGGATCAGGCCGGCCCCTGTGGCCGCACGGTCCTGGATACCGCGCTGTTGCACGAGGTTATCGCTGGCCATGATGCTTTCGATGCGACCTCCGTGGATAAGCCGGTAGCACCGGTTGTCGCCGCCGCACGCGAAGGCGCCAAGGGTGACCTCTCTGGTGTCAAGGTCGGTCTTATTAAGCAATTTGAGCGCGATGGCTGGCAGGAAGGCGTGATGGAGAACTACCACGCTGCCGTCGATCAGCTGCGCGAGCAGGGTGCCGATATTGTTGAGGTTGATTGCCCCCATTTCGATGACGCCCTGGCGGCGTACTACCTGATCATGCCGTGTGAGGTCTCGTCCAACCTAGCCCGCTTCGACGGCATGCGCTACGGACTGCGCGCTGGCGATGACGGCTCCCACTCCGCGGAGCAGGTCATGTCCCAGTCCCGTGCAGAGGGCTTTGGCCCCGAGGTAAAGCGCCGCATCATGCTGGGCACCTATGCGCTGTCCGTTGGCTACTACGACGCCTACTACCTGCAGGCGCAGCGCGTGCGTACCCTCATTGCGCAGGACTTTGCCCGCGCCTTCGAGCAGGTTGACGTGCTCGTTTCCCCGACCACCCCGACTACCGCATTCAAGCTGGGGGAGAAGGCCGAGGATCCGATGGCAATGTACAACTTTGACCTGTGCACCCTGCCGTTGAACCTGGCCGGCCTGTGCGGCATGTCTGTGCCCTCCGGTTTGGCTAGCGATACCAACCTGCCCACCGGCCTGCAGATCATGGCTCCGGCTTTCGAGGATGACCGCCTCTACAAGGTGGGCGCTGCCTACGAGGCTGGCCGCGATAAGTAAAACGCCGCCTGTGGAGTCCCTGACGATTCCATAAGGATTTCTTTACCCCCGTTGAATTTATATTCGGCGGGGGTAAATTATTGGGCATGCATTTCAAAAAGACCGCACTATTTTCGTTGTCCGCCGCTGCACTGATGGGCGCTGGTGCCGCCAACGCCGCGCAGGTCCCCGACATCGATCCGGGGTTTAGCATGACCGCGCCGACTCAGTCTGACCTGATTTCTCCGCTCCCGGAGGGTGCCGAGAAGCTGGAGCCTCACGTGGAAGGCCAGACCATCACCGGCGAGCTCCACTCCGTCAAGGAAGATGGCAAGCTGAGCGTCACCTTTGCCAAGGACCGCACCTTGGTAGTCAATGATGGCTGCAATATCTACACCACTACCTACGAGGTGGCTAAGGACGGCACCATCAGCGTGGGCGAATTCAACTCCACCCGCGCGGCTTGCGACGAGCATACGCAGCAGCTTTCCGACGCCCTTCGTGGCCTCCTCGACTCCAACCCCTCCTTCTATAACCTCCCCGGCGGCACCGTTGCCTTGGGTAGCGAGGATGCGGCGGTTGAGTTCACTGTGGCCAAGTAGGAACCAACGGCAGTCAGGATAGAAGAAAGCGCACCATGTCGAGGGACGTGGTGCGCATTGGTGTGGGTGGGGACTATTTGGCGTCGGAAAGCGCATAAGCCGCGCCCGCCGAAGCTGCGGTGACGCTGAGTACCGCCGGCCACGCACCGATCTTCTTGGCCAGCGGGTGGGAGGCGCCGAATGCGCCCACGTAGAGTGCGCACAGGCCGGCAGTGGTAGCCGGGGTGGTTTTCTTGGCCCAAGAGCGACCCGCCCAGACACCGGCAGCGGCGAGGATTACGCCGCCCAGCGGGCGAATGCCGGTCTCGCGGGCGGTGACCCAGCCACCGATAAGGCCGAGGGTGACAGTAGTGGCGGTAGAAACGTCTTGGGGCTTTTTAATATCGATCATGGACATGTGACCAGTCTAGGTCGACATTTCTCGGCCCGCTAGACTCTAAGGCCATGACTGTGGAGACGCATCTGCCGCCCGAGCGCCAAGCATGGCGCGCCATGTTTGCATTGTCCCTCGGATTCTTTGTATCCCTGCTGGACCAATCCATGGTGGCGGTGGCGCTGCCTGATCTGCAACGTGAGCTGAGCGCAGGGGTAAACCACACCATGTGGGTATCCGCGGCCTATTTGTTGGCTGTGGTGGTGCCGCTGCTCTTTTCCGGCCGCTTGGGCGATGTTTTAGGCCAGCGCCGGATGTTCTGTTTGGGTGTGGGCATTTTCGGGCTGGGTGCGGTGGCGTGTGCCGTGGTGCCCACTGTGGAAGTACTCATTGCGGCGCGTGCCGTGCAAGGCGTGGGTGCGTCCCTCCAGATGCCACAGACCATGTCCGTTATCAATCGGATCTTTGCACGTGAGCGCCGTGGGCGCGCACTGGGTGTGTGGGGCGTCATTGGCTCGGTAGCTGCACTTGCCGGTCCACTCGCCGGTGGCTTTCTGGTCGGGCACTTTGGGTGGCAGGCCGCCTTTTGGGTACACGTTCCCTTCGTGGTGCTAGCCATTGTCTTCGCGCTGCTGTGGGTGCCTGAGCTACCCACGACCGCGCAGTCTATCGATGCGCCCTCGGCCATCGTTTCGCTCATCGCCTTGGCGGCAATCGTCTTTGGTATTCAGCAGGGACCGGTGCTTGGCTGGGGATGGACCATTTGGCTGATCCTGCTCGCCGGAGTTGCCGCTAGCGTCTGGTTTATTCGATTGCAGGCAACTGCCCAGGCCCGCGGGTCGAGTCCGCTGGTGCCGCTGGCGCTATTTAGTGACCGCAACTATCTGGCGGGCTCGGTAGGCATCATCGCAATGGGGTTCATGGCGGCCGCGGTGATGCTCCCCATCATGCTGTGGCTGCAGACCATGCAGGGAGTGCCTGCGGGCGAAGCCGGCATCATCGTGGCTCCTATGGCGCTGGTGTCTCTCCTGATATCTCCGCTCGCTGGCATCATGGCGGATTATGTTAACCCGCGGATCCTGGGGGTGCTGGGATTTTCCATCCTGATACTTTCGCTCCTTGCGGCATGGTGGGTCATGCAGGTCGACGCCCTTCCGTGGGTCCTCGGTCTACCCATTGCCGGGCTCGGCGTGGGACAGTCCTTCATTTGGGGTTCCAACGCAGCTACCACCTTGCGCGATATCTCGCCGGAGCTCATGGGCGCTGCCTCCGGTGTGTACAACACCTCCCGCCAGGTGGGTTCCGTGGTGGGAGTTGCCCTGGTATCCGCAGTTATGCAAACGGGTAGCCCAGAGACGGCAATTATTAATTCGCTGCTCGTCATCGTGGCTGCGCTGGTGGTTGGCCTGGTTTCTGCCCTAGGTTTTAGGGACACTCTGAAGTGCCCCGGGTTTTGTTCCTAGGCGTTTGCCTTGATTTCTATTATTTCCTGTGGCGGGTTCTGCTTCCAAAATTCGGTTTCGACCTCGACCGGGGTTCGGTAGTCCAAGCTTTGGTGGAGCCTAGTCTCGTTCCACCATGACACCCACTCGAACGTCGCGATTTCTACCTCGACAACATCATCCCACCTGCGAGCATGGATCAGCTCGTTCTTGTAGGAACCATTAACATTTTCTGCCAGAGCATTGTCATAAGAATCCCCGACCGTTCCGGTGGAAGCGGCAATCCCGTGCTGGGCAAGTCGCTGGTTGTAGACAACGCTGACATACTGTGAGCCGTGATCTGAATGGTGAATGAGACCTGTTGTTTCCTCAGCACACACGATCGCCTGGTTAAGAGCTTGCAGCGGCAGTGCTTCCGTCCGCATCGAGTCTGATAACGCCCACCCAACGATCCGTCGAGAGTAAACGTCGGTGACAAACGCGGCGTACACAAAGCCTTTCTTCGTGCGCACATACGTAATGTCGGCCACCCACAGTTTATTCGGGCCCTGAGCTTTGAACTCACGCTCGACCAAGTCCGGGCGCAGATCAGGCACATTAGCCTTACGGGTTGTGAGAGGTGATCTGCCTTTGCCTTTGCCAGAAGCACCGGCCAAGCGCATCAACCGAGCAGTTTGTTCACGACCGATATCAATTCCGTCACGGCGGAGAGCATGCCACATTTTCCGCACGCCGTAGACGCCGTAATTATCCCGATGAACAGCACTAATGCGGTCGACCAGCACAGCATCACGAAGGCGACGAGCACTTAACCCACGGGCCTTGGACTGGCGATACCCACGCGAGGTGATGAACCCACCAGCCCGGTTATCCTTCAACGTCTTACAGATGAACTCGACAGAGAAACGATTCCGGTATTCATCGATGAATCGGATCATTTCCGACGTTTTGGGTCGAGTTCCGACGCGAAAAAAGCTGAGGCAGCCTTCAGTGGGGTTGACCGCAATTCGTGGACACGTAGTGGGGCTACCTAGTGTTTAGGCAGCTATTTCTTTTCTACTGGTGGTTAGACCAATGTGGTTTTCGAAGTCGACGGGACTGACCATTCCTAG
>NZ_JAKRDT010000040.1:0-3018 GCF_022347385.1 Corynebacterium tuberculostearicum
TACAACACCGAACGCATCCAACAACGACTCAAGGGCCTGACCCCGATGCAATATCGAAATCAGACCCTTGAAGCCCTAACCGCCTAGAATTAAACCAGTCCAACTTTCGGGGGCCAGTTCATTCATGCGGGGCGGTTCGGCAGTTGATTCAGACTACTTCGTGGCGTCTGCCAACGGCTGCTCGATCTTGTCCAGCAGGTAGTTCAGGCTCAGCACGGTCTGCCATCCGAAGGCCTTTTCCAGGTCGCCTTCCAGGTAGACACTGTGTCCGTCCTTCACGGCGGGCAGCTTGCCCACGATCGGATCCTCGGTCACAGAAGCCTTGCTCTGCTTCGGAGAGTAAGACAGTTGATCCCACACCAGCACGTCAGAGTTGATCTGGTCTGCGTTTTCCTTGGAGACCTCACCGTAGAACTTGTCCTTGGTGATGCCCGCGTAGGCCGGGTTGATCTTGAATCCCAGCTCGGTGAAGAAGCGGCTACGCGGATCGCCCTCGGCAAAGACAGCCAGGCTCTCGTCGGAGACAGTGGCCACGCCGAGTTCCTTTTCGGCCCATTCTGGGTGGCGGCCCTTGAGCTCTGCGAACTTCTCCTTGACCTGCTCCACCTGGCGCTTTGCCTCTTCAGGCTTGCCCACGGCCTGCCCGATCTCTTCCGTGGTCACGTCCCATGGTTGCTGTAGTTCTTCGTATTCGCCCTTTTGTACGACGACAGGGGCGATCTCAGACAGCTTCTTGTACGTGTCTTCATCGATGTCCGAGTACACGGCCACGATGAGGTCTGGATTGTCCTTGGCGATGGCTTCCGCGTTGACTTCTGTGTCCTTGTCGATCCGAGGAGTGTCGCCCTCGATCTTGTCATTGGACCAGTTGCCCGCAGCCTGACCATCCGGGGTCATTCCGTCCCAGTACTTCACGGAGACAGGAGTAACTCCCAGCGCCAGCAGTGCGTCCTGATCCGTGTAGCCCAAGGAGACCACGCGCTGCGGGGCTTCCTTGATTTCGGTGGAGCCGTAGCGGTGCTCGATGGTGGTGGGGAATGCGCCCTGCTCGGCGTTGACTGCCTGGGAGTCCCCGGAATTTCCGGACTGGTCATCAGTCGAGCAAGCGGTCAGTGCCGCGCCCAAGGTCAGCACAGCAGCGGTGCTAACGAGAATCTTCTTGAGTGTCATTTTTCTCCGTTGTTACTGGTGACGGATTTCCGCGCGAGGCGTGGCCCGTACACAAAAGGGAAAGGTCAAACCTTTGGTTGGATATATCCAGCCCTATGTCCAAAGAATTCGGTGGCGGTCAGTTCCGAGTTGTCGTCGAGACGAACACGATCCAGAACAATCGCCGGCGCCGGCACGTTGGCACGGGGCGATCCACAGACCACCGCGATTCCTCCCTCGTGAGGGATGGTGACTCGGCCGGGGGTTCCGCCGAAGCGGCCCTGCGAGACGTGCGCGGAAAGCACGCGGACGCGCTGGCCTCGGAATTCAAAGTAAGCATTGGGGTACGGGTCGGACTGCGCCCTGACCAGCAAGGCGATATCTTCCGCAGGTTGGGTGAAATCTATGCGAGATTCCTGCTCGCCGCGCTTGTGGAAGTACGTAGCGCGGGTGGGATCTTGAGGTTGCGCAGTGGCGGTGCCTTGGGCGACGTCACTCAATGCGCGTTCCACGAGGGGCTCGATGAGGTCGATGGTCTTGGCCACGAGATCCGTGGTGGTGTCCTGCGGACCCACGGGGATCGCGCGCTGGGCAACGATGGGTCCGCCGTCCAGCACTTCATCCATCTCGTGCACAGTGACGCCCACGTGAGTTTCCCGGTTCAACAGCGCCCACAGGATGGGCGAAAATCCGGCGTACTCGGGCAGGAGACCATCGTGGACATTCAATGCGCCGTGCTTGGCCAGGCTGAAAACCTCGGGAGGAAGCCAGGTTCGCCAATTGTTGGCCACGATGATGTCTGGTGCAGCATCGCGCAACGCCTCAATGACGTCTTGACCCACGCGCTCAGTGACACACACCTGGAGCTCATGTTCGCTGGCGAGCTCCTCAACGGAGTCTGCCCACATTTGCTCATAAGGGTGATCGCTGGCAGGGTGCGTAACTACCAAAACTACTTCATGACCAGCATTGATGACCGCAGACAACGTCCGGTGTCCCCACGACTGATAGCCGAAAACAGCAACTCGCATGCAGGGGATGTTAGCTTAGGTTTACCTATGTAGTCAATGATGAAAGTGGCGCAATTTTCATGCCAGACTCCCCGGACGTGACCACCCTTCACCGAATCTCGGTGCCCGCGGATGCGGAAGCCCTCGTTTTCCCGGACCCCTACCGCTCGAACGTCGAGCTCACCGAATCGATGTCCACCGTCGATGTGCGCATCCCGGCGCACTCAGCAGTGACCTATAGCTTTCAATCCGGCGAGCTGAAATATCCCGATCCACATAACGCACACGGCGCAGGCCCACAGGCGAGCCTATTGAGCGGCGATTCTGTGGACCAGACACTCTGGCCGCCTCGCTCCCCAGAAGTCATCGCGGACTTGCCCGGCGCACGCCTGTCCATCGACCGGAAGGTATTCGGCAGGCGCTGCACCGCGCGCCTCGATGACCGCGGTGCGGATACCACCGTGGTGTTTTTGGATGGCGATGACTGGATCCATCTGCATGACCTCACGGGCGCACTGGACCGGGCAGTCACGGCAGGGCTTATCCCCCAGATCAACCGCGTCTTCCTGCCGGCAGCCAAAGACCGCAGCGAGGAGTACACCTCCCAAACATTCGCCAGCGGGTGCTGTTGCAAAGTTGGGGCAGTAGAAAGACCGGCGTGAAATAATCAGAGCCATGGGCATCTTCTCCGGTCGGCATTTCCCCCGTGACATCATCCTGTGGGCGGTGCGGTGGTACTGCCGCTACGGCGTGAGCTACCGCGACCTCGAAGAAATGATGACCGAGCGGGGTGTGCCAGTCGATCACACCACGATCTACCGCTGGGTGCAGAAATACGCCCCTGAGCTGGATAAGCACA
>NZ_JAKRDT010000041.1:0-2914 GCF_022347385.1 Corynebacterium tuberculostearicum
CTACTGGATGGAAGTCGTTTACAACCGTCGGCGCCGGCACTCTGCACTAGGAATGGTCAGTCCCGTCGACTTCGAAAACCACATTGGTCTAACCACCAGTAGAAAAGAAATAGCTGCCTAAACACTAGGTAGCCCCACTACGTGTCCACGAATTGCGGTCAACCCCAAAGGTACATGTTTTTGCCTCCCCTACACGGCAGGTAAGTAATGTCACCGACATACACACGATTTGGCTCGCCAGCTGTGAACTTGCGGCCTACTAGATCTGGCATGACACGGTGACCAGGCTTACGCCTGGTAGTAATGCATCGACGCCGTTTGCTAAAGCCTTTTAACCCCATGGATTTCATGATGCGTGCAACTTTCTTGTGATTGATCGGGGTATACGTCGTGTCCTCCTTGAGGCTTGCGGCGATGCGTTTAGCACCATAAAGCCCGTGCTCATCATCGAAGATGGTCTTGATTCTTGCACCAATAACGGCATCAGAATACATCTTTAACCAGCGTTTTTACGGGTGCTCACCCACTTGTAAAACGAGGAACGATTCAGCTTTAACACATCGCACATCCGCTTAACCGAGTACTCGGTTCGGTGGTCATCGACAAACTGGAAGCGGATCACCAGTGAGTCTCTTCGGCAAAATATTTCGCGGCCTTACGCAGGATGTCGCGTTCTTCGCGCAGCTTAGAGACTTCTTTTTCCAGCTGACGGATTCGCGCAGAATCATTCGCCGCTTGGGCTTGATCGTGCACGGCCTTCGTGCGGGCACGTTTGCCAGTGCCGTACTTTTTGACCCAAGAATGTAGCGAGGTACGGTTGATACCGAGCTCAGCTGATGCTGAGTTCAGCGAGAGATCCTCGTTGTTCTCATAGAGGGCTACGGCATCGCGTTTGAACTGTTCGGAGTACCTGGACATGGTGGTAGATTACCTTTCTTCCCAGCTCGACTGGGCTGGATATCAGGTGTCCACCACATGGGGGTCAGGTCCCACACCGAAGACCCTGTACCGCCACTGGATATAGCCAAGCAACAAGACTTCGGACGCCAAGGAGAAAAAGTCGCACGCGCAGCCTGGGCGAAAGAAGAGCCTAAACGACACGGCCACCCAGACGGGCGACCAGCCACATATGACACCCACATCGACAGCGAATGGAACCCCAGCTTAGACATAAGAAAAGGTTGCGTCCCCTAACGTGGTGTATCTGTAGCCCGCGGTAAGTCTTGTGCCGGTGTGCATGAAGGCGACCATCGCGGGTACCTTTCGAATCAACTCTTACCTATCCTCGAAAGGAAGTACCCTGCGATGGCCGCTGACCCTCATCATATCGATCCGACCGCGTATCTCGAAGAGCTACTGACTCAAGCGTCCCCAGATTTGATGCGCCAAATGCTCACTGACTTCATCAACCAGATTCTTTCCGCCCAAGCAGACACCGTCTGCGGGGCTGATTACGCCACCGTGTCAGCCGAGCGCACCAACACACGTAATGGCTACCGTCATCGCCAACTTGATACCCGAGTCGGCAGCATTGATGTGGCAATCCCGAAGCTACGCACCGGCGCATTTTTCCCTGACTGGCTGCTAGAGCGCCGCAGCCGCACCGAGCGTGCCCTGACCACAGTCATCGCCACCTGCTACCTGAAAGGAGTCTCCACTCGCAGGATGAACGACCTGGTGGCCACCCTTGGGATCAACAACTTGTCGAAGTCTCAGGTCAGCCAGATGGCCAAAGAACTCGATGACATGGTCGATGACTTCCGCACCCGCCGGCTTGACCAAGGCCCCTACCACTTTGTCTCCTGCGACGCGCTGACAATGAAGGTGCGGGAAGGCGGACGTGTCGTAAAGACCAGCGTGTTGCTGGCCACAGGTGTCAACGCTGACGGCTACCGAGAGCTTTTGGGCATGCAGGTTGCCACCGCGGAATCTACCGCGTCGTGGACCGGGTTCTTTCGGGACCTCATCGCCCGTGGCCTGACCGGGGTATTCCTCGGTACTAGTGATGCCCATCTTGGTATTCAAGCAGCCGTGGGTGACTGCCTGCCGCAGGCTAGTTGGCAGCGGTGTCGAACACACTTCGCGAAGAACCTCTCGGCCCAGGTTCCCAAAACCCAATGGCCGACTCTGTCAGCGATGTTTCACACAATCTTTCAGCAACCCGATGCCGCTAGTGTGTGGGCCCAAGCTCGTGAGGTTATTGAATTCTGCCAGCAGAAATTCCCTCACGTTGCCACCTACCTCGAGGAGTGTCTCGACGAGCTGTTGGCGTTTACCGCTGCGCCGAGAGCGGTGTGGACCAAAATCTGGTCGAATAACCCCACTGAACGGCTCAATAGGGAGATCCGCCGGCGTACCGATGTCGTAGGAATCTTCCCAAACCGAGACGCTGTTGTGCGCCTTGTTGGGGCGGTTTTGGCCGAACAGCACGATGACTGGATCCAACAGAAGCGTTATATGTCACTGACCAGCCTGGCACAGACCAAAGAGATCATCGCCGCTGGGGTCATCGACGAGGACCGCGACAACAACCAGGAGATCGCCGCGTGAATACCCTCACCCCTTATCCCCGAGATGGCCCCTAAACCACCGCCATGAAACTAACCCCAGATTCGAAAACAGATACACCACTACCCAGGACTTGACCATAAGAAAAGGCTGGGCCGGACGCGCCTAAATCCACACGAAATGTCCCTTAAGCCGGCTCCTACGGCTTGTACCAGCCGGCGAGGCTAGCAAAACGAAAGAAGAGGACGGTGGTGTGCCGTCCTCTTCTTGTTGTATTTTGTTGTGTTTGTTGTTTGGTGTCGGCGGTGACTTACTCTCCCACAACCTCCCGGTTGCAGTACCATCAGCGTGTGCAGGCTTAGCTTCCGGGTTCGGAATGGGACCGGGCGTTTCCCTGCAGCTATTG
>NZ_JAKRDT010000042.1:0-2682 GCF_022347385.1 Corynebacterium tuberculostearicum
TCCGCCAAGATACGGTCCTCTACAAGACGGACCACACGGTCCTTTGCATCCTGGTCAAATTTTCTTGGCATATTCCAGATTTTCCCATCTACTCAGACGGAACAAAACCTGGGACACTTCACTCTGTGGAGCTGTGGGAGCGCCCCCTAACCAGAGCACGGGATTAGCGGCGTGTGACGGCGAGCTTGCAAGGTAGTCCCCAGCCGGTGGTGTGGGCGGCGTTGAAGGTGACGGCCTGGTCGATATAACTACGATCCAAATGCCGGAGATTTGCGTGACTACTGCACTAAGTCACCAGATTTTTATTACTACCCTGGAGGGACCTCTGCAGATTTTAGAGGTGCATGTGCTCGGCATGATATCTGCTACTTCGATGTAAAAGAATCTGGAGGAGCATCATCTGGATTTGCGAACTGCAATCGACAGCTTAGAGATAATCTTCGAACAGTATGTAGAAATGTCTACTCTAATGAATACTGGATTAGAAATGATTGCGTCGTTGTAGTAACAGTACATCCTACGCATTGGCCTGGGCATTTAGGAGGATAGCGATGAAGAAATTGTTCCTTTATTTCCTATTGGGAGGAGGACTTTTCTCTCTTACAGCCTGTGGAAATGCCGTTTATACAGACATTTCCGGACAAGTTGGATTCTCACTTAATGAATCCGGTGGCGTAATTGTAGAGGTGGAATCATGCGGAGTTGAGTTAGACGGCGTAGATTTGACTGGTCCGAACGTAAACGGCGAGAATCATAAATACGCAAGCTTTAACGCTAAAGTTCCCGTGTCTGGGTACTTCAACGTTGATATCTCAAATCCGGATTCGAACTGGCAAGCAGAGTCACCAGTTGAAGCACCAGAAAAAGCTGATGAGCTGTTGATTGCGAATGCTTCCACTTCGCATGAGGATGTTCAGCCGTATCCAGTAGATGCGAAACTATCGGAAATACGCGAGCTCAAGCCCGGAGAGATTATTACAGGTTCCTCAGAAAGCACTGTCGATGAAACTTCAAGCAAGATTGTGACGCAGGAAGAATTTTCTCGTTGTGATTGATGCGCGTGCGTCGCGATGAGCTTCTCGCCCGCGAAGGATCGACCGACTAAACGTAGCGCTGGCGAAGACGAGATGAACGCCGTCGAGGGCCCCGGATAAGCGTGCTTATCTGGGGTCCTTATCTTTGTTGCATCCGCACCGCGGCTTAATGGGCTCGCCGTTGTCACTTGCTTATCTGCTTAATTCGTCAATCGCTTGCGTGATTGTCTGTTTGGCACAAGCGTCTATTTCTGCGCCAATGTGGCCTTTTGCCCGCTAGGGCTTGGCCTTTCCGGCCCACGCCTAATTTTCTTTGGAACATGAGCAAGAAAACTGTCTACCCATGGTTGACTTGTTTAGTCTCCTGTCGGTAGACTACCGTTATGAAGCGAAACGCCGTCATCAAGAAATTGAAAGCGGAAGCCAAGCGGCGCGGTCTTGAATTTGAGGAAATCGCCCTATCGCGCCATGACGCTTATCGGGTAGGCAGCACAACCCGAACCTTAGGTAGGCACCGTGAGATTGACGATGTGACAGTCAAGAAGTTTTTCGACCAATACGCCCAAGAACTAGGGAAAGGCTGGTGGAGGTAATGACCACGACATACACAGTAACCGCAGAACGCGGAACCAGCGGAGTATGGGTGCTCGAATGCGCCGAACTGGGGGCAGTGTCCCAAACTAAGCGGCTAGCTAATGCTGCCGACGAGATGCGCGAAGCACTGGCCTTTCAGGCAGGCCTAGACCCAGACGAACTCAACATTATTGTTGATGTTGTTCTCCCACCGGGCCTTGCGGAAATGAAAGCTCGCGCCGAAAAAGAACGCGAAGAAGCGGCACGACTGGCCGCTGCGGCACAGGCAAGCACTCATGACCTCGCTGTTGCAATGAGAAACGCTGGAATGACCGTGCGAGATATGGGAACAGTCCTCGGAGTGTCTTACCAGCGCGCCCAAAAGCTCGCAGCATCCTAAACACTGAAAGCGAAAGTCGCCCAGCACGCGCATGATAGACACGCGTACTGGGCGACTTTTATCGGCCGGCGGACTGGTGCGCGTTAGCGGCGTGTGACGGTGGGCTTGCAAGGTAGTCCCCAGTTAGTGGTGTAGCCGGCGTTGAAGGTGACGGCCTGGTCGAGGATTTGGCGTCCAATCTTGGTTGCTTCTTTCCCGAAAAGTTTGTTGAGCATCTGTCCGGTGGCGGTAGCGTCGGCGATAGCCGCGTGGGACTGCGGGTTATGCAACCCAACATGGTCAAGCAAAGCAGAGAGTTTGTAGGAGCGCAGGGACACCATCTGCTTAGCCAGGGCGATGGTATCTACGAAGGGGAAGTGCACGTCTTCCCCGTCTGGGGTGATGCGCTCGGCTTCAGCAAGAATCATCTTCGAATCGAAGGGGGCATTGTGTGCCATGAGCACCATCCCATCTACACGTGCGGCGAACTCGGTGTAGACCTCTGGGAAGGTGGGCGCGTGGGCGACATCAGCGTTGGTGATGCCGTGGATGTGGGAGTTTTTAATCTGCTTGCCGGGCCTGGCCCCCGGAAAGTAGACACGTCGGGGGTTAGCTATGCTGCTTGGGTCAGTGTAGCTGAATTAAGCGCCTCGAAGTCATCGGGGGCTAGAAGGTTGCACCAGGAGTGCCGTCTGC
>NZ_JAKRDT010000043.1:0-2367 GCF_022347385.1 Corynebacterium tuberculostearicum
CAGACGGCACTCCTGGTGCAACCTTCTAGCCCCCGATGACTTCGAGGCGCTTAATTCAGCTACACTGACCCAAGCAGCATAGCTAACCCCCGACGTGTCTACTTTCCGGGGGCCAGGCCCGCGTCGGTGGGGACTGTTTGGTTGGGTGTGGTGGGGGTCAGAAAGTCTGCGAGTGCGGCGTCGATGGCTTCGAGGTGGTCTGGATTGTTGTCTAGGCGGTTGAGTTCGCGGTCGATGATGCGCAGTTTGGTCAGGTCGAGTATCCAGTGCTGTCCTTGGACTTCGGTGACGAGGGGTAGTTGGCGCATGCGGAAGTGGGCGCGCAGGAAGCCTAGGAGCTTGTGGTAGGAGATGCCGAGGTCTTTGGCGAGGCTGGTGAGGCTCTGGTCGACGTCGTCGTCTAGTTGGGGGAGGATGGCGCGGTAGAGGAACCAGGAGGTTTTGCGTGTGTAGGTGCCGGCTTTGCCGATGTGGTTGCCGGGTGCGTTGGTGGTGTAGAACGCTTCCGGTACATCACCATCGTCTAGGGGATCGGTGTCGGGGTGGTCGCCGATGAGGAGGGTGTCTGGGTAGTCGAGGGTGGTATCTGGTTCGGGCGGGGCAAGTGTGGCAGTCATAAGCAGGACACTCCAGCAGAGAAGAACAGGGTTCGTATGTGTTTTCTAACGAGTGTCTTTATGGTATCCCGTCTGGTGGACATGTGCCTTGTGTGGGGGTTTTTATGTTCGAATAAGGTGTCCTAAATCCGCAGGGAACCCCAGAGTCGCACCACAACCGGCAGCGGGGGTAAAAGCAAAGGTTTAGGGTTGGGCGGCGTCGGCAAGCTGGTTGCGAATTTCAGGGCAGTCAGCAAACTTCCGCTGTAGGCGACCTAAGAAGTCCTCAAATGAAGCCGGGTCAGCTGCCTTCTGAACTTTCCCGAGCAACCCATACGCTTGGTCGCGACCATAGACATTTTGTGTTTCCAGCTTGTCCTCAATGAGTTGCATAAGAACGGGAATGGTTTCGACCGGCAGGTGCGGAAGAAGTAGTTCTGCCACATTGCGTTGGAGCCCGGCGTCCGAGGCTGTCGCCCATGCTCGTTGCGGATCGCGTAGGCACTGATACTGAAACATTGCAAGATCCCAGGGCTTATCGCGCAGCCGAGCCTCGATGTGCTCCACTGCGCTATCCCCCACCGCCGCAAAAAGACCTTCCGCCGTCGAAAGCCGTGGAAACGCATCGAATACTCGCTCATTGACGTAAGGGCTGCGGTGAGGAAAGTGGACGTCGGTAATCGCGGCCCAACCACCAGCAATGTTGAACGTTTCCTCAGCGGGGAGGATTCGCATCGCTTCTTCCGAGTACGTGTAAGCAAGGTCGAACCGGCCGATCTCCGAAAGCCCGCTAATGAGCTGCTCGTATCCGTCCGTGTGGGTACGAAATACCTCCTCGACAGAACCGGAAAGCACCGCTAACCGACGACCGACATACTCACCCTGCGCACGCTCGCGCAGCTCTTTGAGGCCTTCAGGCCCTAAAGCCTGCGCGTACTGTACGGGGTCGATATAAACCTGCTCCGCATACGGCGACTCGAGAACGCCCAAAAGCCACTCGGCTAAGCGCAGCCCGTCAACCTGGGCCAATTGGGCGGCCTGAGGTAGTTCCTGGGCCAAGCGTTCCGCGCTCCAGATCACGGACCCAACTGGATCATTAACCAGCGGCAACTGTAGCAGAACCTCTTCTAGCGCCCGTTGTGCGACCGGGAAGATATCGTAAGGCTCTATTGACTTGACGCCTTGGCTGGTCAGGTGTTGAGGCTCATCAATTGCCACATTCAAAAGCACACCCGCCTGCCACACCTGGTCGGCATACGCCCGTGAATCGTCGGGGTCAGTCAGATTCAAACCTGAGGGGTTTACAAGGGTGTTGGTTGCTTCGTCAAACGTCTGCACTACTTCTGGCATTCCTTTAGATCCGCGAGAAACTCCTTCAGCGCTTCCGTGAGCTCCCATATCTGGTTACGCTCCTCCTCAAACATGCGGTCAACGAGGAAATCCACGCCGGCCAAATCATCCGGATGCAGGCTGTCCAAGTAAGCCAGCAGCTTATCGACGCCTTCGAGGCCAAGAATTCCTTGCTCGACCTGGTCCGCCACATAAGAAATTTGCTTTTGGTCCATGGTGAGGAGAATAGCAAAACGCAAAAAAGGGAAGGAGACGGTTGCTTACCGTTTCCTTCCCTTTGTGTTTCATTATGGAGTTTTGTTTTGTTGTTTGGTGTCGGCGGTGACTTACTCTCCCACAACCTCCCGGTTGCAGTACCATCAGCGTGTGCAGGCTTAGCTTCCGGGTTCGGAATGGGACCGGGCGTTTCCCTGCAGCTATT
>NZ_JAKRDT010000044.1:0-2207 GCF_022347385.1 Corynebacterium tuberculostearicum
GCGCTTTGTGACACACGTTGTCCGTGCACAGTGAAAAGTAATTGTTGTTTGTATGTTGGTGCATTGTTGGGTGTCTGGGGCATTATCCCCTTTTTTGTGTGCCTGACCATTATTCTTGTTGACACTGTGTGTGTTGGCTGGGTGTGGTTGGGGTGTTGTGTGAGAACTGTATAGTGGACGCGAGCATTAAACACGCACGGATGGATTGCTTTTGTGGTTTGTTTGTGTGTGTTTGTGTGATTTCTTTTTTCTTTAATCAATTTTTTGTCAAGTTCACTTGTGTGGCCACTGCATGATTTTTTGTTGTGTGGTGGTTTGTGTGTTCGTTATTAAGGGCGCATGGTGGATGCCTTGGCATGCTGAGCCGATGAAGGACGTGAAAGGCTGCGTTAAGCCTCGGGGAGTTGTCAATTGAGCGTTGATCCGAGGATGTCCGAATGGGGAAACCTGGCCCTGGTTATGTGGGGTTACCCTTCAGTGAATTCATAGCTGTTGTGGGGGTTTACGCGGGGAAGTGAAACATCTCAGTACCCGTAGGAGGAGAAAATAATAATGATTCTGCTAGTAGTGGCGAACGAACGTGGATGAGGCTAAACCGTGTGCATGTGATACCTGGTAGGGGTTGTGTGTGCGGTGTTGTGGGCCCCAATTGGCGGTGACTACCATCATCGTGCTCGTGTGTTGTTGTTAGGTGAAGTGGTTTGGAATGGCCTGCCGGAGAAGGTGAGAGTCCTGTAGTTGAAGACAATGGCATGTGGGTTGTTGGGTTGCCCGAGTAGCAGCGGGCTCGTGGAATCTGCTGTGAATCTGCCGGGACCACCCGGTAAGCCTAAATACTCAGTGTGACCGATAGTGTATGAGTACCGTGAGGGAATGGTGAAAAGTACCCCGGGAGGGGAGTGAAATAGTTCCTGAAACCATGTGCTTACAATCCGTCAGAGCACCGTGTGTGTGTGTGATGGCGTGCCTTTTGAAGAATGAGCCTGCGAGTCAGCGGCATGTCGCGAGGTTAACCCGTGTGGGGTAGCCGTAGGGAAACCGAATCCTAATGGGGTGTATAGTGGCATGTCCTGGACCCGAAGCGGGGTGATCTACCCATGGCCAGTGTGAAGCAGCTGTAAGAGGTTGTGGAGGCGCGAACCCACGTAGGTTGAAAACTGCGGGGATGAGCTGTGGGTAGGGGTGAAAGGCCAATCAAACTCCGTGATAGCTGGTTCTCCCCGAAATGCATTTAGGTGCAGCGTCGTATTATAGCTTGGTGGAGGTAGAGCGACTGGTTGGTTGAGCGGGACTACAATCTTAGCAATGTCAGCCAAACTCCGAATGCCACTAATTGTGTTGTACGGCAGTGAGACTGTGGGGGATAAGCTTCATAGTCGAGAGGGAAACAGCCCAGATCGCCGGTTAAGGCCCCTAAGGGTGTACTAAGTGGAAAAGGATGTGGGATCGCGAAGACAGCCAGGAGGTTGGCTTAGAAGCAGCCATCCTTGAAAGAGTGCGTAATAGCTCACTGGTCGAGTGGTTCTGCGCCGACAATGTAGTGGGGCTCAAGTACACCGCCGAAGCCGCGGCAAACATTTTGTTTGGGTAGGGGAGCGTCGTGCATGGGTGGAAGCGTTACCGTAAGGAGGCGTGGACTGTGTGCGAGTGAGAATGCAGGCATGAGTAACGAATTGATAGGTGAGAATCCTATCCGCCGGATGACTAAGGGTTCCTGGGTCAAGTTCGTCTTCCCAGGGTGAGTCGGGACCTAAGGCGAGGCCGACAGGCGTAGTCGATGGATAACCAGTTGATATTCTGGTACCCGTACATGCGCGCCCATGATAAAGCACTGATACTAACCACCGCGGATGCACTGCTAGTCTTCTTTGAAGATTGGTGGTGTTGATGTCGTGGGGCCTGATGTGTGGTTCAAGTGATGGGGTGACGCAGTGAGGTAGCCACGCCACTTATTGGATTGGTGGTGTAAGCGTGTAGATCGTGTGGTAGGTAAATCCGCCACACATATGGTTGAGACGTGATGCGTAGACCCAATGGGGTTGATGGTGGTGATCCTGTACTGTCGAGAAAAGCCTCTAGCGATGTGTGTGTATGGCCCGTACCCTAAACCGACACAGGTAGTCAGGTTGAAAATACTAAGGCGTTCGGGTGAACTGTGGTTAAGGAATTCGGCAAAATGCCCCCGTAACTTCGGGAGAAGGGGGGCC
>NZ_JAKRDT010000045.1:0-1663 GCF_022347385.1 Corynebacterium tuberculostearicum
GGCGGATTCTAGTGGTCGTGGAAACACGTCTTATGTTTCGGTTGAGTTTATCAGTGCGGCCATTTTCTCGGCTGGTGTTTGAAAGCCCAGGGTTTTGCGGGGGCGGCGGTTGAGTTGCATGGCGACGAATTCTAGGTCGGCTGCACTATGGACGCTTAGGTCTGTTCCTTTAGGGAAGTACTGCCTTAGTAGTCCATTGGTGTTTTCATTGGTGCCTCGCTGCCACGGCGAACCAGGATCGCAGAAGAACACGGGACAGTTTGTAGCTACAGAAAAGGCCTTATGGCAGGCCATTTCACTTCCCTGATCCCAGGTAAGTGATCCTTTGAGATGGTCTGGCAAGGTAGCAATCGCTTTAGTAAGTGCTTCATTTACTTCGGTAGCACTATGCCCATGAGGTAGATGCAGCAAGATGACATAGCGCGTGGTTCGCTCTACTAGCGTACCAATTGCAGACTTATTACCTGCGCCTAAGATGAGGTCGCCTTCCCAATGACCTGGTACTGCTCGGTCGTCTACTTCTGCTGGCCGGTCGGAAATCATCACCATAGGGTCAACAAACCGCTTGCGGGCACTGCGCGTGCCACGAGGTCGACGTTGGGCGTGACCGCGCCGCAGTGCAGCAGCGACTTCCTTTTTCAACTCGCCTTTAGCCTGGAAATACAAAGACTGATAAATCGTTTCAGGACACACGTACATAGTCTCATCACCGGGATAGCGACTGCGCAACCTCCCAGAAATCTGCTCTGGCGAGTACCTATCTTTTACCATTTCCCAGATCACCGTGCGCAAGCGTGGATTGGCATCAATCTTGCGCTTTTTCGGTCTAAACCTACGCAACACCGATTTACGGTGCGCATGCGTGGGAAGATACACCCCAAATTCATCCCGGTTGCGTTTAAGCTCCTTGCTGATAGTGCCAGCAGAGCGCTGAAGACGCCGAGCTATCTCGCGTACACCTTTGCCTTGCCGGTCAAGATCAAAGATGAGCTCGCGCTCTTCTACCGACAAATAGCGCGAAGAAATACGCCTATCGATACGCTCTTGCGGAATAACCTGGACTGGAACTGCTTGGCGACCATCAACGTACTCAATTACCTGCATAAGCCTGTTATACAGCGCCACATCCGGGCCAGCCGGGACAAAAGGCACACGCCCCGCAGAAAGCTTGATGACACCTTTGTCCATATCAGCAGCATCACGCGGATGAATGCCACAGGCTAAAGCGGCATCTTTGCGCCCTAAAGCATTTACACGCAGTTGCAGATAACTACACCGGCGAGTTGTTGCCGCAGCTTTGCGGCCATGTGGATTGCGCTTCCACAAACCAAGCTCAATACCGATTCGATATACCGGAGAAGAGCCTATAGAAAGCTGGCGCGCAATATCCATCGGTGCCACACCTTCCAGCCACAACCGAGCTATTTCCTGACTGTCAGCCGAGCTAATACGCCTACAGCGCTTGCGCGGCAAGTCCAACTCACCAGCCAGCCGATAAGCTACCGACTCTGGTAAACAAACCACCCCAGCAGCCGCCCGTATTGAACTACCAGCCCGAACCAACGACGCAAACCGCGCCACAACAGCAGAATCCGGAACCCATTTCGACTCCACACAATCACCTAACCCATGTCAGGTGTTTCCACGACCGCTAGAAATCAAG
>NZ_JAKRDT010000046.1:0-1545 GCF_022347385.1 Corynebacterium tuberculostearicum
TTGTTCTGAAATTTTTTTGTGGAGAGTTTGATCCTGGCTCAGGACGAACGCTGGCGGCGTGCTTAACACATGCAAGTCGAACGGAAAGGCCCTGCTTGCAGGGTACTCGAGTGGCGAACGGGTGAGTAACACGTGGGTGATCTGCCCTGCACTTCGGGATAAGCCTGGGAAACTGGGTCTAATACCGGATAGGAGCCATTTTTAGTGTGATGGTTGGAAAGTTTTTTCGGTGTAGGATGAGCTCGCGGCCTATCAGCTTGTTGGTGGGGTAATGGCCTACCAAGGCGGCGACGGGTAGCCGGCCTGAGAGGGTGGACGGCCACATTGGGACTGAGATACGGCCCAGACTCCTACGGGAGGCAGCAGTGGGGAATATTGCACAATGGGCGCAAGCCTGATGCAGCGACGCCGCGTGGGGGATGACGGCCTTCGGGTTGTAAACTCCTTTCGCTAGGGACGAAGCTTTTTGTGACGGTACCTAGATAAGAAGCACCGGCTAACTACGTGCCAGCAGCCGCGGTAATACGTAGGGTGCGAGCGTTGTCCGGAATTACTGGGCGTAAAGGGCTCGTAGGTGGTTTGTCGCGTCGTCTGTGAAATTCCGGGGCTTAACTCCGGGCGTGCAGGCGATACGGGCATAACTTGAGTACTGTAGGGGTAACTGGAATTCCTGGTGTAGCGGTGAAATGCGCAGATATCAGGAGGAACACCGATGGCGAAGGCAGGTTACTGGGCAGTTACTGACGCTGAGGAGCGAAAGCATGGGTAGCGAACAGGATTAGATACCCTGGTAGTCCATGCCGTAAACGGTGGGCGCTAGGTGTGAGGGTCTTTTCACGACTTTCGTGCCGTAGCTAACGCATTAAGCGCCCCGCCTGGGGAGTACGGCCGCAAGGCTAAAACTCAAAGGAATTGACGGGGGCCCGCACAAGCGGCGGAGCATGTGGATTAATTCGATGCAACGCGAAGAACCTTACCTGGGCTTGACATACACCGGATCGGGCTAGAGATAGTCTTTCCCTTTGTGGCTGGTGTACAGGTGGTGCATGGTTGTCGTCAGCTCGTGTCGTGAGATGTTGGGTTAAGTCCCGCAACGAGCGCAACCCTTGTCTTATGTTGCCAGCATTTGGTTGGGGACTCATGAGAGACTGCCGGGGTCAACTCGGAGGAAGGTGGGGATGACGTCAAATCATCATGCCCCTTATGTCCAGGGCTTCACACATGCTACAATGGTCGGTACAACGCGCAGCGACACTGTGAGGTGGAGCGAATCGCTGAAAGCCGGCCTTAGTTCGGATTGGGGTCTGCAACTCGACCCCATGAAGTCGGAGTCGCTAGTAATCGCAGATCAGCAATGCTGCGGTGAATACGTTCCCGGGCCTTGTACACACCGCCCGTCACGTCATGAAAGTTGGTAACACCCGAAGCCGGTGGCCCAAACTTGTTAGGGAGCCGTCGAAGGTGGGATCGGCGATTGGGACGAAGTCGTAACAAGGTACCCGTACCGGAAGGTGCGGGTGGATCACCTCCTTTCTAAGGAGCTTT
>NZ_JAKRDT010000047.1:0-1504 GCF_022347385.1 Corynebacterium tuberculostearicum
TAAAGCCAAACGAGTTGATCGCCGCGGCAGCCAGGCTGTCCAGCTTGTAGAGCTAGTCCGAAGCGGACTGTCGGTACGCCAAGCTGCTAAAAGATGTGGGATGCATCTTACCGCTGCGTATGCCGTAGCTACGGAAGCTGGGTGCCATATCCGGTTAAGTCAGTATGCTCGGAAAGTCCGCCAGACGCAGTTAAGAGTGGAATACCTGCGCCTTCGGCTGGCGAGCCTGCCTGGTGGTGATGCTGGCACGGCAGTAGGAATTGATCGTCGACTGCGTTTAGATTTCGAAAAAGGACTCACCAAATCCCAGGGTCGACGAGAAGAGTTCATACCCGTCGGCGAAGACGCCAGCACGTATAACAGACTTATGAAAGCGCTGCGCCAACGCCATGATGTCATCGAATCCGGAAGGCTTGCCCCTCCCGCCTTACCTAGCGGGGTAGATCCGTATAAACGCATCAGCAATCGCTACATTTGCTTCGAAGAACGCGTCATCATCGCCGATCTTCTCCGCGAAGATGTGCCACTGCGTGAGATTGGGCGCCGTTTAGGGCGAAGTGCATCGTCAATTCAGCGTGAAGTACGCAGAAACCACAGTGCGGAAGGCCCGTATCGTGCAGAAACAGCCCAGTTAAAGGCCTGTGCGCGGAGGTTGCGGCCGAAAATACCGAAACTACTAGCCAACAAAAGACTATGGGACTATGTATGCGCACAATTGCGGGCACAATGGTCACCTGAGGAGATTTCTAATCGCCTGCCCATCGACTACCCCACTGATAAGGACATGCGCATTAGTCACGAAACGATTTATGACGCCTTTTACCTGCAGGCCAAAGGAAGACTCAAAGACCTTGGCCTGGACTTGCCGACCGGTAGAAAGAAACGCAAGAAACGCCAAACCCGCTCCAGCACACCTGCCCAGCAACGCTTCGTCGACGACATGATCCTCATAGACGACCGGCCAGATGAGGTAAGTGAACGTATTTTGCCAGGCCACTGGGAAGGCGACCTCATCCTCGGTAAAAACAACCAATCAGCGGTAATCACGCTAGTAGAACGCGTCAGCCGATTTGTTGTCCTTGGCCACTTACCGGGAAGGCATACCAGCAAAGAAGTATTCACAGCCCTGCACAAGGCAGTTACAGGAATCGATAAAGCTATCTGGTCATCAATTACCTGGGACCAAGGAAGCGAAATGGCTGGTCATAAAGCTTTTACCATGGCCACTGACATTCCCATCTACTTCTGCCATCCAGGATCACCATGGGAACGCGGCAGCAACGAAAACACCAACGGCAGGCTCAGAAGAAACCTTCCCAAAAACAGCGACCTGTCCATCTACAGCGCCGAGGACCTAGAAATGATCGCCAACATTCACAACCACAAACCACGCAAAGCACTCAACTGGCGCACCCCAGCCGAAGTCATGACCAACGCCCTCACACAAACCGGTAGCATCAAACCAAACTAACCATCATCGTTGCAACGACCCCTAGAATCCGCC
>NZ_JAKRDT010000048.1:0-1418 GCF_022347385.1 Corynebacterium tuberculostearicum
CTTGAGGAGCCGGTTGGGCTTGCTGTGCAATCGGCTTGGATGGGGGTCTGTTGGCTTTAGGCTGCTGCAGCCTCCTGAGCTGTAGAGATGTCTCGGTAGTGCTCGCCGTTTCGCATCATGGCGAAGAGAGCGTTGAGGCGTCGGCGTGCGAGTGCGACGACTGCGGCGTTGTGTCTTTTGTCTTCTTTGCGTTTTCGTTCATAGAATTGCCGGGAACGCTCGTGGAATCTGGTCGATGCAGAAGACGATTGCCATAGGGCGTTCTTTAATTTTTGTTGCCAGCGCGGTTGGGTGAATTCGGCATAATGGACGTTCCTGATTGATTTGTCCGTGGTGATAGGCCTGTATAGGACGCTAGGTGCGCTGCATCGGGGAGGTCGGACATATCGCCAACAGTCATGAGGATCTGTGCTGCGCTACGTGGGCCGATGCCGGGCATGGATAAAAGAATCTCGGTTTGAGGAATGTCTTGAATGAGCTTGAGTACCTGTGCTTCTATTTCCTTGCGATGTGCTAGTTTGGCCAGTGCGTCTTTGGCGGACATTGCTACGCTAAGTTCGGGGTATTCTGCGCCGGCAATGGACACGGTCTGTGTGTGGATGGCAGCAAGCATGGCATGGATGACAGGCTCGGGATTGCGCGCTTTGTGACTGCGCGCAAAGGCTGCTAGGCGTGTTTTACCGATGCGTCGAATCTTGGTGGGGCCGCCGTATTTTGCAAGTAGGTGGAGGATCCATTTTCGGTGAATCATCTGTCCGTGCAGGACATGGTCGAAGGCAGGATTGGTTCCCACGAGCGCGGATCGCATCTGGTTAATTAGGCGTGTGTAGGCTCGGGCGAGGTCTTCGTCGATACCGTTGAGAACTTTTGGCTGGGTAAAGACTTCCTCAACGCGGTCGACGCTGCGCAGGGCGTCTGGAAGGTTAAGACCGGCATGGGCGATGACGTAGGCGTCGCGTACATCGGTCTTGGAGTTGCCGACGTGGATGCGAGAGAGCTGTCGCATCGCAAGCCCTGGTAGATAGCGATCGTCTGCCCTATGTGTTGGGCGACTGCGACGGTTAATCGGCCGATGTTGTTGGGTTGATCGACAATGACAAGGACCGAGGTGTTGTCGGCGAGGAATTGGCCGAAGAGCTTGCGTAGCGAGCCTTCATGCTGATTGATGCGTTTGGGCAGGACTTGTCTGCCTTGGGGATCGAGGACGCAGGCGTGGTGGAAGTATTTGCCGACGTCCACGCCAATGACGAAGTCATAGGCCATGGGTGTGTTCCTCCTAGCGATGAATTAGAAGTTGTGAGGTTACCCTCGTTTAGTGGACACCCTATTTGTACGGATCTTGTGTCCGTAGGAGAGGATGTTCATTGTGAGTCAACAGCGCAAGAAGTACACGCCGGAGTACCGGCGTGAAGCCGCGA
>NZ_JAKRDT010000049.1:0-1356 GCF_022347385.1 Corynebacterium tuberculostearicum
AGTGAGCATCAGCGGGAGCAGTTGGTTGAACTATTTGAGCAAGGCGTGGGCTATCGTGCCGCTGCTACTGCTCTTGGTGTCTCCACATACGCCGCCCGTATGCTCTGTCGTCGGTTTAAGCTGCATGGCAGACTATGTCTTGTGGAAAAACCGACTAAGCAGCAGTATTCGTTCGAAATCAAGAAGGAAGTTGTCCAACGCCACCTTTCTGGTGAGACAGCGATGGATCTTGCGCGCGAGTTTGGCCTGTCATCAGAGCACTTGGTCGGCGGATGGTCGAGGAAATGGCGTAAAGGTGGCGATGAGGCACTAAAACCGAAGCCGAAGGGCAGGCCCAAGGGTTCGGGCACGCCGAAGCCGCTTTCGGAGGAAGCGAAGCTGCGTCGCCAGATCGCGCGGTTGGAAGCGGAAAACGCATATCTAAAAAAATTGCGGGACTTGAGGAATCAGGGACACGCCTGAAGGTCCAGGCGATTGTCATCCTCAAGTCACGGCATCGTCTGCAATACCTTTTGGATGCGGCCGGCATGGCACGGTCGACATTCTTCTATCACCAGAAACGACTCAGCGATCCGGATAAGCACGCTGCGCTCAAAGACGCGATCCGGGGAAGCTTCGAGCGCAACAAGTATCGCTACGGCTACCGACGAGTGCTACTTGACCTGCGCAACCAGGGGTGGGTGGTCAATCACAAGCTCGTCTACAAACTCATGCGCGAGATGGGGCTTCGAGCCAAGGTCCGCCAGCGCAGGCCATATGTTTCTTATAACGGGACGATCAGCCACATTGCCGACAACACACTTGACCGCAAGTTCACTCCAGATAAGCCAAATACCGTCTTTGTTAGCGACGTCACCGAGTTCAGGGTCGCAGGCCGCAAGGTCTACCTGTCACCGGTGATGGATCTGTTCGACCGTTCAATCGTTGCCCACACCGTGGCTACATCGCCGTCGACAGCGTTTACCGCCGATTCTTTAACTAAGACGATTAAAACGTGTGCGCCTGAGCCTGGGTGGATGATGCATACCGATCAAGGTTTCCAGTACCAGCATTCGTCCTGGCGCAACCTGATTCATGACAACGGTGGTGTTCAGTCAATGTCGCGTAAAGCCAACTGTTACGACAACGCGGTCATGGAGAATTTCTTCGGGCACTTAAAAACCGAGATGTACCACGGAGAAGTCTTCGACACCGTCGCAGAGTTCAACCAGGCCATCGACGAGTACATCCAGTGGTACAACACCGAACGCATCCAACAACGACTCAAGGGCCTGACCCCGATGCAATATCGAAATCAGACCCTTGAAGCCCTAACCGCCTAGAATTAAACCAGTCCAACTTTCGGGGGCCAGTTCA
>NZ_JAKRDT010000004.1:0-155001 GCF_022347385.1 Corynebacterium tuberculostearicum
CCCCTAACCACAGCCCCAGCCCCCGTCCCACACACAACCCTTAACTGCGCCGGCCGCTCACCGAGTCGCCGCCCAGACCCGGTCCGGAGCCGCCCCGGCCGAAAGTACGAAAAAGCCGCCTCCCACGCGGGGAAGCGGCTCATTCGGCATGCCTATGTACGAGGCTGCCTCAACTTAGGGCATCGCGGCCAAGTTACTTGGAGAGGGACTTGCCCACAGAGTGCAGGTCCTGGCAGGACTCGATGACGCGCTCGGACATGCCCTGCTCTGCCTTCTTCAGGTAGGAGCGTGGGTCGTAGGCCTTCTTGTTGCCAACCTCGCCGTCAATCTTGAAGACGCCATCGTAATTCGTCATCATGTGGCGAGCAATCGGGTTGGTGAAGGCGTACTGAGTATCGGTGTCCACGTTCATCTTGATGACGCCGTAGCCCAGAGCCTCTTCGATCTTTTCCTTCTCGGAGCCGGAGCCACCGTGGAAGACGAAGTCGAAGGCGTACTCGTCCTCACCCAGGCCGAGCTTCTTCTGTGCCACCTTCTGGCCCTCGAGCAGAACCTCTGGGCGCAGCTTCACGTTGCCTGGCTTGTAGACGCCGTGAACGTTGCCGAAGGTTGCGGCCAGCAAGTAGCGGCCCTTCTCGCCGGTGCCCAGGGCATCGATGGTCTTTTCAAAGTCCTCCGGGGAGGTGTAGAGGTTAGCGCCCGCCTTGGCCTGGACGCCGTCCTCTTCGCCGCCGACGACGCCGATCTCGG
Organism: Corynebacterium tuberculostearicum; assembly: GCF_022347385.1. GTDB lineage: Bacteria > Actinomycetota > Actinomycetes > Mycobacteriales > Mycobacteriaceae > Corynebacterium > Corynebacterium tuberculostearicum_M. Next base: position 751 of record NZ_JAKRDT010000004.1, read on the forward strand.
CCTCGAGGATGACGTGCGCGTTCTTAGCCTTTTCCAGCAGCTCCTGGGCGATGACTAGGTTCTCGTCGATAGGGATAGCGGAGCCGTCCCACATGTGGGACTGGAACAGTGGGTTCTCGCCGCGGTCGACGCGCTCCTGGGAGATGGCCAGCAGCGGGCGGACGAACTCATCGAGTACTTCCTTCTGGCAGTGGTCGGTGTGCAGCGCGATATTCACGCCGTAGTGCTTGGCGGCCTCATGAGCGAATGCGGCCAGTGCCTGAGCACCCTTGACCTTGTCCTTCAGTGCCAGGCCAGAGCCGAAGGCGGCACCGCCGGTGGAGAACTGGATGATGCCGTCGGACTCGGCCTCAGCAAAGCCCTTCAGAGCTGCGTTAATGGTCTCAGATGAGGTGCAGTTGATAGCTGGGAACGCGAAGCCGTTCTTCTTCGCGGTATCCAGCATCTCGTTATAGACCTCAGGGGTTGCAATTGGCATGAGTTTCCATCCTTAAAAAGTGGGTTTGTGGTCAAACACGTTCCAACAGCCAAGTATGCCCGTTTCACGGAAATTCTGCCGCAAAAACCGTGTGACATTTTCAACCCGGTCATTTCCGGGACCAATCCACCCCGACAAGCGTGGGCTATTTAGCCAAATATCGCGCCACGCGGGCGCAGGCCTCCATCAGCATCCAGCCGGAAAGCTGCACGGACAAATCGCGCTCATCTACGCGAATGATGCCGACCTTCTCACTCATGGTGCGCCGGCCGAAGCCGTAGTTATGCGGCAGGCGCGCATCGGACAACCAGTCGGATCCGAAAATCGGCAGGCCGTCGACCTCGAGGCGGTGTTCCCACACCGACTCGGCCGAGGCCACCACCATGCGCGCGGCCAGCTTCTTCGTCGCACGGTTGGCGGGGGAATCGCCAGGCAGGCGCACGGCGACGTCGGCAAGATAGCGCATCAAAATGCCTTTAAACAGGCCACCGTCACCATCACCGGTCTCCCAGTCCACCGCGCCCGAAGGCGTAGCCATGCCCGAAGCCACGGTCTGCACCAAGCCCCGGATGCGGATGATGTAATCCATCATCTCGGAAGCCATCTCGGCCTCGTACACGCTGTCGATCTGTTCCAAATCGCCCACGCCGGCCTTTTCCCGCAGCGCCAGCACGATTTCCAGGCACGCGCCGAGCACCACGCCCTGGCAGTAGGGGTGGATGTTTTTTACCACCTCAGGGCCGTCCATGCGCATGCGGACGCCGTCCATGATGTAGCCGTCGTCGTCCAGCAGGTGGTCATAGATCCAGTCAACGATGCGGCGCGCTTCCTCAATGCGCCCCATCCGCGCGAGCATGATGGCGCCCGGGCCGTTGGAGGGCACGTTCATGAAATTCTCGCCCAGGCGCCACGGCAGCACGCCAAGCGTTTCATCGAGGCCTTCGTGGATATTGCGCTGCAGGGCCGCGAGGCGCTTGGGCGTCTTTGTCTTCTTCAGTCCCTCCACGCGGCCGAAAGCCAGCGCGAGCCAGGCCTTGTCGTCGTAGTACTTATTCTTGGTCAGCTGCGCGAGGTTGCGGATGCGAATGCCGCGCAAGGTGTCATAAATGCGGTGGCGGCGCACCTTGGTGTTATTGCGCAGCGCCGCATCAACGAGGCAGTCCAAGTAGTGGGCCTGCCACCAGTAGTGCCAGTGGACAAAGAGCTTTTCCTTCGTGGTGGGCGGCCAGCTGACCACGGCAAGATTGGTGCGCGGCAGGCCCCATACGGAGTGCGCGTGGCGCTCGTTGATGGCGGCCTCTGCGAGTTCGGCGCGGTGGGCCCACTTTTCTTCCACGATTCCTCAATCACTCCAGTCGCACGGGTAGATATAGCTAGTGTAACGATCTTCCTACCAGGAATTTGCCAGATCGGCGTGCTGGCGGATCCAGGCGTGCATGGCGATGCCGGCCGCAACGCCCGCGTTGATGGAGCGGGTGGAGCCAAATTGGGCGATGGAGCAGGTCATCACCGCGGCATCCTGGGCCGCTTGCGTCACGCCGGGGCCTTCCTGGCCGAAGAGCAGCAAGCTGCGCTCCGGCAGCTCGGCCGTTTCCAGGGGCACGCAACCGGGGGTGTTATCGATGGCAACGACGGTAAGGCCTTCCTCGGCCGCCCACGCAATAAGCTTCTCGACGCTCTCGTGGTGCATCAAGTGCTGGTACCTATCCGTGACCATTGCCCCGCGGCGATTCCACCGCCGCCGGCCGACGATGTGCACGGTATCGACAGCGAAGGCATTGGCGGTGCGCACGACGGTGCCGATATTGGCGTCGTTTTCGAAGTTCTCGATAGCGATGTGCAGGCTATGCCGGCGCTTATCGATGTCCTCTTTGATCGCTTCCCTGCTCCAGTAGCGGTAGGCGTCGACGACGTTGCGACGGTCGCCTTCGGCGAGCAGCTCCGGATCGTACTTCGCGGCCTCCGGTCCTTGCGGCAGCGGACCTTCCCAGGGACCTACGCCATGGCGGCCCTCGTTCCACTCGGTCGGCCCCTTGGCCTCGTCCGGCTTGGCCTGGTCGGCCGCGCTATCTGAATTAGGCGAGGTCAAGGTCGCCCAGGCCCAGCAGGGAGCGGTACTCGAGGCCTTCTGCGGCGATGACGTCGCCGGCACCGGTCTCGCGGTCCACAACGGTGGCCACACCCACGACCTCGGCGCCGGCCTCGCGCAGCGCGGCCACGGCGGTCAGCGGGGAGTTACCGGTAGTGGTGGTGTCTTCTACGACAAGAACCTTCTTGCCTTCTACGTCGGCGCCCTCGATGCGGCGCTGCATGCCGTGCTTCTTGGCTTCTTTGCGCACGACGAAGGCGTCGATATCACGGCCTTCGGCATGCATGATGGAGGTAGCAACCGGGTCGGCGCCGAGGGTCAGGCCACCGACGGCCGCGAAATCCCAATCTGCGGTCAGCTCGCGCAGCAGGGCACCGATAAGGCGGGAGGCCTCGTGATGCAAGGTAGCGCGGCGGAGATCCACGTAGTAATCAGCTTCCTTGCCAGAGGACAGGGTCACCTTGCCGTGGACGACGGCCAGTTCCTTGACTAGTTCTGCGAGGCGGGCCTTCTTCTCGGCGTCCAGGTTTTGGGCATGCGCGTTCTGGGCGTTGGTGGTGTGAGAATCCACAGTCATCTGCTCCTTGTTGTGGTTCGGGGACGGCGGCCGGCCGCCGGTATCGGACTCTAGGCTACTCTCCCCGGCGCGGGTCCGATTCCTCGGCCGCGGAGTCGCTCGCCGGGGTGGGGTCGACTGGGTTGGGGTCGGCCGCGCGGGGGCCGTCGGTGGTGGAGTCGGCGGAGGGGCTGTCGAAGATGGAGGCGGCGCGGAACTGCTGGCGCGGCAGGCGGGCGGTGTGGGAATCGGGGGTGGGGCGCTCGCGGCCGTCGGCAATGGCGTCTACCTCATCGCCGCCGAGGGCGCTGTGCTCAACTGGGCCGCGGGTTTCGGAGTAGGCCCGAGACGGCATTTGCAACGGCTCTTCCGGCCGTTGGATGACGGGTCGCTCGAATTCGGGCGCGCCTGCGGCCGGCGCGCCGCCGACGACCTCGACGATGGGCTGGGCGGGAATCTCGCGGGCTGGGTCCAATTCCTCAAGGCGCACCACGTGGGTGGCCGAGGAACGCGGGGGGAGGACGCGGGCGGCGTCGGCAAGCAGGGCAAGAGGTGGCAGCATCGCGTCCCATTCCGCGGAGCGCGCCTGCTTCGTGGTCTGCGCCAAGACCCACTCCGTTTCCATCCACAGTGCGGTAACGGTTTCGGGCATTTGCTGCAGGGCGACGTGGACGCGCTCATCCACCATGCGCTCGGTCACGGCGCTATCCGAGGAATACACATCGAAACCCTCGATGGTCATCGCCAACAGCAGGTCCTCGGAAGCCTTAGCGTCGTCGCGGTCGAAGCGGCGGAAGTCCACCACCATGTCGGAAGCCGCTCCGGTGCGCATGGCCATGACGTTGACGCCATCGATATCCATCAACAGCATCTCGTGGCCATACACGTTGCCGGCGACAATGTCTTTGGGCGCCGCGCCCGTGGAGGCCACTCCCCTAGTCCATTCGTCTACGAGGTAAGGGTCGGCTTTCATGAATTCAAAACCTTTGGCTTCCGCCCAATTGCGGCGCTCGCGGCGCATGGTTCCTGGCAGGATCGGCCGGTGGCGTGCGTGTGGCTTGGAAAGCACGGGGTGCTCGCTCGCGGACTCGTGGCTCGGCCGGTGCTCCGGTTCGGGGGTCGGTTCGTGCTCGGGGGCCGGCTCGGGTTCGTCGGTTGGCTCAGGTTCTTGCTGGGCCGGGGTCTCGGTCGCGGGCTCGGGAGCGGGTTCCGGCGCGGGAGCTGGCGCAGCTGCTTCGGTGGCTGGGGTGGCCGAATCGGCAGGCTCGGCCGCGGCGACGCTTTCGGGCGCGGCGTCGGTGGATGCGGAGTCCGTCGGAGTGGGATCTGCGGGGGCGGCGTCCGCGCGCTCGGCGTCCGCGCGCTCGGTGTCCGCGGGAGTGGGATCCGCGGGGGTGGGAGCCGCGGTGCTGGGGTCCGCGTCGGTGGCGGGTGTAGGGGTGGAGGTGCGCTGTTTGCCGTCGTAAAGCAGCAGGGCACCGCCAGCAATGCCGAGAAGAACCGCGAGAGCAAGGATTAGAAAAGCCATCACCCCACGATAGTAGTAGGAACGAGCAAGCCCCCAGCGCTCGGCGCGCGGACGCGCGAGGCTGAGGGCGAAGGCGAGGGGGCGGGCTGGGGCAGTTAGCCGTTGACTGTGAGGCGGTCGCCGCGCTCCACCGGGTTGTGGGGGTTGGCGGACCACTGGGACCAGCCGCCGACATAGTGGCGCAGGCCGGTGAAGCCGGCGTCTTCCATGGCGGCGAGGGCGAGGGCGGAGTGGTTGCCGGAACCGGAGTAGATGATGGCGCCTTGGACGTTGTCGGGGGTGAGGCCGGCGTCGAAAAGCACTTCGCGGATTTCGCCCGCAGACTTCCAGGTGCGCAGGCCATCGTTGTGGAACAGGCGCTCCGGCACGTTGACGGCGCCGGGGATGTGGCCGGCCTTGAGGTCGAGGTTCTCGCGGCGGCCGGCGAAGCGGTTGCGGGTGCGGGTATCGATGAGCAGGCCATCGTGATTGCGCACGTCATCGATGGTGGCCACGGGCATCTGGCCTGGGTTGACCTCGGCGGTGGCACCGACGGCGAAGTTGCCAGGGCCGGTCAGCGTGGTATAGCCCAGGTGGCGCCAATTGGCCAAGCCGCCGTCGAGGATGCGGACGTTGTCCAGACCAGCCCAGCGCAGGGTCCACCACGCGCGGCCGGCGAAAAGGCCACGGCCCTCGTCATAGACCACGACGGGACGGTCCTCGCGAATTCCCCACTGGCGGAAGTGCTCCTGCAGCTTATCCGGATCCGGCAGCGGGTTACGGCCTACCTGTGAACCGGGCAGGCCGGCGAAGGAATTGGCGGTATCGCTAAACAGTGCCGTGGGGATGTGCAGGGAGGTGAATTCGTTGTAGCTCTGGCGCAGCTGGGGCTGCCAGTGGGTGGCCAAGAGGGTGAAACGCTCGCCGTGATAAATGGATTCGCGGAGTTCTTGTGGGGAGACCAAAATGCTCATGCCCCCGAGTCTAGGGGCATGAGCAGGATTTGGCGCGGCGGGCGCTGCGCGGCCGACTAGCGCGCGGCGATGTCTAGTTCGGCGCCGCCATCGGCGACGTCCACGTGGACGGTGTCGCCATCAACGATATCGCCGGCCAGTAGCTTCTTGGCGAGCTTGTCACCAATGGCCTGCTGGATGGTGCGGCGCAACGGGCGGGCGCCATAGGCCGGGTCGTAGCCGCGCTCGGCCAGCCAGGACTTGGCGGAATCCGAGACCTGCAGGGTCAGGCGGCGGGCGTCGAGGCGCTCGGACAGGCCGCGCAGTTGGATGTCGACGATTCCGCGCAGGAGATCCTCCGAAAGGGGCTCGAACATAACCACATCATCGAGGCGGTTGATGAATTCGGGCTTGAAGGCCTTCTTCACCGCGTCCATGGTCTCCTCGCGGGTGCCGCCGGCGCCCAGGTTGGAGGTCAGGATGATGACGGTATTGCGGAAGTCGACGGTGCGTCCTTGGCCGTCGGTAAGCCGGCCTTCATCCAGGACCTGCAGGAGGACGTCGAAGACGTCGGGGTGGGCCTTTTCTACCTCGTCGAAAAGCACGAGCGTGTAAGGGCGGCGGCGCACGGCCTCGGTGAGCTGGCCGCCGGCCTCGTGGCCGACGTATCCCGGAGGGGCACCGACGAGGCGGGAAACGGAGTGCTTCTCGCCGTACTCGGACATATCGATGCGCACCATGGCGGATTCATCGTCGAAGAGGAAGTCCGCCAAGGCCTTCGCGAGCTCGGTCTTGCCCACACCGGTGGGGCCGAGGAAGAGGAAGGAACCGGTCGGGCGGTTGGGGTCGGCCACGCCCGCGCGGGAGCGGCGAACGGCGTCCGAAACCGCGGTGACGGCTTCCTTCTGGCCGACCACGCGGTTGCCCAGCACGGATTCCATGTTCAGCAGCTTCTCGGTCTCGCCCTGTAGCATCTTGCCGGCTGGGATGCCGGTCCAGGCGGAAACGACCTCCGCGATGGTGTCCGGGCTTACCTCCTCATCGAGCATCGTATTGCGCTGCTCGGCGGCCTTGACCTCCGCGGCCGCGAGATCCTTTTCCAGCGGTGGAATCTTGCCGTAGTTGATCTCAGAGGCCAGTGCGAGGTCGCCGTCACGCTCGGCAATTTCGGCTTGGCGGCGCAGGTCATCGAGTTCTTCCTTGATGTTTTGGACATCATCGATGGCCTTCTTTTCGTTGGCCCAGCGGGCCTTGAGCTCGCCGAGCTTCTCGCGCTGGTCCGCGAGCTCACCCTGCAGGGTAGCCAGGCGATCCTGGGAGGCGGCATCAGATTCCTTCTTCAACGCCAGCTCTTCGATCTCCATGCGGCGAACGATGCGCTCGAGCTCGTCGATTTCCTGCGGGGAGGAATCGATCTCCATGCGCAGGCGGGAGCCTGCTTCATCAACGAGGTCGATGGCCTTATCCGGCAGGAAACGGTTGGTGATGTAGCGGTTGGATAGCTCGGCGGCCGACACCAGCGCGGAGTCCATGATGCGCACGCCGTGGTGCACCTCGTAGCGCTCCTTCAGACCACGCAGGATGCCGATGGTGTCTTCCACGGAAGGCTCGGCGGCGTAGACCTGCTGGAAGCGGCGCTCGAGGGCGGCGTCCTTTTCGATGTACTTGCGGTACTCGTCCAGGGTGGTGGCGCCCACCAAGCGCAGCTCGCCGCGGGCCAGCATGGGCTTAATCATGTTGCCGGCGTCCATGGAGCCGTCGCCAGTAGCGCCGGCGCCAACGATGGTGTGCAGCTCGTCGATGAAGGTGATGATCTCGCCCTCGGAGGATTTAATCTCATCGAGCACGGCCTTGAGGCGTTCCTCGAATTCGCCGCGGTACTTCGCGCCGGCGACCATGGAGCCCAAATCCAGGCTGATGAGGGTCTTTCCCTTGAGGGACTCGGGGACGTCGCCAGCCACGATGCGGCGGGCCAGGCCCTCCACGATGGCGGTTTTGCCCACGCCGGGTTCGCCAATGAGCACTGGGTTATTCTTCGTGCGGCGGCTAAGCACCTGGACCACGCGGCGGATTTCTTGATCACGGCCGATGACCGGGTCGATCTTGCCCTCGCGGGCGCGCGCGGTGAGGTCCGTGGCGTACTTTTCTAGGGCCTGGAACTGGTCCTCTGGGTTCTCGGAGGTCACCTTGGCAGCGCCGCGCACGGAGGGGAAGGCACCCTTGATGGCGTCATAAGTAGCACCACGGCCGGTAAGTAGCTCGGCGGCGTCGGTCTTAGAGCCGGCAATCGCGGCGAGGAGGACCTCGGTGGAGACGAATTCATCGCCCAGCTCCCCGGCCAACTCCTGCGATTTAGTCAGGACGTTGAGGCCATCGCGGTTAAATTGCGGGTTGGCCATATTGGCACCCTCGGCCTTGGGATAAGAATCAACGAGCTCGCGGGCTTCCTTGAGCACGGTATCCGGGTCTACGCCGGTGGCCTTAAGAACTGGGGCGGCAATGCCACCTTCTTGGCTAAGAATGGCCGCCAGCAGATGGGCCGGGCGGATATCCGGGTTGCCATTAGAGGAGGCGGTTTGCAGGGCGTCCTGCAAGGCCTCTTGAGTTTTAGTGGTGGGGTTAAATGAGTTCATGTGTGCGTTGCTCCTTCTAAGATTTATTCACCCACTGTAGGGCTTCACTTAGCACAACGCACCCAGAGTTGAGCCTATTCCACTCAACCTAAACATTTTTGAGCGTAGGCCGCTCAACTTTGCGCAGGGTTCTTAAACCTGCTTGTACTCTTCGTTTTCGTGACCCAGGATCTGCAAGCTATGGGCAATGGCGAAGAAGGACACGGTCACTACCTGGACAAAAAGCGCCCACTTGAGATCTTCATTGAAGCTCTTGAAATCGCCAATGCTGCACAGGTGTGCAATGCCGTTGGCACCGGCCCACACGGCCAGCGTGCTGATATAGACCAGCTGGTCGGTGGGGGTAATGCCCATTTCGATGACGAACTTGCGCAACAGGTCCATCATGATGGCGAAGTTTTTAGTCATGCCCTCGTGCGAGCTGCCATCACCATTGTGCGGAACGATGGAACCGCTGGCCAGCGCGATAATGGAGCTGAAACGCTCTGGGTACATCATCGCGTAATTAAAATAGGCAGCCGCAACAATCTGCAGTTGGTCTACAGTGGGGGTGTCCTCCGGAAGCGCGGCGAGACAATCCTCGAAGACCTGAGCCATCTCCATGGTCGTAAGGGTTTCGGCCGCCTCGCGCAACGCGAAGTCATTGTCCACGATGGTGGCCAGGAAATCCTTGGAAGTTCCGAGCCTGTCGGCCACGTGATCAAAGAAGCGGCGGTCAACACCGCGGCGGCCGGCGACGCGCAAGGAAGCCTCGATGACGACCCGCTTGGCCTCCTCCGGATCCATCTGCTCGAGGTTTTCCGGAGCTACGAAAGGCTTTTCGCGCTCGCTGCCCATGACCCCTTCTACGATGGCACGGGCATCGTTCATGATGGGGCGACGCTGTGGGATCTGCTTATTCTTAAACCAATATTGCAGGGCATCGACTACGAGCCGATCGACCTGCTTGAGGTTGGCCGCGCGAATAACGGCATGTTGCAGGCGCAGGATACCTACCACGCTCAAGTGGCCCATGCCATGGATGACCGACCAACACGCCAAGGTAATGCGGCCGATTTGCAGGGGAGAGATGTCTCCGTCGTGGGCCACGACGGCACCTTGCTCTTCGGCAAAGCGCTTGACGACGTCCAGCGCCATGTCCGCACCCGGAGTCCCCGACTTTTCCCCCTTGGCGAATTGGCAAACGTGCTCCTCATCGAGGGCATCGTATTGCTCAAAAAGATAGTGGTAGATGGCGGGTTCGTCTTGCGCGTAGGCAAAATAGGCCTCTGCCAGCTGCATGAGAACATCGCCGCCGGAATTATCCTCCGGCAGGTGGCGCGCCGCTTCCACCATGTATTCAGACATGCGACGATCCAAGAAGGCGGGGATTTCCGCGAGCATGTCGGCACCGGTGGCGAATTCCTCAGCCACCGCCTGCGGCGAGAGACCAGCCTGGTCCGCCACAGATTCCACGGTAACGGCCCGCTCGCCTTCGCAGGCCGCTACATAAACAGCGGCTTCCAGGATGATCACCCGCCTGGAAGCCCCATCCAACTGGTACATTTAGTTCCTCATCAAGACAGAGATTGATACCCGCTGATTCTAACAAAATTTAAGGTACAGGGATAGTCCCAATCGAATGCTCTTTTCGAGAAAGCCATTTCTCACCGATGTTAACGGTGGTAGTGCGACCGATAGGCCAAGGTCACGGCCGCGAGTATTCTCATCACGCCCCACCGGCGAATTATTTTCTTAACTTTAGTGCGGCCAATCTCATAGGTTTTTAAGGTTGACGAAGGGGGGGCGTCGGCAAGCGAGGCTATGCCTACTTCTGTCCTACATGGCCGATGCCCTCTTGGAAGATAGTGCCGCGCGGCGGCATAAGGCGCATGGATTTGAAGGCAATGTAGACGCCGATGGAAATCGCCAGGGAAATGGCGCCGAAGGCTCCGGTGAATCCGTACATCACAGCCATAGGTGCGATGATGGTCCACGAGATTTCGAATGGGCCGAAACCGATGTAGGCCATGCCGTATTCGGACAGCGTGCCGGACTTGAGCTTGGGATCCACAATCTTGAGGATGGCGATGCCGGTCGCCACGGTGGCGGTGGCCCAGCCCCAGCCAAAGATGCCGCGCTCAATCCAGCGCTCACCAAAGAACTCGGCCGGGAACCACAGCAAGAAGAATACGCAGAAGATGGTGCCCAGGACGAAGAGCAGGAGGAGTGCCTGCCAGTAGGAGGCAATGGCGGCCGGGACGATGGCGGCCACACCGAAGGCAATGAGGTAGTCCGTGGCCGCGCCGGAGATGGAGGAAATGGAGTCCTTATCCAGGTAGTCCTCAGCGCCGACGAAGTTCATAAGTGCGCGGAAGATTAGGCCCACCACCATGGACATGGCAAAAAGCGGCACGGAGACATTCTCCCAGATGCTGCTCAAACCCTGGTTGATGCCGTAGGCGGTCATCACGGTCAGGATGATGAAGCCGAAGTGCAACGCGAGCGGCTCAATGGAGGAGGGGTTGGTGGTAGCGCGGCCGAGCGACGGGCGCTCATCGATGTTTTTGATGTAGCCGCGGCGCAGCTCTTCTGGTAGTTCCTTGGGCACGTGGGAGACCTTGCCCTTGCGGATGCCCCAGTTGCCGGCGATCACGCCGCCGATGATTGCGGCCAGCGTGCCGACGGTCGCGGAGGTAAAGCCCAGCGAGGAGGCGGCATCGGCGCCCACGCCCTCGAGCGCACCACCCACGGCCGCGGCGGTACCGAAGCCGCCGGTGAAGCCGACGGGCAGCATCATGCCGAACCAATTCGGGGTATCGAAAAGCGGCGCAAAGAGGAAAAGGCCCAACACGATGAACAGGCCCCACTGGCCGGTAAACATCATGGTGGAATAGCCCCACATATTGCGCGCGCCCTTGCCCATGTTGCCGCCCACTTCCATGGAGTAGGCCATAGACGCAAAGACCACCGCGATGAGGATGGAGGTGTAGTCACCCAAATTATCGGAGAAGTTGATCCAGCCCAGCACGTTTGGGCCTACCAGCAGGCCGATGAGGCCGGCGGTAATCGGGGCAGGCAGCAGCAGGTCCTGGAAGATAAACTTCACCTGGTGACGCAGGACGTTGCCGATGACCATGAGCAAAGAAATCCAGCCCACATCCAGCATGAGCGTATAAGCGGAAAAATCTTCCATGGGGACCCTTTCTAGCTGTGCAATTATGACGGCTTGCCCCCGTTAGAGGGCAAGCGGATAGGGAATACAATACCTTCCGCTAAGTGATCCACAACATAGGCTCCCGTTTTCACCCCCACTACAGCTTTCAGTAGGTAGCTCGACCCCCGGTTGGGCGCGGACTATTAGGATGGTCAAACATGTGGGAATTGGGCGAGCATTTTCGAAATTACGCAGACGAGTACCGCGATGCGGTGCACGAGCATTTCTTTAACGCGGTACCTGAATCCCGCCAGATTTTTGCGCTGTCCATGCGCGATACCCATACTTCGATGGTGCCTGCGCTGGCGTGGGCGATTGAGCATACGGAGCCTGGGGAGCCCCTGCTTGCCGACGTCTCCGCAAAGCTCACCCAGCTCGCCCGCGATCACCGTCGGCATGGGTTTCCGGCCGAAATCTATTCCCGCTTCGACGATGCCCTCGTGGCGGGACTGCGGGTTTTGGCGCTGACGCAGTATCAATATAACTTTGCCTGCGATGTCATTCACCAGGTGTGCGCCACGATGGCAGACGCCGCCCGGGAATCCGACGCCGCCGGCGAAGCACCGGCGCACTCGGCGCAAGTGGTGGCGGTGGATCACCCCACTCGCGAGACGTCCATCATCCGCGTGGAGGCTGGCTTGGCTGTGCCCTATCAACCGGGGCAGCACTTTCCGGTGACCACGCAGTACTTGCCGGGACAATGGCGGATGCTCACCCCTGCGCAGCCGAGCGACGGAACCGGCCAGGTGGTCTTTCATGTCTCCACCGCGGGCGAGGCTTCCCGATCCCTCGCGCACGCGCAGCCTGGCGACTGGTGGACCTTGGGCCAGCCCGCCGGCGGCATTAGCCTCCAGAACGCCGGCGCAGGTGAACTGGTCATCATCGCCTACGGCACCGGCTGGGCCACGGCCCGCTGCGCGGCGCTCGCCGCACTGGGCCATAAAGACCGCAGCCGAGTACCGCGCCTCTTTGCCGTGGCGGGCAGCCCCGGCGCCCACTATGACACCTACTTCCAGCAGAACCTGGCAGCCCTTGGCGTACCGGTGCGCCGCATCGTGCGGGAAGAACAAGACCCGTGGTTGCTCAATGCCCGCGAATTGGCGCCGGGCGCCGACTATGTAGTCTCCGGGGAACCGACCGATGTAGTAGTCAACGAGGTGGAGTTATCCACAGGCACTCCCCCGCGCTTCCTACTCGTCGGACCGGCTGAAGAGGTTATGGAAGGCGCGGAAAGGTTGGTACACAGGGGCGTCGGCAAGCAGCAGATCGACGTCCTTAGCTGGGGCCGCGACGGGCGCTGGCAGCCGGAAGACTACGCGGCGCTGGCCTAGTCCGCAGTGGCTACAACCGGCAGGGCGCGGCGGGTTTTCGCTACCTCATTCGGATCGATGTCGGCATAGAGGATGTCATCCTCGTAGCCGGCCTCGGCCATGCGCACGCCATTCGGATCAACGATGGTGGAATGGCCAATGCCCGTTGGTCCGGAAGGATTGCCCGCCTCAGCGTCACCGCCCGGGCGCGATTGGCCGGCCGCGACGATATAGCTAGTGGAGTCCAAGGCACGCGCGGCCGTGAGCAGGCGCCACTGCTCCAGCTTTCCGGGGCCATCCGCCCAGCTCGTGGGTACTACAATGAGTTGCGCACCCTGGCTGGCCAGCTCCTTAAACTGCTCTGGGAAACGGATGTCATAGCAGGTGGCTACGCCCACAATAAGGTCATCCACGTCGAAGGCCACGAGCGATTCGCCGGCCAAGACCGTATCCGATTCGCGGTAGTCAAAGGCATCATAGGTGTGGATTTTGTCGTAGCCGCCCAGCACGCCAGGGCCTGCTATGAGCGCCGTATTGGTCACGCGATTAATGGTCTTGCCGTCGCGCTCCACGGTATCGGCTGGGCAGAACATGCCGGCCACGACGGTGACCTCGAGCTCCTCTGCGAGCGCTTGAATCGCCGTGGCGAACGGGCCTTCGAGCGTCTGCGCCTGCTCATCAAGGCGCCCGGAGCGGAAATTCTGCGCCGTGGCCTCCGGCAGCACTATTAACCGTGCCCCGTTTCCGGCCGCCTCACGGATCTTGGCAAGGGCCAGTTCCTGGTTTTCGGTAATTTTACCGGTGGACGTTAACTGCACTGCTGCTACCTTCATGCCTCCCAAAATAATGAAGCAGGGCGGAGTTATCCACAGGCAGCGTCTTTACCCCTAGCGCGGCGTTGTGCGGTCCTTCAGGCTTAGGGGCATGAGTTATGTAGAAATTCCCACGCACCTGCCCGATTACGTCCGCTCCCTCATGGCGCGCCCTCCGCTGCCACCGCCGACGGCCGCGCTCGATACCGCCTGCCGCACCGCGGCCGCACTGGAGCGAGCCCGTGCCACCTGGTCCAGCGCCGTGGCCGCAACGGAGGACGCCACGGCCGAGCAATTGCGCTCCATTGAGGCCTTCCTCGACACTGCCGCCGGGGTGGATTCCCGCCTGGGCCAGGCATTGGGAGATGCACGATGACCCTATCCGTGGCTTTAAGAAATGGCGCCAGTACGTTGCATAGCGAACGCGCTGAACTGCGCTTTCGATTTTTAGACGCTCACCAGGATTGGCGTAGCCTATCGCTGGGAGGCCCCGCTGGTGACGCCGCCCGCTCCAGTTTGGCAGGCTACACCGACTGGCTGGCCCAGCCGCTGCACCAGATGGAGCAGGTTGCCACCACCCTTGAACTCCACGCCAGCCTGCAGGCCCGCCGCGAGGAACTCGAGGACCGCATCATCGCATTCCTCGGCCAGGTGGATGAGCGCAGCGGGGTAGCTGCCAGCACGGCTGGGCTGTTGTTGAATCAGGTGCGGGCGCTGGGCGATTCCCTCGATTGGTTGTGCGCCCAAGAGATCGATGCGCTGTGTACACCTGCTGGGGTGGAACCACCCGCCCGGTTCGAGGATTTTTCCGATCTTCCGTTGGATGCAGTCCACGAAATCAACCTCGCCCAAGCCAGCGAGCACGTGTCTCAGCTAGCCGCGCAGAACCCAGATATGCGGGTGCTAGAAACTAGTGAAGGACGGCTCGTAGCCATGGTGGACCCCGGCGGCTTTCGGACTACGCCGGCATCGCTTACCACCTTTGTGGAAGGAGTTCACTCCTCCGATCCAGAAACCTGGCAGCGCGCGGTAGACCGCGGTCGCAATCTAGCTAAGGCCAGCGGCGGACCGGCGGTGGTGTGGTTGGGCTACCAGGCGCCATCCTCCCTGCCCCGTGCGGTTCACGCCACTCCCGCACGCACTGCCAGTCAAGAACTCGCCCGGTTTCAACGCTCGCTCGGTAGACGCTATCCGCAGGCCAAGCGCACCGTCGTGGGATATTCCTATGGTTCTGTCGTCACCGGGCATGCCGCACAGCAGGAAAGAATTGCTGAGGACGTAGTGCTCGTCGGCAGCCCTGGCACCGGCGCTGACCATGCCTCAGAACTGCATGGCCGCATCTGGGCCGCGACCAACGCCAACGACCCCATCGCTATTGCGACGGGGCCTAACGGCGGCATCCATGGCCCCGATCCGACCATTGATACCTTTGGTGCCACTCCCCTTCCTGGTGCGGATGGCCTCCCTGGCGATCATGGCTCCTATTGGGAGGACCCACGGTTCTTGCGTGGCCTAGGCCAAGTGGCACGCGCGAACTAGTCCGAAGGGAACGGCCTTTAGAAGAGACCAGCCGGCTGATCCGAATAGGAGACCAACATATTCTTAGTCTCCTGGTAGTGGCCCAGCATCATCAAGTGGTTCTCACGGCCAAGGCCAGATTCCTTGTAGCCGCCAAAGGCGCTGTGCGCTGGGTAGTCGTGGTAGTGATTGACCCACACGCGGCCGGCCTGGATATCGCGGCCTGCGCGGTAGCAGATGTTTTGGCTGCGCGACCACACGCCGGCCCCAAGGCCGAAGTTGGTGGCGTTAGCGATTTCGATCGCCTCGTCATAGTCCTTGAACGTAGCTACGGAGAGCACCGGGCCAAAAATCTCTTCCTGGAAGATGCGCATGTCGTTATTTCCCTTAAACACGGTGGGCTCGATGTAGTAGCCCTTTTCTAGGCCTTCCACCTTGTTCACGTGGCCGCCAACAAGAGTCTCCGCACCTTCTTGTGGACCAATTTCCAGGTACTGCTTAATCTTGTCCATCTGCTCCTGGGAGGCCTGCGCGCCCATCATGGTTTCCGTATCAAGCGGGTGTCCAATCTTAATCTTCTTGACGCGCTCAACGGCCAGTTCCAAGAACTTATCCGCAATGTCTTCGTGCACCAGCGCGCGCGATGGGCACGTGCAGACCTCACCTTGGTTAAGGGCAAACATGACAAAGCCCTCTACGCACTTTTCCAGGTAGGAATCGTCTTCATCCATGATGTCTTTGAAGAAGAGGGACGGGGATTTACCGCCCAGCTCCAAGGTAACGGGGATGACCTTGTCAGCGGCAGCCTTGTTGATGATCTTTCCCACCGGGGTAGAGCCGGTGAAGGCAATTTTGGCAATGCGGTCAGAACCGGATAGTGCCGCACCGGCTTCATCACCTAGGCCATTGACGATATTGAGCACGCCATCAGGAAGAAGATCACCGATGATATCGATGAGCAACAGGATGGATGCTGGGGTTTGCTCAGCCGGCTTCATGACAATGCAGTTTCCAGCAGCCAGCGCTGGCGCAATCTTCCAGGCGGCCATGAGCAACGGGAAATTCCACGGGATAATCTGGCCTACGACGCCGAGCGGCTCATGGTAGTGATAGGCCACGGTGTCCTGGTTGAGCTGGGATAGGCGGCCCTCCTGGGCACGGATGGCGCCAGCGAAGTAGCGGAAGTGGTCTACCGCGAGCGGAATATCGGCGGCCAGAGTTTCGCGTACGGCCTTGCCATTCTCCCAAGTTTCCGCAACCGCAATCTTTTCCAAGTTTTCCTCAATGCGGTCCGCAATGCGATGCAGGAGCAACGCACGCTCGGCCGGGGTGGTTTTACCGAAGGTTTCGAAGGCCTTCTCAGCGGCATCGATAGCCAAGTTGATATCGGCTTCTTTGCCGCGAGCTACCTGGCAAAATACCTCGCCGTTTACCGGACTGATGTTGTCCATATATTCACCATCGACGGGCGCCACCCATTGGCCGCCGATGTAGTTGTCATAGCGTTCGCGGTAGTCAACGATGGAGCCTTCGGTTCCGGGGGCTGCATACAGGGTCATGGTGCGTGTCCTTTCCTAGAGAAAATTACAGGTGAAGGTGTTGTACCACACTATTTCTTATGTATGTGTTGTGTGTCACCTGCTTGCTAGTCATCCTAACCCTAAACTTTGCAATGCGCACTGATTACGGTTGCCCCCTTTGCAAATATTCACATGACACCGCGAGTACGCGAGTAGAAGAAAACCCCGCATCCAGCGGGGAAGCTGGCTGCGGGGTTGGGTGTACTCGTCTGCAGAGCGAGAGTTAGTCTTGGCCGTATCCACGGCCGCGGGCGCGCTTGCGCTCACGCGCGGTGCGCGGGCTCCACATCACCACGGAGGTGGACCGTGGTACATGGACAAGCTCACCGCTGCGCCGCGGGCGGCGTCCTGCGGCCTGCTCGCGCAGGGCCCGGACCTCTTCAGCTAAAGCGTCGCGCTCCGCCTCGAGTCGATCGCGTTCTTCGGTCAACTCGATGATGGACTTGATGCCGGCAAGGTTGACGCCATCGTCTTGGGACAGCGCCTGAATCTTGCGCAGCAGCTCGATGTCCCGGTCGGAGTAGCGGCGGCCACCGCCACGAGTGCGGGCCGGGGAGACCAAGCCCATGCGGTCATAGGTGCGCAGGGTTTGGGCGTGCATTCCGGATAGTTCTGCAGCTACGGAGATGACGTAAACCGCGGTGCCGGAATCTTCTGCCTTTCCAGTGCTCATTTCTTAACACACCTCCTGCCTTAAGCATTCTCGGCGCCGGCCCAACCCGCACGCGGGTTGAAACCGGAGTCCTTTTCCGCCTGAGCATAGGTGCGCAGGGCGCTAGAGGCAGCGGCATCGAGCTTGGTGGGCACGGTAACCTGCACGGTAACCAGCAGATCACCGGAGTTGCCACCGCGCTTGGCGATGCCCCTTCCGCGCACCCGCAGCGTGCGTCCATCCGGCGTTCCAGCGGGGATCTTCACACGCACCGGGTTATCCAAAGTAGGAACCGCGATGGTATCGCCCAAGGCCAGCTCCGTGAAGGAAACCGGAACGGTGACATGGAGGTCATCGCCCTCGCGAGTAAAGACCTTGTCTGGTTTTACGGTTACCGCCACGAAGAGGTCACCGGCCGGGGTGCCGTTGGGACCTGCTTCGCCCTGACCGGCGAGGCGGACCTTTTGCCCATCGATGACGCCGGCGGGGATGCGCACGGTGATATTGCGGGTGCGGTGAACCGTGCCGGTGCCGTGGCAATCCTTGCACGGATCCGTGATGCGGCGGCCGGTACCATCGCAGTCCTGACACGGGGCAGAGAAACCGAAAGCGCCGCGGTTCTCCGAGGTAAAACCGGTACCACTGCAGGTGCCACAGGTAGAGGTCTTGCCGGAAGCGGAACCCGAGCCGTGGCACGTGGTGCACGGCGCATTGCCGCTGAGTGCCAGGGGAATGGTGGTTCCCTTAGCGGCCTCGCGGAAGTCGAGGGTTATTTCCGTTTCGACGTCGGCCCCCCGCGACGGTTTAGCTGAGTGGCCAGCACTACCGCCGCGGTTGAAAACGCTACCGAAGATATCCCCAACACCGCCGCCTTGAGCCGATCCTCCAGCGGATCCTCCGAAGAGGTCCGAGAGGTCGAATTCTTGCGCACCTTGTCCACCCATGCGCGTGGATCGAAACCCGCCGGGAAATCCGGCGCCTCCCATCCGTCCAAAGCCGCCTCCATTGCGGAGCATGGCCTTGAACTGGTCGTATTCCTTGCGCTCGGTGGCGTCGGAAAGCACGTCGTAGGCTTCCGCAACCTTCTTGAACCGTTCCGCTGCCGCGGGGTCGTCCGGGTGGGTATCGGGGTGATTTTCGCGCGCTAGCTTGCGGTAAGCACGCTTAATCTCGTTCTGGTCTGCGGACGAGGAGACCCCCAGATCCGCATAGTAATCTTTGTCTGCCCATTCGGGTTTAGCGCTCACTGGGCATCTCCTCCTTTCAAAGAGAATCGATACAAGTTAAGTAAAAGGGCGCCGCGGGAAGGTCACTTATCAATTCCCAGGGCGCCCTTTATGTTATTTACTCGGAATCTTCCGAGCTGCCGGACTCATCGCTGGGGTCCGCGATGATGACCATGGCATTGCGCACGAGCCTGTCGCCTACGCGGTAGCCCTTCCGCAGCACGGTACCAAGCACCTGCTCATCGCCGGAGGACAAGTCCTGCACGGCTTCGTGGACCTCAGGGTCGAAGGCATCGCCTTCCTCACCAAAGGCAGCGAGGTCGTGCTTTTCCAGCGTGCTGTAGAACTTATCCGCAAATGCCTTGAGCGGGCCTTCCAAGTCGCCGTGTTCACGAGCCAGTTCCAGGTCATCAAGGACAGGCAGCATATCTGCGATGACCTTGGCCTTGGCGGTCTCGATTACGGCCTGGCGGTCGCGCTCGGTGCGGCGGCGGTAGTTGGTGTATTCCGCATTCAGACGCTGCAGGTCTTCCGTGCGTTCTGCCAACTGTGCTTCCACATCGCTGGCGCCGGTGCCTGCGGGCTCCTCACCCGCTGCTTCGGCTTCTACCTCATCAGCGTTGACATCTGCCAGCGCTTCTTCGAGGTCAGCATCGAGGGTGGGATCCAGCTCGGCTTCTTCGGTGGCGTCAGCCTGCGCTTCCTGCGCAGCCTGGGCCTCCTCGGCCTGCTCGGCAGCAGCCTCAGCGCGGTCAGCCGAGGTAGCCTCCGGATCCGTGTTTTCCGGGTCGCCTGGGTTGTGCGGCATTCCGCTGTCCTGAGTCATTACTTGTTGCCATCCTTGTTCTCGTCCTCGTCAACGACCTCAGCGTCGACGACGTTCGGGTCACCCTGCGCAGCACCAGCATCGGCAGCGCCCTCAGCGCCGGCCTCAGCAGCCTGTGCCTCGTAGATCTGCTTGCCCATCTCCTGGGATTCGGTGGACAGCTTCTCCACTGCGGACTTGATGGCCTCGAGGTCATCGCCCTTCAGCGCCTCATCAACGGCGTCAGCAGCCTCGGTGACCTTGGTCTTAACATCCTCGGATACCTTGTCAGCGTTGTCATCCAAGAACTTGCGGGTCTGGTAGGAGGTGGACTCTGCGTTATTGCGCAGCTCCTGCTCCTCGCGGCGCTTCTTGTCCTCTTCGGCGTGCTGCTCAGCATCCTTGACCATGCGGTCGATCTCTTCCTGGGACAGGCCGGAACCATCCTGAATCTTGATGGTGTTTTCCTTGCCGGTGCCCTTGTCCTTTGCGGTCACGTGGACGATGCCGTTGGCGTCGATATCGAAGGTGACCTCAATCTGCGGAACACCGCGCGGTGCCGGAGCAATACCACCGAGCTCGAAGGAGCCGAGCAGCTTATTAGCGGTAGCCATCTCGCGCTCGCCCTGGAAGACCTGAATCTGTACGGAAGGCTGGTTGTCTTCCGCGGTGGTGAAGGTCTCGGACTTCTTGGTCGGGATGGTGGTGTTGCGCTCGATGAGCTTGGTCATCACGCCACCCTTGGTCTCAATGCCGAGGGACAGCGGGGTGACGTCGAGAAGCAGCACGTCCTTAACCTCGCCGCGCAGCACGCCTGCCTGCAGGGCAGCGCCGACTGCAACAACCTCGTCCGGGTTAACGCCCTTGTTGGCATCCTTGCCGGTCAGTTCCTTAACCAGGTCAGATACGGCTGGCATACGGGTGGAGCCACCAACGAGAACAACGTGGTCGATATCGCCGACGGAAAGGTCAGCGTCCTTGATGACCTGGTTGAACGGAGCCTTGGTGCGGTCCAGCAGATCCTGGGTGATCTTCTGGAACTCGGTGCGGGTCAGGGTCTCATCCAAGAACAGCGGGTTCTTGTCGGAGTCAACGGTGATGTACGGCAGGTTAATGTTGGCCTGCTGGGAGGAGGACAGCTCAATCTTGGCCTTCTCTGCAGCCTCGCGCAGACGCTGCACGGCGCGCTTATCCTTGGTCAGGTCAACGCCCTGGGAGGTCTTAAAGCGGTCTACCAGCCAGTCGACGATGCGCTGATCCCAGTCATCGCCGCCCAGCTCGTTATCGCCGGCGGTGGCCATAACCTCAACGACGCCATCGCCGATTTCCAGCAAGGAGACGTCGAAGGTGCCGCCACCCAGGTCGAATACCAGGATGGTCTGCTCCTGCTCGCCCTTTTCCAGGCCATAAGCCAAAGCAGCTGCGGTTGGCTCGTTAACGATACGGAGCACGTTCAGGCCTGCAATCTGGCCAGCCTCCTTGGTGGCCTGGCGCTGTGCGTCCTCGAAGTATGCAGGAACGGTAATAACGGCGTCAGTAACATCCTCACCGAGGTAAGCCTCTGCGTCGCGCTTCAGCTTCATCAGCGTGCGAGCGGAGATCTCCTGGGAGGTGTAATCCTTATCATCAATGTTGATCTTCCAGTCGGTACCGATGTGACGCTTGACGGAGCGAATGGTGCGGTCAACATTGGTTACCGCCTGGTTCTTAGCGGACTGGCCGACCAGGATTTCGCCGTTCTTTGCAAAAGCAACGACGGAAGGCGTGGTGCGGGAGCCCTCAGAGTTAGCGATAACGGTGGACTCGCCACCTTCCAGTACGGAAACGACGGAGTTCGTCGTACCAAGGTCAATACCTACTGCGCGTCCCATGACTTCTTCTCCTTTTATCTTGGGGTAATTAATAAAGTTGACCGTTAGTGACTCAACTTCTCGTTGCGTCCGAGCGCTACTGTAACAGAACTTCTACGTCCGGTCACACAACCTTGAGTCCATGTCACTCAATCTCTACAACAGGTAGCCTACAAAACTTATTCCCCGCGACTCAACTTTTCTTCTAAACTTTCCTTTTGTGCAGCTCAGCGGCGCTCTTGTCGACGCCCACCCCTACCCTCCACACGATCACCCCCCCTTCACCCAACACTGCCCCATACCCAAACGGAGCCCCTTAAATAACCCTAAGAGGATCCAAAAGTCACCTCAGAAAGGATCCAAAAGAGGATTGGCAGCCCGCCCCTGCTACCGCATACTAGGAATCACAGCAGTTAAGAGCTGCTACCCCAGAGAGAGATTGTAGTTTTACTCCGCCGATCCGAAAGGAATGTGTATGTTCGATACCCTCGCAGACCTCAGCTCCGCCATCGACTTCGAGGCACTCATCAAGGGCATCAAGGGCCTCATCGAGGCTTCCTCCGAGTCCAACACCGACTCCGAGGGCCTGTCCTCCGTATTCGAGGGCCTGTCCTCCAAGGATGACGCAGAGGCTGCCGCAGAAGCTAAGTAATTAGCCTTCTGTACTCCTTCATGAAGACCAGCTAAACCCCCTCACCTTCTTCCTCCGCTCGGAACCCACCACAAGGAACCGCGCACGAAGGTGCGGGGGTTTCGCTGTTTTCAATCGCTGTTTCACGTTCGCTGTACCTACACTAGGGAGATAAAACCCATTGAGCCTTAGCATCCAGGAAGCGTGGACCGTACCGTGTCGAAACCTTCACAGCCGCCCCTTCACCAACGCATCCGCGCGGCCATGACCCTGCAGCGAACAGCCGCTTTAACTGCGGTGATTTGCGTGGCGCTGACATTACTTGGCGCATTCTTCACGCCCACTGAGTATCAGTTGATTGCCGCGGTCGTCGGTCTTGCTCTGAGCACAATCACCGTTTTCGCCTTTCGACTGCCGCTCGCTATGGCGGCGCTTTTCGTATTGGTATGGCTCGGGGCAACCATAACGGCAGAAGCACCTTACCTAACCTGCGTCTTCCTTACCCCTGTCTTCCTGGCAGTGGTGGCTTTTCACGAAAGACATGCTCAAACTCTCGGTGTTGGTTTCATCCTGTGGGTCGTAGGCCAATTCGATCCAGAGGCCGGTAGTTTAGTTTTTAACCCCGCCTCGGCCTTTACTTGGGCCATGTTTATCGGAGTCGGCGCAGTGATTGGCGCTACTCTCGCACACTCCGCTCGACGCTACAAAAATGCAATGGTGGAATGGAACGACGACGTGAAGCGCCGCCAATCCGACCTCGCAGAAACCTTGCACAATTCGGTTGTTTCTAACCTCACGGTAAATACCATGCAGCTAGAGGCCCTGAGCCTCGAATATTCCAAGCAGCCAGAGCTAGCGAAGAAACTCGATGAGCTCAGCGATTCCATGCGCTCTTCCATGTCGGAAGTACGGGCACTGACTAAGGTCCTGCGAAATAATATCGATGGGATTAACGATGGCATGAGTTTTGGCACAACCACAAAGCCATCGAGCTTTGCCCAGCTCATTTCGGAGGAGGAAGAACGCCTTTCCCGCCTCAATCGATCACCCGTTGTTGAAGTCACAGGGGAAGAGTTTGCACCGGAATTCCCGCAAGCCATTCTCGATTCCATTGCAGCCATCACCACAGAAGCCTGCCTAAACGCGGTGAAGTATTCCCCACCAGGGGCAGAGATTGTAATTTCTGTTCAACCCCATATGGGCTGGACGGTCATTACCATCACTAACCCCGTAGCTAAACCAACAAGCAAGAACATTGAAATGTCCTCGGGTATAGGCATGTCCTCCATGAACCGGATTGCAGCCACGATTGACGCACGATTAGACACAGAGTTGGAATCGGGGAAATGGGAATTGATCTTATCTCTGCCGCCCAGTGCCCATAAGCGGCGTTAGTTCCACCACGATGTATAGCAAAGGCTTAATCCATACACTAAGCTTTCGTTTGTTTCTGCCTATTCAAACTTTCACAAAAGGAGCGCCTTAATGCAGGCCGCACTCGCAAGTCTTCTCACTCCACTCATGCTGTCCTCCTCCCTCTTGGGTGGCCTTACCCCGGGCGATCTCCCAGCCACCACCGAATACAAGTCTGCAGTCGAGCTCGCTTTC
This sequence comes from Corynebacterium tuberculostearicum, assembly GCF_022347385.1. GTDB lineage: Bacteria > Actinomycetota > Actinomycetes > Mycobacteriales > Mycobacteriaceae > Corynebacterium > Corynebacterium tuberculostearicum_M. Next base: position 24,155 of record NZ_JAKRDT010000004.1, read on the forward strand.
GGTTGCCCCTCCCCATGGTGCGTGAAGTAAAAACATCCCTCTTGGTCGTCGATGACGACCCACTTGTCCTTGAGGCCTTGGGGCGCTATTTCGCCTCGGCTGAGGACATGGAGGTGCGCGCCACCGCAGAAAATGGCAAGGTCGCCCTCGAGCTTTTGCAAGAGCAGGACTTCGACGTCATTGTCGCGGACATCCATATGCCCGAGATGGATGGCACGACCCTCTTGCGCGAGGTCAACAAGCTGGAAGACCCGCCGGTCTTTGTTGCGATGACCGCGATGGACAATGACGAGACCCTCAAAGAGGTCATGTCCAATAAGGCGGCGGCCTATATTTTGAAAAGCTCCAAGCCGGTCTACATTTTGGATACCGTGCGCGAGGCCGTACGCGGCGGCACGGTTGTCACCCCGCAGTCGCTTACCCGTTTGTTTGAGCAGCTTCCCGATTGGAACGCTGAGGGAGCAGGCGCCAATGCGGCAGCCGCAAACGCAAAGATCAAGGACAATCACCACATCTCTCCTGCGCTAGAGCAGGTCTTGGATTTGGTCTGCCAGGGCAAGTCCAACGAAGAGATTGCCAAGAGTACGCATTATGCACCGGGCACGGTGAAGAAGTATGTATCCACCCTACTCAGTGAATTCCACGCCAAGTCGCGGCTTGAGCTGGCAGTGAAGGCGCTCAAGGCCGGCTACGGTTCTTAAACCCCGATTGTTGGACAATCCGGGGGTGGACTACCCCCGGATGCGTCAATACCCCCTCTAAACCCCACATGCTGGGGTTTATTTTTGTTTTTCTACCCCCGTATACCGTTTTGCAAAGGAGACTAGCATCACGTTTGGTGCTTCCCTATAATTACGACAACACCAAAGTTCATAGTATTTCCTAGGCAACAATCGCAGCCTGAACCTGCAGGGTTGCCGCACGTCAGGGCGCTAAGCCGCTCGCGTTTCTTCCTCTGCCCACCCATAGCCACGTCATAGAAAGCAGGTGAGTGTTGAACACCAACTTGGCGCGCGTTCGTCGCAGCAGCGATAGGCCTCCCGTCCACATTCGGCCCGCATAATGGCCCGCTGAACATCGCACTTCATCTTGAATCCCTGCGACCCTCACATTGCGTCGCGCGCACCCGCGTGTTCGCTCCTCACCCCGCTTGCACTCTGCAGCACCACATAGCTCACCGCTCACCATCCAGACGCCGTATCGCCCGGCAGTCCCAGACCGGCGCAGATACATCTACCTTCACTCCCGCGTGAAGGGTGGCTGCTGGGATGTGACCCGTTTGAAATAGAGGTAGAACCCATATGACTTCTCCTGCAAATACCCGCTTGCCCATCTCTGATGATGTGGAGGCAGTCCTGCCCGCAGCTATCAGCCGCGCCCACGACTGGTTGAAGTCCACTGCGGACGAAGAAGATAAGGCCACCGAACAGCTCGCGGACTTGCTGCGCGATGAGGACGGCGTGAAGTTCACCATGGACTTCGTCGACCGCGTCATGCGCCCAGAAGATGACAAGGTTGCCGCGCACGCGCTGAAGGATATTTCTTCCCACTATGACCCGTCGTTCCTGGGCAGCATCAATGGTGCGTTGGTAGGCGCCGGTGGTTTCTTCGGCCCCATCCTGCCGAACCTGGTCATGCCGGTGGCCCGCCTATACATGCGCAAGATGGTTGGCCACCTGGTTCTAGACGCCGAGTCTGATGCCCTCAACAAGATCCTGGACAAGGCCGCCGAATCCGGTGAGCAGCTTAACCTCAACCTGCTGGGTGAGGCCGTACTCGGTGAGGAAGAGGCGAAGTCCCGCGCGGAGCGCACCCTCAAGCTCATCAAAAACCCCCGCGTGACCTACGTATCGGTTAAGGCTTCTTCCATGGTGGCCCAGCTCAACCACTGGGATATCGATGGCTCGGTAGAGCGCCTCAAGGAGCGCTTGCGCCCGCTGTACCAGGCTGCGGCCGACCGTACCGACAAGGTCTTTATCAACATGGACATGGAGGAGTACCACGACCTCCACCTAACCATCCGCCTGTTCAAGGAGCTGCTCAGCGAGCCGGAATTCCTCACCCTGGACGCCGGCATCGTGCTCCAGGCTTACCTGCCGGATACCTTTGATGCGCTCAAGGATGTCGCCGATTTTGCCAAGGAGCGCGTGGCTAAGGGCGGCGGCAAGGTCAAGGTACGCATCGTGAAGGGCGCAAACCTGTCCATGGAAAACGTGCAGGGCGAGGTCCACGATTGGCCGCTGGCTACCTACACCAACAAGCTCGACGTGGACGCTAACTACTACCGCCTATTGGATTTCATCCTGCGCGAGGAATACGCCGATAGCGTCCGCATCGGCGTAGCCACCCACAACCTATACACCGCGGCCATGGCCTACGAGCTGGGCAAGAAGCGCGGCGTGCTGCACATGCTGGACTCGGAGATGCTGCAGGGTATGTCCCCTGCCCAGCAGGCAGCGGTACGCAAGGTCTTTGACGGCCGCCAAATCCTCTATACCCCGGTTGTCCACGCAGATGACTTCGACGTCGCCGTGTCCTACCTGGTGCGCCGCCTAGAGGAGAACTCCGCGCCGCAGAACTTCCTCTACGCCCTCTTCGCCCCGGGCGAGGAGCCGTTGGCGGACCAGGAAGAGACGTTCCGTCGGGCCGTCGCCAAGCGCTGGGAAACCTTCGCTGGTGCCCGTCGCACCCAGAACCGCCTTGAGGAGGACGGCCGCCAGGCACCGCGCACCGGCCGCTTTACCAACGAGGCAGATACTGACCCGGCGCTCGCGCCGAACCGCCAGTGGGCGCAGGAAGCTCTCAAGCGCAATCCGGGCGAGCACGGCATCGCGGAGGTCACCGACCCTGCCGCGGTCGAAGGCCACATCGCCCGCGCCAAGGAACTGGGCACCGAGTGGGGCAAGCGCCCTGCCGCCGAGCGCGCCGCCGCACTGGAGGCCGTGGCGGATCAGATTGCGTCCCAGCGCGGCAAGTTCATTTCCGTGGCTGCGTATGAGGCCAATAAGACTGTTACCCAGACCGACCCTGAGGTCTCTGAGGCGATTGACTTCTGCACCTACTACGGCCAGTCCGCGCGCCTGCTGGAAGAGTCCTACTCCGAGTTCACCCCGCACACCGTCACCGTGGTGACCCCGCCGTGGAACTTCCCCATTGCTATCCCTACCGGCGGCATTGCGGCGTCCTTGGCAGCGGGCTCGGCGGTTATCGTCAAGCCAGCCCCGCAGGTAGTTCACTGTGGCAAGCTCGTGGTGGAGGCCTTCCGCACCGCCCTCGAGGCCCAGGGCTTGGATCCAGATTTGGTGCAGCTGGTGCTTACTGATGAAGCCGAGGCCGGAAAGGCCCTGCTCTCCCACGATGACGTGGACAATGTCATCCTCACCGGCGCGTCCGATACTGGTGCGCTTTTCCGTTCCTGGAAGCCCAAGATGAACATCATGGCAGAAACTTCCGGCAAGAACGCGCTCATCATCACCCCAGCTGCGGACCCTGACTTGGCCATCGATGACCTCTACAACTCCGCCTTTGGCCACTCCGGCCAGAAGTGTTCGGCGGCCTCCCTGGTTATCTTCGTCGGCGCGGCCGGCAAGTCCGAGCGCCTGCGCACCCAGCTGCTGGACGCGGTCAAGACCCTTAAGCCGGGCCCGGGCTTCGATATCACTACCACCATGAACGGTCTGGCGGAAGCGCCGAGCGAGAAGCTCCTGCGCGGTTTGACCCAGCTCGAGCCGGGCGAGAAGTGGCTGCTCAAGCCGGAAAAGCTCAACCAGGAAGGCACCCTGTGGTCCCCGGGCATCCGCGATAATGTGCAGCCGGGCTCTTGGTACCACAAGAACGAGTGCTTCGGCCCCGTCCTGGGCATCATGTACGCCGATACCTTGGAAGAGGCTATTGCCTGGCAAAATGACACCGGCTATGGCCTGACCGGCGGCATTCACTCGCTTGACGACGCCGAGATTGAGTACTGGATCGACAACGTTGAGGTGGGCAATGCCTACGTCAACCGCGGCATCACCGGTGCGATTGTTCAGCGCCAGTCCTTCGGCGGGTGGAAGAAGTCCGTCATGGGACCGGGCGCCAAGGCTGGCGGCCCGAACTACGTGGCACAGATGGGTGAGTGGGCCGATGGCGAGCTCAAGCCGCGCAACGTGGACATTGCCCCAGCAAGCCTCGCTGCGCTGCACCGCCTGCGCGATAACCTCTCTGGCAAGCTCACCGAGGAGGACATCACCTGGCTATGGCGCGCCGCTGAGCTGGACCAGGTGGCGTGGCAGGAAGAGTTTGGCCGCAACCACGACCGCACCGGTTTGGTTTCTGAGGCCAATATCTTCCGCTACCGCCCACTTCTGACCAAGCTGCGCGTGCGCGTGGGCGAAGGCTACGAGCTGCGCGAGGTTGCTCGTCAGGTGCTGGCCGCCGCAATTACCGGCACCGGCACGGAAATCTCCGCCACCCCGGAGGTTGCCACCCAGCTGCAGGACTTGGGCTTCGACGTCAAGGCCATCACCGACGAGGCTTTTGCTACCGACGTGGCCAATGACGCCTCCTCCCGCGTGCGCGCCCTGGGCACCGTGCCGGATTCCATCTACGAGGCCGCGGTGCGCTCCAACTCCGTGGTGCTGGACCAGCCCGTGCTTGCCGACGGCCGCCGTGAGCTCATGCCTTACCTGCTTGAGCAGGCAGTTTCGGTTACCATGCACCGCTTCGGCATTATCCGCAACGTAGGTAACCTGCGTGACGAGTAATTCTCGGCCGCGTCAGCGGACGCGTTAAAGGACGCGTTAAAGGTACTGAAGGGAGGTAGCGCCCCGCCCGTGGGCCGCTACCTCCTTTTTCGTATATGCGCTGCGAGTTTTATGTGGCATAGTGGTAGACAATGTCTACGTCACATAATTCGTCTTCCCGCGACGAGGCCAAGCGCCCGTCTGCGCAGGAAAAAGGCAACGCAACCCAGATCCAGAAGCCGGGCGAGGAAGATTCTCATACCCTCGTCGCTTATGATGACGCGCACCTTGGTGCAGAGGCTGCCAGCGAGCACCCTGCCGAGCGCGACGATAAATCCGCCGTCCTGGCCAAGGACTTCCGCACCATGGCCAAGGTCTCGGTAGTCTTCATCCTCATCGTCGCCGGCCTAGCGCTGGCCGGCTACCTGCTCAAGTTCATTTGGGTAGGCCTGCTGCCGGTCTTGCTCGCCATTCTCGTCTCCACCGTGCTCTACCCCATCAGCGCGTGGCTGCGCAGTAAGGGATTCCCGCGCTCGCTTGCGGCGGTGAGCACCTTGCTCGGCCTCATCATTGTCTTCTGCGGCGTCTTTGCCGCCATGGCCCCCGTAGTCACCAGCCAAAGCCAAACGCTCATTAATCAAGCCGAAGACGGCATCAACCAGCTCACGGAGATGGTGGAAAAGTCCCCCATCGATATCCAAAGTGACCAGCTACAGTCCGTGCTCCAGGACGTGGTCAAGTTTGCCAAGGGCCAAGCCTCCACCATCGCCACCGGCGTTATCTCTGGTTTCTCGATGGCCAGCTCCATCGTGGTGGCCGCGCTGATCATGCTCTTTGTCACCTTCTTCATCATTAAAGACGGCGACAAGTTCCTGCCGTGGCTGCGCAAGTACACCGGCAATTCCACCGGCTGGCACGTCACTGAACTCGGTGCCCGCATCTGGAAGACCTTGTCCGGCTTCATCCAGGCGCAGGCCGCCGTGGCCATGGTGGACGCAGTCCTCATTGGCCTTGGCCTGTGGGTTCTGCAAGTTCCGCTTGCGCTCGTCATCGCCGTGGTGACGTTCTTCGCCAGCTTCATCCCGATCATCGGTGCGGTCACCGCTGGTGCCCTCGCCATCATCATCGCGCTGGTCTCCAATGGCCTGACCAACGCGCTGCTGGCGCTTGCCCTTATCATCATCGTCCAGCAGGTGGAAGGCAATGTCCTCCAGCCGATGCTGCAGTCCAAGGCCATGGGCCTGCACGCGGCCGTTGTCCTACTCTCCGTCACCGTCGGCTCTACCCTGGCAGGCATCGTCGGCGCCTTCCTCGCCGTCCCCGTGGCCGCAACCATCGCTGTTGTTGTGCGCTACCACGCCGAGATGGCCGCGCTGCGCTCCGGCGAAGTCGAGGCCTCCGATATAGACATCATCACCGGCTCCAAGGATGATCCTGAAGACTTCAGCGACGTCACCTACGAACATGACGAAACTCCACGCGACAAGGTAGAGCAGCTCTACCAGTCCATGAGCCCGCTGAGCTAAGACTCAGCCACCACTAGCAGCGCGCCGGCCCTCCCCGGCGCGCTTTTATTTTCCCCGACACACTTACCCCTAAAAGAGTGCAATTGGGCTGCGCACAAGACATTTCCTCCGCTTGCAGTTGCGGCCGCCTCCCGTGAAATTAGCATTGTCAACGGGCCCAAGAAGACGCCCATTTCTCTTTCTATTTCATATCAAGGAGTATTCATGCGTAAGCAATTTGTAGGCGCTCTCGCCGCCACTCTCGTAGCATCGTCCATCGCTATTCCTGCCGCAGAGGCTAAGGTCACGACTTTTGAGCGGGCGGACGGCGGCTGCTGGGCGATTTCGGAGAAGGATGAATTAGTAGTTCCCGAGGAACTAGTCGGTGAGGCCACTCCCTGGGGCTCAGATCAGGAAAAGAATTTCCTCAGTGATGATTACATGCGCTGGAATATTAGCAAGCACGACGATCTCATCGGTTGGTCCAATAAGCAGATCGCTACCTACCAGCGCAATGGCGTAACCCCTGACGAGCAGCGCCGCATCGACCGTATTAAGATTTTCCGCGGTCAGCTGCAGACTCAGCGCAATGATATGAACGCCTGCCTGCGCGCTGGCGCCAAGGATCCGATCTCTCAGCTGTCTTCGCAGTTCGGCCTGCCGACCATCGCTCAACTGCAGGCGCAGTTTGAAGCGCAGATCCGCCAGGCTGAAGCACAGCTGCGCAAGATGGCTGCGCAGTTCGGTATCAAGTTTTAGCGCAGAAAGCCTAGGTCCGTAGCGGCCGAGGCGAGCTGGCGCGCACCGCGGTCAAGGACGTTGGCCCAGGTGCCCTTGGATTCCTCATTGGCGGAATCGGACACCTGCTTAAGTAGGGTGCAGGGCACATCGAAGCGCTGGCATACTGCGGCGATGGAATAGCCTTCCATGTCGCACAGCTGCGATTTCTTGGCCAGCTCGGTGCGCAGGGCGGTATCGGAGACAAACATGTCGCCCGTGGCCAGTCCGCGCACCGGCAGGCGGCCGGAGGTCTCGAGCTCGATAGCCTCTGGCAGCAGGTAGCGGTTGATATCGGTAAGCACTTCTAGCTTGAAGTCATGCTTGGTGACCTTGTCTACTTCGAAGACGCCAGCCATGCCGTCGACAAGCGCGCCGGCCGTGCCAATGTTGACCACGCGATCGGGAAGGGCGCCGTTAGCGCGGGCGTCGGCAAGAGCTTCCGTCAGCGCAATGGCCGCCGGAACCGTACCGATTCCGGTAATGAGCAGGGGTTCGCCTTCCGGAATGTGGGCGGCTTCCGCATCCACAGCGGCGACGAAAAGGGTGCGTCCGTTGAGATTCTCCATGCCTGCGAGAATACCTGCCCGCCCTAGTCAAAGTTCAATGTGCGGTTCTTCTGGCGCAGGCGAATCGTAATGTTTTTCTGGCCGGCACCAAGGGCAATGATTTTCCCGCTGAGCACCCGGGCGACAGCCAGGTCTTCCTCCGTCGGTGCTTCGGCCGCGACCCGCGCCGTAGGCAGCCAAGCATCATGCGGGTCTGGCGCGCCGAGGTGAATGAGCCGCTCGCGCTCCACATCAATCCAATAGCCCTCCGTGGCCATGAAGCGATCGTGGCTCCCGTCGAAGGAATCGCGGCGCCACCCGCCCTCGGCCACGCGGAAGACAAAGGGGCAATAGCCAAAACGCGAAGGCACGATATAGCGCGTCTGGGGGCTGACGCGCCAATGGCCGCGCGCGGAGCTCCAGACTTGGCGGTAGGTATCGGCCAAGCTCATACCCAGACGCAAGCGCTGCTGCCTGTCTTCGTCCAACCCAGCACCATCTACCTGGGTTTTTAGCTCCCCGAGCCGCGTGGCATCGGCCACGTACATGCCCAGCCACGCTTCCTCCGGAGTGGTGTACGGGCCGGTGATATCACGGTGGAAGGAATCCGGCACGGCTCTTTCCGCGTCCTGGGGCAGGCGCTGGCGGGCGGCAAAAGCCCATAGGCGCGGATGTCCCATGCGGTACAGCATCACCGTCGCCCGCGGCAGGCGGTCGTGCACCTGCTCGCGCGTCAGATAATCACCCGCGCTGATGCGCCGCAGCAGCTGCTTAGCGATGTCCCCCTCTACCTGCTGCTCCATTCCCGGCGCGACTTCCATCTCCGGCAACTGGCTAAGCAGCATCAAATCGATGATGTCTCCCAAATCAAAGACCTTGCTCAATTCTGTATGCGCCTCTGAGCCAAAAGCCTCAATTGCGTCATACCCCAGGGCACTGCCCAAGCGGCGGATGAGATCCGGGGACACGCTCACCCGGTTGCGGGTCGCGTGCAATTCCGCGGCGTTGAGATTGCGGTCCAGGCCCACGAGGGCTCCTTTCTCCCCCTCATCGGGGATTTAATTCTTGGTCATGCTTGGGATTAAGCCGGACATTGGTCTTACCCGGTGTCCTTCATTGGGGTCTTGTCTCGGAAAGTAGGCGTCAGATGAAGCCTTTCTAGGAGGTTTTGGGACTTCTCAGCTTCGTCGCTGTTGGTCTTTCGGTCAAGCAAATTATGACGTACTTAATCCCTACGAGTTACATAATAGAAAAGTGGCACGTTGCAAATACCCCTTTCATAGTCCCATTCGAGAGAATCTTTGCAACTCTTATGCCTATAGTATGACGCGGAATGATTCTTAATCATTCTCTTTCTTTCGCATTTCTCTTTCTGGACAGCGCACAAAGGAGCCTTACCTTTGAACGACAAGAATTCTTGGGGTCCACCAGACTCAACCCCACTTTCAGATTCGAACGGGCCTGCCTCCCCTATGCAGGACCCCGGCACAGGAACAAGCACTGAATCTTCAGGCAAAGGCACGCGCACCGCCATTATTGTCGTTGCCGCTCTCGCCATCATTGCGCTTATTGGCGGTGGCGCCTGGGCGCTAACGGGAAACAAGGATTCTGATGGTTCGAGCAGCGCTGAACCGAATTTTCATTCTCAAGAAAACAGCAGCGAGGAAACCACCGAAGAGGCAACTTCTGAGAAAGAATCCACGCCTGAGAAGAAAGCTAAGACTACACAAGCTAAGGGCGCTAGCACTGGCCCCTCTACAGAGGAGAAGTGCGGAACTCTAGCCAATAACAAAATGGACGCGCCTGGTGGCACGCTTCAGCTGTTTTGCGACGGCACCTGGCAGTACCTCGCGCAAAAGAATTCCTCGAATTACCGACTTTTCTATTGGACCGATAATGAGTGGAAGGTGTACCGGTATGACGATACGACTGGAGACTCCGTCAATCAGTGCTACGACAAGGGCAAGTTGGACAAGGCAGGCGCCCCGAGGGAGCTGACCAACCAGCTGCAACTCTGCGACTCTCAGGCAACTCCAACCCCCAAGGTCCGCGACAAGCCCATTACCGCTGAAGAGGAATTTCCGCCCGAAGATTATTGGTACGGCGAATGCGACGGCAGCTATGTACTCATCGCGGAATCGGTCATCATCCCGCCGGCAACTGATCCGATTTCTGAACCCTACCGAGTACACAAGAAGTACCCAGGCTCCAAGATCATCAAGGGCGGCACATGTAGTTCCCTGCGCAGCCGCACTGAAAGCGGCTCTGTCTATGCCATCATCTACGAAGCCGGCCACAGCGTGGACAAGGTCTGCGAGCTCAAGGCTAAGTACGGCGGCAATGCCCGTTCCCTCAATAACGACGCGGATTTCTCTGACCCCTGCTAACCCAGATTCCGCGTTCAATTCCCTGTCACTCCCCTTCTGCTGCGTTGACTCCCTACCCCCCGCTACAACGCAGCGTGCGCCCCTTTGACCTTTCATCTACCGCCTCAATGTGAAAGCAGTATTTTATGCCTAAATCATCTGCCCACCTAGGCCGAATTAGCCGTATAAGCATTGCGGCGAGCGCCGCCCTCATTAGTTTCTCCCTGGCTTCCTGCGATGACGAAACATCGGATACAACCGCACAGGAGTTTTCAGTTGAGTCGACGACACTGTCCACTACAGAAGTAAACAGCGATGCCAAGCCGGAAGAATCGCCCACTGACTCTGCTGCGACGGAAGAAGAACCTACTCGGCCGGTGCCACCGAACGTCGTGATGGATGACGAGCAGCCGAGTCCAGAAGCCGACACCACTTCGTCGTGTGGCGCAGCTGATGCCCAAACAGCATTCACTGAGGGAGTATCCCAAGTCGCTCCGTGGGGCACCATTGGATGGGAGCTCTTTGACTCCTCCGGCTATGACCCCTGCGCGTCCCTATCGTGGGAAACCCTAATGATTGAGGGAGGAACTAGTTCTTCGCCTTTCCACATCATGCTGTTTAATCACGGCGAATACTTAGGCACCGCAACGGCAAAGCCCTATGGATTCGCCCCCACTATTGAGCGCGTGAGTGATTCCGAGATCGCGGTAACCTACCACTGGCCGCGCGAGGGTGAAGGCAATGCCAACCGCTCAGGCACGACCGATGCAGGCTTCCGGTGGGATGAAGGACAGCAAAAGGTCATCATGTCCGGCGACGTACCGCCAACGGGATAAAGAGTCTAGGATCGTCATTTCGGCTTGTCTTGGCCAGCCCTGTTGCTATTCTCGGGTTTGACTCGGCTTCCTGCTAATAGTCCCGCGAAAGGAAACTCGACCATGCTCAACAGCCTCGACCATTTCTTGCTTCAACTGCGTTCCGCAGCAGCAGTGGCTAGCGCCGGTGTTCTCTGCCTTTCCTTAACAGCCTGTGGAAGTGATTCTGCGGATCCAGAAGATTCGCCTTCTTTCTCTGCTGCAAAGGAAAGCGCTCCAGAAGCGAATCAAGCTCCCTCTTCCGCCGACGGAAATACTGAAGAAAAGCCCGCACAAAAGACCACTACCGTAGTCGAAACTCCTCCAGAGAAGAAGCAGGACGAGAGTGCACCTAGCCGGGGTCAAGACAATGGTGGCTCTTCTGAGTGCAGCTCCGACAATGACGAGAGTGCCTATGAAAAGGCAATCGCTCAGGTCGAACCATATCCAGGACTTAATAGGCCGTGGAGGCCTTTTGACTCCAATTTTGACCCGTGCGCAGATCTTTCGTGGATAACCGTCACGCTTGAAGGAGCGACTGCTTCCTCGCCATATCACATCCTGCTTTTCCACAATGGCGAATACCTAGGAACGGCCACTGCAAAGGCATACGGGTTTTCGCCAAAGGTCAGCCGAGTGGATGATTCCGAGATTGCAGTCACCTACCGCTGGCCAAAGGAAGGTGAGGGCAACGCTGAGGCATCGGGGACAACACAAGCCGGCTTCCGCTGGGATGAAGGTGCGCAAAAGGTAGTCATGTCCGGCGACGTACCGCCTATGCAATAGCTCGATGTAAAACAAGCACGTTTCGCTAAAATTTCACCAGCTAGGCGGCGAAACGTGCTTGTTTTGTGCGCTGCGTGACGCCAAGCGACTGTGGGGCATCAAGGGGGTGCGGGAAGCCAAGAAATGGCCGCGTTCTAGGCTTTTCGCGGGAAGCAGGAGCGGTTATCGTGGCCGTAACGTAGCCGAAGGAGAGATAGGAATGAGCGAGAAGACGTTTCAGCAGAAGTTCGGGGCTTTCGCGCTGGTGGCGGCGGTTGTCCTGCTGATCGTGAACTTGACCGTAGTAGGGCCTACGGTGTTCGGTATCTCCACGCCGCTGCTGCTCGGCATCACGGGCATCATAATGATGCTCGGTGAGAGAAGCAGCAGCGGCACAAAGGGTGACTAGCGCAGGCGGTGGCCTACGAAGCCGGCGGCAAGGGTGTTGCCGGAGGATTGATCGATGAGCAGGAAATTGCCCACAGCACCGCGGGCGGCATAGTCCTCGACGGGGAGCTCGGCCTGGGTCTGGATGCTGATGTGGGCGATGTCGTTCATGGCGACGGACTCGGGGTCCTCGACATCGGAAACGCCATCAAGATCCAGGGTGCGGGTGACGGCGGCAACGCGGGCCTTGACTAGGGAGGAGCCGTAGCGCAGCTTGAGCATCTGGCCGGGCTTGATGTCCTTTTCGGTCAGGCCCACAACGGTGGCGTCGAATTCGCGGGTGGACGCGGGGCGCTGGGGGCCGGCGAGGAGATCGCCGCGGGCGAGATCGACGTCGTCGGCAAGCAGGAGCGTCACGGAGTCGCCAGTAGCGGCGGAGTCGGCCGGACCGTCAGCGGTATCGATCTGGGTGATGGTGCTGGTGCGGCCTTCAGGGAGGCGGACCTCGTCGCCCACGGAGATGGAGCCCGCCTTTACGCGGCCGGCGTAGCCGCGGTAATCGGAGGCGTGCTCGCGGATGACGTACTGGATGGGGAATCGGAAGTCCAGCTCATCGGCGCGGCCGGTGGCCACGGGGACGGTCTCGAGAACCTCGAGGACGGTCGGGCCGGTATACCACGGCATAGTGGTGGAGCGCTCGACCACGTTATCGCCCTTGAGGGCGGAAATCGGTACCACGGTGGTATCGGTGATACCCAGGCGGGTGGCGATCTGGTTGAACTCGGACTCGATATCGCGGAAGACCTGCTCGTCGTAGTCCACCAGGTCGATCTTGTTCACCGCGAGGACCACGTGGCGCACGCCGAGGAGGGCGGCCACGTTGAGGTGGCGGCGGGTTTGTTCGACAACGCCATGGCGGGCGTCGATAAGAAGCACCACCACCTGGGAGGTGGACATGCCGGTGACCGTATTGCGGGTGTACTGCACGTGGCCGGGGGTATCGGCGAGGATGAAGGTGCGCTTATCCGTGGCAAAGTAGCGGTAGGCCACGTCGATGGTGATGCCCTGCTCGCGCTCGGCACGCAGGCCGTCGACAAGCAAGGAAAGGTCCATACCGTCGAAGCCGCGGTCGGTGGAGGTGCGCTCCATGGACTCGACCTGGTCCGCGAGCACGGACTTGGTGTCATAGAGCAGGCGGCCGACGAAGGTGGACTTGCCGTCATCAACGGAGCCGGCAGTGCACAGGCGCAGGGTATCGCGCTGCTTGAGGGCGCCAACATTGGGCGCGAGGGTCGTGGTCATCAGAAGTAGCCTTCCTTCTTGCGGTCCTCCATGGCGGACTCGGAAAGTTTGTCATCGGCGCGGGTGGCGCCGCGCTCGGAAAGGGTGGAAATGGAGATCTCCGCGAGCACCTCGTCCGGGGTCGATGCGGTAGATTCCACGGCGCCGGTGCAGGACATATCGCCCACGGTGCGGTAGCGCACGGTGCGGGCTTCCAGCTCCTCGCCCTCGGCCGGGCCGCCCCATTCGCCAGGCGCTAGCCACATGCCATTGCGCTTGAATACCTCGCGCTCATGCGAGTAGTAAATGGAGGGCAGCTCCAGTTCGCGGGCGCCGATGTATTCCCAAATATCGGACTCGGTCCAGTTGGAGATGGGGAAGACGCGGACGTTTTCACCGGCCATCTTGCCGCCGTTGTAGAGGTCCCACAGCTCGGGGCGCTGGCGGCGGGGATCCCACCCGCCGAAGGAATCGCGGATGGAGAAGATGCGTTCCTTGGCGCGGGCGCGCTCCTCATCGCGGCGGGCACCACCGCACACGGCGTCATATTCGCGCTCGGCGATGGTCTCCACCAGCGGCACGGACTGCAGCGGGTTGCGGGTGCCATCGGGGCGCTCCTGCAGGTCGCCGCGGTCGATCCAATCCTGGACGCGCGCGACGTGGAGGCGAGCGCCGGATTCTTCCACGAGGCGGTCGCGGAAATCGATGACCTCAGGGAAGTTGTGGCCGGTATCGACGTGGAGCAGCTCAAACGGCACCGTGGCCGGGGCGAAGGCGCGGCGGGCTAGCTCGAAGACAACGACGGAGTCCTTGCCGCCGGAAAAGAGGATGCCTACCTTGTCGAACTGCCCGGCCACCTCGCGCAGGATGTGGATGGACTCGTTTTCTAGGTCCTTTAAGTGTGGAGAAAGTGTGCTCATTATTCGTGTAACCCGCATTCTGTCTTGCCGTCTGCAAATACGCGCCCGGATCGGGCATCGTCGCCTTCACCAACCGGGAAGGTCAGCGGGGCGCAGCCGATGGAGCGGTATCCCTGCAGGGTGAGTGGGTGGATGATGAGGTCGTTGTCCTCGATATAGCGGTCCGTATCGTCCAAATCCCAGATAATGATGGGCGAGATCTTCAACCGTCCGGTGCGGTCGAGGCTCAGCGCCGGGGCGGTGGCGCGGTGTTCGGAATCGGCGCGGCGCAGGCCGGTGACCCAGCCAGCATATGGGTCCATCGCCATATTTAGCGGCTCGACCTTGCGCATTCGGTTATACGCCGCGGTATCGCGGGCGTAGAGGCGCGGGCCGTATACCTCGTCTTGTTCTTCTGGGCTGAGCAACGGGAGCACGCGCACTAGGGGCAGGTCCGGGTAGCGCTTTTCTACCTCATCGGCTACCTGCAGTGTTTCCTGGAAGTGCCAGCCAGTATCGATGAAAAGCAGGTCTGCATCGAGCCCGGCGCGGTGGGCGAGCTCGGCCAAGACCGTGTTCTCCATGGACATGGTCACGGCCAAGCGGCCGGGTGCGTGCTCGGCAGCCCATTCGGTAATGGTTTCCGCTGAGGCGTCATAAAGCTTATCAGCCCACTGGTCCACCAATTGCTGGTTGCGCGCGGCTACCTCGGCGTCCAGCGGCGCGGTATCGCGCGTGCCTTCCGGGGAGATGCTGGGGTCGCGGTAGTTCTTGCCACCGTCCAGCAGGTTCGTCGTTGGGTTCATGCCGTCACACATTAGGCAAAACCCCGAGGCGGCGCAGCGGATTTTGGGCGAAAAGCCGCTGAGCTTGGCGGGAGGTGCGAATAAAAAGTTTCCAATCCGTACCAAGCGGACTAGATTTACAGACAAGACAGTCTATTTCGGGCGTCCGCGCCCCGCTCAAGGAGGCACTTTCATGCAGCGTATAGCCATCATCGGGGAGGGCCCGGCAGCCCTATCCACCGCCGAGAAGCTTATCAGCGCTGGCATGTGTGTGGACCTCATTGCCCAATGCACCGCACCATTCGGTCTACTTCGCCGCTTTGCGGGCTTGGCAGGCGTGCTGGGCGACGCCGTCACGGGCTCCCACTGCGACCCCGGCACCACTCCCCGCTTGCGCCTTATCGGCAACGTGCGGGTAGGACCAGACGGCGATATCACGCATAATGAAATCCACCGCCTGGCCGCCTCTGGCGACCGCGAGCTACTCGTCTTGGAACTCAAGGCTCGCGGCGTGGCCGTCACCACGTGGGAGGGCCTATGCGCCCCACTGCAGGATTTTGAAGACTGGCGCAGCGTCATCACCCGCGCACAGCTGGCTCACGTGGGGATTTAGCAGCAGTTATCAACTAGCGCCCCACCCACCACCGGTATAAACTTGCACGGCTACCCAGCCACGGCAAGGAAAGGGGCGCGAGTCCATGGACCTGGTTCGCATTCTCGTTACACGGTCGGCGCCATATACGCCGTATTTCATCGCGGTACTTGTCCTGCAGGCCTTATCTACGGCCGCCACGCTGTACCTTCCATCGCTTAACGCCAAGATCATCGATGAAGGTGTATCTCAGGGCGATGTGGACTTCATCTGGCGCACCGGCGGCATCATGCTGGCCGTCGCGTTTGCCCAAGTCATCACCGCCATTGGCGCGGTGTGGTGCGGCAGCCGCACCGCCATGGGTGTCGGCCGAGATCTACGCGGCGAGGTCTTCCGCCACGTTAATTCCCTCTCCACTGAGGACATGAGCCGCTTTGGCACGCCTACGCTCATTACCCGCGGCACCAATGATGTCCAGCAGGTGCAGATGGTCTACATGATGATGCTGAACTTCATGGTGACCGCACCCATCATGTCCATCGGCGGCATCATTATGGCCGTGCGCGAAGACGCAGGCTTGTCCTGGCTGGTGTGGGTGTCCGTAGCGGTACTGCTCGGCACCATCTCCGTTATCATTTCCCGCCTCATGCCGCTCTTCCGCTCCATGCAGGACAAGCTGGATTCCATCAATGGCACCCTGCGCGAGCAGATCACCGGCATCCGCGTGGTGCGTGCCTTCGTGCGCGAGGCCTATGAGTCCGAGCGCTTTACCGAGGAAAATAAAAACATCACCCGCCTGTCCTTGAACATCGGCCGGCTATTCGTGGTGATGTTCCCGCTCATTACGGTGATCCTCAACGTGGCCACCGGCGCGGTCCTGTGGTTCGGCGGCCACCGCGTAGATGAGGGCTTGGTCAACGTCGGCTCGCTCACCGCATTCCTGCAGTACCTGCTGCAGATTCTGGCGGCGGTCATGATGGGTACCTTCATGGCGATGATGCTGCCGCGCGCCATCATCTGTGCCCGCCGCATCACCGAGGTGCTCCAGCACGAGCCCTCCATTACCCCACCCAGCTCCACCACCTCTCCGGAGGCCTGCGCGGGCACGGTGGAATTTCGCAACGTGGGCTTTTCTTATGCCGGTGCGGATGCGCCGGTGCTAGAAGACATTTCCTTTACCGCTAAGCCCGGCACCACCACCGCCATCATCGGCTCCACGGGCTCGGGCAAGACCACCCTGGTTTCCCTCATCCCACGCCTGTACGTGCCGACGGAGGGCCAGGTGCTTATCGACGCCACCCCTACCACCTCCCTGGCCCGCCAGGACATCGTCCAGCGCGTCTCCCTCGTCCCGCAGAAGGCTTACCTATTTAGCGGCACTGTGGCCTCCAACCTGCGCTTGGGCCGCCCCGAAGCCACCGATGACGAGCTCTGGGAGGCGCTGCGCGTGGCTCAGGCGGACTTCGTAGAAGACTTGGACATGCCCATCGCACAGGGCGGCACCAACGTCTCCGGTGGCCAGCGCCAGCGCCTGTCCATTGCGCGCATGCTTGTTGCCCGCCCGCTGGTCTATCTCTTCGATGATTCCTTCTCCGCGCTGGACGTGGCCACCGATGCCAAGGTGCGCGCCGCAATGCGCGCCTCCTTTGCCGAGCGCGAGCAGCCGGTGACCAGCATTATCGTCGCCCAGCGCGTGGCATCCATTCGAGATGCCGACCAAATCCTGGTGCTGGACGCCGGCCGCATCGTTGACCGTGGCACGCACGA
Organism: Corynebacterium tuberculostearicum; assembly: GCF_022347385.1. GTDB lineage: Bacteria > Actinomycetota > Actinomycetes > Mycobacteriales > Mycobacteriaceae > Corynebacterium > Corynebacterium tuberculostearicum_M. The sequence continues at coordinate 41,405 of NZ_JAKRDT010000004.1, forward strand.
GGAGCTCCTTGGCCGCTGCGCGGTCTACCAAGAAATCGTTGATTCCCAAGAAACCGCCGGTGTTGCAGGAGGCGAAAACTAATGGCTGAGAACACCACTTCTACCGCCGAGTCCACGGATGCCGGTTTTGATCCGATGGGCGGCTCCGCACCCCGCCAGGCCAAGAATTTCTGGCCCTCCACCAAACGCCTTTTCTCCCTGCTTGCTCCCTTCAAGCGCAGTCTGTGGGCCGTCGCGGCAATGAACATAGTCTGTATCTTCTTGGCCGTGGTAGCCCCGAAGATCATGGGCAAGGCCATGGACGTCATCTTTGCCGGCGTCATTTCGCGCAACCTGCCCTCTAATATCTCCGCCGAGCAAGCCATTGCGGGCATGCACGCTGAGGGCCAGGACCGCTTTGCGGATATGGCTTCCGCGATGGACTTCGTCCCCGGTGAAGGCATCGATTTTAACCACCTGGGCACGCTCATCATCACCGTGATCGCGATGTACATCGTCTCCTCTGGCTTCCAGTGGTGGCAGGGAGCCATCCTCAACCAGGTAAGCATGGATACCGTGTTTGACCTGCGCGAGCGCGTGGAGGCGAAGATTAATGCGCTACCTCTCAACTACTTTGATTCCCAGCAGCGCGGCGATATCCTTTCGCGTACCACCAATGACATCGACAACGTGCAGCAGGCCCTGCAGCAGGCGCTATCGCAGCTGTTTTATGACGCGCTGCTGGTCATTGGCATCACCATCATGATGTTCAGCGTCTCCTGGCAACTCGCTCTGGTGGCCCTCCTGTCCCTGCCGCTTACCGGCTTAGTCATTGGTGTCATCGGTAGCCGCTCGCAGCGCCAGTTCAAAACCCAGTGGCGCTCCACCGGTCAACTCAACGGCCAGGTAGAAGAATCCTTCTCCGGCCACGACCTCGCCATCGTCTTTGGCCGCACGGAGGCCATGACGGAGGAATTCGACAAGCGCAACGAGGAGCTCTACCACTCCGCAGCTAAGGCACAATTCCTCTCGGGCATCATGATGCCCATCATGCAGTTCCTGTCCTACCTGTCCTACGTGGCCATTGCGGTCCTGGGCGGCCTGCGCGTGGCCAATGGACACATGACTCTGGGCGCTGCCACCGCGTTTATCCAGTACTCCCGCGAGTTCAACCAGCCGCTCGGCCAGCTCGGCGGCATGATGCAGCAGGTGCAATCCGGCGTGGCCTCGGCCGAGCGCGTCTTTGAGCTTCTCGACGCCGAAGAGCAAGCCCCCGACACCACCGACGAGGACCTTCCCGGCCGCGCCCAAGGGCTCGTGGAGTTCCAGGACGTTGACTTCTCTTACGCAAAGGATAAGGAGCTCATCACCGGCCTCAACCTGCGCGTGGAGCCTGGCCAGACCGCGGCCATTGTCGGCCCCACCGGTGCCGGCAAAACCACCCTGGTCAACCTGCTCATGCGCTTCTATGAGCTAGATGACGGTCAGATCCTCATTGATGGGCACGATATCGCCCGTATGCCGCGCCATACCCTGCGTTCCCAGGTGGGCATGGTGCTCCAGGACGCCGTACTCTTTAAGGGCTCGATCATGGAGAATATCCGCTACGGCCGCTTGGATGCGACGGACGAAGAGGTCATCGCGGCGGCAAAGGCAACCTATGTGGACCGCTTCGTTCACGCCCTGCCCGACGGCTACGACACCATCATCGACCAAGACGGCGGCGCAATCTCCGCCGGCGAGCGCCAGCTCATCACCATCGCCCGCGCGTTCTTGGCCCAGCCCGCGCTGCTCATCCTCGATGAGGCCACCTCTTCGGTCGATACCCGTACCGAGGTCCTCGTCCAGGAGGCGATGAACGCGCTACGTGCAGACCGCACCTCCTTCGTCATTGCCCACCGCTTGTCCACCATTCGCGATGCTGACCTCATCCTCGTCATGGAAGACGGCACCATCGTGGAACAGGGCTCGCACGACGATCTCCTTGCGGCACAAGGCGCATACTGGCGTCTACACCAGTCCCAGTTCGCTCAAGGGTAGACCTTCCCCGGCGGCGAGCTACTCCAGCCCTACCGTCACGGTCGGCGCGTTAAAGTGAGCACCCTTGAGGTTTACCAGCTCAAGGGTGACATCGCGCAGCTCAATGTGCTCCATGATTACGTCGGGCACTTCCGCATCGGGGACGGGATGCGGCTCTGGAACACCAAGTTTGTCCAACACGGCATTGATATCGTCGCGGCTTAAATCGATATTCGCCCGGGGTGCAGAAACCTTACCCACCGCCGGGGTGGCTGTGAGCTCGGTAGCCATAATGGTCACCGGTCCGCCGCGTACCTCGGTGGTATCCCCTCCCGTGGTCAGCATGCCAACGCCGTAGCGGCCAGGCAGCGTGATGCCAAGGTTGTCGATGTCGAGGTTCTCGCCCTTCAGCTCTAGAACCCGCACATCACCGCTGGCGGTGGGGAAAGTACCCAAAGAAACGGTGACATTTTTCGTCAGCGTCACCTTATCCGCGAAGACGGTACTGAAGTACGGAACCGCCGGGGCATCTTGCGCATTAACCCGTTCGGAACCACTCACACCACCCACCACCAGGGCACAGGTGAGTACGGCCAAGCAGCTACGCGCCGCCCGCGGCATCGCCCTCGTCATTGCTCTGCTGCTTCCTTAGGGCGGCGCTTTTGCTCCCCCGGCTGCCACGCAAAGGTAAAGGCCCCGCCAATGATGCCGAGCAGGGAGCCGATGACGAAGCCGCCCAAATTGGACGTCGGCAAGGCGATAATGGCCACGATGATGCCTAGCACACCGACATAAGTCGAGGTTGCCGGCTGGAACCACGCACCAAGGCCGAACATGGCCAACAAGACGCCGATAAGCAGCGTAGAGACGCCAGAGATGGTGGAAATCATCACCAAAAGGTCAGAGATCCGAATGGTGATATAGGCCGGCGCGGCAATGATGATGCCGGACAAAATAAGCAATAGCCCGGGAAGGAAGGGCCGACCACTGCGCCAGTGGCGGAAGCGCTGCCACAGGCTGGGCTTAGATTCCTCCTCGCCCGTTGCCTCCGCCGCCGGGAGGGTCTGTGTTTCTTCCGTGCTGGACTCAGCAGCCATTATCGGACCCCCTCCTCACCGTCACTCCCACATTCTTGGCAGAAAGGCGCTGCGCGCCCACGGAGGTGGCCTTCACATCATCCGCTTTGAGGGAAACTTGCTTGGAATAGAGACCCCAGGCGCCGGGATCGGCGGTATCGCTGAGCTGATTCGCATCGATGCCCACGTTGACATCCTGCATCACCAAGGAACCATCCACGTCGGTCGCACCGACCAGCAGGCTATCGGATTCCACACTGCCCTCGCCCTCAGCCTTCAGCGCTAGGGTGGCCTCCCCACCAACGCCGGGCACCTTGGGAACCGTCACGGAAAGGCAGAGATCAGAGACCTTCGCATGCTCCAGTTTGATACGCGCGACGGGAAGGTGCTCTTCGGCCTTTTGATCATCATCAACAAAAAGCGAAAAGCCCTCTCCATCCAAGTGCCCCATGGTGATTCTAAAGAAGCTACCGGAAAGGGCCAGGTTCGCGGTCAAGCCGCCCTGCGCCACGGCGAATCCAGTAACACCAAAGGCAGCAAGGCCTGCGGTCAAGGCCACCGCGGCCTTGGTGATATTGGTTTTGCCCATGGCGGTTTACCCTTTCTGCGGCAGTCTCGGTCTTCTTCTTGCCCGGCCACATTACGGACGCCGACACTGTATTATTCCGCCGCCGTGCACAGCACGTTTAGCAGAATATGGCGGCCGAGTTTCTCATCTTGACAGTGTACAGCCCACCCTGCCGTGATACCGCACTGAATGCAGACTCTCTGATTTCCACCCCTAGGCTTTAAGGTAGATAACAACGTGGAGCATCAGTAATAAAGGAGCACGCATGACCACCGTGTTCGGTTGGATAGCTATAGCCGCATCGATTCCGGTGTGGCTGTACTTTTTCACCCGCGTATGGGCCCTCTTTAAGTTCATCCGCTCGGGCGGACCCACCCAGCTCAAGCGCACCGATAGTCCGGGTAAGCGTTTATGGCGCGTAATTGCGGAGGTCTTTGGCCACTCCCACTTCAAGGGTAAACCGCTGGTCAATGCCGCCCACTGGCTGGTAATGGTGGGCTTCCTCTTTGGCATTTTGGTGTGGTTTGAGGCCTATATCCAAACCTTCGCGCCGGATAAGGGCTGGCCGTGGCTCAGCCACTGGCCGGTCTACCACTTCGTCGAGGAAGTCTTAGGCATCGCGACGGTCCTAGGTATTGGTTTCCTCATCGGCGTGCGCCTCAAACTCGGCGATACTGAGCGGGGCAGCCGCTTCTTCAACTCCCAGACCGCCGCGGCGCGCTGGGTAGAGTTCATTGTCTTTTCTGAGGGACTCGGCATGATCCTGGTGAAGTCCACCAAGATCGCCACCTACGGCGGCGGCTCCGCCTGGGCGGATTTCTTGAGCGTCCACCTTGCCAAGCTCTTCCCTGCATCCCCAGCATTGGTGAGCTTCTTCGCCCTGTTCAAGCTGCTGTCCGGCATGCTGTTTATTGTCTTTATTTCCCGCAATTTCCAGTGGGGCGTGATGTGGCACCGCTTCACCAGCTTCTTCAATATCTTCTTCCAGCGCAACGCCACCGGTGAAAAGGCGCTGCAATCCCTGCCCACCCCGGACTTGGAGGAAGACATCACCCCGGGTAGCTGGAAGATGCTGCTGGATTCCACCTCGTGTACCGAGTGCGGCCGCTGCCAAGAGCTATGCCCGGCGTGGAATACCGAAAAGCCGCTGAGCCCCAAAAAGTTCATGATGGACCTGCGCCAGGGCGCACTGGATAACTACAATCCGCACGAGGGCCTGGATGTGCTGTCCATGGCCGGCGTTATCGATGATGACGTGCTCTGGTCTTGTACCAACTGCGGTGCCTGCGTGGATCAGTGTCCTACCGATATTGAGCACATCGATCACATTGCGGATCTGCGCCGCTTCAAGGTGCTTGCGGAATCGGACTTCCCTTCCGAGCTCACCGGCCTGTTTAAGAATATGGAAAACAAGGGCAATCCATGGGGCCGGAATAATTCTGAGCGCCGCGCCTGGATCGATGAGGCCCGCGCCGATGGCATCGACGTCCCCATCATTGGTGAGGACGAGGCCGATTTCTCCGATATGGAATACCTGCTCTGGGTGGGCTGTGCTGGCGCTTATGATGACGATGGCCGCCGCACCACTCGTGCCGTAGTAGACCTTCTGCATACCGCAGGCGTGAAGTTTGGCGTGCTCTCCACGGGTGAGACCTGTACGGGTGATCCTGCCCGCCGCGCCGGCAACGAGTTCCTTTTCCAGATGATGGCGCAGCAAAACGTGGAGACCCTCAACAACGCCTTCGACGGGGTCCCGGAGGGCCAGCGCAAGATCATCACCACCTGCCCGCACTGCTTTAACACGATCCGCAATGAGTACCCGGACTTTGACGGGCACTTCGACGTCTTCCACCACACCCAGCTGCTCAACCGGCTGGTCCGCGAGGGCTTGCTCAAGCCGGTGCCGCGCACGCCGGAGAATCGCAAGCCCATTACCTACCACGATCCGTGCTTCCTCGGCCGCCACAATAAGGTCTTCGATCCTCCGCGCGAGCTGCTCGAGGCCACCGGCGTGGAGCTGCGCGAGATGGACAAGAGCCGCGATGAAGCCTTCTGCTGTGGCGCCGGCGGCGCCCGCATGTTCATGGAGGAAAAGCTCGGCACTCGCATCAATGACTTCCGCACCGAGCAGGCCCTAGAGACCGGCGCGGAAGAAATCGCCACCGGCTGCCCCTTCTGCAATGTCATGATGACTGGCGGCGTGAAGTCCTTGGCGCAGGATTCCACCCCCACCACCAAGGTCAATGACGTGGCGGTTATGCTGCGCAATTCCATCTCCCTCGACGAGTCAGGCACCCTGCCGGAGCCCAATCCCAAGGCCTTCCTCTCCACCCCTGTGCGCCACCAAAAGTCGGCCAGCGCCAAAGAAACCCCGCTTGCCGACGCCCCCACTTCCGCCACCCCAAACACCACCCACACCCCGGCCGCTTCTGCAGCACCGGCCGCACCCGCAGCGCCGGCTGCACCGCAAGCTCCTCGAGCGCCAAAGGCTCCCGCGGCACCGAGTGCACCCACCCCTCCAAGTGCTCCAGCAGCACCTGCGCCCAAGGCACCAGGCGCGCCGACCCCGCCTAGCGCACCTGCAACGCCAGCGGCACCAGCCGCACCAACTGCGCCACAAGCTCCCCAAGCACCAGCGGCTCCAGCCGCTCCCGCAGCACCAAGCGCGCCTACCCCTCCAAGTGCCCCGCCGGCACCTGCGCCCAAGGCACCAGCCGCTCCAACACCACCAAGCGCACCCGCAGCGCCGGCTGCGCCCGCGCCAAGTGCACCTTCTGCTCCGTCGGCACCGACCCCGCCAGCTGCACCGCAGACTCCCCAAGCACCGGCAGCTCCCGCAGCACCAAGCGCGCCTACCCCACCGAGCGCCCCGGCAGCACCTGCACCACAGGCACCAGCCGCTCCAACACCGCCAAACGCACCCGCAGCACCCGTAGCACCGACGCCTCCAGCGGCGCCGAAACCGCCACAGGCCCCTGCTGCGTCCACCCCGCCAAAGGCTGAGCCGCCAGCCGCACCAACCCCGCCAGCACCTCCGGCGGCTCCGGCACCACCGGCGTCGGAAAGCGTGCCAAAGCCACCTGAATCTGAGTAGGCGCGCAGGGGCATTGGTGCGTACGCTGTAGTCCATGCATTTTAATGCGGGACTCCCCACCGATGCCCTGCTGCTGGCGGCAGGCGCAACCGAAAATACAAATTCCCTAGTCTCTTTCGCCTGGATTATGGCCGCGGCTCTACTCGCGCCGCTGGTCTCTTATATGTTGGGCTACCGCCTGCCGTCGGTGGCCCTCTTGCTGATTTTCGGCATGATAATTGGCCCCTCCGTACTCGACCTCGCAGCCGAGGATGAAGGCATCGAAATGCTCAAGGAGCTCGGCGTGGGCGCGCTGTTCCTCCTCGCGGGCTTTGAGATTCAAATCTCTACCCTCAAAACCAAAGAAGCCGGCACGGCACTATCTACCTGGATCATCTGTGCCCTCGCCTGTGGCGTGGGCGCCTACTTCTTGGTGGATAACGTCCCCGGTGCCATCGTCGTCGCCTTGGCGCTAACGTCAACGGCGCTGGGCACACTCACGCCGATGCTGAAACAGGACCGCATTCTGGGCACCAAGGTGGGCAACTCCGTGATGATTCACGGTGCCATTGGTGAGGTCGCCCCCATTACCGCAATGGCGCTGCTGCTGGGTACTCGTTCCACGCTGACGACGATGATCATTTTGTTGTTCTTCATCATCATCGCCGTTGCCGTCGCCGTTATGCCGGCGGCCATCGCCTCGACCATCCCTTGGGTGAAGACCGCCTTTATCTCCGGTGCGGGCTCCACCAACCAGACGATCTTGCGTCTTATCATCCTGATTCTGGCCATCCTCATGGCGGTTACGGCAGTCTTTGAACTCGATATCGTGCTCGGTGCCTTTGCCGCTGGCATTATTTTGAACCGCATCATCCCGGATGAATTCCACCGCCGCCTTGAACACCGCCTCGATGTGGTGTTTTATTCCATGCTCATCCCAGTTTTCTTCGTGGTCTCTGGCATGAGCATTAGCTGGGATACCATCGCCAATAATCCGTGGAAGGTGCTGGGCATTCCAGCCCTTATTCTGGTGACACGTGGTCTGCCGGTCTTCCTGCGCGAAAATGTAGCGCATACCGGATCCGATATTGAAACCATCCGCGAGCGCCTCCAAGTGGGCTTGTATTCCGCCACCGGTCTGCCGATCATCGTGGCGGTGACCACCTTGGCGGTGAACTCCAAGATTATGGAACCCGAAATTGCCTCCATCTTTGTCTCCGGCGGCGCACTTACCGTCGCCCTCTTCCCATTCCTCGCCAGCCTGGTGGGCGGCAAGAAACAGCCCGAGAAGAAAGACGAGGCGAACTCCACCACTGAGCCCAAGGACCTATAGGCAGCGTTCGCTAAGAGCACGTCCCTAGCAGGGAGGAAATTTCCTAAACTGGGAAGCGTGAGTAATAGCTTTGGTTCTTCCCCTATCAATCGGACGATGCGCCTGTCCGATTCCGAGCGCAACGATGCCATCAATGACCTCGCCCGCGCCGTGGGTGAAGGCCGGTTAACCATGGAAGAGTTCGAGGATCGCTCGGACGACGTCATGCGCGCTAGCACCCACCAAGACCTCGTGCCCGTCTTTCAAGACATTCCGGCGCGTGGTTCCCACGAGGTCAAGGTTTATTCTCGCGGTGAGGTCACGCGCGCCCATAATGCGGGCAAGAAGCCAAAGTTTGCGACCGCACTTTCCGGCTCGGTGCTGCTTGCCGTTGCCAGTCCAACGCTTATCGTGATGAGCGCGACCTTGAGCAGCCCATGGCTTTTGCTCGGAGGCGCGGCAGCAGCCGCGCTCATCCCTATCCTGTGGATTCTGCTCTATGTTGCCAAGGTGGGCCCTTCCTCGTGGCACGCCCCATCTGTACGCCAGATTGAGAAAGAACAATTGCGCGAGATTCGCGCGCTCACGGCGCATGAGCGCGCACAGCAAAAGATGATCGAAGAAAAGATGTGGGCCGATCGACGCATGCAAGCCGGCGAAATTACCGGGCAGGCTATGGATCTGGCCAAGCGCAAGTTCAACGAGTGGAATAAAAAATAGTCATCGCTGCTTTTAAAGCGTTTTGTGTGGCTGTGAATCGTGGCACAATAATTCCATGACTTCTCCGAAACACCGCATTTTTGACCAGTCCGACAAGCTCAAGGGCGTCGCGTATGACATCCGTGGCGAGGTCTCTGCGGAAGCGGAACGCATGGAGCTCGATGGGCACACCATCTTAAAACTCAACACCGGTAACCCAGCCGTCTTTGGCTTCGAGGCTCCCGATGTCATCATGCGCGATATGATCGCTGCCCTGCCTACTTCCCAGGGCTATTCCACCTCCAAGGGAATCATTTCTGCTCGTCGGTCCATTGTTACCCGCTACGAGCTTGAAGATTTTCCGCCCTTTGATATCAACGATGTCTTCTTGGGCAATGGCGTCTCCGAGCTCATCAGCATGACCACCCAGGCGCTGCTTAATAATGGCGATGAGGTTCTCATTCCGGCGCCGGATTATCCGCTGTGGACCGCAGCTACGTCCCTGGCAGGCGGCACCCCTGTGCACTACCTGTGCGATGAGGAGGATGACTGGAATCCATCCATTGAAGACATCGAGTCCAAGATTACGGATAAGACCAAGGCCATTGTGGTCATCAACCCGAATAACCCAACGGGTGCTGTCTACTCACGCGAAGTTTTGCAGAAGATTGTCAACATCGCCCGCGAGCATAACCTGCTCATCTTGGCTGATGAGATCTATGACCGCATTCTTTACGACGGCGCGCAGCATATCTCCATTGCTTCGCTCGCCCCAGACCTGCTCACCATCACATTTAATGGCTTGTCCAAGGCCTACCGCGTGTGTGGCTACCGCGCTGGTTGGATGGTGCTCACCGGCCCTAAACACCACGCCCGTGGCTTCATCGAGGGACTGGAGCTCCTAGCCGGAACGCGCCTGTGCCCGAATGTGCCGGCGCAGCACGCTATCCAGGTGGCGCTAGGTGGCCGGCAGTCCATCTACGAGCTCACCGGTACCGGCGGGCGCCTTTTGCGCCAGCGCAATATTGCCTACGAAAAGCTCAACGAGATTCCGGGCGTTTCTGCGGTAAAGCCCATGGGCTCGCTCTACCTCTTCCCGCGCTTGGATCCGAACGTGTATGAGATTCATGATGATGCCAAGCTCATGCTGGATATTTTGAAGGCAGAAAAGATCCTCATGGTGCAAGGCACCGGCTTTAACTGGCCGAACCCGGATCACTTCCGCGTGGTGACGCTGCCGTGGGCATCCCAAATCGAAAACGCCATTGAGCGCCTAGGTAACTTCCTAGTGAGCTACAAGCAGTAGTTTCCCACCAGTTGCTAACGATAGTGATAATCCATAACAATATGGTGCATGGGAAGACATTCTGCGGGACCTAAATCTCAGCCGACCCCTAGTTCATGGCGTCGGCTCTCTGCTTCGATAACTCAGCATCCATGGCGATTAACTTTGCTCGGTGTGCTCGTCACAGCGCTTATTGCCACCATTGCGGGCATGGCATTGCTGTGGCCTCAGAGTCCAGCTTCCGAGCACACCTCCACTGAGTTTCAGCAAACCTATGCCCTCAACCACCCACAGGTGGAGGGCACGGTCGATACGACAGACCACTCGGCTTGCCAATCGGAACTTACTGGGCAGGCCTTCGATACGCCGCCACTTATTCCTGGGACTGAGGAAGTGCAGTGCGACCGTGCCCTAGTCAACATCACCTCCGGCGAGGACGAAGGACGCATGACCCAATTGGTCACCTACGGCAATGCCGGCGATCCGCAGCTTAAACCGGGCGACAACATTGTTCTTTCCAAGGCTAATGACCCTTCCGGTGCTGTGTCCTATGCTTTCGCTGATTATCAGCGCACCGGAAACCTAGCTCTGTGGGCAGTTATCGTGGCCGTCGTCATTATCGCTTTTGCGGCCTGGCATGGCGTGCGCGCCCTTATCGGCTTGACGCTTAGCCTAGGCGTGATCTTTGCGTTCCTCGTCCCCGCTCTTATCGACGCCCATAACCCCCTCTGGTCCGCCCTTGTTGCCTGTTCCGCCATCATTCTGTTCGCCGTTCCTCTCGTCCATGGACTGAATTGGAAATCGGCATCGGCGGTGGGCGGCTCCCTTATCGCTCTCATTCTTGCAGCAGCGTTAGCGTGGGCCGCTATCGATAGTTCGCAGCTACAAGGCTATAGTTCCGAGGACAACCTGAAGCTACTTCTTTATATGCCCAACGTGTCCATCGTGGGCGTGCTCTTATGCGGTTTTGTGGTCGGTGCCTTGGGCAGCCTTGCCGACGCCGCCGTGGCCCAAGCATCCACCATTACCGAACTCCACGGAGCGGACCCTGATGCTCGCCCTTCACAGCTTTTCCTCTCCGCAATGAAGGTGGGCCGCGACCATATTGCCTCAATGGTTTATACGCTAATTCTGACCTATACCGGTGCGACCTTGCCACTGCTCATGTTGATCACCGCAGCGGAGCGCCCCGCAGGCCAGATTTTAAGCAGCGATCTCGTCGCAACGGAGCTGCTGCGTTCCGGAGTAGGTGCGATGGCATTGACCCTCGCGGTTCCCATCACCACAGCCATTGCAGCTTTCACAGTGCCACAGCGCGCACAAGCTTAGGGCCCTTATGCAGAAGGCTGAGCAGCGCAATAATCACGCTGCTCAGCCTTTGTATCTCAGATGTAGCGGACCTAGAGGGTGCGCCCCAAGGCATCGACCTTCCAGCCCGCCTGTTGCCAGTCTGCGACAGGCAGCACATTGCGGCCATCGATAATGTGCTTATTGTCCACGAGCTGGCCCGCTTGCTGCGGATCCAATTCCTTGAACTGCTTCCACTCGGTTGCCAGAATAACTAGCTCAGCCTCACGCAGGGCATCGTCAGTGTCCGCGGCGTAATCCAAGGTGGGGAATACCTTCTTCGCGTTGTCCATGCCTTCTGGGTCATAGACGGTTACTGCCGCGCCAGCCAGCGACAGGGAACCGGCAACGGCAAGGGCAGGCGAATCGCGCACGTCATCGGAATTCGGCTTAAACGCACAGCCCAATACGGTCACGCGGTGGCCAAGCAGGGAGCCATTGAAGGCTTCCTTGGCAAGGTCCACCACGCGGTCACGGCGGCGCATATTGATAGCATCCACCTCACGCAGGAAGGTCAGCGCCTGGTCGGCGCCAAGCTCGCCAGCACGGGCCATGAAGGCGCGGATGTCCTTGGGCAGGCAACCGCCACCAAAGCCGAGGCCAGCGCCCAGGAACTTGCGGCCGATGCGTTCGTCGAGCCCAATGGCGTCGGCAAGAGCGGTAACGTCCGCGCCTGCAATCTCGCAGATCTCAGAAACGGCGTTGATAAAGGAAATCTTGGTGGCCAGGAACGCATTAGCGGAGACCTTGACCAGCTCGGCGGTCTGCCAATCCGTCACGATGAATGGGGTGTCCTGCGATAGCGGCTGAGCATAAACCTCGCGCGCTACCTCTTCGGCACGGCTTTCGCCCTCGCGCACACCGAGAACGATGCGGTCTGGGGTGATGGTGTCCTTGACGGCATACCCCTCACGCAGGAACTCCGGGTTCCATGCGATTTCCACGGTGGTGCCTTCTGGGGCAAGCTCATTGGCTAGCTCTTGGAGCTCTGCAGCCGTTCCCACCGGAACGGTGGACTTACCAAAGATGATGTGATCGCCCTTGAGCTTGGGCACCAGATCCGTGATGACGGCCTTCACGTAGGTCATATCCGCTGCGTAGGAACCGCGGCGCTGCGGGGTACCTACGCCCAAAAAGTGCAGGTTGCCGAACGCGGCTGCTTCTTCATAGTCCGTGCTGAAGTCAAGACGGCCGGCCTCGATATTGCGCTCGAGAACCTCCGGTAGGCCCGGTTCATAGAACGGAACCTTGCCCGATTTAAGAGCGGAAATTTTATTGTCATCTACGTCCACGCCTAGTACTTCATGGCCAAGCTCGGCCATGCAGGCAGCATGGGTTGCACCCAAGTATCCGGTGCCGATTACAGTCATACGCATAAAGCCCCATATTAGAGGCTCTATGTGAATGCCGGTTTAAGCCTATCGAAAATTCAGGTAAGACTTCGATGGCGTCGGTCCGCGCTGACCCTGGTACTTCGAGCCCAGCGAGCCGGTGCCATATGGGCTTTCCGCTGGTGAAGTCATCTTGAAGATAGCCAGCTGCCCCACCTTCATGCCCGGCCACAGGGCGATGGGCAGGTTGGCGGTATTAGAAAGCTCGAGCGTGATGTGACCGGAAAAGCCTGGGTCAATAAAGCCCGCGGTGGAGTGGGTCAACAATCCTAAACGGCCGAGGGAAGACTTGCCTTCCAAGCGGCCGGCCAAGTCTGCCGGCAGGGTGAATTTTTCCAGCGTGGCACCCAGCACGAACTCGCCTGGGTGCAGGATGAAGGACTGATCTTCTTCTACTTCCACCAAGGTGGTGAGATCCGGCATTTCCTCTTTGGGGTCAATATGCGTGTACCGCGAGTTATTGAAGACTCGGAAATACTTATCTAGGCGCACGTCCACGGACGAGGGCTGGATAAGTTCACTGTCGAAGGGCTCGATGCCCAATTCTTCGGTGTCAATGGCGGCACGGATATCACGATCTGAAAGAAGCACGGCCCCAATTCTACTCATGCCGAAGGCCGCGGTGTATAGTAGGCCGGAGCGTGCAAGCGCGCAGTGCCGACGTAGTTTAATGGTAGAACTGCAGCTTCCCAAGCTGCTGGCGCGGGTTCGATTCCCGTCGTCGGCTCCACTTGTTTTCCCATTTCATGGACTAATTTCATACCTACAGGATGGACCATGACAGCCCCTATCTTCACGCCTAAAACCACAGCGGATCTTCGCGCTGAGCGTGAGCATGTACTTCAAGATCTTGCGCCCCGCACAATCGATGAGCTCCACGAACAGCGCGCGGTTGATCAAATCTTGGTCATCGACGAGGCAACTCTGAATCGGTATGAAGCCCTGTGCTTTGTTATCGGCGACTAGACAGACACGTTTTCTCTCAGAGCTACATCTTCCCTAGCCTGAGATTCAAAAACTACCCCCACGCCAATACCAGGACGCACCGCAACAGACCCCACACAGGAAGGACACAATGGGCAAGCAGGAACCAGCGGAAAACACCGACGCAGCCAAGAAAAAAGGCACCAACCACAACGCCATCATCGCGTTGATCCTGATTCTCGTCGGCCTTGGTGTCTTGCTCTACCCCGTCGTGGCCACGCAGTGGAACAACCACACCCAATCCCGCGCCGCGGAGGAATACGCCAAGCTGGAAAAGCAAGCCCCGCCTGAGGTACTGCACACCGCGTGGGACGAGGCGCAGTCTTACAACGCGCAGCTGGGCCAAATCAGTGTGGAAGACGCTTGGACCACCACCGATAACGAAGACTCCCCCGAGTACCAGCGCTACCGCCAATACCTGTCTGTGCTGTCGGAGACCGATGCCATGGGCCGCATTGTTATCCCCTCCATCGATTCCGATCTGCCCATTTATCATGGCACCTCAGAAAAAGCACTCTCCCGCGGCGCTGGCCACCTCTATGGCACGGACCTACCTGTCGGCGGCGTCGGTGGTGGAGAGGGCCGGCACGCAGCACTTTCCGCTCACACTGGCCTACAAAATGCCACGCTGTGGGACAACCTCACCAAGGTCAAGAAGGGCGATGCTTTCTACATCGCCGCCGGCGGCGAGAAGCTCAAGTACGAGGTGCACGATATTCGGGTCGTCGAGCCTGCGGACACCAGCTCGCTCCACCGTGAGCCAGGCCAGGACCTCGTTACGCTCATTACCTGCACCCCCTACGGTGTAAATACCCACCGCTTGCTCGTCACCGGCCACCGAGTGCCAATGGATCCGGAAGACGAGGCCGCATTCAACAGCTCTGGTATTCACTGGCAGTGGTGGATGTGGGCCATTCTGGCTGCCGCTGCCATCATCGTGCTTCTTCTCATCTACTGGTGGCGCAAATATGTGGGCAACGGCAAGGGCGCCGCGCTTGACGACGACCCGCAGGACTCCTAACCGACAATGAGCATGCAATAAGGCCCGCCCTTCCCTGGTTATTGGAAAAGCGGGCCTTTTCTAAAGTTGCCGCAAGCGGTGGTTCTATGCCGGGCGACGTCGCAAAGCGAGGCACCCTGCCGCGACAATCGCGCCACCAGCGAGCGCCCACAGGCCTACGCCCTCACCACCGGTCTTGGGCAGTGCACCCTTGGTGATGTCAGCGACCTGAAGGACGCCGATTTTCTTCACACAGTTGGCAGAGGTGTCAGATTCAGCGCACCTATTACTGGTGATCGCGGTCCCCCCGGAGAGCACCTTGATGACTGCATTGCCATTCTGATCCCACTCCGTCGAGAACTTGATCGGCGCGGGCAGCAGATTATAGCCGTTCGGTGCCTTGGTCTCGATGAGGTAATAAACGCCAGGGGCGTCCAAGCCTTCGAGCTTGACGCGGCCTGTGGTGGTGGTCGTGGACTGCTTCACCACGGGGTTAGCATCAGCGTTGACGCTGCCATCCGCGTTTAGCTTCAGGTTGCCGTTAGCATCACCGCGGTGGACGGTGAACTGCGCGCCGCCAAGCAACCCGTCGGTTTGGATCTCGTCCGGGTTGTCCGGATTATAGCTCGCCTTTTCGAGCAGGACGTCCATAGTTTCCTTGGTCTCCAGCGGGATACAGTCAGTATCCTTCCAGCCGCCTATTTCTGCCTCGTTCATGAGTCCAAAGTTGGGCTCGTGCAGGCCATCCTTGGTGTAGCAGCGGGTGTTTCCTGCAGGTTGGCTCGGGTACCCGGCGGGTACAGAGGTGCTGTCCAGCTTTGAACGATCCAGCTTGAAACGCACCGTCACCTCGTAGACATGCTGCCCTGTACTTCCGCCAACACCCTTGGATTTAGGTTTAATGATCTTCGGAGTGTCATTCTTGTTGAGTTCGTACGGACCGGCGCCCAGGTACGACTGCGGCTGGCTGGTCCTGTTGAACTCATCCTTGAAGACCACAGTGGCTCCAGTCACCGTGGCAGCACCAACGAACTTCGGGGTGTCCGTGAGCTTGCCGTAGATCACGTCGTTGGTGTCGAAGCCAGGTGCGTCCGGTGCCTCAACTACGACGTTGTACTTCGCAGTGTATTCATTCACTGCACCAAGAACAGGTTGCGGTGTGTTGTCGACAGCAACCTTATTCAAGCAGGCTTCAGTAGCAACGTTGTCATCTTCAGCCGGGCTCGACTCCCCGTCCGTGGCCTGGAAGGCCACCTTGTTGGGACTACACACCGTCTTGAGGTTGCCGTTCTCATCTTTTCGCACCGGCGCAGAGACGACATACTCTACCTTCGCGTGTCCGGGAAGGGTACCCACGTAACCCTTCATGTACCCCACCTCACCACTTGTGGCTGACGGCACGTCCATCCCGGCGTAAATGCCGCTCTCAGGTTTGATCTCATTGGGCCCCGGACCACGGCCGTTGACCACGGTAGATCCCGGACCAAAGCCCTCAAACTTTGCCGTGGGGTCGGTAGCGTTCACACCATAGTGAGTATCCGTTGGTAGGTATTCCCAGAACGTACCACCCGAGCTGGCATTGTCCGTAGTGTTTTCCACGGAGATAGTCCAAAAAGTCCGCACCTCACCGTCCACCACCTTGGTCTCGGAGCGTTGCTTCTTCACCGCAATGTTTGATTGCAGCGCTGGCGGCGGCGGAACTAGGTCGGAGGCCGCGTCCGTGTTAAATGAAGCAGGCAGGTTGTTCATTATGTTGACCAGCTCGAACTTCGGGCTATCATCATCTGGGTTGGTGATCTTTAGCTCAAAGCCCAGCTGATTCGCATTCGCACTACCCGAGCCAAAACCCAGGTTTCCATTGGCGTAGGTCCACGCCTTGCCCCAAGAAGCAGAGGGGTTCGAGATCGTGCGCCCATCCAAGGTCTTGATGCCGGTGAGATCCCAGGTCCTGATGTCGCCGGTCTGTGTGTCAATGCGTTCAAGGATAAGCTTGTCGCCTGCCTGAGCCTTACTCTGGAAACCCCACATATACTTCTGGGCTTGCGGGAGCACCGCCCAGTCCTCCGAGTAGGACTTCTGGCTTCCTAGCACGCGTTGAGCCGTGACTTTGTCGACGTCGACCTTATAAAGGTGACGGCTACCAGAAGTGGACGTGTTGCCCACAAAGAATCCCTCGCTGGTGTACACGCCAGCGTTGAGGAGATCCCGGTCGCCGCTCGTTTCAAACGGGGTACCGGTACTTCCGGCCTTTAAAATAGGCCCAAGATTATATACTTCACCGGTTGCCGGATTGATCTGCAGGAGATTTCCTGCAGGGTAGCAGGGATCACCATTTTGACCGCGAATCTGGCTTACCGCATAAAGCCAGTTATCACTCGAATCAAAGGCTAGAGCATTGTATACCCAGGGAGTGGACTCTCCCACCTGGCGAAAGTCTCGGCCTTGGTTGACTTGACGGCTCAGAATGGAAGTGTCTCGGCGAAGATCCTTAGGTTCACTGGTTACAACGTAGACAGGGCTACCGTCGGCAAATTCAGCTGGGGTGAGATCGCGCTTTGGCTGTCTGCTTGTAACCGGATCTTGGCACTCCTTTTTCGCAGGAACGGTGAAGGAAGCTGTAAACACTGTATCGGCTGGCCCGCGGTGAACACCCTTAAACTGAATCTGTGCGGTGCCACCAATAGTAATCTGCGGCAGGATGACTTGGTATTCCTTGGCGCTAATCCTTTTGTAGGTCACCTTCGCCTCATACCAACCTCCGTTGGCACCGGTGTAATAGATCGTCAGGTCATCAGGGTTAGTCGATAAATAACTGTTAACGCTGGATTTGAGGGTAACCACCGTGCCTTGCGGAATGGACAGCTGGCCGCCAAAAAGCTCACCGGCCGGAATCTTAAAGTTCGGGATATAGCGGCTTCCCTTGAGCACGTATCCATCGTTTACCATCGTGATGGTGCGGTCGCCTGCAGCGTACGGGGTAATGTTCGGCGCCGCCATCAGACGGGCTGGGGCCGCGTCAACGTCAGCAATATCAAGCGGCTCAGTCACCTCCGAAGGGGCTTCTAAGGCTTCGCTGGATTCAGGTGATGACGTGCTGGTAGTCTCCTCGGCTACTCCACGCACGTCGACGGACATCCCGCTCAGTTCGGATTCCTCTGCGACCGCTGGGATCTTCAGTGAGAAAGCTGCCCCTGCTGGCACGTCAGTAGAAAGGCCAGCGATTCGGAAAGTCACTGAAGAACTGGTTGATTTTACAACGAGGTTGTCTCCTTCGCGGACGGGGATCACTTCGCCGTCGATAGTCAGTGTGTAGGCCGAGCCGTCGAACTCCAGTCCTGCAGTCTCAACAGTGAATTCCAACTCCTCCACGGTTCCGGCGTCAACAAAGTGGCCTTCAAATGTTGCGGAGTCGCCAACAGTCAGGCTCAGTTGGTCTGCGGAATCGAGCTTGGTGCGCAGGGTTGTGGTTTGTGCTTCGGCTACGGCACCAACGATTCCGGGCAGAGCAGCCGGTGCAGCAACACCAACAACGAGAGCCAGTGCAGCAATGAACGCCGCAAGAGCACGCCAGCGGTACACAACCGGCTCGACCGGATGAGAATCTGTCCAGGACATTAGCGTCCCTCGCTTTCTGAATTCTTCCTACGGCTAAAGGCAATCATCACGAAACCAGTGGCAATCAATGCCAACGCTGCGGCTACTACACCGATTACCTGTGCACCGGTCATCGCCAATGAGCCACCATTGCCCGACGACGTTACTGGGGTTGAGGTCTTACCGGCACTTGGAGTACCCGGCGGCGTTGTCTCGGGTTGGTGAGGTGGCTTCCCTGGTTTAGTCGGTGGATAGTTCGGAGGTGTTTGCGGGGTATCCGGGCGTGACGGCGGAGCGCTCGGAGCAGATGACGACGTGGGTGGCGTCGGCGTTTCACCCGGTTTGTGGGTCTTAGCCACGATTACTCCTGGTACTGGTTTCGGGTTATCTACCACCGTGTGGAATGGAACCGCCACCACAAACGGGTTTATCTCTCGGTAGGAATCATCCGGCGCTGTAGACGTCACCACATAGAAGCCATGAGCTAGACCATCAAACGTCACCTCGCCATTGGCATTGGTGACCAGATCCACGTGCACATCGGTGCGCCAATCACGAACCTCGTCGAGATTCGCGTTCCGTACGCGGGCTGCGTCGTCAGCGTTGGTCGGGTCCAAGCCGGCAAGCCGGTCCAGATGAATTGTGACACCTTGGATTTTTCCCGAGGGCGGCTGGCCATCGTCGTTGGGATTGCCTTGTGTCAGCCGGATTGTCACTGTATCCGTAGCCGAAGTGCGTTCCGCACCAGTGGACTGCTGCCCGGCAACCTGCACCGCTTCTGCAGCAACGACGCCCGGCCCTGCGAACGCAACCGCACACGCTACTCCGACGGCAACCACTCGGGCCGACCATGCATTTGTCAACCTCTTCATCGCCTTACTCCCGCACGCTACTTTCCTTATTAATAACTTCTTGCACCCCGGTAGCCGCCTTCTGGCGACGCAGCCACCACACCAGCCAACACCCAATGACAATCACCGCAGCCAACAGCGCGTACATCCACCATTGCCAGCCCGGACCATGGGAGTTTTCAAACACCGACTCCTCCCCAGGCTCCATAGGAACCTGATGGCCACGCACCAGCAAGCGATGCGTGTTGATCCCGTACGGGGTGCACGTAATCAGTGTGACGTAATCCTGATCAGCGACTGGCCGTAGGCCATCTACCTCGCTCGGCAGCACAACTTGAATGTCGTCTACGACGTACTTCAATTTGTGGCCAGCAACCTGGATATAGAACACATCTCCCTCGGTGGCAGAGTCGAGGTGATCAAACATCGTCGAATTTGCCAGACCCGTATGCCCCGTAATGACGGAATGGGTTCCTGATCCACCGACCGGCAGGTCAGAACCATACAAATGCCCCAAACCACGCTGCAGTGTCTTATCTGCGGTGCCATGAAACACCGGAAGATCAACGTCTACTGCTGGGAACACGAGGCGGGCCATCGCTTCGGTCTCACCCAACTGCTTCAAATAAGCCTCATAGTCGGGATTGTCTACCCCGATACGGTTCAGCCACGGATCCAAGATCGGACCCGACGTATGTTCTTCGTTGTATGCATGTGCAGCATCCCACACCGAATCCTGCACCTGCGCCGGTGTCTCTTTATCCAGTCGCGCATATTCCTGCGCCACTCTTGAGGCGTTCCAATTGTTCCATGCGGTCGAGACCACTGGGTACAGCATCACCAACAACCCAACGACAACGATTACCGCCGGAAGGACTAGGCCTCCACGGCGCCTGTGCCGTCGGCCTGCATTTTGGCCTACCACCGTAGTCAACGACCCGCACCACCCAAAACAATGCCCCACGCGCTAGCGCAGCGCGACCGGGATTACAACGAAAGAGAATGAAGGGGACTGAAGTCTATACCTAGCCCAGTCCCCTCACTGGGTCGAGCACCATATTTTGATTACCCGACCCGCAGCGCAGACCATCATGGACAGTCTGCGCCACCGGAACTACGCCCGGCTATTAGTTGCGCGCGGTACGACGAGCGAACCAAGCACCAGCAGCAACAATTGCTGCGCCAATAGCAGCCAGGATGCCCACACCGGCACCACCGGTCATCGGCAGGTTCGGGGTGTCGCGCTTGATGTTTTCAATTTCAGAAACAAGGGTGACGGCGTCGTCACCCTCGAGCTCACCAGTCTTCGCGATGTTCTCGCGGGTGAACTCAATTTCGGTAACAGGGTTTTCCGGCAGTGCGTAGCCCGCTGGAGCCTTGGTTTCCTTCAGACAGAACTTCTTGATGTCGGTGACCTGTGCGTTATCTGCGAAGTCGGTGACGTGCAGTCCGTCGATGGTGATGGTGCCGTCAGCACCGGTGGTCCACTTGTCCTGCTCCTTGACGGTCAACTTACCGCCCAGCTTATTTGCCGCGGTGCACTGGTATAGCTCGAACTCAGCACCTTCCAGGACCTTACCGTCCTCCTTGCCGTCCTTCTTCACAACCTTCAGCTTGCCGTGGTAGGTCACGACCTCATTGGTCTTGTTCTTGACCTCGTTGCCGGTGTTCGGGTTGTTGAAGATGACGTCAGCCTGGTTCTTCAGCTCAGTGGTGTCGCCCACTTCCTTGCGCTTGACCTCGAAGGTCAGAGACATCTTGTCACCGGACTTAACCTTGGCAAGGCCCTGGTCGGTCAGCTTAACGACGAGCTTGTTTCCGTTCTCAGCCGGATTGTTGACCTCGTAGTCACCGGCACCCAGAGCGGTCTCTCCAGCCTTGACCTCGGTGACCTTCTGGAAGTCCAAACGCTGGTCCAGCTGATCCTCGAAGCGGAAGGCGGTCAGGCTCTTACCCGCACCCCAGGTCGGAGCATCCGCGTTGATGGTGTAGGTGTACGCGTCCTGGATGTTCTGATCTGCATCCTTGACAGTCTTCTTGGTCTTGGTTTCCGTGTTCTTCGGGTACGCGATGACGTCGTAGTTCCAGGCATCCGATGCCTCGTTAACCATCGGCACCGACACGATGAACGGAGCACCGGCAACGATGCCGTCCGGAGCGTTAGTTTCCTCTACCAAGTAGATGCCCAAAGGCAGATCAGTGAAAGCTGCCTTGCCATCAGTGCCGGTGGTTTCTTCCTTGGTTTCCGCAGTCTTCTTGTCGCCCTTGACGTCAGCAGCCGACTTCGGGAACGCCGCCCAATCATCCTTCTGCAGGTCGTAATCGAGCTTGGTGATCTTGTAGGTCACGCCAGACAGAGCCTCACCCGGAACGCCTGCCATTTCCTTACCGGTAGCCGCAGTACCAGACTCAGCACCCTTCTTCTTGAAGAGGGTGATAGAGCCCTTTTGGTTGAAATTGATGTTTGCCTTGTTCACGGCGCCCTGCTCAGCAGCAGGCTGTGCATCGACAGCACCGTCTTGCGCCAGGGCCCCCGGAGCGGAGATACCCATAGAGAGGCCAACGACGGCAGCGAAAGTAACCGAACGAGCGGTACGAGAGATCTTGTTCACGGAAACTGGTCCTTTACACGAGTTCTGAAATGAGGCACCGCGCCTCATTGGCTGTGTGCAATCCATTCCCCACGGTTCACGCACCATGACCTGACTCGTTGCTAAGAATCTTTCGCCTGCCGAGAGTAGGAGTAGTTTTCAGGTGGAAACGTCTACGCAGGCCCCAACCTTAACTAACGATAGCCTGTGGATTACATAACTAGATTCTACCCCAGCGTGTTGGGCAAAGTCCCCGACTAAAGCTCCTCCCCCGCAAAACCGGCTAAACTTCTCAAGAATCCGCACGGTCCACCCAAACGTGAAGACTCCTTCTGCAGTTCAACTAATGCTTTCGAGACGTCATCTAGTTTTGTGTGAAACTGAACACATTGCCCCTTTAAGGGGGTAAGCCTGCTCGATTTTACACCCGTTACATAGAATGCAAGCTTCACGCAGGAGAGTAGCTTCCCAGAGAGCACCTTCCAACGACGACGAAACGAACCATATATGCTGCCAATACCACCAGGTAGAACATCCCCTTTGATGACCCATAAAAGGAAGCGTCACCAAGAGCGCTCAAGGTACCCTGAACTCATTTAGATTCTCAGCCTTCAACAGCCCACGTACCAAAGAGTTAATAGCGTTAAGATTCCTGACAAGAGCTCTCTACGTACTCTGAGCCTCGTCGACAGCACGAAGAAGCGCCGCATAGGCACCGCCGCACGCAAGCAGCTCGGCGTGGGTGCCGCGCTCGACCACGCGGCCAGCGTCGAGGACGATGATCTGGTCGGCATCGCGGATAGTGGACAGGCGGTGGGCGATGACCAAGCGGGTAGCATCCGCGCCAAGCACTGCCTCCTGGATGGCGCGCTCCGTCTCGTTGTCGAGGGCGGAGGTGGCCTCATCCAAGATGAGCACCCGTGGTTGGCGCAGCAACGTGCGGGCAAGCGAAAGGCGCTGCTGCTCACCGCCGGAGAAGCGGTAGCCGCGCGAGCCCACCACTGTGTCCAGACCTTCCGGCAGCGCGGCGATGACCTCGTCCACGCGCGCGGCGTTAAGCGCCGCCCACATCTGTTCCTCACTCGCATTCGGCTGCGCGAAGAGGAGGTTCTCCCGCACCGTGCCGTGAATCAGGTAGGTCTCCTGGGAGACCACGCCAATGACCTCCGCGCGCTGCTCAGGTGGAATATCGCGCAGGTCGACCCCGCCCAGGTGCACGGTGCCTTCGGTCGGATCGGCAAGGCGCGCAAAAAGTGCGGCCACCGTGGACTTGCCGGACCCGGTATGCCCCACTAGCGCGGTGGTGGTGTGGGCGGGGATGGAAAGGGAGACGTCGGAAAGCGCGTCGGTGTCGGTGCCGGGGTAGCGGTAGGAGACGTGCTGGAGGGTGAGGGAGGCGTCGGCAAGCTGGGCGGGCTGGGTGGCCTCGGTGAGTTCGGGCTCCAGGTCCAGGTACTCGAAGATGCGGCTAAACAGCGCCATCGACGCCACCCACTGCGCGCCCACGTTGAGCAGGCCGGTAATGGGACGGAAGATCTGGGTCTGCAGGGTGGAAAAGGCGATGAGCGTGCCAATCGTAATGCCCGGGCGCAAGCCGGCCGCCAGGTAAATCAGGGCCGGCATCACGCCGAAGATGATTTGCGTCAGCGCCATGCGCCAGCGCCCGGCCAACTGCGATTCCAGCTCCAAACGGATGAGGGAGCGGGAGGTTTTCTCAAAGCCGTCATAGACGCGCTCCTGCGCACCCAGCGTGGCCGCCAGGCGCATGCCGGACACGGACAGGTTCTCCGAAATGGTCTGCTGCAATGTTGCCTGCGCGCGGCTGTTTTTCTCCATGAGGCTGCGGCGCAGAACGGCGGCGCGGCGGGTCAGCCACACTGCAGGCGGCAGTACCACCAGGGACAAAAGCGAGAGGGTAGGCGAAAGCGCCACCATCGCCACCAACGTAGCCACAGTCATGGTGAGGTTGCTGGCCACGGATGTCGCGGTTGTGGTCACCATGCCGCGCATCGCCGCGATGTCATTGGTCAGGCGCGACTGAATCTCACCGCCGCGGTTATTGGTAAAGAACTGCAGCGACTGGCGCTGCAGGTTGGCAAAGACCTGCGTGCGCAGCTCGTGCATGATGGTGTGCCCCACCCGCGCCGACAGAAAGGACTGGATAACGCCGATGGCCTGGGAGACCACGGTGATGGCCAGCATGCCGCCGACGAGCCACAGCAGCAGCGCGGTGTCGTGTTCAGGAATGGCCTCATCCACGGTGCGGCGCACCAGGAAAGGCTGCACCACCGTCAGCCCGGAGGTGGCGATGATGAGTGCCACCACCAGCAACAGCGTGCCGCGGTGCGGGCGAAACAGGCCGGCGACGCGGCGGAAGGCAACCGGGTGCTGGGCCAGCTGATCGATGTCCGCCGGGTCCTTCACCGCGGTGTGCATCGGCCGGGTCATGGCTTAACCGCAGGTAACGATGGGCTGCGGGTCGTAGACCGTGGTGGTGGTCTCCCGGGAGATCTCCTTGCCGGAGAGGTCCTTGATCACGCGGGTATCCGAGGTGGTGAAGCCCGGCGCGCCAGACGACGGCGAGCAATCCTCGCTCACCGACTTGCGCTGCGGCTCCGTCTTGGCCCAGCGGCCGTTGTTCACAGACTCAACGTCGACGGTCTTAGTGCCCTTCAGGCGCACGGTGATCTTGCCGCCACCAAAGTCGGTCTCAATGCGGACTGGGGTATTGAAGGTATTGGTGAACTGCAGGTCGATGGCGCCCTCGTACACGGTGGCCTCGCGGCCGGCTGGGTAGCGGGAAATGTAGTACGAGTGCGGGGTGTGGGCGGTGTCTTCCATGCCCGCAAAGTAGGCAGCGTTGTACAAGGTGGTGGCGAACTGGGAGATGCCGCCGCCCACGGCGGAGCCGGAGTGGCCATCGATAATGATGCCGGACTCAACGTAGCCCTGTGCCGTGCCGCGAGGGCCCGTGTGGCCGTTGAGGGAGAAGGTCTCGCCTGGGTTGACCACGGCGCCGTTGACCTGTTGGGCTACCAGCTCGATATTCTTGCCGGAGGCAGCGGAGTAGCCCTCAGTGGTGAACTCGCCCACGGTGTCGTTGAAGGTCGCCTTCTTGGCATCGTCGGTGGTGAACTCTGCTGGGTCCGGCTTGTAGGTAGCATCCCACTCGCGGTCATCGCCGGTCACGCGCTTGTCAAAGTCCTTCATGGTCGGCTCCCAGTCGATGATCTCGCCGTCTTCGGACGGGGTGATCTGCTTGTCGTTGCCGTTGAAGGAAATCTTGGCATTTACGCCGGGGACATCGGCGCCCTCGGAGCGCTCGGCCAGCAGCTCCTGCGCGCGGTTGGTATCCACGGCAAGCTTGAGCTTGCCGTCCTTCTTTTCAATGCTGGTGAACTGGGAGATTTCCGGCTTATTCAAGGTAGCGCTGACATTATTCTTGGCCTTCAGGGTAATGGGATTATCCAGCGCCTTGGCGGCATCGCCGGTGCGCATGGCCTCGATGGCTTCATCATTGATGGCCGGTTCTACTTCTTCTGGGTCCACATTTACGCCCTCGGAATCGAGCCAATTATCCGTAACCGCATTGTGCAGGGTGCTGGCATCCACGGTTTGGCCGAGCTTGGGGTCGGTGACCTTGAGCTCACCATTGTTGAGCTCCAACATGCCATCGACTGGATCGGTGGAGAGATCCTTCTTCACGCGGTCCAGAGCTGGTTGCAGCTGGGCCTCATCCACGTTAGTCTCTACCGGAATATCCCGGGTGGAGCGGAAGAAGCTATACAGGCGGGTAAAAGGATTGAGGGAAGGCTCCTCAATATTGTCCACGGCGCGCTGGTTATCCAGGGCGAGGCCCGATTCGGAGGGGACGAGTTCCGTGTGGAGGTCACCGGAGGTGACGGAGACGGGTTCGGTTTCTACGCCCGCAAGCTCGTCTTCGAGCTTCTCCACGGCGGCGGTGCGATCCATGGCGGAGATATCCACGCCGTTGACGGAAACGGCGCGCGGAATCTTGTCCTGGTTTGCTGCGACATCCCAGGCATAAGCAATGCCCGCGATTAGGACAAGGCCGACCAATACGCCGAGCGCGATGAGCCAGCCTTTAGCACCGTTTTTTCCTTCTGCCTTTTTCACGCCTTAAAGGTTAACGGTTTTAGTGGCATTTTTCCTAGTCCTGTGCGGGCTCGGGTGCAGCGCCGGCCGGGGGAGCGCTGACATGGCGGGCGGCGTCCGCAAGTCGTTCGAGTGGCAGGCGGCCTTGGTCGACGGCGCCAACAACGGCGTCGATCACCGCATTAATGTCACTTTCGGTGGACCACAGGGGCATGTCGGCACCGGCATTGAGGGAGGCCACGACGGCGTCGGCAAGCGGGAGCGAATCCGAAATCGCCTTCATGCCACCGATGTCATCGGTATAGATGGGCCCGTCGTACTGCAGGGTCTCGCGGGCCAGGCCATAGGCCTCGGGCAGGATTGAGGCAGGCGTCTGACCATCACCCAGGCCGGGCACGGCGAGGTGGCCCATCATGAGCGCGGCATTGGGCGCTTGGGGAAGGGCAGTCTTAAAAGGAATGAACTCGTGGCCTTCTAGTTCTTCTAGCGGCGGGGTAACGGCCTCGGCCAGGTGGGTATCGCCAGAAGCGCGGCCGTGGCCTGGGAAATGCTTGAACACGGCCTTGACCCCGGCGGAATCCAGCCCGCGGGCAAAGGCCGCGCCATACTCGCCTGCTTGGACCGGATCGGTGGAAAAGGATCGATCGCCCACCACCTCTAGGCCATTGCCGTCGACGTCGAGTACCGGTGCAAAGTCCACGTTGATGCCATGCGCCTTGAGGCTCGTGCCAATCTCGTGTGCAAGCTGCTCCACCTCTTGTGGGGAACGCTCGGCTGCCATCTGTTGCGGCGCGGGATATTCGCCCAGGATCTCCGAGAAACGTTGCACGCGCCCGCCCTCAAAATCGATGGAGACCTCAAAGTCGCGGCCCACCTCCTGGCGCAGGGCATTAATATCGCGGCCCTCTTCCTGCAGCAGGTTTGGATCCGCCCAGCTAGGGATAAAGATTCCGCCCACACCGGCCTCCAGCTTGGCCTTAGCGTCGTCGTAGTTGGTGACCGGCGGCATCAGCACAGAGGCAGCCATGGCGCGGATGTCCTGCTGCGGGGCCTCTTCCTGCGAGGTCTCTTCGTGCGCTTCATGCGTTGCGGCAGGTGAGCTCGACGCAGCCGGAGTGGTGGAGTCCTGGCTCTCATTGTCCTCCTGGGTGGAAGTAGAGCAGGCGCCTAGGGCCGTCACGAGGGCGAGGCTGGCAAGGATGCGCGGAGTTTTCATGCCTTCTAGTGTGCAATATTCCTCGCGTTCTGTCGCAAGCGGTGGGTAGACTAGTGACATGAGTAACGGCGAGACAATGCTAATTGCCTACGATGGCACCGAACGAGCCGGCCGCGCCCTCGAGTACGCGGCCCAGCTGCTGCGGCCCACCACGGTAGAAATCCTCACCGCCTGGGAGCCGGTAGCGCGGCAAACCGCCCGCGCCGTCAGCCGCACCGGAATGCACCAGTCCACCGTCTCCCCGGACAGCGTCGAGGAGGATCCGGCCTATGAAGAGGCGCTCAAGATTTGCCGCCAGGGCATCGAGCTGGCCGAAAGCCTGGGCCTAGCCGGCCGCGCCCACTTGGTGGAATCCGCCACCACTATTTCCTCCGCCATCATTGATGCAGCACACGAGCTGGACGTGGATGTCATCGTGACCGGCACCCGCGCCCTGACCGGCTTCCGTGCGTGGTGGACCAACTCCACCGCCGACCAGATTGTGCGCAATGCCGGCCTCCCGGTGTTCATCGTGCCGCAGGAAAACGAGGATGACGCGGACGATGATGAGGCAGAATACTTCTAAATAGCTGCTAGTATCTTTAGCCATGGCTCTGGAAACCGATTCTTTGAACAAGCGCACCCTTGGCCCTGCCATCGGTAGCGCTGTTGTGGGCATCGCGCTCGGCGTCATCACCATCATCGGCATCGCACAATTCTCCGGCACCGATACCGTGCCGGAAGGCAATGCGGTTTCTGCTTCCGATGCGGTTTTGGGCGGCCCTGAGTACGGATCCCGCAACTAGGTGTGCGTACCCTCCGCGGGCGGCTCGCCCGCCCCTACCCGCTGGGGATCTTTGCCCTAGCGCTCATCCTTCTCGTGCAGCCGTGGGGGTTGACGGCCGCCGACACTAAGCATGATCTGGCGGCCAATCCGCTGCACTTTCTCCACGGGGCGCTCAGCGCCTATACGGATACCTTTACCCTGGGGCAGCTGCAGAATCAGGCCTATGGCTATCTCTTTCCCCAGGGACCTTTCTTCGTTTTAACCCGGCCCCTGCCCGATTGGGTGGCCCAGCGCCTCTGGTGGCTGCTGGTCTTAAGCGTCGGCTTCATCGGCTTCCATAAGCTCGCCTGCAAGGTAGGCCTGCGCGGAAGGTGGGTCTGGGTAGCGGCGATGCTCTACGCGCTCTCGCCGCGCACTCTTTCTACCCTGACCGCCATTTCTTCTGAGACCTGGCCGGTCATGCTCGCTCCCTGGGTTATCCTGCCCTTCCTCAACGCCAAGCTCACCTGGCGCGATGCCGCCGCGGCCACCATCCCCGTAGCACTGATGGGTGCGGTCAATGCCACCGCGACCATCGCGGCGTGTATCCCGGCCGCTGTAATCCTGCTCTACCGCCGCGCCTTCACACCCGGCGCAGCCTGGCTCTTAGGGTGCCTGGCGGTATCGGCCTGGTGGATCGGCCCGCTCGTCGTGCTTGGGCGCTATGCCCCGCCGTTTACGGAATTCATCGAATCCGCCCGCGTGACCACGCGCTGGCTCAACTTGCCTGAGATTCTGCGCGGAACCACGAGTTGGACGCCGTTTGTCGATACCGAGCGCGTGGCCGGCTATGAGCTAGCCACCGAGTCCTTCTTTGTGCTGGTCACCATGGGCATCGCGGCCGTGGGCATTTACGGGCTTTGCAAGCTGCCGCGCGTGTGGTCCGTCATGCTGGTGGTGGGCATCGCGGTGCTGGGCTGCCAGGTGGCGTGGTACCTCGATGCGCTCGATGGACCGCTGGCCGCGCTGCGCAACCTGCATAAATTCGATCCGCTGGTGCGCATCCCGCTGCTGTTGGGCGTGGCGCGCGCCTGCGCCCATCTTCCACTACCGAGGAGTTTGCGCCCCACCAAGAAACAGACGCTAGGCGCGCTGACGCTGCTCTTGTGCATCGCGGTGGTCTCCCCGGCATGGTCGCAGCGCTTGCTGCCGCTGGGCGCCTATAAAGAGGTGCCCTCCTACTGGCACGAGGCCACGGACTTTATCAATACCCATGCCGCCGATACCCGCACCCTTATCTACCCGGAGGCGTCCTTTGCCCGGCAGACCTGGGGATGGACGCGCGACGAGCCGGCCCAGCCGCTGCTCGATGTCCCCTGGGCCGTGCGCGATGCCATTCCGCTCGTGCCACCAGAGGCCATCCGCGGGCTCGACGGCGTCATGGCCGCCCTCAAGGAGGACCCAGCCACCGGCGTGCGCTCCCTGCAGCGCTTGGGCATCGGCGCGGTCATGGTGCGCCACGATCTCTTCACCGGCGAGGACGAGGCCCTGGCCAGCGAGTTTGGCGGCGAGGTCCATCGCTTCGGCGAGGTCGATGTCATCTTGCTCAACCACGCCGGCATGTCCTTAGGACCTACAGATCCAGTGCGCGTGGCCGGCGGTGGGGAAGCCTTGGCGCTTCTCGACGCCCACTCCACCCCCACCACCCGCCAGCTCGTCGATCGCGACGCCGATATCGTCACCGATACCCCGACGCTCACGGACCGCAACTACGGCACCCTCGACGGCCCCATCTCCGCACCTCTGGCCGCGGATGACCCCAGCCACGTGAATAACCGCCTGCGCGATTATCCCTCCGCTGGGCCCCTTACCCAGGTGGAAACCCACGGCGGTTCCGTGGCGGTCTCCTCCTCGGCCGCCGATGCCACAGCCTTTGGCGGCGCCCAGCCGAAAAAGTCCGCCACGGCCGCCGTGGATGGGGAGAACTCCACCGCCTGGTGGCCCGCGCCGGGCGATGACTCCGGATGGATTGAACTGCGTGGCTCTTTCACTCAACCGCACCTCAAGCTCATGGCCACCAGCGCCACCACGGTAACCGTTCGCTCCGGCAGCGCGGCCGTAGACGTGGACTTACAGCCCTTCCGCTCGCAGGAGGTCCGCGTTCCCGGCGGCGATACCGAGTCCATCCGCGTGGAGTTATCCCACCGCACCGGCATCGCGGAGTTAGGGGTGAAAGGCCAGCCGGTCGAGCGTGTGGTGACCGTCCCGGATACCTCCCCTGACGTGCACCAATTCTTCTTCCAGCGCATGCTGCAGGATACCGGCGTGCTCATCCGCGATTTCACGGCGCCGCGCCCCATGCGCGTGACGGTGGATTCCACCAAGCCCGTGCTTATCGACGCCCACCGCTACTCCCCCGGCGCTTCCCTCACCCTCAGCCCTGGCACGCACCGCGTGCGCACCACGGGGCCGTGGGTAAGCCTGCGCGAGGAGGGCTGGCAACCAGCAGGCTCTTCCGAGCCCACCGGGTACTCGATTGCAGCCGCTGATGAGGATCGCCTCTTGGTCACTGGTCGCGCCTTCAATAAGGGCCTGCGCGGCTACCTAGGCGAGGAAGAGCTCACCCCGCGCGAGATCGATGCGGCCACCCAAGCTTTTGTCATTCCGGCCGGCCGCTCCGGCGACTTCCGCATGACCTTTAGCGCCCAACCGGTTTACCGCGCCACCCTCCTCTTCGGCGGTGCCTTGGGCTTGCTCGCCCTCGGCCTGTGCATCCTGGCGGCCACGCGGCGCTCGTCCCAGCCCACGTGGCGCGCGCCGCGCGGCGGTGCCGCCTCGGCCGTGGTCGCACTCGGCGCGCTGGCCCTCACCGGCTGGCCGGCCGCGGTAGCGGCCGTTTCCGCTTGGTTAGTGCTGCGCTGGACCACCATCCCGCGCGCCTACCTCGCGCCCGGTGTCGTGGCGGCGGCCGGGGCGATCCTCGCCCGCGCGCCGTGGACATCGGGATCCTATGCGGGCGATTCGCTCCTGCTTAGCTGCTTGTGTGCCGCGGGCGTGGCCTGTCTTTTCGCCTCCGACCGAGGAGAAAATCCCGGCCGGGACGCTCGATGAGTGTATAGCTCGCGGCCGAGACCACCACGGTGGCCACCACCGTTACGGCCAGAATCACCCAAAAGTCCAGGGGCTTCCCGCTAAACAGCGGCACCCCGGTAAGCGGAAACGCCAGTCCCAGAATGGCCACATGCCACAAGAAGATGGAATAGGACCACGCGCCCAGTGCCTGCATGAGCGGAGTGGTCAGCCAGGACTTGTCCCGCGGAGCAAGCGCTACCGGTATCACCACGGCTGCGGCGAAGGCCGCTCCCGCAATGATGCGGCGGGAAAATTCGCCCGGTCCTGGATGCACCAGCCCCTGCGGCCCGAACCACTCGCGGCTGGAAATCCACAGCACCACCGCCGCCGCGAGCCACCACGCCCAGCGCGGCCGCAGCGCGCGTTGCACGCGCCAGCTAATACCGGCTTCTTCGCATTCCGCGGCCAGCATTCCCACGGCAAACCACGAAGCATACGCCGGCGGCCAGATCTGCGAATTGACCTGATCCTTGGCGTAATCGGCCACAAAGGGAACGAAGCCCCAAGCCCAACTGATCACAGCGCCCAGCGCGATGGCCGCTACCCGCCAGCGCCGCGGCAGCGCATCGAGGAGCCACACCAACAAAGGCAGGGCAAGGTAGAAGAAGAACTCCACGCATAGCGACCACAGGTGGGTAAGCCCCGGTGCTAGCCCGTCCACCACATAGATCTGGGTAGAGGTGAGGTTGCTCAGCAGTTGGGTGAGGGTGAGCGAGTGGGCGTCGGGAAGCAGGAGCATCACCGCCACCACGCAGGCATAATAGGCTGGCAATAGGCGGGCCACGCGCGAGCGCGCATAGCCGGATAAGGTGTGCAAGCCGCGGCGACGCCACAAGAGGAAGGCACTGAGCGCAAAGAAGACGGCGACGAAATAATCAAAGCGCCCGGCAAACCCCCACCCGGTTCCGGTCTGAAAAGACACGTGGGTGACAATGATTCCAAGGGAGGCGACCGCGCGTAAACCGTCTAGCTCCGGCAGATGCTGGGGTACGCTTTTCACAGATGCCTGCGGCTGCACGCTTGCTCCTAACCCCGGATCGACCTGAAACTGATTGGACATACTACTGCAATGAAACGCTACCTTTGGCCACGCTCGCCACTGGCGTGGGTTGTCATTGCCGCCGTCATTTTCTTGGTGCTGGGTACCGTGGTGCCGCCGCTGTATAACAATCAGACTCGGCCGCTGGCCTTCGACCAAAACATCGACACCGTCACCGCGCCGTCGGCCGGGGTGTGGATGGAAGCGCCCGAGTTCATCGCCGGGGCCAAAGCCTCCGGCGATAGCAAGGACCCGCAGTGCCAGGAAAAGCAGGCCCCCATGTGGTGCTACCTGCACCACGACCTGCTCACTATCGAGCGCAATACCACCACCTCTGAGGTGGCAGAAGATGATGCGCTCGCTAACTCCGATTCGCTCTCTCGCCTGCTCGCCGGCGATACTCCCCTTGCCCAAATCACGGAGCATTCCGTGTTGAACCGCGAGTCCACCTACCCGGTTGCCGCGCCAAAGGATAAATGGAGATTTGTCCTACCGGCGCTGGATACCGGCATGGCCCGCACCGACTTCGAGCGCGATGGAATCAACTACTTCTTTCCCTCCGGTACCGAGCAGCGCTCCTATCCGTTTTTCGATCTAGCGACGCAATCCTCCACGGCGGTGGACTTCACCACGACGGAAAAGCTCGATGGTATCCCTACCTATTCTTTCCACCACGATATCCAGCCCATTTCCTTGGCTGATATGCGCAAAAGCATTACCACCGAGGTCGATACCGGCACCGGCGATAAGCAACTAGCGGCCGAGGATTTCCGTATCTCCGGGCCAGCGAAGCGGTTCTACGACGCCGAGTCGCGCGAGCTCCTCGGCTTGGATGCCACTGACCGAGTCACGGTCGAGCCCTTCTACACCATCGGCCGCGATATCTCCGTCGAGCCGACCACCGGCACCATGGTGGACCTGCGCGAGAACATCAAAATCTTCTTCGCCGCGGACGAAAAGCAGGCCGGCACCATGGTGGCGAATGACGATACAGAAGACCGCTCCATCCTTGCCGCTGATCTGCGCTGGTCCGATGAGACCCGCGCGGAGCGCCTTAATGAGGTGCGCCCGGTCATTCGCACCATTCGCGCCTTGATGGTGGTCGGATGGGCCGGCAAGGCCATCGGCGTTGGTCTATTGCTCTGTGCCGCCTATATGTACATGCGCCGCCACCGTGAAGGCTAGGCGTCTTTTACTCCTTATCTGGGGCACCCTCCTCGTGGCCGCGGTGTGCTGGCCCTTTGCCTTGCCCGGCGAGTTCTTGTGGCGCGATATGGCGTTGCTTGACCATCCGGCCCTTTCCCCTTCTGCCTTTGGTGGCGGCAGTCTGCCCGCCCGCAACGCACCGCAAGACGGTTTCCTCGCTCTCGTGGGCGGCGCGTGGGCGGCACGGGTGCTCATTTTTGCCGCCGCCGCGTCCTCCGCGCTCACCGCGGCGCGCTGGGCGCGCTCTACGGTCGCCGCGGTGAGCGCGATGGCAGTGGCGGTGGCCAATCCCTTCGTCATCGAGCGTCTCCTGCAGGGCCAGTGGTCGCTTGCGGTCGCTGCGTGGCTGCTGCCGGTCATCGCGTGGGCCGGAAAGCAACGCAGCTGGGTGGCGTGGCTGGCCATGTGGGGAGCATCGCTTACCCCTACGGGTGGTCTCTTTGCCGTGGTGACCGCGGCGGTGACCTGCCGCAAGCGGGTAGCCCTCGGCGGCGTGGTCTTGTGTTTGCCGTGGGCCATTCCGGGCATGTTCAATCCCGCCGCGCCCGGCGATACCGCGGCGGCGGTGGCCGCGTTTGCCCCGCGGGCAGAAGACTACGTCGGCACCGCGGGCGCGCTGCTGCGGCTCGGCGGTATCTGGAATGCGGAGGCGGCCATCGGATTCGCCGTGTGCGGCGTCATCGTGGCGGTCATCGCCCTGCTCGGGGCGTGGCGGGTTCCCGCGCGGTTAAGCGTCCTCGCGGCGATGGGGCTCGGCGGGGCGATGTTCTTCTGGCTGGTTCCCGGTGCTCTGGTGTGGTCCATCGATCACGTACCGGGGGCGGCGCTGCTGCGCGATAGCGGGAAACTGACCATGTTGGCGTTGCCGCTCTATGTGGCCTCACTAGGAGCGCTGCCGAATCTGCCTGCGACACTGGCCACCGTGGCTGCGGCCGTGCAGCTGCTGCCCGTTCCAGGACGCCTCGCGGTGCTCGCGCCGCGGGAGACGGGGATAGACGAGCAGTTGGTGCGCGCGATTGACGGCCGCGTGGCCTTCTTCCCAGAACGCGCCAACCTCGTGGAGGTTCCTGGCGGCGTAGCCGTCGACCCCTACTCCAAGGCGGTGGCCATGGTGGAATCGGGGGAACTAAGCGTAGACGGGACCGTGGTGGACCAAGCCTCGCCGCGATACCGGGCGGCGCTGCGCGCGTGGAAAGAACACGATATGAACCGGCTGGCCGAGATCGGCGTCGGTGTGGTCGTGGTGGACGGTGCCATAGCCGCGGAAACGAACGCGCCCCGGCCGCAGGTTCCGTGGGCGCTTACCGCTTTGTGGATGGCGTGTCCGCTACTAGCCCTTGCAGCAATTCCGCGAACTGCTCGCCGGTCTTCTTCCACGAGAAGCTAGCGGCAAAATCCCGCGCGTTGGAGCCGAGGGTGCGGCGAAGTGGGGCGTCGGCAAGCAGCTGCTTGGTGGCCGCCACGAAGTCCTCTTCGCGCTCTACTAAGATGCCGGTCTTGCCGTTGATAACGCTGTCACGCAGGCCAAATGTATAGCCAACGGTGGGCACCCCATGTTGGGCTGCCTCCATTACTGCCAAACCCCACCCCTCTTTGCGCGAGGGCATAAGCAAGGCATCGGCGCGGGCGAGCAGGGCGTGCTTATAGTCCTCGGTCACCTGGCCGCGGAAACGCACGCGATCGCTTACGCCATGCTCCTCGGCATAGGCGCGCAGGTTAGCCTCCCACCAGCCGGAGCCGATGACGTCCAGGACCGCGCCCGGGATCTGTGCCACCGTATCCATGGCATGCTCGATCTGCTTATGCGGCACTAGGCGCGAGAGCGTGACCAGGTGCACCTCGGCCTCTCGTTCCAGGGAAGGAACGTGATCCGGAACCGGGTCCAGGCCATTGGCGATGATGTGCGCGCCCTTAATGCCCAGCGCCTCTAAATCCTCACGGGAGGCCTCAGACACGGTGACATAGGGAGCGCCGCGATACACGCGCGGGGCCACCCGGGACTCGAGGAACCAACCGAGCCGGCCGAGGAGTGGACCTGCCACCGGCCACTGTTCGCGGTGGCAATGGTGAGTAAGCAGCACCGTCGGTGCTCCAGACACCAGGCGAGCGAAGAAGGGGATGCCATTTTGTGTATCAATCACCGCATCCACTCCGCGCAGGTCCCCCAGCCCCAGGCGGCCGGCCAGCATCGCCGCCCAACCACGCGGATACACGCCAAATTTGGCGCCGCCGCGACTATAGCGCACGCCGTCGCGCACCTCCCGGCGCGCGGCATTCATGTGCTTGGAGGTGCGAAAGACCACCTCGTGGCCCTGGGCTGCCAGGTACTCGCCCACGCGCTCCAAATAGCGCTCCGAGCCACCGCCTTGCGGGTGGGTGGAATCGCGCCAGCATAGTAAAAGAATCTTCATCGTGAGGTATTAGCCTAGTGGGTTATGAGACATACCCGTGAGATGGCCACGCTCCGCCGCTCCATTCAGCTGCTGCGTTCCTTCCGCTTTGAGCAGACGCGCCCGGAGATTTTCTACGGCGGGCTCGCGGAGGATACGGCCGCGCTGGTGGATAACCTCGGCCGCGACTTGGGCGTGGAGCTTTTCGGAGCACGGGTGCTCGATGTCGGCGGCGGCCCAGGCTATTTTGCGGACGCCTTTTCTCGGCGCGACGCCCGCTATGTGGGATTGGAGCCGGATGCCGGCGAGATGTCTGCGGCCGGCATACACTTAAACAATTCCGTGCGCGGCGATGGCACCAATCTGCCCTTTGCCGATAATTCCTTTGACGTGGTCTATTCCTCCAACGTGGCCGAGCACATCCCCAACCCCTGGGATATGGGCGAGGAGATGCTGCGTGTGACCCGCCCCGGCGGCCTCACCATCCTGAGTTACACGGTGTGGCTCGGTCCCTTTGGCGGCCACGAAACCGGCCTGTGGGAG
This sequence comes from Corynebacterium tuberculostearicum, assembly GCF_022347385.1. Taxonomy (GTDB): domain Bacteria; phylum Actinomycetota; class Actinomycetes; order Mycobacteriales; family Mycobacteriaceae; genus Corynebacterium; species Corynebacterium tuberculostearicum_M. The sequence goes on from NZ_JAKRDT010000004.1 coordinate 77,561, forward strand.
CACTATGTGGGCGGCGAGTTTGCCCGCGATCGCTATACCCGCCGCCACGGACATCCACCCAAGAACGTCTTTGGCACCTCGCTTTTCGACGTCCCCTGCTCCGCCGGCCTCGCCTGGGCACAGCGCACCGGCGCACTCAAACTCGCCTTCCCCCGCTACCACCCCAGCTGGGCTTGGTGGCTCACCCGCGTGCCGGGTATGCGGGAGTTCGCGGTGTCTAACCTGACGTTGGTGTTACAAAAGTAGCCCCCAGCAACGCCGACGTCGCTGGAGGCTAGCTAGGCCTAGTGCTTAAGAAGCGTTCTCGACGCGCTCCTTCAGAGCGTGGAACTGGTCCCACACCTCAGACGGCACGCGGGAGCCCAGGAAGTTGAGGTAGCTGGCGTTATCCTGCATATCGCCTTCCCAATCCTTCGGGTTGACGGCAAGAGCGGCGCGAACGTCCTCGATATCGAAGTCGATGCCCTCGAGGTCGATATCCTCGGCACGGGCGGTGTTGCCCACGACGGTTTCCTCGGCCTCAACGTTGCCCTCAATGCGGTCAATGATCCACTTGAGCACGCGGGAGTTCTCGCCGAAGCCCGGCCACAGGAAGCGGCCGTCGTCGCCACGGCGGAACCAATTAACCAGGAAGATAGACGGCATGCGGTCGCCGCCCTTTTCACCCATATCGATCCAGTGCTGCAGGTAGTCACCGGCGTTGTAACCGATGAACGGAAGCATAGCCATCGGATCGTGGCGCAGGGTGCCGACGCTGCCCTCTGCTGCAGCGGTCTGGCCGGAAGCCAGCAGGGCACCGATCATGGTGCCGTGGTTCCAGTCAAAGGCCTGGGTTACCAGCGGAACGGTGGTCTTGCGGCGGCCACCGAAGAGGATGGCGTCGATCTTCACGCCCTGCCAGTCGTCGTACTCCGGCGCGGCGCTTGGGCACTGGGAAATCGGGACGCAGTAACGAGAGTTCGGGTGCGCAGCCTTAGTGGAGGAGGACGGAGTCCAATCCTGACCGGTCCAGTCGATGAGGTGCTCCGGTGCCTCCTTGGTCATCTCCTCCCACCAGACGTCGCCGTCGTCGGTAAGCGCAACGTTGGTGAAGATGGTGTTGCCCGGCTCCATGGTCCGCATGGCAATCGGGTTGGAGTCGTAGTTGGTGCCAGGGGCCACGCCGAAGAAGCCGTTTTCTGGATTCACGGCGTAGAGGCCGTCCTCGCGCAGGTGCAGCCAGGCAATATCGTCACCGACGACCTCAGCCTTCCAGCCCGGAATGGTCGGCGTAATCATGGCCAGGTTGGTCTTGCCGCATGCCGAAGGGAAGGCGGCCGCAACGTGGTACTTCTTACCCTCTGGGTTGGTGAGCTTCAGGATGAGCATGTGCTCAGCCATCCAGCCTTCTTCCTTAGCCATGACAGAAGCGATGCGCAGCGCGTAGCACTTCTTCGCCAGGATGGCGTTGCCGCCGTAGCCGGAACCGTAGGACCAGATTTCCTTGGTCTCTGGGAACTGGGTGATGTACTTGGTGTCATTGCATGGCCACGCCACATCTTCCTGGCCTGCCTCTAGCGGGGCACCCACGGAGTGCAGGGCGTGGACGAAATCGCCGTCGGTACCAATCTTGTCCAAGGCCTCCGCACCCATGCGGGTCATGATGCGCATGGAGAGCACCACATAGGCGGAGTCAGTCAGCTGCACGCCCAGCTTTGGTTCCGGATCGCTAATAGGGCCCATGCAGAAGGGAACCACGTACATGGTGCGACCCTTCATGGAACCACGGAATGCCTCCGTCATCTCTTCCTTCATCGCAGCTGGCGGCGCCCAGTTATTGGTCGGGCCGGCACCTTCTTCATTCTCGGTACAGATGAAGGTGCGGGATTCCACACGGGCAACGTCGGAAGGATTGGAGCGAGCCAGGTAGGAATTAGGACGCTTTTCCTCATTCAGCTTGATAAGCGTGCCCTTTTCCACCAGCTCTGCGGCCAAACGGTCAGCCTCGTCCTGGGAGCCGTCTACAAAGACCACCTGGTCCGGCTGGAAAAGCTCAACATTCTCGCTGATCCAGCCGATAAGCTTTTCGTTTTTAGTCGGCAGCTCTCCGACGAGCCCTGGGATAGTGGCGGTCATTAGTAATTCTCCTGAGGGTGGGTGTGAAAATTGGGGAAATAAATCCCCAACTGTGCCTTCCACCTCAAGATTAACGTGCTTGTCCGAATAATTTGCGCAGATTTTGTCACACCGGTTATATCCACCGCGTTTACCAGAACTTCACCAAGCGCAACCACAGATACTGTGTTAAAAATCGCCTTTTCCCATCCCCCTGTCTGGGGGTCTATTCCCCTCCCTAGCGGCAAGCAAAACGATAATCTTCCACCCCCAACCGGGCCCACTGGTTATACCAGGATTGGCTTCGCCACACGTGATCCCCGGCGCGGCGTATTGCTTGGCAAGGCTAAGCAGGGAAAAATAGGCCGCAATGAATAACACAGATAACTCTCAAAACACCCGCGCTGGAGAAATGCCTCCAGGGCGCCCGCCACAGACCGATTTCAATGCCGTATTCGACAACGAGCTTGACTACCCACGCCTAGGCAACGTCACTTTCCGCCGCGGCACGCTGACCGAAAATCAGCATGAGCTTTTTGAAAAGCGCTGGCCAGAACTAGGCCGCACGCTGGAAGACGAGGTCATTGACCTCGATGCCTGGTTTGGCCGCAGCGGCGCCAAGACCATCGTGGAGATTGGATCCGGTACCGGCACCTCTACCGCCGCCATGGCGCCGAAGGAGGCCGATACCAATATCATCGCCGTCGAGCTCTACAAGCCGGGCCTGGCCAAGCTACTGGGCCAGATCGAGCGCGAGGGCATCGACAATATCCGCATGATTCGCGGCGATGGCATCGAGGTCATGGTGCGCATGTTTGCGCCGGAATCCCTTGATGGCATCCGCGTCTTCTTCCCGGATCCCTGGCCAAAGGCCCGTCACCACAAGCGCCGCATCATCCAGTCGGGCACACTCAACCTTTTTGCGTCCCGCCTAAAGAAGGGCGGCGTGCTGCACGTTGCTACCGACCACGCCGGATACGCCGAGTGGATCGATGAACTTGTGGACGTAGAGCCGAGCCTGGATTACAAGGGCTGGCCATGGCCAGAGTGCCCGCAGTTGGTGGATCGTCAGGTCATCACCAAGTTTGAGGGCAAGGGCCTAGATAAAGAACACGTCATCACGGAGTATCTCTGGGAGAAGAAATAAATGAGCACCTACCTACTTGTCTGGGATGCGCCCAATATGGACATGGGCCTGGGCTCCCTGCTCGGCGGCCGCCCCACCGCCGCACACCGCCCGCGCTTCGACGCCATCGGCCGCTGGCTGGTACACCTTGCCCAGGACGTTGATGCGGAGCCGCGCGCCGATGTCTTTACTAATGTCACCCCGGGCGGCGCCGATGTCATCCGCCCATGGGTAGAAGCCATCCGCAACGTGGGCTTCGGCGTTTTTGCCAAGCCCAAGATCCACGAAGACGACGACGTGGATCCGGATATGCTCGACCACATCGAAAGCCTCCGTGAGGATCTAGCCGGCGTGATTGTTGCCTCCGCCGATGGCCAGAATTTCCAGGAACCATTGGAAGAGCTCATCGCAGAAGGCCTTCCGGTAACGGTCCTCGGTTTCCATGAGCATGCCGCCTGGGCCGTAGGCCACGCGGATATCAATTTTGTGGACCTGGAAGATATCGAGGGTGTATTCCGCGAGCCGCTACCGCGCGTGAACCTGGATAATCTGCCGGAGGGTGGTGCATGGCTGCAGCCATTCCGTCCCCTGGCTGCGCTGCTTAATAACCGCTAGGAGGCTGCCCCAATGTTTGAAAAATGGGGACGTTTTTCCTATGCGCACCGCCGGCTCATCCCCGCCATCATCGTCGCCGCTATCCTTGCGCTCTTCATCGGCTTTGGCTTGCAGCTCGAAGACCGCATGAGCCAGGAGGGCTGGGAGGATCCCAATGCGGCGTCGACAAGCGCGGCCCAGATCGAGCAGGAAGCATTCGGCCGCGATAACTCCGGCGATGTCATCTTGCTCTTCCACTCCCCCGATGAGAACTTCGACGCCGCCAAGCAGCACTTGGCCCAGTTGAAATCGGAGTATCCGGACCAGATTGACTCGGTGACCAGTTACTTCGACACGAAGAACCCGAACCTGGTCAATGCTGATCATTCGCTGGCCTTCGCCGCCATCGGGCTCAAAGGCGATGATGAGCAGACGCTGAAGGATTTCCGCGCCATCGAAGGCGCGCTTACGGATACCACCGCACCGGTGGAGATTGCGGGTGCCACCGCGGTTGCTGATGCCCTGGATGAGGGAATGTCCCACGATATTTCCCGCGCCGAAAAGGCCGCCCTGCCACTGGTAGGCATCCTCCTGCTGGTGGTCTTCGGCTCGGTGGTGGCGGCCTGCATGCCGCTGGTGGTCGGTGGCCTCTCCATCTTGGGCTCTTTGGGAATCCTGTCCATCCTGGCCGGGTTCTCGCAGGTCAATGTCTTTGCCCAGGCCGTCGTCACGCTGCTGGGCCTCGGCCTAGCCATCGATTATGGCCTCTTTATGGTCTCGCGCTTCCGCGAGGAGCTGGATAAGGGCCGCTCCACCGAGGAGGCCGTGGCCACCACCACCGCAACAGCCGGCCAAACTGTGGTTTTCTCCGCAGCCATGGTCGCCGTTGCGCTTTCCGGCCTCTTCCTCTTCCCCCAGGCCTTCCTGAAATCCGTGGCCTATGGGTCCATTTCTGCGGTCGGCTTGGCCGCGCTCCTTTCCGTCACCGTGCTGCCGTCCATTTTTGGCATGCTCGGCCCCAAGATCGATACCTGGTCCGTGCGCCGTACCTCGCGAACGGCTCGCACTATTCAGGACACCTGGTGGTATAAGCTTCCACGCTGGGCCATGCGCCATGCCCGCGGGCTGACCATCGCCGTATGCGGCCTGCTCATCGCGCTTACCCTGCCCGTCATGAGCATCACCTTCGGTGGCATCAACGAGTCTTACCTGCCGCCTGACCAGGACACCCGCGTGGCACAGGATAAATTCAACGAAGAGTTCCCAGCCTTCCGCACGGAGCCGGTCAAGCTCGTGGTGGAAAATGCCTCGAACCAGCAGCTTGTCGACGTCGTCATGCAGGTCCGCGGCCTCGACGGCCTCACCGAACCCATGGCGCCGACGACCGCCACCAAAGACGGCACCACCGTCCTTTCCGCCGGTATCGAAGACCGCGATGATTACGCGAAGATCGTGCACGAGCTGGAGAAGGTCAAGGCCCCTGAGGGCGTGAACCTCTACGTGGGCGGCACTCCCGCCATGGAGGTGGAGTCCCTCGATGCGCTCTTCCACACGCTGCCGTGGATGGCGCTCTACGTGGTTTTGGCAACGTTCCTGCTTATGGCCCTAGTATTCGGCTCCTTCGTACTGCCGCTCAAGGCCATTGTGATGACGTTGCTGACCTTGGGCGCAACGCTGGGCATCCTGACGTTAATGTTCGTTGCCGGCTTGGGCTCGGACATCCTCAACTTCACGCCCGGCCCGCTCATGAGCCCAATCTTGGTGCTCATCATCGTCATTGTCTACGGCCTGTCCACCGATTACGAGGTCTTTTTGGTCTCCCGCATGGTGGAGGCCCGCCGGCGCGGCGCTTCTACCGACGAGTCCATTGCGGCCGGCACCGCGCATACCGGCGGCATAATTACCGCTGCGGCGCTCATCATGATCGTGGTCTCCGGCGCGTTCGGCTTCTCCGATATCGTGATGATGAAATACATTGCCTACGGCATGATTTTTGCCCTGCTTATCGACGCCACCATTGTCCGCATGCTCCTCGTCCCGGCCGTCATGCACTTGCTGCGCGAGGATAACTGGTGGGCCCCTAGCTGGCTGCGCCACGCCACCACCACTTTGACCGGCGGTGCGACCCACCGCGGCAAGACTGTTCCCTTCACTGAGCTCAAACAACGCCTCGAAGGGGGTAAGTAAGTGAAGAATTGGCTGCGCCTTATCGCCTCGCTCATCGTCCTGCTGGTCTTGGTTTATGTCTTCCGCGATGAGCTGGACTTCCTGCGCGAAGGCTTCTCGCGGCTTTCTCATTCCAATCCGGCCGCGATAGCGCTAGTGATCATCGCCTCCATCGTGGCGGTACTCGCCATGGGCGAGGTCATGCGCCTGCTCATTCGCGCCGGTGGCGTCAAGGTGCCGGCCTCAGAAACCGCAGCACTGACGTTGGCCGCTAATGCCTGGTCCACCACTCTTCCGGCCGGCCCAGCCTTTTCCGCCATCCTCACCTTCTACGTGCAGCGCACGTGGGGCGCGTCCGTCATGTTGTGTGGCTGGTTCTTCGTGCTGTCCTCTGCCATTTCTACGATGTGGCTCGTGCTCATCGGCTTGGGCGGCGTGCTCTTCTTGAACGCAGATATGGCGCTGTGGTCCCTCATCGGCACCTTGGTGCTCATGCTGGCGCTTTCGGGCGGCCTGTTCTGGCTGACCAATCATCCGGATACCATCATGCGCTGGCTCAACCGCCAAAAGCTCATTAAGGGCTCCAAGCGCGAAGCCCTCGTGGATCAGGTCAAGAATCTGGAGGAAGTTCACCTTACCCGCCGCCAATTCGGTTGGGTCTCCTTCTACTCTTTGGCCAACCGCCTGATCGACATGGTCTCGCTTTGGGGCTGTGTGTGGGCCGTTACCGGCCACCTACCCGCCCTGCATGCGGGCGAGGACACTACGACGATGGCCGGCGTGGCGCTGGCCTATCTCACCGCTAAGCTTGCCGGCTCCGCTCAGGTCACGCCGGCCGGCCTCGGCACGGTGGAAGCCGCCATCATCGCCACCCTGGTGGCTACGGGCATGACCGCGGTGGACGCTACCGGCGCTGCCATCATCTACCGCCTCATCTCCTTTGCCTTGATCACCATCATTGGCTGGGTAATCTACTTCTGGCACTATGCCCGCAAGGGCATCACCTATGCCGCCTTGAACCGAAAGGAAAACGCATGAGAATCGCCCCCATTATCGATATCATCGCCCTGATGCTCTTCGCCGTTGCTGCCCGCCTCGCCCACGGCGGATTGAGTTTTTCCACCTGGGTAGATGCCTTTTGGCCCTGGGCCATAGGCGCGCTTATCGGCTGGGTCATCATCCTGGCTGCCAAAGCGCAGGGCAAGTGGAAGGAGGGCGGCATCGTCTGGCTGAGCACCGTCGTGGGCGGCATGGCCCTGTGGATGCTGGTCAACGGCCGCCTGCCGCACTGGAGCTTCCTCATCGTAGCGACGGTGATGTCCGCACTATTTTTCTTTGGCTGGCGGCTTTTCGCCCGCAAATAAAAAAGAAGGAGGGTTTAACCCTCCTTCCTTTTTGCTCCACTTACTTGGAACTTACCTGAATGCCTGCCTGATTCAGAATATCGACCACGAAACCAATGATCTCGCTGACGATGTCCACAGCGCTAGACAGAATCATAGATAACTCCTTCACTAGGATTAGCTCTTTATATGCTATCCAAGCACAAGGCATTACATCGGGGCAATAGTGTGCTTCTTCGGTAGATCGCTTTCCTGCTTGGTGGCCAGCTGGCGCAGTGCCTGACGGAGCGCCAACCGGGACTGATTCGGCTGAATCATCGCGTCTAGATAGCCACGCTCGGCCGCCACATAAGGAGCGGTCATGGTCTCATCGTAGAAGTCCATGAACATCTTCTTGGTCATCTCACGCTGCTCAGGGGTCTCGGCGGCCTCAAGCTGCTTGCCCGCGATCATCACCACGGCAGCGGCCGCGCCCATCACTGCGATCTGCGCGGTCGGCCACGCCAAGTTGATATCACCGGTCAGGTTCTTCGAGCCCATCACGGCATAGGCACCGCCGTAGGCCTTGCGCACGATGAGCGAGACCTTCGGCACGGTGGCTTCCACCACGGCGAAAGCGAACTTGGCACCGCGGTGGATAAGGCCCACCTTCTCCTGCTCCACGCCCGGCAGGTAGCCCGGGGTATCCACCACAAAGACCAGCGGAATATTGTAAGCATCGCAGATGCGGATGAAGCGCGCGCCCTTATCGGCGGCGTCGGCATCAATGCAGCCCGCAAGGTGCATGGGGTTATTGGCCACAAAGCCAACGGTCTTGCCATCGATGCGACCGAAAGCGGTGATCATATTGGGCGCGAAGTTTTCTTGAATCTCAATGAGGTCCTCGTCATCGCCCAACTGGGTCAACAAGTCCATCATGTCGTAGCCAGCATTGGTGTCATCCGGCATGAAGGCATTGAGCTCTTCGTCTTCGGCCACTTCGGCGTCGGAAGGCGCAGCGAACTCCGATGACTCATCAAAGCAGGTCAGCGGCAGGTGATCGAGGAGATCGCGGACCATATCAAAGGCGTCATCCTCGGAAGGGACGACCGCCGAGACGTTACCGTTGAGCTCTTGCTGGCGAGCACCGCCCAGCTCAGCGGAGGTAATATCCTCACCGGTAACCTCACGGATGACGTTCGGGCCGGTGACATACATTTCCGCTTCCTCGTCCACGGCAATGACAAAGTCCGTGGTCACGGGAGCATAGACGGCGCCACCGGCGGACTTGCCCATCATGATGGAAATCTGCGGGCTACGGCCGGACAGCGGGAGCTGGCGGCGGGCGATCTCGGAGTACATGGCCAATGAGGTCACCGCATCCTGGATGCGGGCGCCGCCGGAATCCTGAATACCGATGACTGGGCAGCCAATCTTGATGGCCATGTCCATGACCTCGGTGACCTTCTTGCCAAAGGTCACGCCGACAGAGCCGCCGTAGACGGTTTTATCGTGGGCGTAGATACACACTGGGCGGCCGGAGATGCGGCCATAACCGGTGACCACGCCATCGGAATAAATGGCGTCAGGGTCACCTGGGGTCTTACCCAAGGAGCCGGTTTCGACGAAGGAACCCTCATCTAGCAATTCATCGATGCGTTGACGAGGCGTGGTGCGCCCAGCCTCGTCGCGGCGCTTGCGGGAGCGCTCACTGCCTGGGTCCTGCGCCTTGTCCAGACGCTCGCGCAGGTCAGCGAGTTTCTCAGCGGTTGTCTGCTTGGCCGCCACGTATCTTCTCCTCGATCCATTCGTCCATATGCTTGCCCACGATGCCGATGGCTGGCTCGTCTGGCACTGCAAGGTGATCGCCTTGCAGCTGCACAATTTCTAGATCCTTAACGATAACTCCCCAACCTCCGTCGGGATCAATCTCAGCGTAGCGCGGCTCCAGCTCAATCGCACCGTCGTGCATGCGCTCGGAACGGAAAAGCAGCACCGGCACCGTGACATCGGCCCAGCGATGGAAGTCAATCTTGGCCAGAATCTGGTTATCCACGAAGGAAGCGCGCTGGTGCTCCAGGACGCCGGCGGCAAGGCCGTGCTCGGAGGCGTCGGTAGTAGCGAGGAACTCCGCCAACATGGTCATGAGCGCATCTTCGCCCATGGTCTCAAGCATCTCGTACGGTGGCTCAAAATCCAGGCCGTAGGTCTTCTTCGCAAAGGCCGCGTAGCGCTCCCAGCGGGCACGGGTTTCTTCCGGGGTATCCGGCGCTGGGTTCGACGGCTGGGTGGTATCCAGCAGCGCGATGAACGCCACGTCCACCGAATCCTGGCCGCGCTGGGTGCGCTGATGCAGCTGGTAGGCCACCTCATAGGCTAGCGCGCCACCGAAAGACCACCCGCCGAGCACGACCTTGCGGCCGCGAGCGTAGTGCAGGATGTCCTCGATATAAGCCTCGGCGCGCTCCTCCAGCGAACCCTCGACGCGCTCTACGCCGTAGACTGCCACGTCCTCGGGCAGGCGGCGGGTTAGTGGCTGGTAGACCACAGTGGTGCCGCCGGCTGGGTGGAACATGAATACGGCCGGACCATCAGCCTCGCGCAGGACGCGGATATTGCCTTCTACCTCGGTCTCCAGTCCTTCGCGGACGAGGTCGGCCAAAGTCTCTAGCGCCTCGGCCTCGTGGACCTGCTGGGCGGTGACCTCGATGCCGGCACGCTCGGTGAGGCGCTCAGCAATCTGGGTGGCAACCTCATCGCTTACCTCGGGCAGTGCCGAAGTGACACCCGCCGCGGCCTTTCCGGTGAAGGTAGCCCAGGTGCCAAAGACCATGCGCTCCGAGGCATCGCGCGGGGCAACGCCGACGCCCTGGCCCGGCTCATCTTCTTCTGGCGCAGGGGTATCCGCAGAAGCAATCTCGCTGGTATCCACGCTGCCGCCGGCCACGGCCTCTTCCACCATGGAAATAACGTCTGCCAGGGAGGCGTCGCGCAGCGCCTGCACCTGCAACGGCGGAATCTGGAAGTCATTTTCCACGCGGTTCTTAATGCGCATGCCCATCAGGGAATCCAGGCCCAAGTCAATGAGCGGCAGCTCGCGCGGCAGGTCAGAGACGTCATAGCCCATGGATTCCGACACGATGAGTGCGAGGCGATCCTCCACGGTTTCCTCCGCGGGATCCCAGCGCACGGCATCAACCTCTGCGGTTGCTGCAGGCTCGCTTTCAGGCACATCGGCCACGCCCGGGATAGGCGCCGCGCCCAAGTCCAATGCGGAGGCAAAGCCTTCCGCCAGGAGCTCCGTCTGTGCGCCACGGACGGCGTAGACGGCTACGGACATACCACCGATGGACTGGCTTACCACCGTGGTGACCTCACCGCGCGGTGGCAGGTCGGCATGTTCCTCGGTGGCGATGATGCGCGCCCCAGGCTTGACGGCCTCGGCCGCGGCCTCCACGATGGCCAGCGCGGATGGCGCCTGGTCCGCATTGGTGGAGAAGGCCACCTTGCCCTCTGGCAGGTTGACGCGTGCGCCCGGCAGGCCGGAAACGCCGGCCGACGGGCGCGCGTTGGTCCAGAAGCGCTGGCGGTTGAACTGGGTATAGGGCGCCTCTACGCGCGCACCAGAGCCAAAGACCGCGCCAAAATCCACCGGCATGCCGGCGACATAGAGCTTGCTGAGCAGGTCCAGCAACGACTCGGTGGGATCCACCTTGCGCTTCAGGGCATAGAGCAGCTGGGCATCGGCCTTGCCCACGGCGAAGGCGGTGGACATGAGGCCCATCAGCGCCACCGGGTTCGGCGAGATTTCCACCAGCTGGGTGTGGCCAGCGTTGAAGGCCGCCTCGGTGGCGTCCTGCAGGTAGACCGAATGGCGGGTCATGCGCAGCCAATAATCCTCATCGTGCACGGTGGTACCAGGGCGATAGACCTCGCCCTTATCCACGGAGGAAAACAGCGTGGTGTGCAGCGGCTTGGCCTCCATGCCGGCGATGGCTGCATGCAGCTCGCCCAGGATGGGGTCCACGGCCGAGGTGTGCCCGGCGGCCTTCACATTGAGCGCACGGGCGAACTTCCCCTCGCCGTCGAGCTTTTCCACCAGGTCCAGCACCTCTTGGCGGGGGCCGCCCACGGTGGTCATTCCGGGGCCGGTGTACACGGCGGGTTCGATGTTTCCGTCGAGCGCGGCAATGTCCTCGGCCGAGAGCTCTACGACGGCCATGGCTCCTTGCTCGGCATCGCTTAGCGACGCCTCACCCTCACCCATCAACCGCGCGCGGTGGCAGGCAATAACCATGGCGTCCTCTGCGGAGATGCCGCCTGCGGCATAGGCCGCGGCAATCTCGCCCATGGACATGCCCATCACGCCGGCCGGACGCACGCCAAAGGAAGCGAGCAGGTCCGTCAATGCAATCTGAATGGCGGTAATGGCCACCTGGGCGGTCTCGGTGTCATAGGTTTGGGCATCGTCGTTGACGATATCCAGGATGGACCAGCCGGACTCAAAGTCCACGATGGCATCCAGCTCTTCCAAGCGGGCCTTGAACTGCGGCGAGATCGCAATCATGTCTTTAGCCATCTTGCGGTGCTGGGATCCGAAACCGGAATAAACAAATACTGGCCCCGGAACGTGCGGGGAATCCGCAGCGGCAATGCCGACGGAGACCTTGCCTTCAGCTACCTGGCGCAGGCGCTTGACTGCTTCCTCGGTGGAACTAGCCGTCACGACGGCGCGGGAACGGGAGTGGTTGCGGCGGGCGACGGTGCGGGCGACGTCGACAAGCGCGGGCTTTTCCGCCTCAATGAAGTCTGCCAACAGGGCCGCAGCGCGTGCCCGGCGCGAAGGCAAGAGGCCAGAGACCGGCAACGCCACCGTATCGGTGGAAAGCTGCGGCTCGCGCTCGGCCGGGGTGCCGCGGTAATCGGTGAGCACGACGTGCGCATTGGTGCCGCCGAAACCAAAGCCGGATACGCCAGCGACCTTGTGGCCGGAGTACTCGGGCCACTCGCGCGGATCCTCGACTACCTCGAGGTGCTCGGCCTCGAAATCGATATAGCGGTTCGGCGCCGAGTAATTGATATTGGCCGGAATCACGTCATTGCGCATGGCCTGGATGACCTTGATGAGGCCGACCACGCCCGCGGCGGATTCAGAGTGGCCGATATTGGTCTTGGCAGAGCCGAGCAAAATAGGAGTTTCGACCCCGCGGCCCGCACCGAGCACGCGGCCCAGGGCGGAAGCCTCAATCGGATCGCCCAGAATGGTGCCGGTGCCGTGGGCCTCGATATAGTCCACGTCCTGCGGATTTACGCCCGCATCAGCATACGCGCGACGCAGCACATCCTCCTGTGCCTCCGGGTTCGGAGCGGTCAGGCCATTGGAGTGGCCATCGGAGTTGACGGCCGAGCCCTTGATGACGGCCAGGATATCGTCGCCGTCCGCTTCCGCATCCTCCAAGCGCTTGAGCACGAGGACGCCGGCGGCATCGGCACGCACGATGCCATCGGCGTCGTCAGAAAAGGCGTGAATGGCACTCGTCGGAGAGGTAACGCCCAACTCCGAGAACGCCGTGGACGCATGCGGGGCAGCCAGAATATTCACGCCGCCGGCCAGCGCCACGTCCGCGCTTCCCGTGCGCAAATCCTTCATCGCCTGGTTCACCGCCACGAGGGAGGAAGAGCAAGCCGTATCCACGTTGATGGAAGGGCCGCGGAAATCCAAGGCGTAGGAAATGCGGTTGGCAACCACGGCGGAAGAAATGCCGGTCAGCGCATACGGGTGCATCTCGGCGGAATCAGCGCCGATGAGCATGCCGTAGTCATTATTGGTCGAGCCCATGTACACGCCAGTCTGCGTTCCCCGCAGCTCATTGGCGGGAACACCAGCGTTTTCTAGTGCTTCCCACACCAGCTCCAACAGGATTCGCTGCTGCGGATCCATATTGGCGGCCTCAAGCGGGGATAGGCCAAAAAATTCCGCATCAAAGGACGCGATGTCTTCGATATAGCCGCCGTCGGTATTCTGCTGAGCGATCTTCTCGCTCATCACCGGATCGGCGGAGTACTCGGACCACCGGCCCACTGGCAACGGGCCGGTGCCCGCGCGGGATTCCGCCAACATAGACCAGAACTCTTGGGCATTCTTGGCGCCTGGGAAGCGGCCGGAAAGACCGATGACCGCAACGTCGGATCCCTGCGCGATCCGCGGGGCGTGCTCTTCTGGTTGGGGCGCCGCAGGTGCGTTCAGCAGGCGGTCCGCCAGCAGCTCGATGGTGGGATACTCATATGCCACGGTGGCATCGAGGCGGGTGCCCAGAAGGTTTTCCAGCTCGCCGGATAGCACTACAGCATCCCGCGAGGAGAGGCCATAATTTTCCAAAGGCTTGGAATCTAGGATCTCTTCGGCGGAAACACCGGTGGCCTGGGCGACCCAGTCACGCAGCCATGCTCGCAGTTGCTCGATGGTCATAAAAAGGTCTTTCGTTACGGAAAATTACTAAATGGCGTAGGGGTATATCGCTATATTTTGTCACTTTGTTAGCGATATATCAGAATCCCACATAGTTCTTCTTGGCTACGCGGCGCGCAATCTTGCCGGAGGACGTGCGGTTGATTTCGCCGGGTGCCTTCCACACGATGTCATCCGGAGTGATGCCATGGTGGGCAGTGACCGCGGTGCGAATGGCCTCGGTGGCCTCGGCATCGCCGGACGGCTGCGCATCATCGGCGCGCTCCACCAGCAGGACGAGGGACTCAGAGTCATTGCCTTCCACGGAGAAGGCAGCAACGGAATCCGGGCGAACCTGCGTGGAAGCGGCTTGCACCGTGCCCTCAATATCCTGCGGATAATGGTTGCGCCCAGCAATGACGATGAGATCCTTCAGGCGGCCGGTGATATACAGTTCCCCATCCACGATGGCCGCCAAGTCTCCGGTGGCCATCCAATAATCGTCTTCCGGCAGGCCATCCTGTTGACGCTCACCCAGGGTATTGCGGAAGGTCGCAGCGGTTTCCCCTGGGCGGTTGAGGTAGCCGGTGGCCATGTTGGGACCGTGGACCCAGATTTCTCCGATAACGCCGTCCTTCACCTCGGCGCGAGTTTCCGGATCCACAATGGCGAGGTGCTGATGCGGCACGCACTGGCCATTGGAGGCGTAGGCAACGGTGTCTTCGGATTTATCCTCGATGACGGCGCGACCTGCAGCTAGCTCCGCGCGGTTAAAGTGCGCGATGACCGGGCGCTTGTCAGTTTGCGGGGTAGACACAATAAGCGCCGCTTCTGCCAGGCCATAGGACGGACGCAGTACGGAACGATCCATGCTGAAGGCATCGAGGAAGGAGTCCACGGCCGATTCGGTCACGGGCTCGGAACCGATAATGATGCCGGCCACGTGCGAGAAATCTGCATCCTTGGCATGACGCGCAGCGAGTTCCAAGGCAAAGTTCGGGATGGCGGTATAGGTGGCCTGCTTGCCCGCGGTGAGGCGCCGGACCCAGCGATCCGGGTGCTGGATGAAATCGCGCGGGGTCATCACCTCGAAGTCGAGGCCCAAGATGGTGACAAATACGGCCAGGATGATGCCCATATCGTGGTGCATCGGCAGCCAAGAAACGATGCGGGCCGGCATCTGCAGCTGCAGGGCCTGGAAGATCTGCGCCACGTTGGTAATAATCGCGCGATTGGTGAGCTCCACGCCGGCCGGGGTGCGGGTGGAACCGGAGGTGTACTGCAGGAAGGCAGTGTCCTCTGCAGTTCCTTCCACGGGGGTCCACGAGCTAGCCAAAGAATCCGGCAGGACATCAAGGGAAATGACGCGCGGGCGCTCGCGTTGAGCGGAAAAATACGTGCGCACTGCCGCCGCCGAAACGCGGTTAGTTACCACGATAGAGGGTTCACAATCACCAAATACGGCCTTTAGGTGGTCCGAGTGGCCCGGTTCGTTGGGGTCATAGAGCGGAATCGGCACCATACCCGCATAAAGAGCACCCAAGAAGCCGAAGACGTACTCCGGTGAATTACCTGCCAAGATGGCCACGCGGGTACCGGGCTCTGCCACCTGCTGCAGGCGCGCCGCCACCACCTTGATGCGGTTATTGACCTGCGCGCGGGTAAGTTCCCGGCAGGTTTCTTCCTCCCCGTAGATCCACTGGCGCATCACCACGCGGTCTGGGTTGGTCTCCGCTTGGAAGAGATTCTCTGACAACTGGGCCAAGGTGAACTCGGGCGCTAGGAACTGCCCCATCTGCGCTTTCAGATCCATCGATTCTCCTTAGGTAAATGGTTTCGATAATAAAACTATCGGAGTTGGGGGAATGGTTGTTACGCGGCGTCGATAAGCTGGCGAGCCCAGCCCACTACCCACTGGTTGGCAGTCGTGCCATCGATAACGCCACTATTGGAGGCGTATTGCGCATGCACGCCATTCGCGGCAATCAAACCCTGCGCGCGCTCAAGTGCATTGGTCACGTTTGGCGGGGCATCACAAACCGAATCATTGGGCGCGCAAATCTGGAAGGTGCGATCCGCGAGGCTACCGAACCCATTCTGGCGCGCACCACGCATGGAGGCACCCGGCACGATGGGCTGAACCAGTCCGGATACCGGCTGAAGGGCAATTTCAGCGCCGACGCCACCCACCTTGCGGCCTGGGTTTTGCCCGACGCCATTTTGACGGCGGCCGTCCGCGATAAGGGCCACGCCTGCGATTGATTCCGCCGGAACCGCTCCCTGGCCGCCGCCAATCTCATCAGCAACGTCGCCAGCAATCACCGCACCCTGGGAAAAGCCGCTCAAAATAAATTTGGTAGCTGGGCAGCTTTGGTGAACGCTACGCAGCTCGTCATTCATCTTGCCGGTTCCCTCATTGCGGGAATCGTCGTAGCTCATTTCGTGCTGCGCATTAATGTTTTTAAATTGCGCGGTATAGGGAAGGGTCCAGACCTTCACGTCGTCCCCGTAGGCCTCCTGCAACGGCTTCGTAATAGACAGCATGAACGAGCGCGGGTTGGCAGAAGGATTAATGGGGTCGTCGTCAGCCGCGGACTCCCAAGTACCCGGGGCAGAAATGAACTCAACACGGGGGCACCACTCGGGCTGCTGCGGTTGCGGCGGCGCTGCCTGCTCCGTGGTGTGCGGAGCAGGGGAATCGGTGCCTTGGTTGAGGTAACGCGACGCGCCCACGCCGATGACAGCTAATACGACGAGGGCCGCGACAACGGTAATAGTTTTTCGCATGGATTAGTTGTACCAGCTAAACCTAGCAAATCCCTGAACGTGCAGAATCCTTGATGAGCTGGGAAAGCTCCTCAAAACTCTGCGTGGTGCGCTGCTGCTCGATGAGCTGGCCGGCAACCGCAGAAATGGTGACCTCATTCTCGTCGCAGGCCGCTTTGCCGGCTCCAAGGAGCTGATCCTCAACGCCATCGACGTTTACGCCGGCGTCCTTGAGCTTGTCCAAGTACTTGGCGTCCGGTTCCGGCACCTCAGCGGACGGGATTTCAGAAATCTCGCGCGCACCGCGATCTTCTTGCGACTTAGAGGTGGCACTCTCCGAAGAGGAAGGGGCCTCGGACTCCCGCTCGAGGGGCGCGACCTCGGTCTCTTGCGGCGGTTCGCTATCCACCGTGGCGGAATCGCAGCCCGCAAGACCCAAGCACAGCGCCGCGCCCACAACTACTAGCTTGCGCATAGCTACTTCTTCTCGGTCCGAACCTGGCCGAGGACCTCGCTGATCTTGCCGTGCTGGAATTCCTGGCTCAGGCCGCCAGCGGCAATCTCGGAGTAGTCAGAAGTAGGCCAGCCGAACTCGCCCTGCTCCCAGCCAGCCTGGCCCCAGCGGTCCATGATCTTGCTCTTCAAAATGTAGTGCGCGCCAGTCTTCGGGGACCAGTAGATGCTGCCCTTCTCAAAGGTCTGGAAGAAGCCGCCATTGACGGCGTTCTCACCGGACGTCGGGAAGCCGAGCGCAGATTCAGCGCCGCCCATGTCCTTGTACTTGGCGCCGATAGCGCCGTGGACTACCTGGTTGGAGCCATCCGGGTTACGGGTCAGGACGCCATCCTGGAATTCCTGCATGTAGCCCTCGCCGACCTTCTTAACCGAGCCGGTCGGGTACTTCAGGTCGCCCTTTTCGTAGCCATTCTTACCCCAGGCCTGGAACATATCGCCGGTAATCTCCCAAGCGCCGGTCTCCGGGGACCAGTAGATGGAGCCGTGCTCGAAGTGCACGAAACGACCCTTGCCGTCCGGGGTCTTAGACTCGCCGGTCTTAGGGAAGCCCAGCCAGGAGGTAGGTCCGCCGATTTCGGCGTAGCGAGCACCAATGCGGCCGAAGAGGGCGTGCGCACCGGTATCCGGGGACCAGTAAGCGGTACCAGACTCAAAGTCTTGGGCCTTGCCCTTCTTGGCGACGTCGTACTCGTTATTCAAGCAAGAGCCAATGACGCCGCTCTTGGTCTCCTTGGCGATGGCGCCGATGGCCTCACAGTCCGCACCGCGGTCAGCCTTGTCCATCTCGAGGGCATCTGCGATGTAGGGCCATGCCTGCTGCATCTCAAACTGCCAGTATTCCCAGCTGTGCACGCCGGATGGGCGGAACTTAACCACAGGGTCAATCTTGGCGCGCTTCGCATAATCAACATAGGTCTGGGTGGACATGCGGGAAATGACCTCCAAGCCCATACCGGCAAGGTTGGCCTGACCCTTGGCTACGGAGTTGGCGTTACCAAAGTCATCCTTGCCCGAACCTGCAGAGACATAGACCTTCATGTCCTTCAGGTTTTCAATGCCCAGCTTCGGATCGTGGTCGATCCAGTTTTGGGAACCTGGCTCGCCCCACATCTTGCGGGAATCATAGCCGCCGGCATCTCGTTGCGCCGCCATGATGGCTTCCGGCATGCCACGCGTAGTGGTATCGAGGTAGCCGGAGAAAGAACCCACGAAGCTAAACAGGTGCGGGTTGCGCTCAGCCAGGTTCATCGCGGCAGTACCGCCCATGGACAGGCCGGTTACCGCGCGCTTGTGGTTGGAGCGGTACTCATTGTCCAGGATCGGGATCAATTCCTTGGTCAGGAAGGTCTCCCACATATAGCGCTTACCACGGTCTTCCTGCTCCCAATCCGAGTAGAAGGAAGATTCGCCGCCTACCGGCATAACTAGGTTGACGTTACGGTCAGCGTACTGGTTCAAAATATTGGTCTCAATGGTCCAGCCGGACTCATCGTCACGTGCACGCAGGCCGTCGAGCGCCCATACCTCTGGGAACTTCTTTTCCGGGTGGGAGTACCAGTCACGAGCCAGCTGGATCTGCACCTTCTGCTCTTTGTCCGGCATAGCTGCGGACTTGATGTAGACCATCAGGTGGCGGTTGGTCAGGTACTCCACACGGTTGATCTTCACGCCCTCCGGCAGGCCCTTAACATCCGGGTATTCGGTGTTCAGCGGGGTGCGGGCGGGCGGTTCCTTCGGTGCGAAGTGATCGGACAGGCTGGAATCGCCGCCGATTGCGGAAGAGAGATCGCCTACGGAAGATTGTGCGGTGGCGTTTGGCAGCAGAGCCAAACCCACGGCAATAGCGGTAGGTACTGCGGCCACTGCAAGGCCCTTGCGAGCTTTGCTCGGGGAAGTGCTTTTGCGCATAGGTAAACGTCCTTGAAGATTTGCCGCGGTACCTTTCCGAGGGTTCCCCTCCCCCGGACCGATGCCTGCGGCGTGAGCTGTCTATCGTGTGCTCAAGTTTAAGTTGAACTTGAGACTTACGCTAGACTGACACGCCGCTACATTGCCGGGGAGTTGCCCGGGTTATCCTGTCCGCTCACGCGGTACAGGTGCTCGTTGACAAACTCGCCGACGCCCCAGCGCGCCAGCTCGCGGCCGTAGCCGGAGCGGTTCACGCCGCCGAATGGCAGGCCTGCTGCGGTTACCGACGCCTCGTTGACGAACGTCATGCCATCGTTGAGCTGGTTTGCCACCTCGAATGCGGCATCCAGGTCGGTGCCCCACACGGAGCTGGACAGACCATACTCCGAGTTATTGGCAATCTCGATAGCCTCTTCAACATCCT
Source organism: Corynebacterium tuberculostearicum (assembly GCF_022347385.1). Taxonomy (GTDB): domain Bacteria; phylum Actinomycetota; class Actinomycetes; order Mycobacteriales; family Mycobacteriaceae; genus Corynebacterium; species Corynebacterium tuberculostearicum_M. The sequence goes on from NZ_JAKRDT010000004.1 coordinate 96,925, forward strand.
TGGCCTTGTAGACAATAGCCACAGGGCCGAAGATCTCGTTGCAGCCTACGTCGGTGGATGGGTCGACGTCGGTAAGCAGCGCAGGCTCCATGTAGGCGCCCTCGCGGTCAATCTTCTTGCCGCCTACGCGAATCTTAGCGTCGCCGTTGGCCGCAGCCTTTTCCAGGCGCTCCACGATCTCATCGCGAGCATCGATGGAGGACAGCGGACCAATGTCGGCATTCTCGTCGTCATAAGTGCCGACCTTCATGTCCCCAATCTTCTTCTCCAGGTACTCCACGGTGCGGTCGTAGAAGTCCTCCAGAACGATGAGGCGCTTTGGCGCGTTGCAGGCCTGGCCGGTGTTGTACATGCGGATCAGGTTGTACTGATCCAGTACCCACTCTAGGTTCTCATCATCAATAACCAGGAACGGGTCGTTGCCGCCCAGCTCCAGCACGGACTTCTTGTAATTTTCACCGGCGGTCTTGGCCACGGCAGAGCCCGCACCCTCCGAACCGGTCAGCGAAACACCCTTGATGCGCTTATCCGCTACAAAGGCATCCATCTGGGAACCGGAAGCGTAGATGTTGATGTACGCATCCTTCGGCAGACCAGCCTCTTCCAGGATGTCCTGGCACGCCTGGGAAGACAACGGGCAGATGGAAGCGTGCTTGAGCACAATGGTGTTACCCAGCAGCAGGTTAGGCGCCGCGAAGCGGGCCACCTGGTAGTACGGGAAGTTCCACGGCATGATGCCGAGCAACGGGCCGATCGGCTCCTTGCGCACTACGGTCTTGTCGGCATTCTGTGCCGGCAGGTACTCGTCGGCAAGCAGCTCGTGCGCGTGCTCGGAGTAGTAGCGGTAAATATCGGCAACAATCTGCACCTCGGCCTTGGCCCAACGGGTCAGCTTGCCCATCTCGCGGCCGATGTGATCCGCTAACTCATCAATGCGCTCTTCATAAAGATCAGCTGTGCGGGACAAAACCGCAGCACGCTCCTCGATGCGAGTGCTCCGCCATGCCTCGTAGGCCGCGGTGGAACGGTCTAGGATGTCATCGCGCTGCGAATCATCGATACGTTCAAACTGGTCTTCACTCTTGCCTGTGCTTGGGTTCTCAATAGCGAACATGCGCCCCTGTATAGTCCCAACTCACAAACCTTGCAATGGCCCCCTCCTGAGCTTGAGGAATCGCTCCCACGTCAGCTTCCAATGAATATTCCGGGGCGCCAGAGGACCTGCCGCTCGGTCCACCTCATAGGTGCCATCCTCAAACATCCAGACAATATCTCCGGTAAACGGGTCCATGATGTATCGCACCCGACCATCCGTCTTCACGTTATGGTGATGCTGACACAGGCACACCAGGTTTCCCACACTGGTAGGCCCTTTGTCGCCGTACTCCACTCGGTGATCCAATTGACAATAGTGCGCTGGCATTGAGCACCCTGGCCACCGGCAGGTCGCGTCCCGCCCCTGCACCCAGGCACGGATTTCTTCTGAGGGGACATACTTTTTGACGTCCTCGGCGGTTAGAGTTCGCACCGCAGAGTCATGTGCTAAGTCCTCCCCCAGATCGCACCATCCTGCACTAGGAATAAAGACGCGGGAAGGATCCTCGCCGGTGCGATAGGTGTTAATCACCACCTTGGTACTAGTGCGGTTAAAGATCAGATTTTCCAGCGCTTCCGCCTTTGAAACTCCGTCTTCTGCTGCCGCTTTATCAACATGCCGGGAAATCGCCGCCGCAGTGGCCTTATCTGTCTTCAACACAATCGTGGCCTGTCCACCCGAATAGGACACCGACACTGCGCGCTCGATCTGCGCCGATAAATCTGGCTTCAGCAGCCCATCAATGAATCCACGCAGGAAATTTCGGATTTCCGGTTCCGTCGGCACATGCTGTCCTGGGTCTTTGGGCGTGAGGAAATCCGCCAAGGCCGCATCAACGAGTTGGATCTGCGCTTCATCCTCGCCGAGGGGGCGCAATTCCACGTCAATAACTTGGAGTCGCGGAAGGTCCAAAATCCAGTGTTCCGTTTGCACTGCGGTAGTAAGCGGCAGTTCGCGCATCCGAAAGTGGGCTTGGATTGCACTTGATACCCGCCATCGCGAAAGACCGAGTCTCTTGGACAATACGGCCAGTGTGCAATCAACGTCGTCTTCTAACTGTGGCAGCACTGCCTGGAACAGTTGCCATGATTGAATTCTTTGCACCATGGCCATGACACACACGGTGTCTTCCATGTCATTGGTAGAAAAATACGCCTGTTTTGGTGGTGCGGTAGCAGTAGTCACGAAAGCTCCCCCTCTAAATAATTTCGCACACCCGATCGAACTGACACCCCTAGATTAACGCAACGCCGAGACACCCGCAATAGTTAGACGTATATTTGTTCGATACCCGTCGCAAAAGAAAATCCCCTTTCCTTAAGAAAGGGGATTCGGCCGCAAGAATTACCAAGCGTTCATGACGTTAAGCACCTGTGGCTTAGAGCGATTGAGCTGGTAGCCGAACTGCTCCCAGTTGTGCAGACCCTGTGCTGGGTAGTCCACGGTCGGGTTCAGGCCCTGCAGGCGAGCGGCACCCTCCCACACGCGGGTGGTGATATTGGAGCCGACCTCAAGTGCAGCACCGGCGGCTTGGTGCTCCGGCAGGTAGTGAGCATCGCCAGCGCCTGGGACACCAGAGGCAGCGGAGATGTACAGGTTGGTATTGCGCAACTGCGGAATGAGCAGCAGCGGATCGTTCTGGAAACGCTTCGGGTTAAACAGGGAACCGTACATAGCGTTGATGTTGAATCCGCCCGCATCCAGCATGGCAAAGCGCATCATGGTCTGAGCGCCTGGGACCGTGGTGGTCAGGAAGCCGGAGTAGGACAGCGCCTGACGGAACTGGTTCGGGTGCTTTGCAGCCAGGGTCAGTGCAGCACCGGCGCCCATGGACAGGCCAGCAATGGAGTTGTTGTTGCGGGCAACACCGAAGTTGCGCTCCAAGTAACCAGGAAGCTCGCTGGTCAGGAAGGTTTCCCACTTGTAGTTGACCGGATTTTCCAGGTCGTAGGTAGCAGGACCCTGCCAGTCAGCGTAGAAGGAAGCGGCACCACCGACGGGCATAGCGAGGGTGATGTTGTGCGGCTCGTAGGTCTTGGCAGCATTAACGTCATTTACCCATGCGTTAGTGCGATCGGTGGCACGCAGGCCATCTAGCAGGTAGAGGGCAGCATTGCCGCCGCGCTTTGCCGGCTGAACCTGCACCGGAATGGTGCGGCCCATAGCCTGGGACCATACGTCGCAACGCTGGACCCACCAGCCAACCTTGTCCCACTCACACGTACCAGTGGCGTCACGGCGCAGCCAGTCGCGGTTGGCTGCCTCTGCCGGCTGGGAACCCGCCACGACGGCCAGGCCCAAAGCTACGGCAACTGCCATGATGACTGAAAGGACGCGACCCTTGATGGATGCAGTCATCTTTCTCCTTCAAACTACTCGGTGATTGTCACTAAGTTCTATCGTCCGGAACCTGTATACCGTTAACGTCACGGATCGATAACAATGTCACAGAATAGTGTAACTTAGGTTCTCCCTAAAGTCTGCATTTAAAGGGATTAATGCAGGTAGTCAGAGGGATCAGAAGAAAAAGTGAGGGTCCGGCCATCGGTCAGGGAGAATTTAATATTTTTCCAGAAACGGTCCCAAGTTAGGGGTTCCCTGTATGTGGCGAAGAGTTTCTGAAAATCGGCGTCGGCAAGCGCGGCGCGAGCCTTGGCCGCCTCGTACTTATCAATCCACGCCGGGATCTCGTCAATATCGGCCGCGGAATCTGCCACCTGCCACGACATATCCAAGCTCTTGTCGTGCCCAATGCGTCCGCCCTCGATGCGCGGCTGGCGCGCCGCCAAAGGGTTGCTGAGGCCGATATTGTCCAGCACGCGAATATCCAGCGGCGCATTCATGGAAGACAGGCCCAAATTGAGCAGGTAAACGGTCGGCGGATCGGTGCGCGAAGGGTCTGCAGGCGTGGCCGTCCACGAGAACCTATCTTCGCCCTTGATATAGCGGAAGGTCATGGCGTCGCCCGCCTCTAGCTCGTCGATGCCCTCCTGGTAGTCCTCCATAAACTTGGCGCCGAGGAACTCTTCGGCCCGCATAGGAGGATCCTGGCGCTGGGTGGCATAGGTCCAGAAATCGCGCTCGTCCACGATGGAGATCTCATCCGCATAGATGCTGCGATCCACCGGATGTCCGCGTAGAACGATAACCAGCGCCCACACCGCGCAGAGGACGGAGACGATCCACATGCGTACGCTAACGACAAAGATCGGAAGCAGAAACGCAAAAAGTGGCAGCAGCAGCATGCGGCCATGCATAAAGTCCCCGCCCACGCGCAAGACGTAAAGCGTATGGATGAGCGCCGCGCCCACAAAAAGATAGGTGGCAGTGGCGGTGGAGCGCAGAGCTGTGGGGCGCAGGTCCGCCTTCCATAGACCGGCAATGGCCAGCACGATGAGCGGTAGGAAGAGCCAGTACGGTCCGACAAAGTCCGCCAGGTAGGTAAAGCCCTTGCCCCATTCGGAACCGGCCGCAGACTTGGCCACGGCCGTGTGCGGGGTCAGCAGGCCGTAGTAACCCATGCGGAAAATCTCATAGGCCAACGGCAACGGCACTGCGACGGCAAGAATCTTCCACCAGCGGTGGGATACGAGCAGCACGATTCCCACCAGGCCGCCGTACAGGGCAAGCTCTGGGCGCACCAGCCAGGACAGCCCGGCCCAGAAGGCGAGCCAATAGGCGTCGCTATTGCTCCCGGAGTGGCGGCGCGGGCGCGACCACCGCAGCAACAGCCACCACAGCACCGCAAGGTAGAAGATGCACAGGCCCCATTCCAGGCCGGAGGTAAAGAAGTCGCGGGCCGGTGGCAGGGCCACATACACAAGTGAGCCGGCCGGAAGGACGGCTCCAGAGCGCACGCTTGCCGACGCCCCCGTGCCGACAACCATTGCCGCTACCGCCAAAAAGAGGCCCAAATAAATGGCGATGCCTTCCAGATTTGCGTGGGTTACCCAGCGCACGAGGAAGATGAGGTACTGCCACAGCGTGGAGGTATTGGCCTCGACTCGTTCGCCCATATTGAACACGGGCCCGTTTCCGGCTTCGAGGTTGCGCACGGTGCGCAGGACGATGAGGCCGTCATCGGAAATCCAGCGGCGGGCGAAGCCGCCCCAGAAAGATAAAACACCGATCACAAGAACGGCCGCTGGGGTACTCCAGCGGGCGATGCTCTTGTGGTCGGTGTTAAACACGGGGAGAAAGTTTATCAGCCCCGCAGAAAATTTCTACATCGTTTCCGCTGTGTCTAGAACAACGGCATGATATAAACCGCCATGGCAATGCAGGCGAGCCAGGCCAAGGCGAGAACCTGCAAAGTGCGGTCCTCGAGTGCAATCTCGTCCGGTGCGCCACCCTGGCCGCGGTCCACATCGGCCGCGTAGCGCAGGATGGCGATAGTAAACGGCACCATGGAAATCTGGTACCACACGCCACCGGTCTGAGCGTCGTTAGCGAGCTCGAAGCCCCACAGGGTGTAGCAGATGACCACCGCGGTGGCGGCTAGGGTCCACACGAAACGCAGGTAAGTGGGCGTATACCCCTCCAGGGACTTGCGGATTTTCGCGCCGGTCTGTTCTACCAACAGGATCTCCGAGTAGCGCTTGCCGGAGGCCATAAACAGCGAGCCGAAGGCCGCCACCAGCAGGAACCACTGGGACAGCTCGATGCCTGCGGCTACGCCACCGGCCATGGTGCGCAGCATGAAGCCGGAGGACACCAGCGCAATATCGATCACCGGCATATGCTTCCAGCCAAAGCAATAGCCCAACTGCAACGCGATATAAATCGCCATCACGATAGCCAGCTGCGGCCCAGCGGTGGCAAGGAAAGACAGGCCGATGGACAGGCCGATGAGCACCACGGCCATGACATAGGCGAGCTTAATCGGCAGCACGCCCGAGGCAATCGGGCGGAAGCGCTTGGTCGGATGCTCTTGGTCCTCGCGCCAGTCCTTCGCATCGTTAATCAGGTAGATGGAGGAAGCGCCGAGGCAGAAGACGACGAAGGCCAAGAGGACGTCGAGAAGCACGCGGCCGTGGAATAACGCATCGGCGCCGGCCGCGGCGGGGGCGGCCAGCACCAGGACGTTTTTGACCCACTGCTTGGGGCGCAGGGCCTTAATCATGCCATCGGCAAGATTCTTCGGCGGCTTGCGCTTGCGGCCGGTATCTACGCCGGAGGTGTGCGGTTCCGAATGGAAAAAGTGCTGGTTTCCATCATCACTCATGCTTCATTCCTTTCATCACGACCTCCGCGGTAGCAGCGCCGATGGCCGCACCCACGGCCGTGTCTGTTGGATAGTGCACTCCGAGCACCATACGCGATGCCATCATTACCGGCACGCCGAGAAGGGGCGCCTTGCGGCCGGTCAGGCGGCTTACCGCCACCAGGAATGCGGTGGTCGAAGTCGCGTGCGAGCTAGGGAAAGACAATGTGGAGGGCGTCTTTACCCCCACGCGCACGTACGGATAATCCGGGCGCTTGCGGCGCACGATGCGCTTGAGCACCACACTGGCGGCGTGCGCGAGGAAGGCGGCGGCCCCAACACGGACCCAGCCTTCGCGGCGGCGCTTGTCGATGCCCGCCCCTACCGCAGCGCTGCCCATCCAACCTAAGGCATGCTCGCCCCAGTGGCTAAGCCCGCGGGCGGTGGGAAGTACGCCGGGCACGTCGAAAGCCGCACCCTGGATGGACTCGAGGACGCGCGATTCGGCTACGGAAAGCTTATTGGGCATCGAAGACCTTCTTCCACGACTCGCGCGAGGTCAGCTCCGGCTGGGCCGCGCGGTATTCGGCGCGCAGGTCGTCGAAGTTCTCTTCGATTTCCTTCAGCAATTCGCGGGTCTGGGCCACGAGGTCCTTAGCTAGGTCGCGATCACGCTTGCGGAAGGCCACGCCGGTGCCACCCGCGGTGGACACGGTGGCCGAATCTACGCGGGACAAGGTGAACCAGCGGGCCTCGTCCGGGGTGAGGTTGAGCTGCGGCGCCTCATAGTGCGCAGCGTCTTCCTTGCTGACGAGGTGCTTGAGACCCTTGATGGCCCACGGGATCTTCTTAATCTTGGCCAGGCGGCCGCCGACATTGCGGGTGGGCACGCCCGGCGCGCCGGTGGGAGCCGGGAGCTCATCGGCGGATTCCAGGATGACGGCATCGGAGTAGTTCTTGCGGATCTGCGCGATGCGCGGCAGCGAAGACTCCAGGATGTCGAAGAGATGGTCTGGCCCGGCCAGGAAGTCTCGCATAGCCTCAATCTGGATGGCCATGGTGGAGTATTCCATGCACATGGTGTGCTTGAGGGTGGACTTAAAGATGGACTTGGTAATGCCCTTGGCCGGCCCCTCGTGGTACATCGCGGCCACGATGAGGCGGTTGCGCAGGTGGAAGTAGGCCTGCCAGTCAATGGCATCGTCCTTATCCGCCCAGGCCATGTGCCAGATAGCGGCGCCCGGCCAGGTCACCGTGGGGAATCCGTTGCGCGCCGCGCGCAGGGAGTACTCGGTATCGTCCCACTTGATAAACAGCGGCAGCGGCTGGCCGTTGGTTTCTGCCACGATGCGCGGGAAGAGGCACATCCACCAGCCGTTGTACTCCACGTCAACGCGGCGATGCAGCGCGCGGGAATCGTACTTCTTGGGATCCAGGTGAGTCTCGCGGGTGCCGATGGCGCGCAGCGGGTACTTGGCAAAGTCGTGGTCGTAGACGGCGTGCGGCGCCGCGCCCCACATGAAATCGGCACGGTTGACCTGCTCGCCGGTGGTGCGCAGCTGGGAGCGCTCCTGCAGGTTGAGCATCTGGCCGCCGACGATGATGGGCTTGGCCGCGTAGCGGGCCGCCTGAACCGCACGCAGCACGGAGTCCGGCTCGATGGCGATGTCATCGTCCATGTACAGGATGAAGGGCGATTCGGTATTTTCCAGCGCCTCGTACATGATGCGGGAGTAGCCGCCGGAGCCGCCCAGGTTGCCCTGGCGGAATTCGCGGAAGCGCTCACCAAAGTGGGCCACCGCCTCGTCGTAACCCGGCTCATCGGCCGGGTGCTGGTTGCCTTGATCCGGCATGAGGACGAAGTCGATGATGCCGTCGACTACCGGGTCCTCGGCCAGCGCCTTGAGCGCTGCCACGGCATCGGTCGGGCGGTTAAAGGTGGGAATACCAACCGCCACGCGCTTGTCCTGCGCCGGCTGCTCGGTGCCGTCCGGCAAAAGCTGTGGGCCGGGGGCATGGGGGGAGCACCAGGCGGCGTCGGCAAGCGTGGTTTCCTGCTCGGCGGTGATATCGAACCACAGCCAGCCGCCATCCTCGAAGTTCTTAAGCGGCAGCTCGAACTCGTGGTGGCCGGTGCCTACCAGGTGGTTGGCCACGGAAATGCGCTGGCCATCCTGCTTGGAGCGGTAGAGGGAAATATTTGCTTGACCCTCAATGTCCAGGCTGAGGATTACGGAGCGCAGCTGGGACCAGCGGCGCCAGTAGGAGGCTGGGAAGGCGTTGAAGTAGGTTTCAAAAGATGCTTCCTCGCCGGCCGGGATGGTGACGGAGGTGCGGTTAAACCAGCTGAGGCGTTCGCGGTTTTGCTCGGCTTCGATGAGGTAGAGCATCCGCACATCAAAGGGCTCGCCGCGCTTAGGCAGCAGGATGCGCTGCAGGGGCTCATGGGCCTGGGTGTTGTTGGCAGTCACGATAGCTTCGATTCTCCAAACGGTATAAACAGTAGTCAGCGATTTAGCGTAGTTGCTTTTGCATAAGTACTACGGTTTACACGCGGAGCCCGTATTATGGAACATCATGAGATGGGTTCCTTGCGCGGCAGCAGTGGGTCTTCTCGCTGTAGCCAGCGCGCCCGCCGCTATCGCAGAGGAAAAGCCCGCGGTGGAGTTTCTGGACCACGCCCAAATCCTTAGCACTTCGGACGAAGAGGCCATCAAATCGCAAGCCCAGTCCATGCATTTGCCGGATTCCGTGCACGAGGTCCTCTACGCTACGTACCCGAATTCGGGCGAGGAATTTTCCCGCACCCTGTTCCATGACTTGGAACGCGAGCATCCACAGTTCATCAGCGGAAGTGGGCTACAGAAAAATGTGCTCGTCATCGCGGTAGGTTTTGAGCCCAATAGTATGGCCGTGCACTGCGGCACAGAGGTGTGCCAGGACATCAAGATTTATGACGAAGGCCGCATGGACGGCATCTTGGACCAGATGCGGCCGGCGCTGGCGGACGATGACTATACCGTCGGCATGATCCTAGCGACGCGTGCCGCCGCGGATACCACCGTGCGCCGGCAATATACGCAGGATGTGCCCACGTGGTCCTTATTCATCGCAGCCACTATGGTGCTCGTGGTTCTGGGCGCGGTTGGCCTCATTTCCTACTTGTTCATCCGCCGCGCCCGAGTGCGCACGCGCTACGATTATATTAAGGGCGCTCGCGACGGGGCTGAGGAGCTCATCAAGCGCACGGAGACACGGATTGACGCCCTGCATTCCCCTTTGGCGGGCGACTACCTGAAGGTACAGTGGCGCTCTCTGGTCAATCAGTACACTGATGCGCGGCCGACGCTCAAGGCGCTGGAGGACATCCAAGACTATTCGCTTCACGCTGCCTCCATCAAGGAGGCCTACAAAGCGCTCAAGCAGATCAATACGGCCGCAGCGCAGATAGATTCTCTGGAAAGTTTCTGCGACGGCGATACTGCGGTGCGCGCGGGCGAGGTGCAATGGCTGCTTGGCGACGCCCAAGCGGCCCTCTCTCGCCAGCCCGACAACGCCAGCTTGCGCCAGATAACGCAGCGCATTAGCGACCTGTCCCAGGATTTGTCGCGGGAAGACTTCGATTCCGCCTTCGCTCGCGTCCTCGAGGACTATCACCCCATGGTGGGCGCGCTGCCAGAACGGCTATATCCGCAGCGCGACCGCAAAACTCCCCCACTGTTGGGCACGCCGGAATGGCGCCCCGGTATGGGCACGCACTACATGCCCTATAGGTTTGCGGGCTTCTGGGTGGCTAATAATAACGTCTCCTCCCAGCTGCCCGACCCCTATCGCTTCTAGGCGTTGACCGGCTCGGTTACCGGATCGATGCCCAGCTTATTGAGCATGTAGAGCACGCGGGCTTCGAGGTCATCGGCCAATTCGCGCGCCTGCTCCACGGTATCCGCGGAAGGAATATCCCAAATCTTGATGTCCTTGCCCGCCTCATCGCGCTCTACCTCGCGGCCCAAGAACACGATGTAATCCGGCATCGCTACCGTGCGCACCTCGTCGAGGTACTTATTCGGGGCCTCACCCATGCCACGCTCGTTCATGACGTGGGCAAGGTGGCCTTCCGCTTCGGTTTCTGGGTGAGCAACGGCGGTATCTACAAAGAGGGCTTCGCCGGCGTGCTTGCGGGTCAGTTCCGCTGCGGCTTGGGCCAGCGCATTATTGGTACCGGCGGCAAAGCGAACGTGCAGGCGGTGAGCACCGAAGTAGTTGCGCACCTCACGCTCCACCAAAAGCGGCACGAATTCCTCGAGCTCCGCCTTCTTGGTGTGCTTGGCAATAACCTCATCGAGCTTGGCATCGATTTCCGCGGCCGTGTACTCGTGGCCGTAGTTCTCGTGCAGATCCTGGCGCAGGGTTTCAAACTGGTTCATTGTTATCCCCTTTCTCGGATTATTGTCCCGTTTGCTAATTGTTAACCTGTCGTTAACTTTAATAGTTAACGTTGGGTTAAGTCAAACGGTTGGGAATAACCCAATAGTTTTCTGCACCAAGAAAGCGGAAAGGCCCGCCGGGTGTTCCGGCAGGCCTTCTTGGACTGTTCTTTCTTTTTATCGGGAATTCGCGATGCGCGGCTACGCAATTTCAGGTGCTCCTGCAGCCGCTCCGGCGACATTTTCCACATGCGGCGGTCAGCCATGCCGTCACCTCCTTTCCTCAGAGGTGATTAAGTATAGCGCTTAGTGGCCACGCTCCTGCTCAATGGCCTTGCCCTCGTTCCAGAACGGAGCCAGCTTGATGTCGAACATGCTCAGCGCGGAAACGATAGCCATGCACATGTCGACATCGACAGACAGCCCGAGCCAACACGTTTACAAGCAGGAAATCGGCCACAAAGTGCACATCAATCCCCCGCTTTAGCACCGGATCTGACCGAACACGTCAGCAAGTCATGCGCTTTTGAAGCCCGATCCCCACGAAACCCAAACCACTCTCGGGCAACACTTTTTAGTATTAATTAACCAGCCTTAAGCCCCCTTCAGGACGATTACCATACTAAAAGCTGTTTACTTCACTCGAGTTCCTTTAACGTAGTGGACAGAGCAATCAGCAATGACCGCTCGCCCTTATTCCCCATCACTACCCCATGAAAGGAGGCCTCAAGTGACCGCAACACTGACACTCGCCGATGTCGCCCGGCTGACCGGCGTTACGCGCCCCGCGGTCAACGAGTGGATTCAGCGCTTTAACTCAGAATCCAACGTGCCCTTCCCCTCCCCTTACGGAGAACATGATGGCCACCCCTACTACGCCATCACCGAAATTCAAGACTGGCTGCAAGAAACCAAGCTCGGCCGCCGCGACACAGCCGTTAAAGATGCCCTCTTCTATTCTTCGCTCTACCGAATGCTGCTCCGCAATCCGGCACGCGCGGCCTTGGGCCTTTTGAACTGCAACACGGCTCTCTCCCCTCAGGATTTTTCGCCCTCTGCTGCAGTAATCGACTCTCTTACCGCGGCGTACCAGCGCGCAGCAGACAACATTCCTTCTGATGCCCCTGAAGCTGATATCGCAAAAGCAGCAGAGCAGGTAGCCGAGGCAGCTTTCGGGCCCGCGGCCGCGCTCGCCCGTCTTGCAGATGACCTCAGTGCTCAGCGCCAGGTCACACTCTCTTCCCGATTTACTTCCCGCGCTATGCAAGCAGTATCGGAAGCCCTCACGTTAGAGAACCCAACTCCACCTATCATCCCTACTGATGAATACAGCCTAGGTTTCGTCACTGGACTCGCCCGGGAACTCGAAGAAACTCTGGCGCTCAACATCGGATATCGAAAGGACTGCGCACCAGGTTCTCTCTATTGGGCCGAACTAGCGTGCCGAAACGTGGAATTCATCGACGCTAGCGAGGAGATCCCAGCGAATTCTCTTATCGTCCACGCTGCTCCTTCCCTTCTCAAGAATGCGCCCGAATACTTCGAGCACCTCCAAGACTTGCTCGACAACTTGGACGAGCACGGCGCAATGTTCTGCATTTCCACCGCAGACATGCTTATCGAGGACTCTTTAGCGCAGGTCGTCCGACGGCGGTTCCTCGCACCGACCGAAACCGGCGCAATTGCACCGCTGCGTTACAGCGCACGGCTGCCCCGAGGTATTTTTCCGGACCGCGGACAGCAGCAGGGCGCACTATGGATTCTCAAGCGCCCTAATCGCGAGGCCATAGGCAACCCTGCCGATGCTGCTGTGGTTATCGCTGACGTGCCGGACCTTAAGAGACCCGGTCTCGTCTCAGACTGGGCAACCATGCTCACCACACCGGATGAAGCACGCAAGCACGCCTTTGTCCGCGGTCGTATTCTTCGCGCCGCTGATGCCTGGCGCAGTCGTACTCATTCTCTCGATGACTCGGTCTTTTCTTCTACGTCGACGTCCTCCGCCGCCGATCTCATGCATACCGCGCATCAAGCAGGATTAGACATCAGTTCAGCAGGGCTGGAGGACGCGCAGCCAAAGATTGGTATGCGCGCTGAATCGGGGGCAACGCGCCTTGAGTACCTACCGTGGAAGGCCGCGACCAACGCTCGCACTGGGGTACTGCAGAAACTCAGCGGATCCCGCATTGCCGAACATGATCTCGCCCCTGAAGCAGTAGCAAAACTGGAACTCATCGGTGAACCCGAAATTCTGGGGAGCATTCCACAGGGCGCACGTTGCATCGATCGTCTCCGGCTGGAAGACATTGCACCGCGCGGCACCCTCACAGAACCAGGGGACGTGGTCTTCATCAAGAACCCAAGACCACGCGCGCTCATCGATGAGGAAGGCGGCAAGCTAGTCACTGCACCGGCTCAAGCACTACGATGCCGCACCTTCCGTGGACGCAGCCACACTCCCTTGGAACAGGTCTGCCTTCCCTACCTCGTAGAGAAGGCTATTAACGAAGCTGTCTCCTCCGAGTTGGCATCGGTGTACTTCCCCGTATTGCCTCGCAAGAATGCGGAAGACCTCAGCACAGTCGAGCAACAGCTCGGCGCACGGCGTCGCCAGTTGGTTGAGCAGCTAAGGAGCATCGATGTTCTACGGCACAACCTCACTATTTCGATAGGTACCGGTGCTGTCACCATCGCTGAATCTCGTGCACAATCCCCGCCAGGCTAATAACAGAGTTCAACATTCAAACGCACAAACACCGTTATATGTAAGGAGAAAAATGACTAACTCAGTCAAGGATGTGCAGAACGTAGAGTCTGCCTCCGCCACCACCCTCAAAGAGCTCAAGGACACTTTATGGAAGGCAGCAGACAAGCTGCGCGGTTCCATGGACGCATCCCAGTACAAGGACATCGTCCTAGGACTGGTGTTCCTCAAATACGTCACTGATGCTTTCGATGCCCGGCGCGCGGAGCTGCGTGCCGAAGGCGAGGAGCACGGCGATAGCGAAGAGTACATCCAGGAAGACCTGGAGGATATCGACGCTTACCGTGAGAAGAACGTTTTCTGGGTGGACCGCATCGCTCGTTGGACCTTCCTGCGCGACAACTCGAAGGGCAAGACGGCCGACGCCGGCCAGGAGTACCAGTCCATTGGCAAGCTCATCGATAACGCGATGAAGCAGCTCATGCTGGACAATGAGTCGCTATTAGGTACCCTGCCCACGAACTTCGCCTCGGATAGCGTTGACCAGCGTCGGTTGGGCGAACTCATCGACTTGTTCAGCACCACGCGTTTCACCGCGGAGGGTCCCGAGCGTGCTCGCGATTTGCTGGGTGAGGTCTATGAATACTTCCTGGAGAAGTTCGCTCGTGCTGAGGGCAAGCGTGGCGGTGAGTTCTACACCCCGCGTCCCGTCGTCCGCACTCTCGTGGAAATCCTGGAGCCGACCCAGGGTCGCGTCTACGACCCGTGCTGTGGTTCAGGCGGCATGTTCGTGCAGGCTGAGAAGTTCCTCGAAACCACGGAAAAGGACCGCACTGCTCTGGCCATCTACGGTCAGGAGCTTAATGAGCGCACCTGGCGCATGGCCAAGATGAACTTGGCCATCCACGCCATTAGCTCTGCTGGCTTGGGTGAGCGCTGGGCCGACACCTTCGCCCGCGACATCCATCCGGATAAAAAGATGGACTACGTCATGGCCAACCCACCGTTCAACATCAAGGATTGGTCGCGCAACGAGGAAGACACCCGCTGGAAATACGGCGTTCCACCCAAGCGCAATGCAAACTTCGCGTGGATGCAGCACATTATCTCCAAGCTCACTTCTCAGGGTGAGGCCGGCGTCGTCATGGCCAATGGCACGATGACGTCGAACTCCTCCGGTGAAGGCGATATTCGCAAGGCCATGGTCGAAGACGACATCGTTTCCTGCGTCATCGCTCTTCCTGCGCAGCTCTTCCGCGGCACGCAGATTCCGGTCTGTGTCTGGTTCTTCGCCAAGGACAAGAAGGCTGGCTCCAAGGGCACCATTGACCGCACCAACCAGGTGCTTTTCATCGATGCCCGCGAGCTCGGCCACATGATTGACCGCACTGAGCGCACCTTCAGCAACGAAGACATCCAAAAGATTGCGAACACCTACCGCCTCTGGCGCGGCCGCACCTCCGCACCTGAGGGCGAGGCTTACGAAGACATTGCTGGTTTCTGTAAGTCCGCCTCCCTCGACGACATCCGCGACGCCGACTTCGCCATGACCTCCGGCCGCTACGTTGGTTTCGCCGAGGCCGAAGAAGACGACGAACCCATCGACGAGAAAATTACCCGCCTCACCGGCGAGCTCACCGCCGCGCTTGACGACGCCGCCCACCTCGATCAGGTCGTGCGCGAACAGCTGGGGAGGTTGAAGTAATGAAAAAAATCGTTTCGCTAAAAGAAGTATGCGAGTCTGACTACGGAGTCACCGCCAGTGCGACCGAACAGCCTACAGGCACCCATTTCCTTCGTATCACTGACATAGTTAACTTCACTGACTATTCCGGTGTACCTTTCATCGACATCGATGACGAAGATCGGAGAAAAAAGCTACTTAAACAAAATGACATCGTTGTAGCCAGAACAGGTGCAACCGTGGGGGCTAGCCATCTCTTTAGAGGTACCGAGCCAACAGTCTTCGCTTCTTATCTAGTGCGATTCAGAACAAGGACCCCAGACGTCGACCCAGTCTTTGTTTCATATGTATTGAATTCCCCAGCATGGAAGCAGTTTATTTTTGCCAACGCTCACTCCAAGTCGGCACAACCGAATCTCAGTGCTGCGGCAATGATGGACTTCCAGTTCTCTTTGCCTGAAATACGCGAACAACAAAAGATCGCGTCCGTCTTAAGAGCACTCGACGACAAAATCGCCGCTAACCAGTTAGCGATTCACAAGATTCAGGAGCTGCTGCATGCTCAGTGGCATGCCATCACCAACACCGAAGTTAGTTCTACTGAGCCGATTTCCAGTATCGCCGACGTCAATCCCCGCACGTCAAAGCCGCAAAGCGATGAATGTAGCTTCCTGGAGATGAAGGATCTTCCGGAGTACGGATTGATTGTGGACCGCTGGGGAAAGCGCGAGACCAAGGGAGGCACCAAGTTCAGGAACGGTGACGTCCTTCTCGCGCGCATCACCCCGTGTTTTGAGAACGGCAAGATGGCAATTGTCGACTTCCTGGAGGATGACGAAGTGGGAATGGGCTCTACCGAGTACATCGTTTTCCGTCCCAAGGAAGGCATCCCTGCCGCTGCGATCCATGCCATTATCGCTAGTCCTGAGTTCCGAGGATTTGGGTATAAAGCACTTACCGGCACCTCTGGACGTCAACGGATTGCAGCCGACGACCTCAAGGAAATTGCGGTTCCTTGGCTTTCCGAAAGCGCTTTGACAGAGTACAGGCAGCTCGCAGACGCGCTCCTCAAGAAGGCTACGGCGCTTCGAAATGAAAACCAAGTCCTCGCCCGCACCCGCGACGAGCTCCTTCCCCTCCTCATGAGCGGCCGTATCACGGTCGGTGAAGCGGAAGAGGCTGCGGACGTTGCGGGCACGACGGCGTCGGAAAGCTAAGCAACCCCTATCCCTACAACCACTAAGGAGAAGCTCATGCTGAGCGAAGAATCCCTCGAGCTCATTGTTCAGGACCACCTGGCGGAACTGGAATGGGTGTCTGGGCATGGCCCGGACTTTGCGCCGGGCTCCGGCGAGCGCGACACCTGGAATGACATCGTGCTGCGCGGGCGTCTGCGCAATGCCGTGCGCAACCTCAACCCGGGCGTACCGGAGGAGTACCTTGACCAGGCGATTGGTGAGGTCATCACGCCGAAATCACAGTCTGCGATTGCAGAGAACCGGCGCATTCACCAGATTCTGGTGGAAGGCTATCGCGGTATCGAGTACATCGACCACGAGGGCAACGTTCAGAACCCCACCATCTATTTCCTATCTTCGCAGCCGCACAAGAACGACTACTTGTCGCTCAACCA
Source organism: Corynebacterium tuberculostearicum (assembly GCF_022347385.1). Classification (GTDB taxonomy): domain Bacteria; phylum Actinomycetota; class Actinomycetes; order Mycobacteriales; family Mycobacteriaceae; genus Corynebacterium; species Corynebacterium tuberculostearicum_M. The sequence continues at coordinate 113,669 of NZ_JAKRDT010000004.1, forward strand.
GGTCACCATTGCGAACCTCGATGGAGAGCGTCGCTTCGATGTGGTCTGCTACGTCAACGGCATGCCGCTGGCGTTTATTGAGCTGAAGAAGACGGGCGCGAATACCTCCGTCGAGGGCGCGTACAACCAGCTGCAGACCTACGTCAAGGAATTCGGCATGGCCTTCCGCTTTGCCAATATTGTGATTCCTTCGGATGACCTCAGCGCGAAGTACGGTACGCCGTTTACTCCGTGGAACCACTTTGCGCCGTGGAATGTGGATGAGGACGGCAGCCCGGTAGACCCCAACAACATGGTTGTGGCCGGCGAGCCGGTCACGCAGCTGGATCTGTTGCTTGATGGTCTGTTTAATGTGGAGCGTTTTGGACAACTCTACAGCGACTTCACGGCGTTCGATGACACCGCCGAAGGCCTGGTCATGCGCATCGCGAAGCCGCACCAGTACTTCGCGGTGACCAAGGCTGTGGGTTCCACGATCACGGCGGCGCGCGGCGACAAGCGCGCTGGCGTCATCTGGCATACAACGGGTGCCGGCAAGTCCATGGAGATGGAGCTCTACACCGCCAAGATTATGCGTCGGCCGGAGATGCTCAGCCCGACTGTCATCGTGCTCAATGACCGTACGGAGCTAGATGAGCAGCTCTTCGAGACCTTCAACCGGTCCACCATCCTTCCGGAGGCACCGCGCAATATCGAGTCGCGTGCTGAATTACGTGAGCTGCTGTCGCAGAAAACTTCCGGCGGCATCTACTTCTCGACGCTCCAGAAGTTTGGCTTGAACGGCCAGGGTGAGTTGCGTGAGACCGAGCACCCGTCGCTCTCTGACCGGAGCAACATCGTGGTCATCGTCGACGAGGCACACCGTTCCCACTATGGCTTTGGCGATACCGCGGCTGACGGTTACGCACAGCACCTACGCAATGCGCTGCCGAATGCCTCCATGCTGGCGTTTACCGGTACCCCGCTCAAGGAGTGGGACCGCGATACGCGCAAGGTCTTCGGTGACGACGTAGATGTCTACGACATGAACCGCGCCGTCGAGGACGGTGCCGTGGTGCCCGTCTACTTCGAGCCACGCCTCATCCCGCTCAAGCGCATTGCTGGAATCACGGATGACGATATTGATGACTCTGCCGAGGAAGTACTTACGGGTCTCGACGAGGTGGAGCGCGACCGGATTCAGCGCTCCGTCGCAGCGTTGGAAATCATTTACGGTTCCGACGACCGCTTGGATGCGCTCGCTGAGGACTTTGTTCGCCACTGGGAAGACCGCCGCGAAAATATGCGGGAATTCATCGGCGCTCCGGGAAAAGCGATGATTGTCACCGCGACGCGCTCCATTGCAGCACGCCTTTACTCCAAGATCGTGGCGCTACGGCCTGAGTGGCATTCGGATGCCGATGACAAGGGAAAAATCAAGGTCATCTACTCTGCCGCGCCGTCCGACCCGGATGAACTCAAGGTCCATATGCGCCGCCCGAGCGCGCTCAAGGCAGTGAAGAACCGCATCAAGGATGTCGACGACGAGCTGGAAATCGCCATCGTTCAGTCCATGATGCTCACCGGCTTCGACGCACCGCCGCTACACACGCTCTACATTGACCGTTCACTCAAGAGTGCACTGCTCATGCAGACCCTCGCCCGCGTCAACCGCACGTTCCGCGACAAGCAGGATGGCCTCCTTGTCGCCTATGCTCCGCTGGTCGAAAACCTGGAGAAGGCGCTGGCTGAGTTCACACTCAACCCCTCCGACGACGGCACGAAGGTCACGGGACAGGACGTCGAAGAAGCGCTCAATCTGGCGAAGGGATTCCTGGCTCGTCTCGACGACATTGTGGGAATCGAATGGAAGAACACCGCTTTCATCGATGACGCCAACCTTCGCCGCGCTTTGCTCGACGTCACTGGTTTCCTTCGCAATCCAAGAACCGAAGGCAACTACGACCCCGAGAAGCCAAACGCGCGTCCCGTCGCTGATGAGTTCAAGCGTCAGGCTGGAAGGCTCGCGCGTGCATGGGCGCTTGCGTCCAACAGCCCTGCCGCCGATGAATTCCGTCCGAGCGTGCAGTTCTATTCCGAGGTCAAGAACTGGCTCATCAAGCTCGATGCAGGCGACCGTGTCGCCAACGGAGAGCCGATTAGTGACTCCATCCGTAACACCCTAGGCAAGCTGGTCGTTGATTCGGCTGAGGCCACCGGTGTCATCGACATCTACCGCCAGGCCGGGATTGAGATTCCGAACTTGCAGGATCTCACCGTCGACCTGTTCAAGGACAAACAATCCCCCTCTGAGGTCTCGTTGCTCATCGATGCGTTGCGCCGCCAGCTTCAGCAGGAAGCCCGCACCGCCACAGGAAACAACGAGCTGCGCTCCAAGCAGTTCTCCGAGCGGATCACCGAGCTGATGAATCGGTACACCAATCAGCAGCTTACGGCCGCTGAAATCATCGCCGAACTCATCCGCCTGTCCAAGGAGATTGTCAAGGAAAGCAAACGCGGTGAACAATTCACCCCGCCACTAGGCAATGACGAGCTCACCTTCTTCGACGCGGTGTCGACAAACGAATCCGCAACCGAGCTCATGGACGACGAAGTTCTTGCTGAAATCGCACGCCAGCTCGTTTCCATGCTGCGTCGCGATGCAAAGACCGACTGGACAGTACGCGATGACGTACGCGCGAAACTACGCCGCTCGGTCCGCAGGTTGCTACGCGACTACAAATATCCACCGGACAAGGCGCCGGAGGCCATCAAGCTCGTGCTTGAACAGATGGAGAAATTCGCGCCAAGGTATTCAGCGGCGGCGCGCGAACAAGGTGACGTTGAACACCGTGGTTAGCCCTGCAGCCGATAGCGCGGACCTGCCCCTGTTAGCGCTCAACGCTCCTGAACACCCTCAAACACTACACACACTGTGGTGTGTTGTGTAGTGTTCGCACGTGTCCCTCGTCCGAAATTCTCACAGTACGGGATGATTTCGCAGGTCAATCATACTTTCCCGGTCTGCGCGACACTACACAACACACCACCCGCACTCCATAGTGTGGTGTGTTGGGTGGTGTGTTGAGTGTTCTGTTGACGGAGTTCGGCTTAGTGGCCGCGCTCCTGCTCAAGCGCCTTACCCTCGTTCCAGAACGGAGCCAGCTTGTTGTCGAACATGCTCAGCGCGGAGGCAATGGCCATGTGCATGTCGAGGTACTGGTAGGTGCCCAGGCGGCCGCCGAAGAGAACCTTATTATCCTTCGACTCCTGGGCGGCGAGCTTACGGTAGGCCTCCAGCTTGGTGCGGTCCTCAGGGGTATTGATTGGGTAGTACGGCTCATCGCCCTTATCGGCAAAGCGCGAATACTCCTTCATGATGACCGTCTTATCCTTCGGGTACTTATCCTTGCGCTCCGGGTGGAAGTGGCGAAACTCATGGATGCGGGTGTAGTCCACGTCCGCATCGTTGTAGTTCATCACTGGGGTTCCCTGGAAGTCGCCGGTGTCGAGCACCTCCATGTCAAAGTCGAGGGTGCGCCAGCCCAGCTCGCCCTCGGCAAAATCAAAGTAGCGATCCAGTGGGCCGGTGTAGACCACGGGCGCATCTGGAGACTCGGCGCGCAGCTCTTCGCGCACCTCGAACCAATCGGTATCCAGGCGGACCTCAATATTGTCGTGGTCGGCCATATTCTCTAGCCAGGCGGCGTAGCCGTCGACAGGCAGGCCCTCATACGTATCGTTGAAGTAGCGGTTATTGAAGGTATAGCGCACCGGCAGGCGGGTGATATTCGCGGCCGGCAGCTCCTTCGGATCGGTCTGCCACTGCTTTGCGGTGTAATCGCGGATGAAGGCCTCATACAGCGGGCGACCGATGAGCGAGATGGCCTTCTCCTCCAGGTTTTGCGCCTCTTCCGGGGAGAATTCGCCGGCCTGATCCTTAATGAGCTGGCGAGCCTCATCCGGGGAGTAGTAACGGCCGAAGAACTGGTTGATAAGACCCAGGCCCATCGGGAATTGGTAGGCGGTGCCATCGTGCATGGCAAAGACGCGGTGCTGGTAGTCGGTGAAATCGGTGAACTTATTGCAGTAATCCCACACGCGCTTATTAGAGGTGTGGAAGAGGTGCGCGCCGTACTTGTGCACCTCGATTCCGGTGGTGGGTTCGGCCTCGGAGTAGGCATTGCCGCCGAGGTGATTGCGGCGCTCCACAATGAGCACCTTCTTATCCAGCTGGCTAGCGGCGCGCTCGGCAACCGTTAGACCAAAAAATCCAGAGCCAACAACGATGAGGTCATAAGAAGTCATGGCCTCCACTTTATTGCACTACGGCAGCTGACACGGCGCATCGGCGTGTCGCAACAGATTTCACAGAAGTCACAAACATACCATCACTATCAACTCTTAACTTTTGGCAACCGTTTTTACAGCTGCACAACCCTAGGGAGATAACAGTGCAACAACGACGTCGACTAGTACCCACCAGGTCAAAATGGTCCACCCCCGTCATCGCGGCGGTCACCTCCATCGCGCTCGCCGCGACCGCCGCATTCGGCGGACAGCAAGTTCTCAAGACCCAAGACTCCAGCAACGGCGGTCCCATTGAGGTCAAAAAATCCTCCTCTAGCTTCAGTGACGGCGAATCCATCGTCGTCGATGACCCAGCCGTAGCCGCTCAGGGCGACGGCGAAAGCCGCCGCGCGGTCAAGCAGTTCCACCGCGACGAAACCTTCAACATGTTCGCCGTCACCTGGGAGGGCAAGCGAGATATCAACTCCTTCGTCCGCTCCAAGCAGCAGGACGGTTCCTGGAGCGAGTGGCTGCCCATGGATGCAATGAATTACACCGAGGGCAAGAACGGCACCGAACTCATCTTCGTGGGCGATACCAACGATGTGCAGGTTTCTATGGCCAACGTTGACCTCGTGACCGGTTCCAACCTCGACAAGAAGGAAGACTCCCTCCTGGACAAGGCCGCCAAGGGCGCTGATGCCAACCGCCCCGCGCCGCTTGCGTACAACGTCGGCGATATCTCCCCCGTGGCCGATGAGCGCACCCAGGTTGCGGATCTCGACGCCGTGTTTATCGACGGCAACGCTCAAGAAGGCGAAGCCATCGAGCCCACCGCGGAGACCGCGGGCATGCCTAAGGTAGTCACCCGCGCCGGCTGGGGAGCAGACGAATCTAAGCGCTGCCAGGAGCCAACCTACGACGATGGCCTCAAGGCCATGACCCTGCACCACACCGCGGGTACCAATAACTACACCCGCGCGCAGGCGGCGGCACAGGTACGCGGTGCCTACGACTACCATGCGCAGACCCTGGGCTGGTGCGATATCGGCTATAACGTGCTGGTGGATAAATTCGGCACCATCTACGAAGGCCGCTACGGCGGCTTGGACAAGGCCGTACAGGGTGCCCACGTGGGTGGCTTCAACTCTAATAACTGGGGCATTTCCATGATTGGCAACTACGAGGAAACCGAGCCTTCCCGCGAGATGCTCAACTCCGTGGCGGAGATTGCCGGCTGGAAGGCCGCTATTTCTGGCATCGATCCAATGGGCAAGGCCAGCTTGTACTCCGGCGGATTCAACGGCTCCAAGTTCCCTGCAGGAACCACGGCCACCGTGCCGGCCTTCGCGGGCCACAACGATTTCCACTACACGGCTTGCCCGGGCCAGTACACCACGCGCCACTGGGACGAGATTCGAAAGAATACCAAGCGCAAGGCGGATGCCATCAAGTCCGGCAAGAACAGCACGGACCTGAACTGGCAAGAGTCTCCACAGCCAAATACCCCCAAGACCCCGCAACCAAATACCCCCAAGACCCCGCAACAGGTGGGCGGAGAAATCATGTCCTCGCTTGGCGAGGTCGAGGTACCGGTCTCCACTATCTCCGCCCTTGCCGGCATCGCTGCCGCCGTCTTCGGCGTGCTCATCGCCAATGAGCGCCTGCAGAAGCCTGATACCGATCGGAAGGTGACGGGCAACTTGACCACCGGGGATATCCCGGAGATTGTCAATAAGGTTGTCCAGGTCTCCAACAACGAGGGCTTGAAGGAATCCTGGACCTCCGTCCTCAACGCTTTCGGCCCAGTCCTAGGCTTGGCAGTCGGCGGCCCGGATACTACCGACGGCGGCAAGATCCTCTACCAGCTCTTCCAAAATGGCGTGGTGCTCTCCTCCAAGGAGTCCGGCACCAAGGCGCTGACGGGCGAGATTGCCAAGAAGTGGTCCGAGGGCGATAATGCCTCCAAGCTCGGCCTGCCGACCTCCAACGAGGAAAAGAATGGCAAGGAAATCCGCGTGAAGTTCCAGGGTGGCGAGATTGTCTACAACACCGAAACGGAAAAGGTAGACATCTTCACCGACTAGAACCAGCGCTCTAGCACCTTAGCGACGCCCGCCTGGTGGTTAGCCACGGTGACCGCATCCGCGGCCGCCTTAACCTCCGGGTGGGCGTTTTCCATGGCCACGCCGCAGCCGGACCACTGCAGCATTTCTATATCGTTGGGCATATCCCCAAAGGCAATAGTCTCTTGCTGGGCGACGCCGGTGTGCTCCGCCAGCCATTCCACCCCGCGGCGCTTAGTCACATTGGGCGCGGCAACCTCCAAGATTCCTTCCTGCATGGAATAGGTCAGGTGCGCAAGCTCCGGATCGATGTGCGGCGCAATGAGCTCATAGAGCTCTGGGGCGGAGTAGTCCGTGTTGCGGATGAGGAACTTTACCGCCGGCTGCCCCACTAGCTCGCCCATGCTGACCACGCCGAAGCCCTCAAACAGGGCGTTTTCGGAATAGTGGCGCTCGACTACGAAGAGGTCCTCGACGGCGTCGGCAAGCGAGCCCCCTGCCCGCTCCGCGCCAAAGCCTACGGTGCCCAGTACGGTCTGGGCCACGTCCACCACTTCCGCCAACGCGGCGGGCGAAAGCTCATGGGCAGACATCACCCGATCCTCCGCGGAGTCATATAACACAGCGCCATTCGAGGTCACGCATACCGGCCGCACGGGCAGCTGCTCCAGCACCGGGGCAATCCAGCGGAACGGACGGCCAGTAGAAAGCGCAAAATAGGCACCCTGTTGGACTGCCCGCGCCACGGCGTCACGGTTGCGACGCGGGACGCGGTGGTTGCGGTCCAGCAGGGTGCCGTCAATATCGCTCGCGATGAGGCGAGGCGCGCGGGCTGGGAAATTCTCCATACCCGCGAGTTTACGTCAGGACTTAGAAGTTCAGGTCCTCGTCCTCGTTATCCTCCCACTCCAGGGAGCGCTTAATAGCGCGCTTCCAATCGCGGTAGAGCCCCTCTACCTCTTCCTTGTCGCGCTTCGGCTTGAATACCTTCATGTCTCCGGCCTGGCTGCCCAAGACGCTGAGGTCATCCCAGAAGCCATGGTCCAGGCCTGCCGCGAAGGCAGCACCGGTAGCGGTGGTCTCGATATTCTTCGGGCGGTGTACTTCCACGCCGAGGATATCGGACTGGAACTGCATCAGCAGTTCATTCATGGTCATGCCACCATCCACGCGCAGCTCGGTAATCTCCACGCCGGAGTCCGCCACCATGGCATCGGCAACATCGCGCGTCTGGTACGCGGTGGATTCGAGCACGGCGCGAGCCAAGTGCTTGCGGTTAGCAAAGCGAGTCAGGCCCACGATGACGCCACGGGCATCTGGGCGCCAGTACGGAGCGAAGAGGCCGGAGAAGGCCGGCACGATATAAACGCCGCCGTTGTCCTTAACCTCGCGCGCGAGGTTTTCGATGGACGCAGCATTGGGGATGATCTGCAGGTTATCGCGCAGCCACTGCACCAAGGAACCGCCCATGGATACAGAGCCCTCGAGGGCGTACACGGGGCGCTCGCCCTCGCGCTGGAAGCAGACGGTGGTCAGCAGGCCGTTCTCGGAGAACTTCGGGGTGGTACCCGTATTCAGCAGGAGGAACAGGCCGGTTCCGTAGGTATTCTTTGCGGAACCTGCACGGAAGCAACCCTGGCCGAACATCGCGGACTGCTGGTCACCCAGGATGGCGCGGATAGGAACGCCGGAAAGCGAGCCGCGCTCACGCACGGTACGGAAATCACCCAGGGACGGGCGAATCTCCGGCAGCATGGACATCGGGATGCCCATTTCCTTACACAATTCCTCATCCCACTCCAGCTTTTCGATGTCCATCAGCAAGGTGCGGGAGGCGTTGGTGACGTCGGTGGCGTGCAACGCTTCGTGGCCGGCATCGCCCTCGGCGCCGCCGGTGAGGTTCCACAGCAGCCAGCTATCAATGGTGCCGAAGAGCAGGTCTCCTGCCTCGGCACGCTCGCGAGCACCTTCGACGTTATCGAGGATCCACTTCACCTTTGGACCAGCCGGGTAGGAGTTGATAATCAGGCCGGTGCGGCGGCGCCACTTTTCCGGTCCTTCCTCACCCGAGAGTTCCTTACAGATGGCGGTGGTACGGGTATCTTGCCAGACAATGGCGTTGTAGACCGGCTTACCGGTGTGCTTATCCCACACCACGGTCGTCTCACGCTGGTTGGTGATACCCACCGAGTCAATGTCTTCCACGGTGATGTCGCCATTGGCAAGCGCTTCACCGACGGCGCGACGGGTATTGCTCCAGATTTCTTCTGGGTCGTGTTCTACCCAGCCCTTTTCCGGGAAGATCTGCTCGTGCTCGAGCTGGCCAACGGCAGCCTGCTCGCCGTTGTGGTCAAAGATGATGCAGCGCGTCGACGTGGTTCCCTGGTCGATAGCGGCGACGTATTTCTTGTTAGTCATGTGTCTAGTCTCCTATACGAAGATGAAATTAGAGCGCAACGGACAACAGTCCAACGGCTACGGCTGCGACCAATGGGGCCACGATGGGGACCCAAGCATAGCCCCAGTTCGCGCTGCCTTTGTCCTGGATGGGCAAGATGAATGCATAAGCAATTCGCGGGCCCAGGTCGCGGACCGGATTGATGGCATAACCCGTAGGGGTACCAAGGGACAGGCCGACCGCCACCACAACGAAAGCAACAGCGAAGTAGCTCATTGGGCCAAGCTCGCCGCCGGTGGGGCCGAAGGCGATGAACATCAACAGCACGCAGGTGGCGATGAACTCCGTCACCGCATTCCAGCCGTTCTTAGGATGTGCCGGCTTGGTAAAGAAGATACCGTTGGTGTCCTTATTGGCGCCGGTGACGTTTCCGGCGTCGTCGTAATTATTGGCGTCGAAAAGCTGCTTGAAGGCAGCCCATGCCAGGATGGCACCGAGGATAGCGCCGAGGATCTGGCCCAGGAAGTAGTACGGCACCAGAGACCACTCGAGCGAGCCATTGACGGCCAACATTACGGTGACGGCGGGGTTAAGGTGCCCGCCCGTGGGATCGGCCACACTGGCACCGACGAAGACACCCATACCCCAACCCAGGGCGATAACGACCCAGTCGGAACCGCGTGCGCCAGAGGTGCGCAGGTTTACCAGCGCACATACGCCGTTACCTAGAAGGAGCAGCAACGCAGTGCCGATAAACTCCCACAGGAATGCATCAAATCCGGTCATAACTTATACCTCGTTTTGGGTGGGTCGGGCGGATCCTGCGCGTACCAAAATGTCATTGGCCTCACGGTCAGTTACCGCAGCTTCTGCTTCAAGTTCGGCCTGCGTGTGGGCCTTGAATTGGGATACCTCGCGCTCCTTGTCGGCGTCGCTCCAGCCCAGCAGCGGTGCTACAAAATCAGCAACGGCCGGGGCGGCATTCACACCGCGGTCGCCGTACTCGATGGCGATGCGCAGGCGGCGGGACAAGATGTCTTCCAAGTGCAATGCACCCTCGTGGGTGACGGCGTAGCGGACCTCGGCCCACAGGTAGGACTCGGCACCAGGAACTGGCTCGAGCAGGGAGGCATCCTCTGCTGCTGGTGCCAAAACCTCACCCAGCAGGGAGCCATAGCGGCCGAGCAGGTGCTCAATGAACTTCTCGCTCAGGTTATAGCGACGAGCCAAGGATGGGACCTGGTTGGCCAAGGCATGGTAGCCGGCGGCGCCCAGGATCGGGGTTTGCTCGGTGATGGACTCTGGGACCTTGGTACCCAGTTCCTTCACCGCCAGGTCCACGGCATCCTTACCGATGACGCGGTACGTGGTGTACTTACCGCCGGCGACAGAGACCATACCTGGGGCCACGCGTGCGACGGCGTGGTTGCGGGAAAGGTTGGTGGTGGAATCGGACTTGCCGGACAGCAGCGGGCGCAGGCCGGAGTAGACGCCCACGATGTCATCGCGGGTGATCTTGCGGCGAACGCGCTGGTTAACCTGATCCAAGATGTAGTCAATATCGGACTTGGTTGGTGCTGGATCTGGCAAGGAAAGACCCTTTTCCCAATCGGTATCGGTGGTACCAATAATCCAGTACTCGCCCCACGGGATCACGAAGAGGACGGACTTTTCGGTGACGAAGCACAGGGCTGCCTCTGCATCGAGCGCATCATTCGGCACGACGATGTGCACGCCCTTGGAGGCGTGAACGGTGAACTTGCCCTCCACGCCGGCCATCTCTTGAATCTTGTCATTCCACACACCGGTGGCGTTGATAAAGACCTTGCCGCGCACGGTGGTCTCGCGGCCGGTGGCGGTATCGCGCACCTTGGCGCCTACGATGCGGCCGCCGCGGTCCTTGTCAAAGCCAATGACCTCGGTATTGGTACGCACATCGGCACCATACTCGGCGGCGGTACGCAGCACGGTCATGGTGTGGCGGGCGTCATCAACCAAGGTGTCGTAGTAGCGCACGCCGCCCACAATGGCGTCGTCCTTCAGACCCGGGGTCACCTTCAGCACACCCTTGCGGGTGAGGTGCTTTTGCATTGGCACGCTCTTCGAGCCACCCATGAGGTCATAAAGAGTAAAGCCACCGAACATCATCACGCGCTCCCATACGTGGTGGGTCAGCGGGAAGATAAACTTCAGCGGCTTAACCAGGTGGGGTGCCAGGGTGGACATATTGAGCTCGCGCTCCTTGAGGGACTCCGCCACCAGGCGGAAGTCAAACATGGCCAGGTAGCGCAGGCCACCGTGGAACATCTTGGAGGAGCGAGAAGAGGTACCTGCGGCGAAGTCGCGCGCCTCAATGACGGCGGTCTTGAGGCCGCGGGTAGCGGCGTCCGCTGCCGCACCAGCGCCTACGGAACCGCCACCGATGATGACTACGTCGTAGTCCTCATCCGCGTACCCATTCCATAGATTTTCAAAGTATTCGGGGTTAAAGGATTGGTTGCTTTGCTGGGTCATTACTGACCGCATCTCCTTCCTTGGTGCTTGCATGTGCCTGCGCCATAAATCCATGAATGAGATGGCAAAAGCACAGCCAAAAGCAGTGAATTGTGGTTTCGGTGGAAAGTATCACACCGCGGCTGCAGAGACTTTATCTCCTGAAATCTATGTTAGGAGTCACGGACGCGAGTTACACATGTGGTTACTCACACGTAATTTTCAGGCCCGTAAGCAGTCAGTTTTCTTAAAATACTTAGACATTCAAAAAGAAAAACCACCCCCTCGCGGGGGTGCAAAGCGGACGAAAATCCTTCGCTATTTCTGCGCTAACCGCGCCATTGCTTCAAGCACTTCGGACATTCCGGCTTTCTCGGCAGAATAAGTGACCGCCTGAGCGCCTTTGACCACCTCGATAGGGGCAGTTTCCAAAGCCACCACCGGCATCCGGTCAAGGAAATCCTCATCTCCTGGCTCGTTAGCAAAAACCAGGGCCTCCTCCGGTTTAGCTTGCAGATCCTCAAGGATGCGCTCCACGCCTTGTACCGCAGTCGCGGCAGTGACGGACAGTGCATCGGTATCGAGTCGCGGCTGCACAGCGTCCTCATCAACGACAACGCTCCACACGGCTTGCGGAACTTCCACTTCACCGGCGGGTGATATCACGATCAGGACTTCGGCCGCCGGGTAGATATCTGCCAAAGCCTTGTGCAATCGCGGAGTTAGCGCGCCATCTTCCCAATTCAGCGCGCTGCTCTGCGCCACTACCACGCGGGGGATGGAAGAGAATTGCGCCTTCATGCGGTGCGGCAAGCGCGAGACGATAAGCCGGGATTGGGTGGCTGCCGCCAACAGGCCCTGCTCCGCTACGGAACCAGCCCATATCTCCTTACTGCTGGCCGTGATGGACGCTTGGGTTTGCGCCACATCCGACTTCAGCTGCGCCATGATATCCGCGACCTTATCGCGACCTTCATCCAAGCCGCGGGTTGCCTCTTCTACCACGGCGTTGAGGTTGTTCTTGATCCACTCCAGGGTCTCCGGGGCGGTCCGCGCCTTATTCTTTGGCTCCTCCCCGTCCGCTCCCTTGGCGGCGGCCATGTGGTTGCGCACCAAGTCAACCGTAGTAACCGAGACGCGTTCTTTGAGGCCCACTAGATCGTCGCGCAACCGGCGTACGCGGTGGCGCTCGGTTTCTACTTCAGCATCTCGAGCTTCTGCCTCTTCAAGGGTAGGAGCCCCTCCACCTTTACGGGCGGGCACCCAGTATTCACCGGCAGGCATGGGTCCAAATTCGGCTTCGTACTGTTCCCATAGCCCTTCCAATGCCTCTTGCATGCGGCGTCGAATCTCCGCGGTATCAGCCTCCGCATCGCCGGTGGGATAGTACGGTTCGAGGGCGGTAATAAAGACAGGGGTCTTGGTCCGTCCCAGGTTCTTTTTGTGTCCCTTGGTCCACAGGCGCTGCGAACCAAAAATGACCTGTGGGACTACCGGCACCCCCGCCTCATAGGCAATGCGGGAGGCGCCACTTTTCATGCTGCGGATTTCAAAGCTGCGGGAAATTGTGCCTTCAGAAAACACGCCCACGAGTTCGCCGTCCTTGGCCAGCTGTACCGCTTGGCGGAAGGAGGCGCTGCCATCTATACGGTCAACTGGCACGTGATGCATGGCCTTCAACAACGGACCCGCCACCGGTGCTTTGAAGATTCCAGCCTTAGCCAAGAAGCGCACCAGACGCTTCTTGCGATAGGCCAAAAAGGCGCCGAAGAGGAAATCCATGTAGCCGGTGTGGTTGCAGACCAACACCGCGCCGCCCTTATCGGGGATATTTTCTTCCCCCGAAAGGCGCATTTTTAATCCCTGTGCCAGAGTCACCCCCCTGCCAATGTGGGTGATCTGGCGGTACAGGAAATTCGTCGCAGCGTTCATAACTCTCCAGGACGACGGCGGACTTACTGCGGGGTCAGGACATCCTTGCCCACGAACGGGCGCAGGGCCTCAGGGACAACGACGGAGCCGTCGGCCTGCTGGTGGTTTTCCAGAATGGCGACGAGCCAGCGGGTAGTCGCCAGCGTGCCGTTCAGGGTAGCTGCGGTCTGGGTCTTGCCGTTCTCGTCGCGGTAGCGAGTGGACAGGCGGCGAGCCTGGAAGGTGGTGCAGTTCGAGGTGGAGGTCAGCTCACGGTAGGTGCCTTGGGTAGGAACCCAAGCCTCATTGTCGAACTTGCGGGCCGCCGAAGAACCGAGGTCGCCACCGGCGATGTCGATGGTGCGGTAGGGCAGTTCCATGGCTGCAAGCATGTCCTTTTCCATGGACAGAAGGCGCTGGTGCATTTCTTCCGCGTCTTCCGGCTTGCAGTAGACAAACATTTCCAGCTTGTCGAATTGGTGGACGCGCAGGATACCGCGGGTGTCCTTACCGTGGGAGCCAGCCTCACGGCGGAAGCAGGAGGACCAGCCGGCATACTGCAGCGGGCCATTGGAGAGGTCGATGATCTCATCCTTGTGGTAACCGGCAAGGGCCACCTCAGAGGTGCCTACCAAGTACATATCATCGGCCGGTAGGTAATAAACCTCATCGGAGTGCTGGCCCAAGAAACCGGTGCCGGACATAATGTCTGGGCGAACCAGAACTGGCGGGATCATCAGCTTGAAACCGGCTTCGCGCGCCTTCTGCGCCGCGAGCATCAGCATTCCCAGCTGTAGGAAGGCGCCATCGCCAGTGAGGTAGTAGAAACGAGCGCCGCCTACCTTAGCGCCGCGCTTGACGTCAATGAGACCGAGGGACTCGCCCAACTCAAGGTGGTCCTTTGGCTCGAAGTCGAACTCAGGAATCTGGCCTACTTCTTCGACCACTACGAAGTCATCTTCGCCGCCGGCCGGGGCACCTTCGACCACGTTATCGAGCTTGTACTGTAGCTCTTCCACCTTGGCCTCGGCGGCAGACTGTGCCTCTTCCGCCTCCTTGACCTTAGCCTTCAGCTCATTGGAGCCCTCCAGCAGTGCCGGACGCTCCTCTGGGGAGGCTTGGCCGATCTTCTTACCAAAAGCCTTCTGCTCAGAGCGCAGTTCGTCGGCCTTTTGGATAGCAGCGCGGCGCTGCTCATCAGCTTCCAAGAGCTGGTCTACGAGGGAGGGATCCTCACCTCGGTTCACCTGGGAAGCACGGACAACGTCAGGGTTTTCGCGGAGTAGCTTGAGATCAATCACGAATGTAAGTTTAGCGTATTGACAACATCTTGCGGTGGTAATAACCAGCGAATTATGATGGCTTTATGTCCGCCGTTCAGCTCCCCGCCCGCACAATTACGGACGGTCCCGTTCCAAAACACACCCAATTGCACGATATCCTCGAAGAATTGTGCCGCACGACCCTCAAACCCGGCGATATCCTGCCCGGCGAGAGGCTTCTTGAAGAAACCTATGGCGTGTCACGAATCACGGTCCGCCGCGCCATCGGGGATCTTGTCGCGGCCGGAAAATTGCGCCGCGTCCGCGGTAAGGGCACCTTCGTAGCGCCCAATCCCTTGGTCTCCCGGCTCCACCTGGCCTCATTCTCGGATGAGATGGGCGCACAAGACGTCACCGCCTCCTCCAAAATCCTTACCAGCGGACGCAGCAGCGCCCCGGAGGATGCCGCCCTCTTTTTTGATACTCCTGCCCAAACCGAACATATTCACCTGCGCCGCCTGCGCTTGGGCGATGGCGAGCCCTACTCCATTGATGACGGCTGGTATAACTCCACGTATGCGCCCAGCCTGCTAGAAAATGACACCTACAATTCGGTCTACGCCATCCTCGACTCCGTCTTTGATATCCCCATCACCGATGCGGATCAAACGGTCTCGGCGATTTCAGCCGATGCGGACACTGCTCCGCTTCTCGACGTCCCCGTGGGCACCCCACTGCTGCACATCGTGCGCTACTCCCGCTCGGGCGATAGGCCGGTGGAGTGGTGTTCCTCCGTCTACCGCACCGACCGCTACCGGCTGACTACCCGGGTGGCTAGGGAGAACAGTATCTAGCCAGCACCCTGCTTAAAAGGTAAGATTAAAGGCCTTATGAAGAAATCACCTGCGTGGCGTTCCGCTGTGGCCGTCCAGATTGTCTTGATTGCGGCAATCGCGGCGGCCGTTTTCATGGGCATCTATGGCGTTATCAGCTCCCACAAATCGGGCGGCGAAGACACTACCGCTGCCCAGCAGCACAATAGCGGGGATACTTCAGAAACCGCCGCCCCTAAACCGGAGCCCTTCACCGCTGCGGCCGCCGGCGCTTGCTTGACGTGGGACATCGCCCAGGATGGCTCCGCCACCGGGTTCAAGGAAGTACCGTGCTCTGAACAGCACCGCTTCGAGGTTTCCAAGACCGAAGACCTGAGCGTCTACCCCACCAGCGAATTCGGCCCTGATGCCAACCGCCCAGCGCTTACTCGCCAACACCAATTGCGCGATGAGCTGTGCGAATCCGCCACTGTGGGATATCTGCACGGTAAGTGGGATCCGAATGGTAAGTACGATGTGGCGTCCATTCTGCCGCCGCAGTCCGCCTGGGATCGCGGCGACCGCACCTTGCTGTGCGGCCTGCAAACCACCGATGATCACGGCGTACCGCAGCTTACTACAGGCAACGTCGAGGCCTCCGAGCAGGCAAACCTCGCCAAGCCGGGCGAGTGCTTGGCCATCGATGACAAGCAGGTTCCGCACGTCGTTGACTGCGCCAAGCCCCACCAGATGGAGACCGTTTCCGTCATCGATGTGGGCAAGCAGTTCCCTGACGGCTACCCGGACGGCAAGGATATGGACAAGTTCCTATCCGATACGTGTACCGCTGCCACCGAGGACTACCTTGGCGGCGAGGAGCAGCTCTACCAGTCCACGCTGCAACCATTCTGGGGCTCTATCACCGAGGCCTCGTGGAACGGCGGCACCAAGTCCGTCAATTGCTCCCTTGTGCATGCCCGCAAAGGCGGCGGTTTCTCTGCCATCACCGGTTCCGCTACCGGTGGACGCCAGGCGCTGACTATCGACGGCCAACCGCCGGAGGAACGCCCCGAGCGCAATCCACTGCGTGAGGACAAGGACAAGAGCCCGGCACCCGAGTCTGCCGCCCCCGCCCCGGCCCCAGCGCCCTAATGGTCGAGGTATCGGAAGAGCGCTTCGATGAGATGGTCAACGAGGCGCTGGATCAAGTCCCCGAGGAATTCGTGCGCCGCATGCGCAACCTCGTCATTTTGGTCGAAGATGAAAATCCCGATAACCCTATGTTGCTAGGGCTCTACGAGGGCGTAGCATTGCCCCGCCGGACCTTCGATCACACCGGTTTCCTTCCCGATGCGATCTTCATTTACCGGAACACGCTGCAGCGCTGGTCCGGCAGCGAGGAAGAATTAGCAGAGCAGGTTAAGGTCACCGTATTCCACGAACTCGGCCATTATTTTGGCCTCGAAGAAGAGGAGCTGCACCGCTTGGGCTGGGGCTAGAGCTCCGTATCCGCCCACCGAGTTAACGTCCACTCACCGAAGTCCTTGCCGCGCGGTTCCATCACCATAAAGCGGCAATTGGCCAGGTAGCCGGTATAGGCAAAGTCGGCGTCAACACCCGTGGCGTGCTTGGTGACCACGCGGATAGCGGCGCCGTGGCTGACAAGGATGACATCGTGGTCGTCGGCAAGCTGCTCCGCAATGCCCTCCAGCACCGGCTGGTAGCGCGCCAGCACATCATCCAAGGTCTCGCCGCCTTCCATCCCGGCGCCGCGCTCGCCATCGCACCAGCCACGCATGGCCACCATGTGCGACCTATGGGCATCCTCGCTGCCGTCCATCTCCCAGTCACCGGCGAAAATTTCGTGCACGCCGGCAATTACGTCAACGCGCTGGGAAAATTCCGGCATACCGCGCTCCTGCTCAAAGGCGCGTGCCGCCAGCATCGCGGTCTGCTGAGCGCGCAGGGCAATGGAGCATTTAAATTCCACCTCGCGCTCGCCCACCAACTGCGCTAGCTCACGGCCTACCTCCGTAGCTTGGTCGCGCCCGCGCTCGGTAAGCTCTGCCCCGGGCGGGCGGGTATCGAGGTAGCGGGAAATATTGGAATAGGTCTGGCCGTGGCGCAGCAGGATAATTCTTCCGGGCATGCTTCTAGATTATTGGCCCCTGCATGCCCGCGCTACCCAATCATCCGCCGCTGCCAGATCGCGCGGTGGCTTGCCCGCGGGCGTTGCCGCCGGCCAGGAGCCGAGGAACAGCAAATCCTCTGTCCGCAGCCACAGCGCACGCAGCGCCTCCGCCACCGGCTGATCGTCAATGTGCCCAATGAGGTCCACGTAGAAGCGGTACGTGCCAAAGGCCTCCCGCGTGGGGCGCGACTCAATCCGGGACAGGTCCACGCCGCGGTGCGCAAAGTCCTGCAATGCCCCCACCAGGCTGCCCGGTTCATTCGGCAGGGTGAAGATGACGCTGGTGCGGTCCTGGCCAGTCCTTGCAGTGGGTTTTCCCGGACGCCCCACCAGGACGAAGCGCGTTGCGGCGCCCTCGACGTCCGCCACGCCCTGGGCGATGGTCTCCAGCCCAAAGATCTCGGCGGCCCTGGCTGGCGCTGCGGCTGCATCCGCTTCCCCACGGGCTACAGCCTCGGCCGCGGCGGCATTGGAACTGGCCGGCACGAACTCTACCTCCGGCAAATTGTCCTTTACCCAGCCGCGGATTTGTTGGAACGCCACTGGGTGGGTGCTCAGCCGCGCAATGTCGCCCGCGCCTTGCCGGGTCATGATGCTAAAGGCCACGGGGATATCCACCTCGCGGTAAATCTGCACCGGTTCGGCTTCAACCAGCGCATCAAAGGTGGTGGTCACAGCGCCATCGACGGAATTTTCAATGGCTACGCAGGCGTACTCGGCGTGCCCGGCGCGCACGGCGGCCACGGCCTCCGAAGGCGAGCCAACCGGCATGGTCTCTACCTGCGGCAGGTGCGCGGCAAACTTATGCACGGCCGCTTCCGTGAAGGTTCCGGCTGGCCCCAGGAAGGCGATGGTGGTAGTCATGCACGTCACCTTAGCCCACTAGACTGGTGCCCCATGGACTTTTCCGTAGAACAACTCCGCGCGGATCTGCACGGTCTTGCCCCCGAGGAACACGGTTTCACCTACCTAGATGTGGACCGCGAGCCCTCCGGCCGCGGCCGGCTGAGCGGCTGGGTCCTCTCCGCTAAGGATCTCTGCGATGTCCGCGGCATGCCTACTACCTTGGGAAATGTCGATCGCACCTACTACCCCGAGCGCAGCGATGCCTTTATTGAAGCCTTGGAGAAGCAGGGTGCGCGCATCATCGGTAAATCCTCCACCCCGGAGTTGGGTCTGCGCGTAGATACGGAACCAGTAGGCCTGCCCCATCCCTATAATCCCCTCTATCCCGGCTGCACTCCGGGTGGTTCCTCTGGCGGTGCGGCGGTACAGGTCGCGCGGGGGTTGCTGCGCGCGGCGCACGCCAGCGATGGCGGCGGTTCCATCCGAGTGCCGGCCGCGGCCTGCGGCGTGGTGGGCTTTAAACCGGCAGGTGATGAACTGGGTGTGCAGGGCTTTATCACCCGGACCGTGGCCGATAATGCCTTTCTGCATGGCCACCGCATGATCACCCCGCGCGCCCGCATTGGCCTGCTCGTAGAGCCGCTGTTTTGCGACGCCAACGTCGATGCCCACCACCTGCGCGCCGCCCGCGAGGCCGCCCAACGCCTACAAGCTGCCGGCTTCACCGTGGTGCCCATTTCCCCGTATCCGCAGGCCCGGGCCACCTTTGCGCATTTCCGCACGACCTTTACCTCCCGTTTGGCGGGGCTCAACCCGGCGGCAGGCTACGCCGAGTGGATCGCTCAGCAGGGCCGGCGCGTGAGCGCCGCTGAGCTGGCCGCGGCGCGGGCGCATGTCCGGCGGCTGCCCGACTTGCTGGCCCAGGAATGGGGCGTCGATGCCATCCTCACCCCAATGCTCACCACGGACCCGCCGCGTATTGGTTCGTTCCTGTCCCTGCCCCATGCGGAGAATTTCGCGGCCCAGACCCGGTGGTCTCCGTGGGGTTCCCTCTTCAACATGGCCCGCCTGCCAGCCATTTCCGTGCCATGGGCCGTTCCCAATCACCCGCCGGTGGGCGTGCACCTGGGAGGCATTACGCTTTCCGACGCCGCCCTGCTCGGCCTCGCCCACATCCTCCACCCATGACCAAGTCCCTACGCGCCGAACTGCTCATCGTCCTTACCCTCACCTTTGGCATTTCCGGGGTGCGGGCGGTGTTAAACCTCATCAATTCCCTGGCCGCGCCGCAGCGGCTCGACGAGCAATCGGTCACGCTCAATTCCAGCCAATCCTCCCTTGCCTGGGTGGATATGGGACTGCAGTTGTGCTCGTCCGCCGTGCTCTTTTCCTATGGAGCCTTAGCGCTTTTCCTGCTGGCCAAGGACCGCTTTGTGCCCCGTGCCCACCGCGCCCGCGACTGGCTAGAAGGAGCAGGGCTTGCCGCCCTCATTGGCATCCCGGGGCTCGCCCTGTATTTCGCGGCGGTGCACTTGGGGTGGAGCAAGGAGGTCATCCCCGGCGACTTCGCCAATGCTTGGGTGGAAATTCCCGTTTCCCTCCTCAAGGCCGCTGCCAACGCCTTCGCGGAGGAAACCGTGGTGGTGATGTGGCTGATGACGCGTTTGCGCCAGGCGCGCTGGTCGCTGCCAGCCACGCTGGCCGCAAGCTCCATTCTCCGCGGTTCCTACCACCTCTACCAGGGAGTTTCCGCTGGCTTTGGCAATATCATCATGGGGTTAATCTACGGCTATTACTACCACCGCACGGGGCGGGTATGGCCGCTGGTCATAGCGCATTTTCTTATCGACGCCGTCGCATTCGTGGGTTATTCCTTCCTGTGAAAATGCCTGTAGGGGACGTCGCGAACCAGGCGTTGCTCCCTGCTCCTTGTAAGGTATAGCGCATGACTGAATCAGGACGAGATCCGCATAGGGAGGCCCGCCGCGCCGGCGATGACTCCTCCACTGAATTCGTCCTTGGGGCCGATGGACGTCCCCTCAAGGATCGATACGGCCGCCCCATTCGACGCCGTTCCTCCGCCCGCCCGGCGCCGCGGCGCGTGGAACCCGAGCAACAATCCTTTCGCGCTCCGCAGCCACAGCAACAGCCCCCGCGCCGCACTCCGCCACCAACACCCAGCCGCTACCCCAGCCAGTACCGCGCGCAGCAGCGCCCGCCTCGTCGTACCGAACCGCGCCCCGCACCCCGGCAACGCCCGCACAGCCGGCGCAAAAAGGTCAATCCAGCCAAGCGCGCCCTCGGGTGCGTTGGCTTGGCGCTCGTCGTCCTGCTGGTATTCAACCTCGTCTTCATGTTCTGGGCCGATGCCCGCCTCACCCGCGTCGAGGCGCTACCAGAAGAACAGGTGTCTAATACCGCCGGCACCAATTGGTTGCTCGTCGGCTCTGATTCCCGCCAAGGACTCAGCGAGGAGCAGCAGGCTGAGCTCGGCACCGGTGGTGATGTGGGCGAGGGCCGCACCGATACCATCATGCTGCTGCACATCCCTCGCACCGGTAAAGCCAAGCTCGTTTCCATCCCACGCGATAGCTACGTGGAAGTCCCCGGTTTTGGCATGGACAAGATCAATGCCGCCTTTACCTACGGTGGACCGCAGCTGCTTGCCCAAACCGTCGAGGGCACGACCGGTTTGCACATCGACCACTATGCCGAGATCGGCATGGGCGGCCTGGCCAATGTGGTCGACTCCGTCGGCGGCGTAGACGTATGCGTGAAGGAACCCATCAATGACCCGCTGGCCGGCATTGATCTCCAAGATGGCTGCCAGAAGCTCAAGGGCCGCGACGCCCTCGGTTACGTGCGCACCCGCGCCACCGCCATGGGTGACCTTGACCGCGTGCAGCGACAGCGCGAATTCTTCTCCGCATTGCTGGACAAGGTTGCTTCCCCAGCCACCCTGATCAACCCATTCCGCGCCTTCTCCTTGGTCAACCACACCGCCTCCTCGTTCATCGTGGGCGAGGGCGACCACGTCTGGCACCTCGCCCGCGTGGCACTGGCCATGGGCTCCGGTGTAGACACCGAGACCGTCCCCATCGGCGGATTCCAAGATACCGAGGTAGGCAACGTCGTCCTCTGGGACGATGAAGCAGCCGCCGGGTTGTGGGATTCCCTCAAATAGCGATCAAAAAATGGCCCTCCCTCTACCGGGGAAGGGCCATTTTCCTGTCTTTAGCGCAGGGTCACCTGGCGGGACTTGATGTTTTCTAGCTGCTTGCGCTCATCGGCGCTCAGCTGGGCATCATTAGAGATTTCTTCCTCCAATGCCTTGTCCACGCGGGTGAGGTGATCCTCATAGGAAGCGTGGTCAACCTCTGGATCCAAGTCGAAGACCGGAGCGATGAGACCGTGGGTGCGGAAGACACCGGCGAACTTGGTGTCCTCGCCCAAGTTCAGCTCGCCGCGGGCGGCGACGCGCGCCAGTGCATTCAGGAATGCGGATTCATCGTCATTCGGGCGGACCCAACGGATGTGGGCCTTGCCGCCGCCGGCATTTGCCCAGAAGGCCGCACCGGTGATGTTCTCGCCCACCTGGTGGGACTCGATGACGGAATCATTAGCAGCGCGTAGCGACTGCGCAATCTGCGGGGTGACCTGTGCTCCCTCCGGAATCCACCATTCGAAGTCCTGGTGAACCTGCACGTCGAGGGTAGCGGGGGCATCGATAAGCTCCTCCAGCTTCGGCTCCGAACCGTCAGCCGCGGTGGATTCCAGGGTGGCGCCCGGCTCGTTATTCTTCACCCAGTTAAGGGCGAAGGCGAGGTCGCGGCCTGGGTTGTGGGTGTGGGACTGTACCTGCAGGCCCACGAAGGCATCGCCGCCAAATTCGGTGTCCCGAATAAGCGCAGCAGAAGCACCCGGCAGGACGGTGGCTACATACACGTTCTTATCGCAGCCTTTAACGTCAAGCTTGGCAAAAGCGGAGGGGACGAACTCCTGCATGGCGACCAGGGAGGCCTCCGCAGCAAGTCCGCCGTAGGGGCGGGGATCCTTTTCCAGGGCGGCGCGCTCCTTGGCGCGGGCAGCGAGCTTTGCCTGGCGGCGGGACATGCCCTCAGGCAGCTGTTCCTTGTTCTTTTTCTTCTTGGCCATGCCTCCAAGATACCTGCTTACTAGAGCTCAATGGCATGTAGGGCCACTTCGGGTTGGTTGGTGGCGAGCATATCTACCCCGTTAGCCCACGCCCACTTCATATCTTCCGGCTTGTCTACGGTCCACAGGTAGGTAGGCAATCCCTGCGCGCCGATAATCGCCGGACGCAGCTTCGCGCGCAACAACGATACGCCAAGCGCGGTGGGCCTGGACAGCATTACATCGGGACGGTTGACGTGGCGTTCCCAATCGCGGCGAAGATAGATCCGGTCCATGTGCGGCGCCAAATTCTGCATGCGGCGGATGGCGTGGTGGGAAAAGGAAATGACGTGGATCCGGGGGTCATCGAAAAGCCCCGCATAACGCAGGCGCAGCACCGTTTGCTCCTCCAGGATGTCGCCCTGCCCAGAGGGGTGCTTAGTCTCGATATAAAGGTGGTGCGGTTTGCCCTCGAGCAGTTCCAAGAGTTCGTCGAGAAGCATCATGCGCTGGCCCGAACCGATGTCAACGCCGCGCAATTCTTCCCAATCCATCTTGGAAATGCGGCCGGGACGCCCTGCGGTGCGGTCCAACGTGGGATCGTGCTGGACCACTACTTTTCCATCGCGCGTCAAGCGCACATCGCACTCGACGCCGTGAATTGGCAAATCTAGGGCTTTTTCAAAAGCTAGAGGGGAGAGCTCCGGATATTTTCCGGAGTATCCCCTATGGGCGACAATCTTCACTAGCCGAAGAACTCTTCCTTGATGTCATTCAGGGTCTTGGCAGAAGCATCGAAACGCTCCTTTTCGTGTTCACTGAGCTGCAGCTCAATCGCGCGCACGATGCCGGAGCGGTTGATGATGGCAGCGGTGCCGATGTAGAGATCCTCTACGCCGTACTCGCCCTGCAGGTAAGCAGATACTGGCAGCGCCACATCCTGGTTCTGGATGACGGCGGCGGTGATGCGGGCCAGGCCCATGCCAATGCCGAAGGAAGTGGAGCCCTTAGCGTCAATGATGGAGTAGGCGGCATCGCGGGTGTCTTCAAAGATCTTCTCGATGCGCTCTGCATACTCCGGATCCGAGTCCAGCTTCTTGGACATCGGGACACCGGCGATATTGGCGGTGGAGACGGCCGGCAGCTCGGAATCGCCGTGCTCGCCCACGATGTAGGCGTGTACGGACTTCGGTGCAACATCTTCCAGCTCGCCCAGCATGTAGCGGAAACGAGCGGAGTCCAGCACAGTGCCGGAGCCGATGACGCGCTTGTGATCCAGGCCGGAAGCCTTCCATACGGCGTAGGTCAGGATGTCCACTGGGTTGGAGGCAACCAAGAAGATGCCATCAAAGTCATTCGCCATGACATCGGAGACGATGCTGTTCATGATCTTGACGTTCTTGCCCACCAGGTCCAGGCGGGTCTCACCCGGCTTCTGTGCGGCACCAGCGCAGATGACGACCATATCGGCGTCTGCGCAATCGGCGTAGGTGCCCTTGGTGACGCGGGTGCGGGTCGGGGCCCACACAACACCGTGGTTAAGGTCCATGACGTTGCCTTCTAGCTTCTTTTCATCGATGTCGATGATTGCCAGGTGGTCAACGATGCTTTGGTTGATGAGAGCGAAGGCGTAAGCGACTCCCACATCGCCGGCGCCAATGAGAACTACTTTGTTTCCTACATGATTTGCCATGACCCCATTGTGCAACTTTGTGGAGATTTTTGCACGGGCTAAGTCTCACACTGAAATTCCCACCGGAATCTGGGAGAATCGGGCATTATGAAACGCGCACTCCGCCGCGCTGCACTAATCGCTCTTGGCGTAGCCGCGGATCTCACGCCCATCGTCCGTATGACCAGCCGGCAAACCTTACCGCCCAATATGTCGGCTGGAATTTTGGGTGCGGAATTAGCGACGTGGGCTGCTGTTTCGCCTTCCCTACTGCCCCGTCCGTGGTGGGTGACCGCCGCCAACGTGGCAATCGGGCAGGGCGTCGGGCATCTAGGGGCGGCGTCAACAAGCTTCGTGCTCAATCGCATTGGCAAGCGCCCGCAGGACCGCCTCGGACCTCAACATCGACAAATTGTGCACCTTGCTATTGGCGCCGGGACTGCGTTTAATGCCGTGCTTTCGCTGCGCAATCAGAAAAAACAGGCGGAGTTGGTCAATAAGCAGCTCGTGCGCGGGCCCGTCACGGCGGCCATCGGCCTGGCTGCGGGCACCGCAGGCTACGGCACGCTCCTACTCATCGGGGAGGCCACGCAGCTTGCCGTCACCAAACTGTCACGCCAGCTGGGCCGCTGGGTGCCGGCGCTCATTGCGTGGCCGGTGGTTACCGCGGGACTGAGCCTCACGGCGTTTGCACTTTCTGACCGCGTGGTCTTTCGACGCTGGCTGCGCTCGCTATCGCACCAAGCGCAGCGGTTAAATAAGCAGATTTTCCCCGGCACCTCCATGCCGTGGGAGCCGGAGCGCTCCGGCAGTCCGTGGTCGCTCGAGCCGTGGTCGGCATTGGGACAACAGGGACGCCGCTTTGTCTCCAATGGCCCCCGCGCCCGCGATATCCGCACAGTGACGGGAACCGATGCAAAGGAACCGATCCGCATCTACGCCGGATACATTCCAGGGCGCTCCTTCCAACAATCCGCGGAAAAGATCCGCGCCGAACTCGAACGCACCGGTGCCTTGCGGCGAGAGACTATTGTTATCCAGATGCCCGCCGGCTCGGGATGGATCAATAACTGGGGTGCGTGCTCCTATGAGTTTTTGACCGGTGGTGATTGCGTCACCGTCACCATGCAGTACTCCTACCTGCCTTCGGTTTTTTCCTACCTCGTGGATAAGAATGCGCCAAAGCAGGCGGCCCGCGAATTGATTCGGGTGATACACGAAGAGATAGATAGGCTGCCGGAAGAAAACCGCCCACGGCTATATTTCGCAGGTGAATCGCTTGGCGCCTACGCCATTATGGATAACTACCATAATGTGGAGGACCTACTTTCCGCCTGCAATGGCGCGGTCTTTTCTGGGCCTCCGCGCATGACGCACTTTACCCAGCGCCTGCGCCGGGATATTGGTTCACTAGAACGCCTGCCCGTTATCGATGGCGGCAAGCATGTGCGCTACGCCGCGGCCCCTGACCATACGCTGCACGACGCCTTTGGCAATGACTACGCCCATACCTGGCGCCGACCCCGCATGCTCATTGCCCAGCATGCTTCCGACGCCATCGTGTGGTGGGATCTCAACCTTCTCGTGCGCAGGCCCACCTGGATCCATGAACCACAGCCGGAAGCTTTGCACGCGGATACCTTCCGGCAGCTGCATTGGGTGCCTTTTATTACCTGGTGGCAAATTGGTTTGGACCAGATCAATTCCCTCAACGTCCCTGGCGGGCACGGACACAACTATTTTGAGGAAATGCTCTGGTATTGGGATGAGGTCTTAGGATCCCAATCCCGCCAATCGCTCACGCCGAAGTTGGCCAAAAAGATCGCTCGCTTTATCCGGCGCGACGCTTAGTCGCATTTCACCCCAGTACTGTGGTGCGGGCAGTACCCATTGGGCACCTTATGCAAGTACTGCTGATGCTCATCCTCAGCCAGGTAGTACTCCCCAGAATCGGTTTCAGAGAGGAGTTTGACCTCCGTGGTGGTATCCCCAAATCCAAATTCCTTGAGTTTCTCTGCATAGGAGTCCACGATGCCCTGGATTTCTGCGCGCTCTTCCTCCGTGCGTGGGTAGAAAGCAGAGCGGTATTGCGTTCCTACATCGTTGCCCTGGCGGAAACCCTGCGTGGGATCGTGCGCTTCTAGGGCTTGTACGACAAGATCGCGCAGGCTGACGCGCTGCGGGTCATAGACCACCTCCACTACCTCGGCGTGGTTGGTTAGCCCACGGCACACCTCGTAGTACGTGGGATTCGGGGTGGTACCGCCCGCATAGCCCACCGAGGTGGAATCCACGCCTTCGGTCTCCCAAAACATCTTCTCCGCGCCCCAGAAACATCCCAACGCAATAAGAATGGAGCGCTGCCCGTCCTTCCACGGTCCGGTAATCGGTGTTCCTAAAACGGCGTGCGGGGCGGGGTCTAGGATTGGCTCGGTTCGACCCGGCAGAGCCTCGTCTGCAGTAACGAGTTTGGGCTCCGGCTTAAACATCCACATGAGGTATAGCTCCTTCCTTATTCCTTCTTCCCAACATTGTACTGCGAAAAGCTATTCCGCGGCCAGTTAATATTCGCGCTAGTTCCACAATTCGAATTAATCATGGCGAAATCTTTCAACCGTGCCTATCATCGGGACACGTACCCGAAGAAAGGATTTAACAAATGGCTGTTTACGAACTTCCTGACCTCCCATACGCATTCGACGCACTGGAGCCACACATCTCCGCAGAGATCATGGAGCTCCACCACGATAAGCACCACGCAACCTACGTTGCTGGCGCTAACGCTGCACTCGAGGCACTCGAGGAAGAGCGCAACGGTGAGGCTAACCCGGATCGCATCCGCGCCCTCTCCAAGAACTTGGCGTTTAACCTGGGTGGCCACACCAACCACTCCATCTTCTGGAAGAACCTGTCCCCGAACGGTGGCGGCGAGCCAACCGGCGAGCTGGCAGAGGCCATCAACCGCGACTTCGGCTCCTTTGAGAAGTTCAAGGCTCACTTCTCCGCCGCTGCTACCTCCCTGCAGGGCTCCGGCTGGGCCGTTCTGGGCTACGACCACATTGCTGGCCGCCTGATCATCGAGCAGCTGACTGACCAGCAGGGTAATACCTCCATCAACTTCACCCCGCTGCTGATGCTGGATATGTGGGAGCACGCTTTCTACCTGCAGTACAAGAACGTTAAGGCTGACTACGTTAAGGCCGTATGGAACGTCTTCAACTGGGATGACGTTGCTGAGCGTTTCGCTGCAGCCACCAAGTAACTCCTTTTAGTTACTTCGGCCGCCCCTCCGGGGGCGGCTTTTTCTATGCCCGGATAAATTCCCGGAATTGCCGCACTGGGGGCGCATCGTCCCCGGCGCGCCACACCAAACCGAGCTCGCGGTACGCTGGCGGCGTGAGGGGGATCAGGCTCCCCACCTGCAGATAGGGATCATCCAGCGGCAAGAGCGCCACCCCGAGTCCTGCCGCTACCAGCCCCGCAACGGTAGTAAGCTCCATTGACTCGAAGACGAGGTGGGGGCTAAAGCCGGCGTCGTCCGCGAGGGCATCGAGAAGCATGCGCGTGCCATAGCCCGGCAGCATGCCGATGAAGGGTTCTGCAGCGAATTCCGCTAGTTTCACCTCCCGCCGATTCGCTGCCCAGTGGCCTTCCGGCACCGCAAGGCCTAGTCGCTGCACCTTTATCTGGTGCCAGCCCAGGGCTGCATCAGGCCGAGGGCCCACGAGGGCAAGGTCGGATTCGCCGTTTTCCACCCTGCTCACCAGCTCCTGCGCCGCGCCTTGATGGAGGCGAATATCCACGTGCGGGTGCTGCGCGCGATAGCTCTTGAGCAAGTCCGGAACCAGCCAGGTGCCCAGCGAGTGCATGAAATCTAGGCGCACGGTGCCGCGCTCTGGATCCATGAGGCGAGCAACATCGTCCCGCCCTACTTGGTAGGCGCGGAGCATTTCCCGCCCGGCCGCAGCAAAGGCCCTCCCGCGCGAGTTCACGTGCAGGGTGCGCCCAGTGCGCTCGAAAAGACGGGCGCCAAGACTAGCTTCTACGCGCTGTACGCGGCGGGTCAGCGCGGATTGGGAGATCCCCAGTTCATCGGCCGCAGCACCCACGCGGCCATGATCCACCACGGCGAGGAAGCCGCGGACATCCTCCACATTCATGCATACTCCGCATCGATTAGTGTAATTTTCCACATTTTACACATGCTGCGTGTCCGGGCAGGCTAAATGATATGACTCGAACGCGGCGCGCTACGGTGGCCATGCTCCTTGTGGGCTTGGCTATATTCTCCAGCCTGTATTCCACCCAAGCCATCCTTCCCACGCTGGTAGACAACATGGGCCTTTCTTCCACCGAGGCGGCCATGACCGTATCGGCCGCCACGGGCGCGCTGGCACTATGCGTGGTGCCCGCATCGATCCTCTCCGAACGTTTCGGCCGCGGACGCATCCTGCTCATTTCGGCCGTTGCCGCGACCGGCGTGGGGCTCCTTGTTCCCCTCGCCCAAGAGGGATGGCAGCTCATCGTGGTGCGCGGCCTGCAGGGTGCGCTGCTGTCCGGCGCCCCCGCCACCGCAATGGCATGGCTTTCTGAAGAACTCGATGACAAAGCCCTGCCGCGAGCCATGGGCCTATACATTGCAGGCACCTCCGTCGGTGGCCTTACCGGCCGCCTCATCCCCACCGGACTGGTGGAGATTTCCACGTGGCGCTGGGCGCTCTTCGGCTCAGCGCTGGTCTCACTCGCCTTTGCCATTACGGCTTGGCTGCTGCTTCCTACCCAACGCAATTTCCGGCCTAAATCCATCCATCTCAAGACCGAAAGCCGGGCGCTCTTGGGCCATTGGGCCAACCGGGATTTGGCCTTGCTCTTTCTCACCGCATTCCTGTCCATGGGCACGTTTGTCTCCATGTATAACTTCTTAACCTTCCGGCTCATCGATGATTTTGGCCTGGCGCCTTCGCTCGCCGGCTTGGCTTTCCTCTTCTACCTTTCTGGCACCTGGTCCTCGGCTCGGGCTGGAGCGCTAGTGGCCCGAATCGGCCACGGAAAAACCCTGTGCGGCTCGGCCGCGCTTTTTACTGTGGGCATCGCGTTGTGTGCCGGTAACCTTCCGCTGACGCTTCTCGGCATGATCGCTTTTACCGTGGGCTTTTTCGCCGTACACTCCACCGCCTCCGGGTGGGTGGGCCAGATTGCCACCCACGACCGCGCGGAGGCTTCCTCGATGTACGTGTTCTGCTATTACTTTGGCTCTTCTGTGGTGGGCGCATGTGCCGGCCTGCTTTTCGACGCCCTATCGTGGCCCTTCTTCATCGCCTTCTTCACCGCCGTAGCCCTCGCCCTTACCGCGCTGACTTGGACCAAGATTAAAACCGACTAAAATCGGTTTTATGCCTGAGAATAAGTGGTCGGCGCGGACATGGCACCGCAAGGCCTCCCGTCCCGTATCCCTGTGGATGATGGTCTTCATCCTCGTGGGTGCAACGCATACCTTGGTTCCGAACTACCGGTGGGTACTCATTCACCTATTCACCCTCGGACTGGTGAGCAATAGCATCATCGTGTGGTCCCAACACCTAACGGAGAAATTCACCCAACAGCGCCTCCCCGAATCCACTCGACCTACCCAATTGGCCCGCATCTATGGCCTCAATGCCGGAATCATCCTCGCGTTAATCGGCCAAATCCTCATGGAGTTCTGGTCCCAACACTGGATCGTCACCCAGGTGGGCGCCACGCTCATTGGATTGATGATGCTCTGGCATGCGGTATCTCTCTTCCAGCAATGGCGCGGTGCCAAAGATAAGCGCTTCCGCCCCGTGGTGGGCGCCTATGTTCTTTCCGCCCTGTGCCTGCCGGTGGGTGCCATCTTTGGCGGCCTGCTGGCCGTCTCCCCCGGCCAGCCCACGCTACTGCTCGCCCATATCGCCGCCAATATCGGCGGATTCATCGGCTTGGCCGCGGCCGGCTCTCTCACTATCCTTTTTCCCTCCATCTGGCGCACCCAAGGTATTAATCGCCACATGCACTCCTCCTTTGCGCTGCTCGCCGTCGGTGTGGTTGCCACCATCGTGGGCGCTTTCCTCGGCTTCCCTGAGTTGGGCCTTATCGCCTACTGCTGCGGTTGGGCGCTGAGCTTGCAGCAGTGGCTCGCCAATGTACTGACGGTGGCTAAGGACCCGCGCGATCGCATCACCTTTGCCTCGGTCTCCGTGCTCATGGCCTCGTTATGGCTGGTGCTGTCTTTGGTGTACTACACGGTGCAGCATTTCTTTATACCCGAGCCGGCGCTGCCCACCCTCGCCTTGCTGGTGGGGTTTGCCGGTCAACTACTCATCGGCGTGATGAGCTACCTCTTGCCCAGCACCATGGGTGGCGGCCCCGCTGCCGTCCGGGCGGGCTTGCAGCAACTGGACAAACTCGGCCTCCTGCGCGCCACCCTCGTCAACGGTGGGCTGCTCATCTGGATCGGCACCGATATTTCCCTGCTTAAGGTGGTCGCCTCCCTCTTGTGCATCCTGCCCCTGGCGGTCTACCCCGTGCTCATCGCCCGGGCGGTCAAGGCCCAGAAGCAGGTCCTGATGAAGAAGGCGGAGGGCCCGGATCCGAAGCCGGGGCCAGAATGGAACCAGGTCTATGCGGGCATCGCGATCCTCGCGGTCATCTACGCCCTATTTACAGCGCTGTAGTACCCGGCGCGCCGGCATCCATCCACTCGCGGACCGCGCGGGTGGCCTGGACGTCGCCGGAGTTATAGTCCAGCAAGCGCTGCCGCGCCACGAAGTCACCGGCTAACGCCTCGCGGCGCGCATTCACGGATTCTTCGCCGTCGAAGTCTTCTTCTGGCCACGTAAACCCCGCTTCCGGGGCGACTACCTTCAGGCCTAGGCCGAAGGGGCCGGCGAAGGATCGTTTGACGTGGGCGAACATATCCACCCACTCCGGTGAAGAGATAAACTCTTCTACCTCCCGCTCATCCACCTCGCGGAAGCGCTGCGCAGACATGCGCATCCAGTGGTTCTCGCCGTGGGCCGAGTAGCAATATGCAGCAAAGGTTTTGCCCTCCGCATGGGCCTTAGCACGCACATCCATCAACCAGCGCCAGAACGCCGCAAAGTTTTCCGCCTCGGCACGCCCGCCCAACGGCTCCCACGTAACGAACGGAACGTAGTTACCGTCGTGCCAGGCTCCCCATAGGTACGCGCCCTGGTCCAGGTAAGCTTCCATATCCACATCCACCTCCACGTCTGCGCGCGGAGCGTGCACGTCGCCGCGGCGCAGCAACACTTCCCCGGCGCGCCAGGCAGCAGCAAGGCGGGAGGGCTCGCCCAGATCGGCGTCGATAAGCGCCTGCACGGTAGTAATCCCGCGCTCGCGGTAAGGCTTAGCGCGGTCGCCGGATAGGAAAAGCGAAATATCATCCGCCGCCACCAGCTCTTGCTCGCACAAAGACCAAAAGCGGCAGCTCGCACACTCCTTGACCCGCACCGGGGCGGTAGGAAGCGGCTGATTCCAGGCGCGTTCCAGATCAAACTTGGCTGTTTCCGTAAAAAATGCCCGGGTGCGGTCCTGGCCGATGGCCCCGCCCCGGCCGGAATCGAGTCCGAGATCCTGCAAAGCACGGGCGGCAAACGCTAAGCGGTAACCATCTACCGAGTGGTGGCGCAGTTTATACGGCGCCTCAAGCGGCTCGCTCAAACCCAAGCGGTGGGTGGGCACCGCCAGCGTCGTCTTAGTGTCATTCTTGCGGGCCACACGGTGATTGGACACGATAATTGGGGTGTACTTATCACCTTCGCGCAGCAGCAAATCCACGCGCACCATCCACTCCGCGGTGGCGAAGACCGCGTTGGTGATGTGCGTATACCCGGAAGCTAAGGCCTCAAGGGTGCGCATGGAGCGCTCCCACTCATCGCCTTCCAGATCGATGCGGCGGAACCGGCCAGAGCCCTTGCGGGGAAACATCTCCATGACGGCCTCCACTGCGGCCGCGTGGCGTTCCGCCCGGGCAATCGAGGCATGGGTACGCGGCATCTCGGGGTGCGCGCGCCGCTGTACTAAGCGGTAGCGGCACCCCACAAGGTCCGAAGCAACAACCACATCCTCCACACCGGGTGAGCTTAATAGAACGGCAAGGTAAAGTTGAATCCAGACTCGATCAAACGTGAGGGAAATTTAATGAGCATTCTGAAGAAAGTTAAAAAGGCCCGCCAAGAAGCACGCGCACAGGCAAAGGCCGCCAAGACCCGCGCCAAGGCAGAGGTAAAGGCACAGTCTAAGGACCGCCGCCGCCAGCAAAAGCTCCTGGCCAAGCAGGAAAAGCACCTCATTAAGTCGGAGGAAAAGGGCCTCAAGAAGCGCCGCAAGCACGAGGAGAAGATGGCCAAGAATGAGCTAGCCAAGCTCAAGGCCGGCCGCTTTAACTCCGATAACGTCAAGCGCTACGCCGGTGCGCTGCGCACCGCCGCGCCCCTGCTGCTGCCGCTCCTCTACCGCGGCTACGTGGGCTTGAAGACCGAAGGCGAAAAGCGCAAGGCCGCTAAGGCGGGCGTGAGCTCGGATCAGATGGCTTCCTTCTCCGGCTACGGTGCGCCGCTCAAGGCCCGCACCGCCGGCATCCGCAACTCCCTCGATAACACGGACGTTCCGGCCGGCTTCAAGCGCAATGTGCGCGACCGCCTGCAGGAAGTAGACTCCGCCATCGATAATGCCGAGTTCATGACCGAGCAGCAGCGCCGCCGCGCTCACAAGACCATTAGCTCGGAAATCGACTCCATTACTGCGGAAATCCAGCAGCGCTTGGCCCAGTAAAAATATTCACGCCGCCACCGCCCCCAATTCGGTGGTGGCGTTTATTTATTTTCTATAAAGATCCGAGATTTTTCGGGAAAAGTATTTTCGGCCAGAAAAAGTTGCTGATAATCTTCTAACCGCCCTACCCCTTAAACACCGTTTATGCTCTCTGTGCTTGGTGCGCAATTTCTAAAATTGGAGGAAATATGTCCCGCCGCGAAGTAACCCAATTTTACGACGACTTGGACCACACCCTAATCCCTGAAGACCAGCTAGAAGTCGTTCGCTTCAGCGTAAACGGTCAAAATTACCTTATCGATCTCTCCACGGATAACGCGCGGCATTTCCATAATCTGCTCGCCCCCTACGTGGACGCCGCCCGGATTGCCCCCGCCCTCGATGCGCAGCGGGCCAACCCCAGCCAAATCCGCGAATGGGCGCGCACCCAAGGCCTGCCAGTGGCGCACCGCGGAAAGATTCCGCAGGACGTCATCGAGGCGTATAACGCCGCTAATTAAAGCACGCCCTGCTCGCGCGCTGCCGCCACGGCGGAGGTGCGCGAGCGCACACCCAACTTGTCATAAATGTGCACAAGGTGGGACTTCACCGTGGCCTCAGACAGCATGAGGTCCTGGCCAATCTGCCGGTTCGACGCACCCGCTGCTACCAGCTGCAAGACCTCCAGCTCACGCGGCGTGAGCGAAGTGCGTGGCGTCCGCACGCGGGTCATCAGCCTATCGGCCACGATGGGAGATAGCGCCGAATCGCCCTCCGCAGTCGAGCGCACTGCGGCCAGCAGCTCCTGGGGTGGTGCATCCTTGAGCAAATAGCCCACGGCACCGGCTTCGATAGCGCCGAGGATATCCGCATCAGTGTCATAGTTGGTAACCACGAGGACCTTGGGCGGGGTGGCCATCGCGGAGCGAATCTGCGCGGTTGCCTCCGCGCCGCCCATAACGCGGGTCCCTTCCACGCCCGCACCGAAGCGCAGGTCCATCAAAATGACATCGATGCCGCCCGCCTGCGCTGCCGACACCGCAGCGTCGGCCGTAGCGACCTCCCCTACGACGTCGATATCCTCTGCGCCCTCAAGCACGGAGCGCAGACCCAGGCGGACGATTTCGTGGTCATCTGCCAATAGGACCCGAATCACGACATTCCTCCTATCGATGTCATTGTCAACCAAAAGTTTAATCTACCCGGTTGCCTAAGGGCATACTAACTGACACGGCAGTGCCCTCCCCCGGCGCGGATTCAATAATGACCTCCCCACCTAGCTCCTGGGCGCGGCGCCTAATTGCGGCCAGCCCAATATGCCCGAGCCCAGCCGGGGTGCTTTCCACCGCGGCCGGATCAAAGCCCTTGCCGTTATCCACCACATCCAGGCGCACCTCGTCACCCTCATAGGTCACCGTGATCCGGGCACGGCTTGCCTCTGCATGCTTGACGACGTTCCCCACAGCGCCCTGCGCAATCCGCAGCAGCGCCGCCTCTACCTTCATGGGCAGCTGCTGTACCTCTCCTTCGGATTCCACCTCGACGTGAATATCTCCGGTAGCGCCGAAATTTTCCGCCATACGGGTCAACGCGGCCTCAAGGGATGTCTCATTGAGCGTCGGCGGCTGCAGGGCAGCAATCATGGCGCGCGCCTCGTGCAAATTATCCGCGGCCGTCCTGCGGGCCAGCTCGATGCGCTCTCGCGCCTTGTCCGCGTCCTGCTTATCCAGATCCCGGTCCGCCGAATGCAGGAGCATTTGAATGGAGGATAGTCCCTGGGCAAGGGTGTCATGAATCTCGTGCGCAATGCGCTGACGTTCGGCCACCATGCCGGCATCGCGCTCCGTGGCTGCCAGCTGCGAACGGGTTTCAATCAACTCTTTATTCATCCGCGACAGCGTCCGGAAGGCGTAGGTGATCGCTATCGTCACCAGCGCCGAGACCGCCGGCCCCATGACGCCGCCGAAGGTCAGACCCTGCGGAATCTGCACCACCACGGTGATGATCGAGGCAACGATGACGCACGCGATGCCCGCCGCCATGTCCAGCACCGTGAGGTACAAGAAAAACATGGCGAACACCAGATAGATTGCTGCCGGTGCTACGAACAGGTCCGCCACCCACAGCACCGAGAGGATGCACAGCCACAGGTAGCGCACCGGTCTTGCCCAATATTCCCCGTATACCGATCCTGCGAAGTACACCGCCGCAAAGCCCACCAAAAGCAACAGGTTGATGATCGCTTGCGAAAGCGGCATCCGCGCGGAGGTAAAAATGCCCACCACCAGCAGGCCAGCGGTCAGGATATGGATGCCGGTGCGCAACGCGTCGGTATCCCGGTCTATTGTGGAGCTCATGCGCAAAAGCCTACTTCCCCTACTCGCCCTAGCCACCTTTGGGATCGCCGGCTGCGATTCATCCGCGCCCACCCCTGCACCCACCACCACGGTGACTCCGGAGGCTTCGGAGGCACCAGAGGTTAACGTCGCCCAAACCGCGGAAGTCAATGACTGGAGCGATTGCCCCTACATCGGCCCCGGCTGGCTCGAAGAAACCAACGGCCAGCGCCTGACCAAGCAGGGCATCGACACGCGCTTTCCCACCCCTGCCTGCGTCTTTTGGTCCTACCAGGACGAGCCACAGGCCACCGTCATCGTGCGCGATATGCCCACGGTCGAGGACGCCCGCGCCGCAGTGGATTGGGCCGCGCCTATCGACGCCACCGAACCCGCCTCCTTCGACGGCTGGGAAGGTGGCCGGGGCGTAGTCAATGAGCACGCCGTGTACGCGGTGCAAAAGGACACGCACGCGGTGCTGGTGTGGAGCAACCAGCAACAAACCGTTAAGTCAGAGCAAATCGCCCACGAAGCGATCGCCAACTTGGGTCTTTAGACCGCGACGTCGTTATACGGCATCATCGGCGACAGCCACGGGAATACAACCTCCATAAGTAGGAAGAAGACTCCCACCGCAATAGCAATGGCCAAGATGGCCTTCACCGGCGTCGGCCCTGGCAAGAGATTCCACAAAGCGCGATACATTATTTCTCCTCTTTTTCTACTTCCATAGCGTGCACAATCATGCGCTCCGCGTTGGAAAACTGCGGGTGACACGTGGTCAAGGTCAAGATCTCGCGGCTCGGTTCGGCGTCCGACTCTGGCACGGGGTTGGTCACCGAGACGTCGCCAGGCGTCGTAATATGCCGGCCAGCTACGTGCGAATACTCCGGCGGAATTCCATTGAAACAGTCCGCCTGCTCGCCATCGATGGGCAATACGCGATAGGTAATTCGCTCCTTCTGCGTCTCCACCACGATGTCATCGCAGGTCTCTAGCTTGCCCAAGTCATTAAAGGGAGCGCCCTTGCCCACGCGGTGGCCCGCAACCGCAAAATTGCCCATCTCCCCCGGCATCTGGGAATCCACGTAGCGGCCTGGGCCGCGCAGCAGGTCATCTTCATTGGTGCCCTCAATGATGGCGAAGCGGTAGTCGGAACCGAACGTGGGTATGTAGAGCTGCGCGAAGGCCTCACCCAACTCCGGCTCCAACTTCTGCCGCGGATTGCGCCATTGCTCGTCGAGGTGGGCGCTCGCCTCCTCCTGCAGCTGACCGGATTCTACATTTGTCCAATAGGCTTCATAGAATGCAAAGAGTAAAAGAACCACGCCAATGGTTAGCATGAGTTCCCCAAGAACTTTAGTCATGCCTTAAACCATACTGCCCATGAAAGGTTGAGCATGTACGAAGTCTTCATGTACCCGGTTTCTGGAATCATGAAATTCTGGCACTGGCTCATCAGCAGCTTCGTCGGTGAATCTACCGCCTGGCTGATTTCCATCATCCTGCTGGTTATCACCGTGCGCGGCGTCGTTGTTCCCCTGAACTGGATTTCCGTACGCTCCGCCCGCATCGGCGCACTCATCCGCCCAGAGAATAACCGCATCAAAAAGCAGATGAATAACGCCACCACCACCGAGGAGATGGCGGAGCTCATGCAAGAGGAAAAGAACCTCATGAAGAGCTATAACTACAACCCCGCAGCCGGTTGTGTTCCCCCGCTCATCATGATTCCGGCCTTCATCGGCCTCTATCAAGTGCTCCTGCGCATGTCCAATATTGAGCGCGGCTCCACCACCGTGGGCATGCTGAATGCCTCCGATGTTTCGGCCTTCCGCGAAACCACCTTCTACGGCGCTCCGCTGACGGATTTCGCGCGCGAGCACGGTGATCTCATCAATCCCATCCTCATTGCCGCCATCGCCTTTACCATGGCTAATTCTGTCATTTCCTTGGTGCGCAGTTTCCGTACCACCCAATTTGATCAGAAGGTCAACCGCCGCGTCTTCATTCTCATGGGCTTTTTACTGTTGGTAATCCCCTTCTTCCTGTGGCACCTAGCCCAAACCGGACCTATCCCAGTGGCCATCATCCTTTACTGGGGCTGTGCCTATCTCTTCATGCTGATCCAAACCGCTATCTTTGAGATCATTTTGCACCGCGACTACCCGCTTACTGAGGATGTCCACGCTATGCGCCGCGAAAGCATTCGCCGCTGGCGCAAGCGCGAAAAAGAACCCGCTCTCTCCAAGGAGGAGAAGAAGCGGGTCAGCCAGCTACGTATGGAGGCCCGAAAGTACCTTAAATCGAATAATCAGCAGGGGGAGCAGAAAGCATCTGAGTAGCCAGGTCGCGGGCCGTCTGCAGCGGCCCAATCTCCTTGGTGAGCCGAGCACCCGCACGGCCGCCATCCAGGAAAATCAACAGCTGGCTCGCCTGCGAGGACGATGGGTAACCATTGCGCTCTGTCAGCAAGGCCGTCAGGGTGGAATGCACCCATTTGCGGTGTTCAACGCAGGCAGCCACGATACCGTGTTCCGCCTCGGTTTCTGGGCGCGGATACTCTCCGGCCGCATTCAAGAAGTGGGAGCCGCGGAATTCCTGCTGGGGTTCTTCTTCGATCGCCTTATCAAAAAAGGCCAGGATCTTCTGATCCGGATCCGTCATCTCCGCGGTGCGCTGTTCCCAGTCCTGGCGGAACTTCTCATCCAAAGCTTCCACATAGGCGATAACCAGCGCGTCTTTGGAACCAAATAGGGAGTACAAAGAGGCTTTAGCCACATCCGCCTCGCGCAGGATGCGGTCGATTCCGATGACACGAATGCCTTCGGTAGTAAATAGCTTGGTCGCTGATTCCAGCAGCCGGCTGCGCGGGCTGGGCCGATTACGGCGCGACTTCTTCTCTGCCATGGGTTCCTCTCTAAAACGACAAAGCCGGTTCATCTATACTTTATAGACAAACCGGTTTGTACGCGAATTAAATTCGGGCTACTTCTTGATGAGCCCCACGATCCACAACAGGATACAAGCACCACCCGTAGCGGCAATCAAGGAGAAGATCCATCCACCTTCCTCAATGTTCAGGAAGTGGATAATCATGCCACCGATGATGCCACCCAGCACACCAACAATAAGGTTGGTCAGCAGGCCGTGGTCGCGCTTCATAATCTTCTCTGCCAGCCAGCCGGCAATAATACCAATAACAATCGAGCTAAAAAGCCCCAGTCCCAAATTCATGCAATCCTCCTAAAATAGCGGGTATACCTTAGCGTA
Source organism: Corynebacterium tuberculostearicum (assembly GCF_022347385.1). Taxonomy (GTDB): domain Bacteria; phylum Actinomycetota; class Actinomycetes; order Mycobacteriales; family Mycobacteriaceae; genus Corynebacterium; species Corynebacterium tuberculostearicum_M. Next base: position 152,125 of record NZ_JAKRDT010000004.1, read on the forward strand.
CACGAGCGCACACTACCTAAGGCGGCTCCACAACAACAAGAGCGCCCCGCCCTTGTGGGCGAAGCGCTCTATGAACAGCAGCTTTTAGCTTTCCTCATCCGGACGGACAACCATCATCGGGCACGGTGCGGACTGCAACAGTGCGCGAGAGGTCGAGCCCAGGAGCATACCTTTAAAGCCGCCACGACCGTGCGAACCAACAACCAGTAGCTGCGCGCCTTCTGCAGCCTCGGTCAAAGCGCTCACTGGACGGTCACGGGTAATGAGCTTCTTTACCTCAACCTCTGGGTATTCCTCACGCGGCTCCTTCAGATTCTCAGTCAGAAGCTCACTCTGCTCCTTTTCAATATCAGCCCACTCGGACTGGGCGGCCGACAGACCCGCCAAGGAAGCCTGCACCTGCATATCCATCCAAGTATGCACGGCAATCAAAGCAGCACCGCGGGCCTGTGCCTCACGGAATGCGTAAGCCGTGGCCTTCTGCGAAACCTCGGAACCATCCACACCAACGACGACAGGGCCGTACTTGGTGGAGTCCGTAACATGATTATCCTCGCGAACGACGACCACCGGGCAAGAGGCGTGGGACACTACCGAAGCGGAGACAGAACCCATCACCATGCCGGACAGGCCACCCATGCCGCGGGAGCCCATGACGATCATGGTGACATCGTGCGACATTTCTAGCAGCATGTCGATCGGGGAGCCCTCGGCCACAGTGTGACCAATCTTCAGCTCTGGGGCTACTTCATGAGCGATGGCGCGGGCTTCCTCGATCTTCTCGAGGGTCTCGGCCTGCAAGTCGTCAAAAAGCTCCTTTGGCGGAACCATGCCCTCTGCGTACAGGAACTGTGGCATGGTGTAGCTAGATGCGATCCGCAGTGGAATCTCGCGCTTCATAGCCGTATTTGCGGCCCAACGTACTGCATTCTTCGATGCATCCGAACCGTCAACGGCAACGACTACAATGTCTTCCTTAGCCATGATGTGTCCTTTCGGTGGTTATACCTTAATTGTAGTACGGATTAGGCTTGAGGGTTGACGGTTGCAGCCTCGGAATTCGACGGGAACATAACGGTGTACACAAACTCCAGGACGGTGCGAATTACGGCACCAATACCTTCAGAGAAAAAGGCAACAACCGGTTCAATGAGAGAGTTAAAATCCATGGACAAAACATTAATACATCGCCGAAAAGGTTTCACGCCTTTGCCGATTAAAGACGGTCTGAATCCAACCCGCGTGCGCACTCCCGAGGCAGGCATAACGGCCTGGGATTTTCTTAGTGCAGTAATTTCGGCACAACGCCATCGACACCCCGACGACGACGCCTCGGCGCTCCAGGCGCGCTTCGACTCTGGCGAGGTTGTCCTACGCAATCAGACCAAGCTTCGGCCGGACTCAATATTAGGCAACGACGAGGACGTCTTTTTCTACCGCATTCCGGCACCCGAAACACCGGTGCCTTACGACGTCCCCATTCTCTTCGAGGATGAACATATACTCGTCGCCGATAAGCCACCGTTTATGGCAACCATGCCACGTGCACGCCACATCGTACAGACCGCTACAGTTCAGCTGCGTCGAATGACAGGTAACAACGAGCTTGCCCCGGCGCACCGCCTCGACAGACTTACGTCTGGAATCTTGTTATTCACCAAACATCGCGATGTTCGGGGAGCCTACCAAACCTTATTTGCAGAAAAGAAGGTACAGAAGACCTATCAGGCGATCGCCGAATACCGCTGCTTGCCGACGCCCCTCCAGTGGGCCTCCCACCTCACCAAGACCCCCGGCGAAATCCAAGGCCGCGTAGGCGATGGAAGCCCCAACGCATTTACCACTCTGGCCGCAGTAGAACTAATAGATAAGGCCCCATATGAAAAAATCCACGGTGAACTGCCCCAATTAGGCAAATACACGCTTACACCCACCACGGGCAAGACCCATCAATTGCGCCTCCACATGTGGCAAGCTGGAATACCCATCCTGGGTGATCCTGTCTATCCAGAGATCTATCCCGAGGACGCGGAGGATATGCGGATCCCAATGCATCTCACAGCAACGCACATCGAATTCACTGACCCGCTCAGCGGAAAGTACCGGGAGTTCGAGTCCGCCCTTCCTCTCTACACGCACCGCTTAATCGATCACACGTAGCCGTCATACTATTTATTGTGTAGCCCGTGAAACTGTCACGTGGCGAAAAGTAGAACCAAGACAGACGCTTTATACGATTAGATAAGAGCAAGTTACCGAACCATTCCTTATCCGTAGATCCCCGGGAATAAGCACAGCTCGAGGACGGGAACACAACCAGTTGCGAGTCCTGAAGTGTTCTCCTGGGCGCCCAAATGGCTATAAGCTTAAGCAACGACGAAAGACGGCGGCATGCAGCTCGCCACGAGTTCCGTGCAGTAACACCGGGTTCCGCAAAACGTGAAAAAAGGAAGAGGACGGTGGTTGTCCGTCCTCTTCCCTTTGAGTATTGAGTTGTTTTTGTTGTTTGGTGTCGGCGGTGACTTACTCTCCCACAACCTCCCGGTTGCAGTACCATCAGCGTGTGCAGGCTTAGCTTCCGGGTTCGGAATGGGACCGGGCGTTTCCCTGCAGCTATTGACCACCGACAAACATACGAAGCATTCGGACCCTTTTTGGGTGCCCTTTTGCTCTGGGTGTTGTGTCAGATACTGCATAGTGGACGCGGTCACGACAGTGACTGTTTCTTCTTCTTACTTTTTTGTTGTGTTACACCGATGTGTGTTGGTGTTTGTTGTGGTCAATTAGTACCAGTAGCCTTCACACCTTACAGTGCTTCCAGGTCTGGCCTATCTACCCTATCGTCTTTAGGGGACCTTAACGAAACCTCATCTTAAA
>NZ_JAKRDT010000050.1:0-1162 GCF_022347385.1 Corynebacterium tuberculostearicum
CTTCACACGGCTTCAGCAGAGCTAGGAATCAATCGTTCTTCACTTTATTCCTGGCTTAAGCAGTACGGCACCGGCAAACGTGCCCACTCGAAAAACATGCGTGATAAAGCTCAGGCGACGACTGATTCTGAGCGGATCCGCCAGCTAGAAAACGAAAACGCAAAGCTGCGTGAAGAACGCGACATCCTGCGCAAGGCCGCGAAATATTTTGCCGAAGAGACACGCTGGTAATCCGCTTCCAGTTTGTCTATGACCACCGAACCGAGTACTCGGTTAAGCGGATGTGCCACGTGTTAAAGCTCAATCGCTCCTCGTTTTATAAGTGGGTGCAAACCCGCGAAAAACGCAGGTTAAAGATGTGTTCCGATGCCCTTATTGGTGCAAAAATCAAGACCACTTTTGATGATGAGCACGGGCTTTATGGTGCTAAACGCATCGCTGCGAGCCTCAACAGTGATACGGATTTCGGCCCGATCAATCACAAGAAGGTCGCACGCATCATGAAATCCATGGGGCTTAAAGGCTTTACCAAGCGCCGCCGATGTGTCACTACCAGGCGTAAGCCTGGTCACCGCGTCATGCCAGATTTAGTGGGCCGCAAATTCACCGCTGACAGGCCAAACCACGTCTATGTTGGCGACATTACGTACCTGCCGTGTAAGGGTGGCAAAAACATGTACCTTGCCACGGTCATCGACGTCTACTCTCGCAAACTTGTCGGTCATGCACTCGCCGATCACATGCGGGTATCGCTGGTTATCGAAGCTTTGTCTCATGCCAGAAAGGTCCGCGGAAGCCTTAAAGGGGCAATTTTCCATTCCGATCACGGCAGTGTGTACACCTCACAGGCATTTAGGGACCACTGCGCTCAGCTTGGTGTGCGTCAATCCATGGGAGCAGTGGGAACGAGTGCCGATAATGCCCTAGCAGAATCCTTTAACGCCACCTTAAAGCGTGAAGTACTGCGTGATAGGAAACTCTTTGAAAGTCCAATCAGCTGCCGCCAGGAAGTCTTCCGATGGTGCATGCGCTACAACACGCGCAGACGGCACTCCTGGTGCAACCTTCTAGCCCCCGATGACTTCGAGGCGCTTAATTCAGCTACACTGACCCAAGCAGCATAGCTAACCCCCGACGTGTCTACTTTCCGGGGGCCAGGCCC
>NZ_JAKRDT010000052.1:0-1084 GCF_022347385.1 Corynebacterium tuberculostearicum
GTGTCTGGTTCGGAGACATCGTTCCGCATGTCTTATGAGATAGTTCCGGTCTAACCAGCACTAATGTCTCATTACATCGATCCGGTAGAAAACTCTGAAGTTAAATTTGCCCGGCCGCGACAAAAAGTGATGTCTCGAGACATCGATCCTCCATGCTTTAAAAATGGAGCAGAAATCAAAACCAAGCCCAAAAATCATCATCGAAACCATGCTTGCTACCGGCATGACTCAAGCCGAAGCAGCTGACCATTTCGGCGTCAGCACCAGATGGATCCGAACACTTCAAGCCCGCTACCGAGAAGGCGGAATCAACCGCCTAGAACCACGCTCTAAACGCCCGCGCACTAATCCCCGAGCGCTCAACCCCAGCACTGTCGACCGCATACTTAAACTGCGCCAGGACCTCACAGAACGCGGCACTAACGCCGGAGCCCATACAATTCGCTGGCACTTGCAGCAAGAGGGAATCGACCCACCACCAGCACCATCCACAATCCACCGAGTGCTCGCAAACAACGGTCACGTCATCGCCCAACCACAAAAGCGTCCTCGCAGCTCATGGATACGATTTCAAGCAGATCAACCCAACGAAACATGGCAAATGGACTACAGTGACTGGACCATCGCAGGTCACAAGCGAGTAGCTATCCTCACCATCTTGGACGACCATTCCCGGTTCATCATCTCCTGCTGTGCCTACAACAATGCCACCGTGGGAAACGTCATAGAAAGCTTCATTAATGCAGGCCAGACACACGGCTACCCCCAGTCCACCCTCACCGACAACGGCCGAGCATTCACAACCAGCACAGACCGGACAAACCCCGCGCGAAACGGATTCGAGCAACTGCTCATAGACCTAGGAATCAAGCAGAAAAACGGTAAACCCTACCACCCCCAAACACAAGGAAAAGTTGAACGCTTCCACTACACCCTTAAACTAGCCCTAGCAAGCAAAATACCAGCTCAAAGTCTCGATGAACTCAACTCTCAGCTAAAAGAAATCATCGAATACTACAACCACAAACGCCCCCATAGAGCCCTAAACAGAACCACCCCCGCAGAAGCCTACACAGCACTGCCC
>NZ_JAKRDT010000053.1:0-857 GCF_022347385.1 Corynebacterium tuberculostearicum
GCGGCTTCACGCCGGTACTCCGGCGTGTACTTCTTGCGCTGTTGACTCACAATGAACATCCTCTCCTACGGACACAAGATCCGCACAAATAGGGTGTCCACTAAACGAGGGTAACCTCACCAAGAACCTGACTCGTAGTAGACATCTTGAGAAATGAAATGTCTCGGCATCGGTAATCAGACAGAAGATTTTCGTAATATGAAACAGGTGCAGATAGCTGCAACGGTTCAGGTACCTCAAAATTGAACTTCATTTTCTACAACTCCTTGACGCAAGATGTTTATCTTCTGGACCCTGCCTTTTGGAAGAGCCAACTTAGACGAGGGCTCTATTCTTTGCAGTCTAGACCACAAGCGTGGCGTAGCTATACGTTCGTTAAGGGAGAGGCTTATAAAGGAGTGCTTATGTCCAAAAGTGTAGATGAATCTCAAACCGCACAAGAAAACACCCCGCAGCAAGCCGGAGAAAAGAAAGTTAAGTCGAAGCAGCCTCATCAAGTAACGAACGATATTAAATGGGTGCCGTTTTTAATCGGCTTTCACCTCGTTACACAAGCCCTCAATCGCTTATCTTTAAGACGTCCATCAGCCCCTAGGCGAGAAGAACGCGAAGATGAGAATAAAAGATGGCATCGCATCCCTGATACAACCCTGCATGGACTAGGCAACGTGGGGATAATCCTTTATCAAGCACTTCTCTTCTTCGTTAATAATTTTTCGGTCGCTATCGCTAACGAGGGTGCTGTTGCAAAGTTGGGGCAGTAGAAAGACCGGCGTGAAATAATCAGAGCCATGGGCATCTTCTCCGGTCGGCATTTCCCCCGTGACATCATCCTGTGGGCGGTGCGGTGGTACTGC
>NZ_JAKRDT010000054.1:0-749 GCF_022347385.1 Corynebacterium tuberculostearicum
CGTAGAGGGCTACAGCATCACGTTTGAACTGTTCGGAGTACCTAGGCATGGTGGTAGATTACCTTTCTTCCCAACCCAACCGGGCTGGATATCAGGTGTCTACCTAACGGGGGCCAGGTCCGCCGTCAGGATTAATCAACGTGTGCCACTGGTCGACAAGCCGGAAGGATTCATCAAAGCGGGCGACGGCGAGTTCAATGATGCGGTCGTATCGCTTGTTAAACCCCGTGGTCTCTGTGTCAATGACGGCAAAGACAGGCCTGCCCGCCTGCAGGTGGGCAGCGTTGTCTAGAGCGTTTTCTAGGTGGGTGAGAGTCTCGTGGAGTCGGTTGAAAAAGTTCATGCCCACCACACTACGGAGTGTCCCGGACACGTCCTCGGTGGGCGTAGAGGGGAGTGGGCGGATGCGTCAGGTTGTCGAAATTGAGGAGAGGTTTATTTTTAATTGTTTTTCTTTCCCCGTGGTGGCGGTGAGAATGCGTGTGTGCCTTAAGTAGTGGAGTCTTTGGTGGCAACCAAATCTATTGATTTGGGCGGCAGCCCAACGAGCCGCAAGGCGAGGCGGGAGCCTAAACCGTAACCCGTATTGCACGGTTTTGTTGGTTGATCACCCCTGGATATAGATCTACAGGGTGCTGTTGCAAAGTTGGGCGGAGAGCCGAGACGACCCAGTTTCTCATTTCCTGATGGCCGCTGCGTGCCGGCGTTCTCAGGCCGTCTCGAAGACCCGGTTGACGATCACCGCGTCC
>NZ_JAKRDT010000055.1:0-578 GCF_022347385.1 Corynebacterium tuberculostearicum
TTGAATCGTTGTCACCGGGACAAAGGCACGCGGTGAAATCCCTTCAATTCCCATCAGGCGCATCCGCTTAGCCACAGTCTTGCGATTCAGGGTGATCTGGTAGCGCTCGGTAAGTTCTGCGGTGATCCGGGGAGCACCATAAACCTCATCGGAGTCTTTCCAGATCTGATGAATCTTTCGGTCAACGCCATCGTAAAATGCAGCACGATCATTTTCGCCAGATAGTCGCTTCTGCTGCGTATCAGCCCATTTGTAGTATCCAGACCGAGACACTTTTAATAGCCGTGCCATGCGTTTGATGCTGTAGTTTGCCTTCTCCTGCTGCATCAATTCGAACTTTTCTGCTCGCGTTGCTTCGCGGCGAAGAAGGCTGTCGCTTTTGACAAGAACTCATTATCCATCTTGGCTTCCGCCAACTCACGGCGCAGACGAGCATTCTCAGCACGAAGATCCGCCTCACTCATCCCATCCGAGGCCCCTCGGCGTTCACGCTCGAGTTTGACCCACCGGCCTAAAAGCCCGGCGGAGACGCCAATCTCCTTAGCCACATGAGCGATCGGGCGCTCTGACTCGATTAC
>NZ_JAKRDT010000056.1:0-568 GCF_022347385.1 Corynebacterium tuberculostearicum
GCGTCTACGGCATCCGTAAGATGTGGCATACTCTGCGCCGTGAAGGAATCGACATTGGCCGTGAGCAGACCGCACGCCTGATGCGTCTTGCTGGAGTCAGAGGCAAAGGTAAAGGTAAGTCTCCTATTACTACCCGCAAGCCGAAGGGACCAGATCTGCGTCCTGATTTAGTTAATCGCAAGTTCAACGCCCCGGCACCGGCCCGATTGTGGGTGGCCGATATTACTTATGTGCGCACTAGAAAAGGATTCGTGTACACCGCTTTTGTTACCGACGTGTTCTCCCGAAGGATCGTCGGGTGGGCACTATCTGATTCAATGCGTACCGAGGCGCTGCCGCTGCAGGCGCTTAATCAGGCGATTGTCAGCGCGAAGGAAACAACGGGGCTGATTCATCATTCAGATCATGGCTCACAGTACGTCAGCATTGTCTACAACGAACGGCTGGCTGAGTATGGAATTGCTGCCTCTACCGGGACAGTAGGAGATTCCTATGACAATGCTTTGGCCGAAAACGTCAACGGTTCCTACAAAAATGAGCTGATTCATCGGCGGTCGTGGGACAGCGT
>NZ_JAKRDT010000057.1:0-557 GCF_022347385.1 Corynebacterium tuberculostearicum
AATTTTCTTCATGGACCTCGGCGATGTGCGCGACTAGAGCAGCGTCACGAAGACTGCGGGCACTCATACCACGGGCTTTTGATTGGCGGTATCCACGGGACGTGATGAAACCGCCAACACGGTGGGTGTTTAACGTCTCGCAAATGAACTCGATGGAGAAACGATCCCGATACTCATCGATGAACCGGATCATTTCCGACGTTTTGGGTCGAGTTCCGACGCGAAAAAAGCCGAGGCAGCCTTCAGTAGCTCATTGGTGTCGCGTAGCTCTTGATTTTCACGGCGTAGCCTCGCGTTTTCCGCGGCCAAGTCTTCAGGCACAGGTTCTGGGATGCTTCCCGCACGACGGGCCTGCTGGGTCCACTGACGAGCCGTGTGCCATGAAACCCCCAACTTTGGAGCTACTGCCTTGCACGCGGCTTGCATCGACATATTTTCCGCCAAGATACGGTCCTCTACAAGACGGACCACACGGTCCTTTGCATCCTGGTCAAATTTTCTTGGCATATTCCAGATTTTCCCATCTACTCAGACGGAACAAAACCTGGGACACTTCA
>NZ_JAKRDT010000058.1:0-532 GCF_022347385.1 Corynebacterium tuberculostearicum
CCGGCCTAAACGACAGGATGTGTTGGTGAAGTTATATGTTTAGCCCGCCTAGCCTGCTGATATTAGGATTATTTCACTTATCCGGAGGGATAACGCAGCCTCGGACCTGAAATACCGCCCGGGGCGTGCTGATGTGCTAAGCGCTGAGGTCCACGATGAATGGATGAGTAAGAATCATCCTCGATGCCCCGTCTGTAGCGGGGTGTGCACCAAAATTACGGGACTACAAGCACCAATCCGCCAGCGAAGGCGATGGAACGCCTGTAAAGCCACTGACACTCGCGCTAGAGACCGACCCAGGAAAGTGGACGCATCAGGGGGCAGACCCACATGCCAAAGTGGACACCCTAGCCAGCCAAGAAACACAAGCCACCAGCGGCCTTGAATACGGCCGACCAGCAACTTTCGACAGTGCCTACAACCACTCTATGGGAATACGCAAAGGCCACGTGCCCTAAACCACGCAGTCCACCAACACAAAATGTCGTTTACCCCGACACGCCGGAAAACAACACATTTTGTCGTTTAACCC
>NZ_JAKRDT010000059.1:0-512 GCF_022347385.1 Corynebacterium tuberculostearicum
TTTTTGAACGCCCCCTTCGGTCCCAGGATTCTTTTAAGTCGGCCATGATCTCCCTCGAGAACGTTGTTCAGGTATTTCACCTGCCGGTGCTCCACCGTCTGAGGGCAGATTCCCTCCGCCTTCAGCTCGGATATTGCCTTGGCCAGAGCTGGTGCCTTGTCGGTGTTGATGACCCGCGGGGACCCGGCTGTCGTATTCGATCGCAGCGTCTTGGCCAGGAAACGCTTGGCCGCAGCCACATTCCGTTTTGGTGAGAGGTAGAAGTCTAAGGTCTGCCCACCGGCGGTAATAGCCCGGTAGAGATAGCACCACGTGCCGCCGACCCGGATATAGGTCTCATCCACCCGCCAGGACCGGGCCTGCCAGTCGGGTACCTGCCGGTACCAGCGAGTGTGCTTATCCAGCTCAGGGGCGTATTTCTGCACCCAGCGGTAGATCGTGGTGTGATCGACTGGCACACCCCGCTCGGTCATCATTTCTTCGAGGTCGCGGTAGCTCACGCCGTAGCGGCA